>CALNZS010000015.1:0-121677 GCA_942491135.1 uncultured Gammaproteobacteria bacterium | reverse complement strand
ATGCATACAGCCGATCTCACCCGATACAGGAAATCATGCTCTACGAAGGTGCACCCTACCCGCGCGCCGGACCTCGAACCCGGATATCCATCGATCCTGGCGCGGGCACTTCCAGCAATATACGGAAGATTGCTAGACCTGTTACCGCCCTACCCGGTGACAACTCGATCGCGGAGCATTTAGAGTCTCGCATCGCCGCCGAACCTGAATCGGATTAGAGCCCCTAAAAAAAACATCTAAGGAAGAATCTCGTGAAGGACGGAGTGGTCCCCCTCCGGGATGAATCCTTCCAAATGCTTCCATCTTGTCTCTCGTTCGATCCATGCTTTTTTCTACAGAACCTTCGAAAGCAGTAACCTCGATATTCCCGAATGATTCAAAAACGCACCAGCAGCTTCAGATCACCGATCGTCGAAGGACGGGAAACTGGGCCTATACTCCATCCGATATAAAATGTGCGCCGCCATTGGACGCGGCGAATCGAGATATCGATCTGGGCGACACGCCTCTTACCACGAAGTCCCCGCGAAAGCGCGATCTACATGCTGAGTGATATCGGCAGCCGAAACGGGACGTCAACGGGGAGAAGGTCAAAGAAGCCAAACTGCGACATGGCGTTGAAAGGTGTGGCACCAACAAAGCATGTCGTTTGTCACGGATGATGAACAATCCTTTCTTACTCCACCGTTCCGAGGCGACTACGGGAGAAAGATCTCGAACCCACCCGAGTACTGGATGGCATTCGAAACGATATGGAGCGGGAAGAGTCCGAGCCAGAAGCGGAGAATTTCGAGCCAGGTCGCGGAAGAATCTCCAACTGGAATAAGCCCGCGCGATGGTCAGGTCGACGATCGGAACGCCTGAACAAGGTTAATGAGTTTATCCGACTTCGGGGATTCCCAACCCGACTCCAGAGCACCGTTTCGCGCTCATTTCTACGTGTTCGAAACAACAGGCAGAATGGCTTCGTTTCCATGCAGATCGATCCGAAGAGCAAGAAGCGGTCGGTTCGGATGCCGGTTTGAGAAATCCGGGCGATCAACGATATGGCAAGCAAATTACCTGATGAGTTGACTATGGAGGAAGCGTTGAAAACGGAGAGCCGGGTGATCACCCAATCCGCCGTTGATGATTCATGGAAGCGAAGAGCATCGAAGCCCTCGGGATCCAAACCTGCCCCGTTATCCGCTTTCGCGGAGGAACGCCGTCCGGCGTTTGGCGCGGACCGTAGAAATTCGAGAAACGCTTCAGCAGCGCGGAAGAGAAGCTTCGCTCCCCACGGGCGGACTCAGCCATCCTCAGGATGCTGCATTCTCGTCCGACACATAGTCATCAGTGGGGCTTCAGGGTTTCTGAAGGACGAATCCCTCCATCCGGGGCGGCGCCGACCGACCCGCCGCCCACGGATGAATGGGTTCGCGACGACATTCCGGCAGCCGCAGCTTTGGGAAATCCAAGTTCATCAAGCCGGGCCACGATATCGGATCCGTGAGAGCCGACTTGACCCCCACGGTCCTGATGCGTAGGTCCTCGCCGATGAAGTTTAAAAAGTCCATCGCTTTGTGAAACGGCTCACCGGGCTCCTACACCGTACTCCTACAGTCGTTGTCGGACGCGAGGACCGGGAAATCACATTCATGCGTCTCGGCGAACCTACCCCGATCCGCCGCGTCGAGGCTCACCATGAAATAGCTTCACGTTGAAACACGATCGCCGTTTTATTGTCCCGATGGATTTGCCCCGCCGTGTACCGCGAATGTTCTCGGACCACGTGCCAGACGTACACCCCGTTTCGGAACTCGATCGCACTGTTGTTTCCAGCACCACAAGATTGAATGCCGGCGCCGCATCCCCGGCTCAAGGGTTCTCTTCGGCAACAAGGGTGTACAGCATCAGATCATCTATGGATGCCGGGCCCACTGTAGTTTCCTTCATCTTTCTCACTCCAAAAATGTGCGGGTGTGTGTTGCCAGTCCCTACCGAGGTCGGCACCCCATACCCCCCCCCCCAAAGGCGCGTCGGTGAACCCATCGTTCACCGGCCTGGAATTGCGATCGCCATCAGGCGCAAGTGAGATTACGGCTCTTCTCGAAACCCAACTCAAGTTTTTTATCCGCGATAGCAAGATTCATGAATCTCGCTCCGTTTGCTTGATGATGCCATCAAGTTGCCGATGAAGGTGTATCGCCTAGAAAAGCCCACGTAGCTGACGCCGTCGGAGCAAAACTCGGCCGTTTCTCCCGTAGGATCGTTTCAGAATCGGTGCCGCTTCATTGGCTTCACCCCTGATTTTTCTCAGGCATCCAGGCTGACCATGAAGAAGCGACATTGAACTGTCCAGTGCTGTCACGACACCTGCTGAGTGTCTAACCAGGGGCCACCACCCCATCCTTTTCCCCAAGTCTTCCAGCGTATATTCCCGCCCCCTGGCATCAACGAAGGCGGGGCTTCTTCCCTGACTCCCCGCCGGCGAATGCCGAGGTCACGCTCAGGATCAGACCCAAGGGCACAAACGATCTCTCCATTGAGCAACTCCGTTCGAACATCTACGGATCAATGATGATCCGTGCTCGTGATCATCCCCCGCAAAACGGCCGCGTGTGGTTGCCATTTCGGTTCGCCACTCTCGCCCCCGATGGTTTCCGCGTTTAGGACACTACCGGAGCCATCAGTTCCCCGCTCGGGGAGGCGGAACGGAATTATCCACATCAAACCAGTTGAGGACGACGCGGAAATCGATCTCCCCTTGCCGCGAACCATCAGAAACTGCTCCACGGGAGTCACATCACCATGGGGTATTTGGCCAGAAATCGCCTCTGAACAATTTTCTGAATATCGAAATCGACCGTTCTTCGGAGCCACGCTAACGGGCACACATCGATTCAAGAGTTCGGTAATACATCTCCGACCACAGGGGGTTGACCCCCGCCCCGTTCGGTGGGGCGATCGGCCCCGGCCCCGGATAGGGTGCGACATACTGACCGGGCCGGTTTCGGATTCGAAACAAGTCACTCCATTCTCCCGTCTTCGGGGAGACCGCGGGCCACATTTCAGAGGGGACCGAAGAAGCATGGGCTGGCTTCGTTCGGGTACATGCTTACCGCCGACATTATAACTGAGGATTGAAACCGAGCGCCGACCAGGTCACCGTCTCGTTCGCGGAAATGGACGTAGGCATTCGAACGCTTCGGTCCCGAGTTGCTTGACGGGGCCGTCTCTCCGGCATCCACCCAACAGATCCCGAGGAGAAATCAGGCGTCGCCTTCCGGTAAACGCCAGAGTGGCCATATCGCCCGACAAAGGCCAGCGCGGCTGAGCCGAAGCATTTAATAGGTCACAGACCTGTGACAATCCTCGCGGGGCTCCCCACGATGGCAACCGCAAATTTCCGGCCATCGGGAGGTTCGCATCACGGAACGGATGGGTTCGACCCGACCGTCGCGATCTACCCAGACGAGCCCCATTCGCCGGTTTACGTCGGGAAGGTAGGCCAAGGTCTCACTGGAAACACGACAATAGGCAGCTGACCGAATGATGTAGATTAATGTTGAGAAGGGTCCCCGACGGCCCACGGCTCCATCGTGTCCAGATCGAACGCCACTCACGACATATACGTAACGGGCATCACTGAAGGGGTACATAGAGCAAATGGCCGGATGAAACGTCGTTCAAACGCCGCCCTCCGAGATGGTTTTCGATCTCCGGATTTTGAAATTTGACGGCTATCCCACCGAATGTTTCCCCGTCCGCCGACAATGTATACATCACGATATCGCCTGGCGCATTCGGTGGGTAAGATGCATCCGTTCGCTCCCCGGCCTCATCCGTCGTTGCGAGGGGTCTGTCTCGCTCTATGAACGGAGTCTCGGCACTCGCGGATCAATTACAATCAGATCGCCCCGCCCAACTCGATATCTCGACAGCCGGGAGGCTGCGCGCGTACTAATCGGTAATCAAGGATCCGAGGTTGCCCTTGACCGCGGAGCATCCCGATCCATTCACTCATCCGTAACGGTGCGATTATTGTCCGGTCTTCTGGATAAGCGACATCATCAAATTGATCGAATCGAGCGCATGAAGAGCTCCGTTGTGATCCGCACATGAATGGCATGTGACAGTCTCGTCCGGCGAGATCGAGGAGCGACCGGGCATGTCAAGGCGCGACCATCTCCACTGAGAAACGCTCCCCACCTGGAGATATCCCTCCCGACCGGAAGAACGCGCGACGAGCCATTCGCCGACCCACCGAACTCGACGAGAAACTCCCCGAGCAAAACTCCGACAAAAACGCGGCTCCTCATCGATACAGGCCCGGCGACGTTCGCCTTCATCGCGGTCGTCAGTGCAATGGCGCGGAGACTGAAGAGGACCGATGTCACGAATCCCGAACCAGGCCGCTTCATATCTCGCAATCGTTGCCTAGGACTTTCCAGGCACGTCAATCCCTACCGTGGCCGGAAGCTGATCTCATTCGGGTTCACGCTCATATCATAAGCAATCGTATCGGATTCGTTCACCCTGGAATGGAAATTTCAGTCAGCGCCCATAGCATGCACCGAAGCTGGCATCGACCGCGTCCGCGAGCCCGTTCGGGACTCATATGTAGATGACGCCGACGATGGCCTCTTCCCGCCGTCAGATCGACTGGCGGCTCCGACACCGCGCTCTCCGGCGTTGGAATCAGGCGCCCCATCGGCATCCAGCGCCTATTGTACCAAAATCGAGAATCTGGACCCGGTCTCATTCAGAATCCTGGATGTTGGCGGGTTCTCAGACGAATAACCCCCCGCTCACGGGCAGTTCTGAGCGCCTCGGCAACTCGTTCGAATACGGCGAGAATTTCGGATTGAGATAATCCGCATCGAAATCGGTCCCGAAGCGTTTGACTGCCGACCAGTTCCATGACCAGGAATGGAACGTCATCTTCCCGCTGACGCCGTAAAGCGATCCGATATTCGGGATGCAGCCAGCTTCGCGTCTCGAATCGCTGAGCAGGTTTCGTTGCGCGTCGGCAGAACCTCCACGGCCACTCACGGCCAAGCTTGAGACGCGGGAGCCCAGACTCCGTCAATGCCCCAATCCCAAGCAGGCCGATAATTCCCGAAGTGACCGAGGTCGCGAAGTGTCATTCCTCCCAATTTGAGGCGTGATGCGTTTCCTCGATCCGTTCGATCGCATGACGAAGAAGCTCGCATCTTGAATTCTTCAAAAATAGTCGCCTTCATCCTCGCGAAGATGGGCACGGCCCCGGCGGCTCGCTGCGCGACAACTTCAATGCGGGAGCGCGACGCGACGACAACGTCGACCTGATGGCAAAGGCCCGCTACGCCGCGCCAGTACGGAACTCGCCCGGTGACCGGGTGGCACGCGGGTCCCGGGCACCTCCCGCCCAGAGCCGCCGCAGGTACGGCTCGCCGACGGCCGCATGCCTACACCGGTCGCGGCGGACCTTGAACCGGGTGCGGGCGCACGAGGTGGAACTCGGTCTCGACTACGCGGGCGCCAGGATCAGCCCGGCGCCACGGTTCTTCACCGGGATGTCATCAGCGACTACATCGAGGGCGGTGCCTCCAGTACACGGCCATCGCCTGCGTGCGCATGATGAACATGATGAATTGCCGATCCGGGGCTGGAGTTCCGCAATCGCGGACGCAGAACCGTACGGCGCCGACCCGGGATGGCAGAACGCGTCGTTGAGGGGGTGGTCGGCGGGCAACACGGCGCACGACAACACCGCATCGCCCCGGCTCAACGGCTCGGCCGCCCCGCGCGCGAGCTGGGGCGTGAGCTCGAATGTTCATGGCAGGACCAGAACACGTGGCCGCACTACAGCAAGCCCGAGTCGGACTCGCGGGCCAACCCTCCAAGGCGCGCGTTCGACCCGGCAGCGCGTCCGTCGGGCGGCGTCGCGAACCGGCCGACAGACTACGGCCGACATCCGGCGGCATCACCGGGCCCGGGACTCGGAGTTCGCTTATCGGCGCGGGCCGGTTCCGTTCGCCTGCACGTTACCCCCGACCCGCGCTCGCGGGGATGCGGCGAGCCGCCGTCCCGCGGCTACGGCGCCAGACGCACTGTTTCCCGGAACCCGGCGTGCCCCAGGCCGAGGTGCGCACCAACACCCTGCCCGCCAACACCCCCAGCGTGTCCAAGGATGTGGTGGTGGTCGGGCGTGACGATAGCGCGCGCGGCGCCGCCAATCCGGTGCGGGTCAACGTCGAACTGGTGCTCGGCGACGATGTGGTGCTCAAGGCGCTTGGTATCACCGCGGAGCTCAAAGGCAGCCTGCGCGCCCGGCTCGGCGCCCAGGGGCGGGCCAACCTGCGGGGCACCGTGGACATCACCGGCGGTGTGCTGTCGACCCAGGGTCAGATTCTGGAGATCGAATCCGGCACGGTGGCCTACAACGGCCCCATCGACCGGCCTTACATCGAACTGCGTGCGGTGCGGCGGATCGACGATGTATCGCCGCCGGTGAAAGTGGGTCTGCACATTCAGGGCAGTGCCGACAGCCTCAGTTCCAGCGTGTTCTCGGACCCGGTCATGTCCGACACCCGGGCCCTGAGTTTCCTGGTGCTCGGACGGGACATCGAGGACGACACTGCGTCATCCGACAGCGGCCAGCTCATGGCGGCCGCCATCAACCTGGGGCTGAGTCAGTCCAAGGGCATCACCGGCGAACTCATGCGGCTGACCGGACTGGACGAACTGTCGGCCAGTGCCGAAGCCGAGGACGACTTCTCCATCGTCGCCGGCAAACGGGTCACCGACGACCTGTACGTGCGTTACACCTACAACACCCTGTCGGCGGTGGGCGCTTTCCTGGTCCGTTACGACCTCAGCAATCGCTGGCAGCTCGAGGCGGCGTCGGGGGAAAAGTCGTCCATGGACCTGATGTATCACATCCAGAAGTAGCGGCCGACGCGCGGGCTTCACGTGCCGCTCACCATGACTCCCCGATGCTGGGGATCGACTGAAGCTGCGTAAGAAACCCATGAACACCCAGCACATCGAGATTCATGCCCTGGCGCCGTCGCTTTATGTAGCGTTCCGTGTCGCGGGCGCGCGCCGCGAGCCGATCGGTGATTCCGGCCGGCCGCTGCGTTTTCCCAGCCGCTCTGCGGCACTCGACCATCTCAGGGCCGCCGGTGCTCGCGAAGTGGACGTGGTGCATCTCAGCGCCTATGGCGAGGCGGTTGGGTTGCCAGGATCGGCGCGCGACACCGAATTCCGGGAAACAGTGCGTCTGGCGCCGTAGCCGCGGGACGGCGGCTTTCGCCATCCCGCCGCCGGGCGCAGGTCAGAAGGTAACGTCGATGCGGGCGAACAGGTTCCGGCCCGCGCCGGGGAGCCGCTCGCCGACTCCGAGGTCCGGATTACCCATGACCCGGTTGATGCCGCTCAGATGGTCGGCGTAGTCCTTGTCAGCCAGGTTCTCGACGCCGCCCGACAGACGCACTGCCGGGGTCAGGTACGCATAGCCGTTGAGGTTGAACGTAGCCCACGAGTCCGACTCGGGCTCGCCGTTGAATGCGGCCACATGGTTCTGGTCCGCCGCCATGAACGATTCCAGGCTCACGCCCCAGCGCGGACGGTCGTAGCGCAGGGCGACGAAGCCGTTGAGCGGGGCGATGCGGTAGAGGTTGTCGTGCGCCGTGGTGCCGCGTACGTAGTTGACCACCCCCTCCAGCGCGACGCGCTCGGATACCTGCCAGCTCCAGTCCAGGTCGGCGCCGTACAGTTCTGCGTCCACGTTGCGGAACTCCAGCGGATCGGCCATGTTGGTGCCGTTCATCATGTTCATCATGCGCACGAATGCGATGGCCGCGGTGTTGCTGGAGGCGCCGCCCTCGATGTAGTCGCTGACGTCCCGGTAGAAGAACCGTGGCGCCAGGCTGATCCTGGCGCCCGCGTAGTCGAGACCGAGTTCCACCTCGTGCGCCACCTCCGGTTCAAGATCCACCTGACCGGTGTAGGTGCGGCCGTCGGCGAGCCCGGCCGTTGCCTGCAGCGGCAGCCACAGGTACCGCTCCTGGTAGGAGGGTGCCCGGGACTTGCGTGCCACCCCCAGGTACCAGGCGAGTTCCGTACTGGCGGCGTAGCGGGCCTTTGCCATCAGGTCGACGTTGTCGTCGCTCACGTCGCGCTCTCCCGCATTGAAGTTGTCACGCAGCGCAACCGCCGGGGCCATGCCCATCATTGCCGGCGTGGCGTTCACGGTTCCGGCGTCGCTGTCGACCCGGTTGTATCGAGCGCCGAGTTCCAGGAACCAGGCGTGGTTCAGCACGAATCCACGCTCTACATACACGCCCAGCAGACGCCGCTCGGCGTCGTTGAAATTGGTGACGAAAAACATGGGATTGTCCGGGTTGTCGATGTTCGAGTCGTGGTTTTCGTCGTGAGCGTCGATGCCGAAGGTCCAGCCTCGGGTGGATGCAGACAGTGAGAAACCGGCGTTGTCGGCGGTCGTGATGTTGCGCCGGTACTGGGCGCCGGCTGCGGGTGGTGTACGCAGGTGATAGTTGGTCATGCCGTGCTCGATGTCGCTGGCCCAGACCCGGGCTTCCAGTTCCCATGCCGCGCTGTCGTGGCGATAGCCGAGACCAAAGAGGTCGGAGTCGATGTACTCGATGTCCATTGCCAGAGCCGGCGTCCCGGCGTCGCCGGTTTCGCTGTGGCCGTAGTCGAAGTTGAACGTGTGCGCACCGATCCGGGCACCGTAGCCGATGTCGTAGCGGTCGCGCCGGTACTCGGTCGGCAGGATGGATCCCTCGGCGAACTCGGTATCGTCCGCCTGCTCGGTCATGCCCGAGAGCTTCAGACGTTGCCCGGTTCCGGCGACGACCATGGCGCCCGACAGCAGTGAGCCATCGTTCACCTCGTTGGCGCCGGCGCGTAGCCGTCCCTGGATGGAGGTGCCCGCCTCGGCGAAATCGCCCTGCCAGGTGGTGGCGTCGACCACACCGCCGATGGTTTCCATGCCGGCGCTCACCGACGTAATCCCCCGGTGAACTTCCAGGGAATCGAGATGTGCCGCCGGTGCGTAGGACAGCGGTGGGTCCATCCAGTTGGGTCCCCCGGGGCTGATGGTCTGCCCGTTGATCCGGCTGGCGATGCGCATCCGCGACATGCCGCGGTACTGGGCCATGCCGGTCAGGGGACCGTTGCTGTTCACGTTGGCGCCCACCGCCTTGCGCAGAATGACGGCGGAGTCCGGCGTGATGTCGAGGGTCCTGGCGAGTTCGTAGCGCCGGGTGTCGGCTTCGGCGACGACGTGGATTTCTTCGATTGGCGCGCTGCCGGCCACCGCTGTGACGGCCACCGCTGTGACGGACGGCCACCGCTGTGACGGCCACCGCTGTGGCAGCCATCGACGGCTGTGCCGCGAGCAGGGCGCCGGCCGTCAGGATCGGTATCGTTCTGGTCAGAATCATGTCAATTCCCGTATTGCAATGCATGACACCGCGGATCGTCGCGGCGAGTCTCGAGCAGGCTGTGATCGGGTGGCGGCAGCCGCCCGGGTTCAGGCGGGAATGGGCGGCGCCCGGGTGTGATTGGCGCGGAGCCTCGGAGCGAGCCGGGGCGCGGTGTAGTGGCTGACCGAAGAGGGTTGAGTGACCGCAACGTCCGCGTTCACTGTGGCCGGCAACGCCGGTGCGGCGTGATCGAGCACACCGCCCAGAGGACAGTGCTCGCTCAGTCCCGCTTCGCGGGTGCTCGAGTCGTCGTGGTGGAGATGATGCTCGTGATGCCCGTGGACGGAAGCAAGGAAACCCGCAGGCAGCCCCTCCGGGCACAGCATCACCGGCCAGCCGGACTCGATGCTGCCGTGCATGTAGCCGGGCGGCGCCAGGCTCTGCAGCAGCAAGGCGGTCAGCGCGGCGCACAGCACGGCGCTGGACCGGGCCAGGCGCCGTGACGATTCGGGACGGCAGCGTCGAAGCGCGGCGGCGCGCAACATGGCAACGACTCGTTGCTGGCGGATACGGTCCATTGTGCCGCAACCCGGGTGCGATTACCCCTCGGGTCGGTCGTCATCCGGGTTGGGCGGCGACTCCGGGAGGTCGGGCGGCGCTGCGTCGTCCATGAGCCGGTCCAACGGGTAGTCGGTGCTGGCGCGCAGACCAGCAACCGTGGACAGGTTGCGCAGGGTGCGGCGGGCGCCGGCGCGCAGGTGATCCAGCACCACGCTCTCGTGCACCTCGCCTTCTTCCTGCACCAGCGACAACCGGTGCAGGGCGTACATGCCGATGCCGGTGGCGAAGAAGAAGAAAAAGTCCCAGTGGGTGAAGTCCAGGGCGCTGAACTCGGTGGCGCCGCGTTCGCTGTGCCAGCGCAGAATCAGCGACAGTTCCTTGGAGGCGAACAGATCCGCCGTCAGGCCGCCCGCCATGGCTGCGGTTCCCGCGGCGAGCGCATTGACCATGGAACTGGCCGCCAGGTAGGCGGTGGCGTTGCCTTTGGGCGCCAGCTTCAGGGAGATGTTACCGGATGCCAGAGTAACCCCGGCGTTGGCGAGGCCCGTGGCCGCATGAATCAGAATCAGCAGCGGATAGGTCAGGACGTGCACGTCCGGCATGGTGGTGAACGTCCACAGAAAGATGCAGCTGATGAACAGCGGCGCGCATACCCGCAGCACCGCCTTGTTGCTGAATCGGTCGGCGATGTCGCCCCAATGGGTAACGGTGAAGTAGGCGCCGAGTTGTGACAGGGTGGCCAGCGCAATGACCACCACCAGATCCAGGTTCATGGTGCGCAGCATGTGCACGGTGAAGTAGGGGGCGGCCAGGTTCACCGCAAAATTCCAGCTTCCCTGGAAGATCATCAGGCGGCGGAAATTCTGGTGCCGGAACGGTTCGCGCAGACGGGTCAGCATGTCGGTGCTGTGCTCGTGGACCCGGGCCGGCACGTCGCTGATGTGGCGGGAGGTCACCACCGCGTACATACCGCCGAAGAACGCCAGCGTATAAACGATGGCGAACGCCCAGCTCTGGGGATAGGGCACGAAGCGGCCCCACAGGTCGATGAATCCGGCGGCTATCAGGCTGACCACCATGCCGATGCCGATCATCTTCTTCTGGCGCTCGCCGAACACCCGGCCCATGACTTCGTCCGGCACCAGATCGCGCATCCACGAGTTCCAGGCGCAGGACAGGTAGGCGCCGGCCAGGTAGCGGAGGGTGAACGCGGTCACGATCACCGCCAGTGCGAGCTCGTTGGAGGGCAGAAACACGGTCAGTGCGATCACCAGGAACATGGGCCGGGCCACGTAGCCGGACCAGGTGTATACGGCGCGCCGCGAGCGGGCCCGATCCACCGTGTACATCGCCGGTAGCTGGGCCAGCTGCGACAGGTGCGGAATGGCCGCCAGCAGCCCGATCAGGAAATTGCTGGCGCCCAGTTCGATGGCGAAGGCGGTAAGGATGGCCCCCACCGCCAGGGTTTCCATGATCTGGATGCCGATCCCGTTCTTCTGAATCCACGGGATGCTGCGTTCGAGGTCGAGGTTCAGGAGTGGGGCTCCGGCGGCACGTAGCCTTCGGCCCGGTCCACGGGCTCGTTGTCGAGAAAGCGCTCACGCTGCTCGGACAGATACTTGCGCGCCTCGGGGTCGCGCAGATTCAGGTGCTTCTCGTTGATCAGCATGGTCTGCAGGTTCTGCCACTCGAGCCAGGCCTGCTTCGACACCGTGTCGAAAATCTCCTGACCCTTGGGGCCGGGCAGGGGCGGGGCCTCGAGCCCTTCCATGTCCCGCTGATAACGTCGGCAATGTACCGTTCTGGTCACGACTCTGATCCGTTGCTCGCTGCTGGTGAATGTTGCGGCGCTGCCGCAGCCAGTAGCCTGGCGGCGGGTGCCGACAGACCGATGGCCGCCTCTCCCGCCGCATCGTACCAGTACAGGTCCGGCCGATCCGTTACCGCGGCAGGGCGCACGTCCAGGTACACCGGTTCGATGTCCAGGTGAAAGTGGGTGAAGGTGTGGCGGAAGGGCGCTTCGCAGCGGATTCCGGGGCTCGCCGGTTCGACCCCGAGTTCCTGGCACAAGGCCGGCGGTGTGGTGTCGGCCGGCCGCTCCGGCGGGCTCCACAAGCCGCCCCAGATGCCGCCGTCCGGGCGCCGCTCCAGCAGGAAGCGCCCGTCCGGGTCACGCAACATGAACAACCGTGCGGCCCGCACCGGTTTGTGCTTCGGCGCCTTGCGCCCCGGATACCGAGCCACCGCATCGGTGGCCAGGGCCTGGCAGCGGGCCGCCACCGGGCAGGCTTCGCAGCGCGGCTTGCTGCGGCTACAAAGGGTGGCACCCAGGTCCATGATGGCCTGGGTGTAGTCGGCCACGCGTTGCTCCGGGGTATGGTGCTCCGCGTGACTCCACAGCGTCTTCAGCACGGCGCTGCGGCCGGGATCTCCGGCTACGGCGTGAAACCGGGCCAGCACCCGTTTCACGTTGCCGTCCAGAATGGCGGCCCGCTGGCCGCCGGCGATGGCGGCAATGGCCGCCGCGGTGGAGCGGCCGATACCAGGCAGATCCTGCAGCAGCGCCGGATCCAGCGGCAGGCGCCCATCGTGATCGGACAACACCTGGCCGGCGGCCCGGTGCAGGTTCCGCGCCCGCGCGTAGTAGCCGAGGCCGGTCCACTGGTGCAGGACCGCGTCCAGCGGCGCATCGGCCAGGTCGCGTACCGACGGGAATCGGCTCATGAAGCGCTCGAAGTAGGGAATGACCGTGGTCACCTGGGTCTGCTGCAGCATGATCTCGGACACCCACACCCGGTACGGGTCGATGGGCCGTTGCCACGGCAGGTCCTTACGGCCGTGGCGGTCGAACCAGTCCAGCACCCGTTCGGCGAACCAGTCCGCCATCACGGGCCGTCACCGGAACTGACGGAATCTTCCTCCAGCGCGGTGCCGAGCAGGTCCAGCAGGGAGCGGGCCGCATCGCGATAGGCTGGCGGGACCTCCTGGTCGATGCGCTGCTCCAGGCGGGTGCGCAGGGCCGAACCGTCGTCGCGCAGCGCCGCCGCGGCCACCTGGCGGGCCGCGGCCTCGTCCACCGCACAGTCGGCGGCTTCCAGCCGGCCGCCGCAGCGCAGCGGCACCGGCAGGTCGTAGAGCAACGGATTGACGTCGAAGCCCGGGCGCGCCGGGTCGTCCGCAACAGTCAGGTCGAATCGCAGGTCGAGGCGGTCGCGGTCCGGGCGGTAGCTGCCGCCGCCGTTCAGGTCCACGTTGTCCAGCACGCCCGTGAGCCGATGGTCGATGCCGTCGGGGCGCCAGGTGGCGGTCAGGCGCTGGTAGTCCCAGCGCTCGGGCCAGGCGCGGATGCGGTCGGCATCACCCACCAGGTCAGCCACCGCCAGCAGGTTGCGGCGCAGGGTGGAGATGTCGATCCGACCCTGGCCACCGTCCAGCCGCAGCTCACCGCCGAGGGTTTCGATCAGACCCTGGCGGCTGTTGCCGGTGGCCCGCAGCTCTCCGTCCAGGGACAGCGGGCCAGCCCACAGCGGTTCGGTGTCCAGGGCCCGGGCGAGGCCGGCATGATCGACGTTGTCGAGGGTCGGGCGCAGGGACCAGCGCAGCGGCGCCTGGCGGACGTCCAGACGCAGTTCCGCGCTGCCGCTGCCGCCGAACAGCGCCGGCGCCTCGGCACGCAGGCGGCTGTCGCCGGCGCCGTTGTCGAAGCTCAGGCTGACTCCGGAAATCTGCGCGGCGCCCATGCCCAGGCGGCTCAGTTCGCAGTGCCCCTGCCAGGATGCATTGAGGAACAGCGCGGCCGGCACCAGGGCATCGTCCTGCGCGGCCGGGGCCGGCAGCCCGGCCAGGGGCCACAACGCGGCATTGCAGGTGCCTTGCACGGCGTCGCTGGTCAGGTGGGTGTCCTTCAGGGTCAGTGTGGCGCGGGCCGGTTCGATCAGCAGGTGGCCGTCCACGGCCAGGGTCAAGGGTTCGGTATGGTCCGCCCGGTTCAGGTCGACCCTGGCGGTGACGTGGATGGGCTGGTTGAGGGCCAGGCCGCTTACGGTGGCCTCTGTCACTTCCATGACCGGCTCCGGAGCCCCCATGGTCACGGTCTCCAGGGCCACCGTATCGATCTCCCAGTGCTCGGCCGCCTGCATCAGATCCAACGGATTCACCTGCAAGGCAATGCGGCCAACCCGCCACGACTGGCCCCGGTAGTCAGTGGACAGGGACTCGGCGGATAGCGTCACCGGCGGCCACAGGCGCCAATCCAGATCGCCGCCGATGTGCACCTCCATGCCCAGGCGCTGGCTCATGGCGGCCTCCAGCGGGGGCTTGAACCGGTTGGGGTCGCGCAACAGCCAGGCGGCGGCCGCAACCGCAAGGCTCAGCACAACCAGCAGGGTGCCTGAGGCGATGCGCAGGAGGCGGGTCATGATGAATCAGAAGCCGCAGTTTACGTCGGTGCCGCAGAGTAACGGAATCGGCAGGGCCACGAAAACGCCGGCTTGTGCCGTCCCGGGGTGGGACGTACAGTGCCGGTGGCGCCCACGGGTTCCGGGCTGGATCCGGTCAGGATCCGGTCTGAACTGGCCGGTCCGGGAGGCCGGACCGGCGGGATCGATCAGCTGTGCCGCGGAGCCGCGGCCGCTTTGCGCAACAACCGGCCAGGAGTCCAGCCGCGCGGCCACGGAATCGACGGAACAGTGAGATCGACGCGACGCTGGCAGGTTTTCACATGTTCGCCAAGGCCGAGTTCAGCAGCCTGGGCGGATCCGAACGGACCCACGGCCTGGTTGCCGCGAACGTGGAAGTACCACTGCTCGTCGTCCCCTTGGAAGATTCTGTTGGTTTGCATGACTGCCGATCGCAAGGTTTCAAGTGTCTCTGCGGGCGGACTTGGCGCCACCCTGCAACGCCGGTAATTGGACCATATCCAGATGAACCTTTTGTATCTGCAATGTAAGGTGAAGTGCTCAATTGCCGGATCGGACAGGCAGAACGTGACGGTGAACACCCTGATGGAAACGACGAGCGCAGGCCCATGACGGTCGAGAGCTACGACCCGTCGCGCCCGAGCGTGACGCTCGACGCCGCGGTGCTGGCGCGGCTGTTGGCGGCCGCCGGCGGCGATGCCGTACAGTCCGCTACCCCGGGGGCTGGGCTGGACGCCGAGAGCGCCGCCGAACTGGCGGCGGTGGCCCGGCACGATCCTGCCGCGGGCGCTGATTGGGCGGCGGCCTCGGCCAGTCTCGAGGACGAGCAGCTCGTTGCGCTGATCCGGCTGTTCACGCTGGGCGAGTCCCACTGGTCGGCCTGGAAGGCCGGGGACGCGTCGCCGGTGATTCCACTGGCCGCTGAACTGCGCCGGCGCGGCGGTTATCCGGCCGACCTCACCACCTGGATCCGGGCCCACAGCGACAATCGCTTCCTGCCCTACGGCAACCTCATGGCCCGCCTTTGAGGCGGAAGGCCGCCGGGCCCAAGGTCCGGGACAGACGGCGGTAGCGCTCGTATACTGCCGCGTTTTCAAGCGCGCTTGGACGCCAGGAACCGGACATGAGCAGCGGCCGAACCGCCAGCATCAAACGCGATACCCAGGAAACCCAGATCGAACTCGACATCGATCTGGACGGCGACGGCACCGCCAGCCTCGACAGCGGGGTGCCGTTCTTCGACCACATGCTGGTGCAGATCGCCCGGCACGGCCTGGTGAACATGAATCTCAAGGCCAGCGGTGATCTGGAGGTGGATGCGCACCACACGGTCGAGGACGTGGGCATCGTATTCGGCCAGGCGGTGGCCCGGGCGGTTGGCGAGAAGCGCGGCATCCGCCGCTACGGCCACGCTTACGTACCGCTGGACGAGGCGCTGTCGCGGGTGGTGATCGATTTTTCCGGCCGTCCCGGTCTCACCTACCGGGTGGACTACACCCGCGCCCGCATCGGTGACTTCGATGTCGACCTGCTGCGCGAGTTCTTCCAGGGGTTCGTCAACCACGCCCAGGTGACACTGCACGTGGACAACCTGCGCGGCGAAAACGCCCACCACCAGTCCGAGACCGTGTTCAAGGCGTTCGGGCGTGCACTGCGGGCCGCGGTGGAGCCGGACCCGCGCATGGGCGGGCAGATTCCCTCGACCAAGGGTTCACTGTGATCGCCGGCGGTCCGATTCCGCGCCGGAGCACGCCATGCTGCTGATCCCGGGCATCGACCTCAAGGACGGCCGCTGTGTGCGCTTGAAGCAGGGCCGCATGAGCGACGTCACGGTGTTTTCCGAGGATCCGGTGGCGGTGGCCCGGCACTGGGCCGAGTCCGGTTGCCGGCGCCTGCACCTGGTGGACCTGGACGGCGCGTTTGCCGGTGAACCGCGTAATCGCGACCTGATTGCGGCCATTACCGCCGCGGTGCCGGAAGTGCCGGTGCAGGTGGGCGGTGGTATCCGCAGCCGGGAAGTCCTGGAAGCCTATCTGGACGCCGGGGTTGCCCAGGCCATCGTCGGGACCCGGGCCATCGAAGAGCCGGCGTTCCTGGAGGAGGTGGCGGCGGCGCATCCGCAGCGGGTGATTCTCGGCCTGGATGCCCGGGCCGGACAACTGGCCACCGCCGGCTGGGACGAGACCTCGTCGCGCACCGCGGTGGAATTCGCGCGCTGGGCGAGTGCGCTGCCCATCGCCGCCATCGTCTACACCGATATCGACCGGGACGGCATGCTGACCGGGGTCAACGTCGAGGCCACCGTGACGCTGGCGGAGGCCGCCGGCGTGCCGGTGATCGCCTCAGGCGGCGTGGCCGGGCTGGACGATCTGCAGGCGCTGTCCGAGGCGTTTGCCGGTTCCAGCGGGCGCCTGCTCGGCGCCATTACTGGCCGAGCGATTTATGCGGGGACGCTGGATTTTCGCGCCGGGCAAGCATTGCTGGACGAAGCCGCTGGCTGAGTTGCCGTAGCGAAATCAGTCCCAGGTCCGCCGGCAGGCCGGTCAGGGCCTGGCGCAGGAAATCGATGCTCTCCGGATGGGGATGGGCGATGACGATGGCGTGGCCCTGCTCGCGGGCCGTGGCCAGGGCCCGGTCGAACTCCCGGGTCATGGACGCCAGGTCCTGCGCGTGATCCAGAAAGACGTCCCGCTCCAGGGCCGGTACCCGGGCCTCCTGAGCCATTGAGTATGCCACCGTAGCCGCCGTGGTGCGGCTGTCCAGAAACAGCAGGCCGCGGCCATTGAGGTAGCGCATCAGCCGGCCCATGGCCGTTCGGTCCTGGGTCAGGAGACTGCCGGTGTGATTGTTGATTCCCACCACGCCGGGGACGGCGTTGAGCGCCGCGTCCATGGCGGCCTCGAAGTGTTCCGCCGACATGCTGACCGTCAGGGTGCCGCGCTCGTGGCCGGTGTGGGCCGGTGCGGCGGTACCGGGCAGGGGTTCCATGGGCTGATGGAGAATGATCTCGTGGCCGCTGGCGCGGGCCCGGGCGACGATGGCCGCCGTGTCCGGTGCGAAGGGCAATACCGCCAGGGTCACCGGCGCCGGCAGTGCCAGCACCTGTTCGGCGCGGGGCAGGCTGTAGCCCAGATCATCCATCACGATGACCAGGTCCGAGGCTCTGGCGGGGCCGGCAAGGAGCCAGGCCACGATCGCAAAAAGTACCGGCCTCATGCGAAGCGTGTGCGTCCCGGTTGTTCTTCTTTTATCGCCGTTTCCGGCACCTTGTCGGACAGCATACGTGTTCGTGACAGCAGCCGCTACCTTGGCGCGGCGCGCCCGTAACCGTTGCCATGGTCAGGCTCTGACGAGCTGAATACGTGGCTAGCCGGCGCCCCTGGGGCGCCGCTCAGCGGGCCCGCGCCTGGAGCCGTTCGCCAGCCTGCTCCTTGAGCAGTCCGAGCGCGTCGCCGAGCAGACGGGCGTCGAATGCATCGTCGGATTCGTCGCCACGGGCGCGCTCCAGATCAGGCTCGATGCCGGCCTCGTGGATGGAGCGGCCGTTCGGCGTGTAGTAGTAGGCGGTCGTGAGCTTGATGGCCTGATCGCCGGTAACCGGCATCACCGACTGTACCGAGCCTTTGCCGTAGCTGCGGGTGCCCATGACGATGGCGCGGCGGTGGTCCTGCAGGGCGCCGGCCACGATCTCGGCCGCCGAGGCCGAGCCGCCGTTGAGCAGCACCACCAGCGGCGCGTCGCCCAGGGCATCGCCAGCGGTGGCGCGATAGGTATGCCGGCTGGCCGGCCGCCGGCCTTCGGTATAGACGATCATACCCTTTTCCAGCAGCGCGTCGGCCACCGCCACCGAAGCCTGGAGTACGCCGCCCGGGTTGTCCCTCAGGTCCAGCACCAGTCCCTTCAGGCGGCCGCCGGAGCGTTGCGCCAGGTCGTCGATGGCGGCTTCGAAGGCGGGGCCGGTACCGACCTGAAACTGCGAGATGCGGACATAGCCGAGGCCCGGCTCCAGCAGCCGCGAGGCCACGCTGTCGGTCTCGATGAGGGCCCGGGTCACGGTGATGTCCCGGGCGCCCCCATCCCGGGTGATGCGCAGCCGCACGTCGCTGCCCGGCTCGCCGCGCAGCCTGCCGATCACTTCGAGCAGGCGCTGGCCGCGCAGCGACTGCCCGTCTACCTCGATCAGCCGGTCGCCGGAGCGCAGATCGGCAGCGGCCGCCGGAGTGTCGTCCATGGGGGCGATGATGGTGAAGTAGTCGTCCACCATGCCCAGTTCGATCCCGATGCCGCCGAAGCGGCCGGAGGTCTCGGCCTGCAGCTCGTGGTAGGCCCCGGGATCGAGATACAGGGAGTGCTCGTCCAGGTTCTCCAGGATGCCCCGCAAGGCGTTGGCCACCAGTTCGTCGCGGTTCACGTCGGTCACGTAGCTGGATTCCACCCGGTCCAGCACCTCGTCGATGGCCCGGGCGTGGCTGCCTCGAACCTCGTGCTCGAGCCACGACCGGTAGGCCATGATGCCCAGGGCAATGCCGGTGACCATGCTGATCACGATGCCGACGAGGGTGAGTGGACGCAGACTCATGGCGGAAGTCTGGCACCGAATCGGCGTCCCGTACATGACCCGGGCGTGCTCCATGACCCCGCAGAAGTACCCGGTGCGGGCGGCGGATTCCTCAGCGCCTGGCCAGCCAGACGATGGGATCGGCAGCTTTGCCGTCGTGGCGGACCTCGAAATACAGGCCGGTCGTGCCGAGCCCGCCGCTGCTGCCGGCGCGGGCGATGACTTCGCCGCTCTCCACCCAGTCGCCCGGTTTCTTGGCCAGAGCGTCGGCATGGCCATAGAGGGTCATGTAGCCGCTGCCGTGGTCGACGATGGTCAGCAGCCCGAATCCGCGCAGCCAGTCGGCGAACACCACCCGGCCGCGGAATACGGCCCGTACCGGCGCGCCTTCGTCGGCGGCCACCAGCAGCCCGTGCCAGGTCAGCCGGCCCTGGGCCCGGGGCTGGCCGAAGGCATTGGTGACCCGGCCCTGAAGGGGCCAGGGCAGGGCGCCCTTGCGTCCGGCAAAAGCGCGGCCGTCCAGGGTCTGGGCGCGGCGCCTGAGTTCGGCGAGCAGTTCTTCCAGGCGGTTGCGGTCACTCTCCAGGCGTGCCCGCTGCGCCTCCTTGTCCTCCGCTTCGGCGGCCAGGCGGTCGAGCAGCGCCTGGCGTTCGTCACGGCCCGCCACCAGCACCGATTGCTCTTCGCGCAGGGACTGTTCGCGCCGGGTCGCTGCGTCGGCCGCCGCCTCCAGTTCCGCCTGATTGGCCTCCAGGCGGGCCAGCGTTGCCCGGTAGGCATCCAGCGTCTCCAGCCGGGCGGCGCTGAAATAGCGGTGGTAGCGCAGCATCCGTTCCAGGGTCTCGGGAGATTCCTGGTTCAGCACCAGCTTGATGAAGTCCTGGCCGCTCATGCGGTACGCGGAGCCGATGTGCTCGCCGATCCGCTCGGCCTGCTGGCGGCGCTCGGCGTCGAGCTGTTCCCGTTCGGTTCGCAGCTCGGCGAGCTGGCGGCGGGTTTCCGCCAGGGCCTCGGCTGCCGTGTCCACGGCCCGGCTGAGCCGGGCGACTTCCCGGTCGCTGCTCTGGATCTCGCGCTGCCACTGGTTGCGTTTACGCTCGGCGCTGCCGAACCAGACACTGAGGTCGTTCAGACGTTCGGTGATGTCCGCCAGTTCCGCGGCGGTAGTTTCGGCTTCGGCTTCGGCAGCGGCCTCGGCAGCGGCCCCGGCGGCGGCACGGCCCGGCCCGGCGATGACCAGGCAGGCCGCCACGGCGAGCAGCAGGCCGGCCGCCAGCCGGGCGGCGCGGCGGCTCTGGCGGCGTTTATGAAAGGGGTCAGGCAGACTGTCGTTCCTGAAGGTGCACCAGGGAGCGCCCGGTCATCTCGCCGGGCGTTTCGAGATGCATCAGCGTCAGCAGGGTCGGGGCCACGTCCGCCAGGGTACCGCCATCGCGGAATTCCACGCCCTGGGGGCCGATGTACACCAGCGGCACCGGTTCCGAGGTGTGGGCGGTATGGGCCTGGCCGGTGGTCAGGTCCTGCATTTTCTCGACGTTGCCGTGGTCCGCGGTGATGAGCATCTGGCCGCCGCAGGCTTCGATGGCAACCGCCAGCCGGCCCAGGCACTGATCCAGAGTCTCAACCGCGCTGACCGCGGCTTCGAAGATGCCGGTATGGCCCACCATGTCGCCGTTGGCGTAGTTGCAGACGATGAGGTCATAGGCCCCGGATTCGATGGCCCTGATCAGTTCGTCGGTGACCTTGCGGGCGCTCATCTCCGGGCACTGATCGTAGGTGTCGACCTTGGGTGACGGAATGAGAATGCGCTGTTCGCCCGCATAGGGCTCTTCCTGGCCGCCGGAGAAGAAGAACGTCACGTGGGCGTACTTTTCGGTCTCGGCGATCCGAAGCTGCGTGCGGCCGAGGCCGGACAGGTATTCGCCCAGGGTATTGGTCAGCACCGCCGGTTCGAAGGCGCATGAGGTGTCGATGTCATCGGCGTAGCGGGTCAGCATCACGAAGTCACTGAGCGCCACCGTGGAACGCCGGGCGAAGTCGGCGAAGTCGGGCTGGATCATGGCCCGGGTGAGCTGCCGCGCCCGGTCGGCGCGGAAGTTCATGAACACCACGGCATCGCCGTCGTTGATCCGCACCGGCAGTTCGCCCTCGGCGTGAATCGACGTGGGCTGAACGAACTCGTCGTTTTCGTCGCGGGCGTAGGCCTGCTCCAGGGCCGCCACGGCGCTGGCTGCATGGAACGGCGCTTCGCCGCGCACCAGCAGGTTGTAGGCCCGTTCCACGCGGTCCCAGCGGCGGTCCCGGTCCATGGCGAAATAGCGGCCGACGATGGAGGCCACCCGGCTGTTGCCGAGCCGGGCGCAGAGTACCTGGGCTTTCTCGAGGGTCGCCATGGCGCTGCGCGGCGGCGTATCCCGGCCGTCCAGGAACGCATGCAGGTATACCTGGCCCACGCCCGCGGCGGCGGCCATTTCCAGACAGGCGAAAATCTGATCCTCGTGGCTGTGCACCCCGCCGGGAGACAGAAGGCCCATGACATGCAGGGCACCGCCGCTCTTGCCGACCCGGTCGAACGCCCGGTTGAGAGCCCGGTTGCGGGAGAATTCGCCCTGTTCGATGGCCCGGTTGATGCGGGTCAGGTCCTGGTACACCACCCGCCCGGCGCCGAGGTTCATGTGCCCGACCTCGGAATTGCCCATCTGCCCGCTGGGCAGGCCGACGTCGTCGCCGGAGCCGGAAATCAGGGTGTTCGGCCGTCCGGACCAGAACCGGTCCCAGTTCGGGGTTGCGGCTGCCGCAATGGCGTTGTGTTCGCTGGATTCGCTGTAACCGAAGCCGTCCAGTATGACCAGTAGGGTCGTTTCCTTCATGAATTCGCGCCCTGGGGGAAGGCCGTGAATTCTAGCAGACTGGCGCCGGTTTCCAGCAGGCCGGGCCCCGGGTTCGGCTGCTCCGGCAGGTGTGTATAATCGCGCGGTTCTGCCGCCGGGCCGCCTGTTCGACCGCCCGGATCGGCTCCCCTCAGCCGCAAAACAAGTCCCTGTATGGAAAAATTCTTCGAGTTCATTGCCAACCATCCCTTTCTGGTGGGTGCCTTCGTGCTTCTGCTGGTGCTGTTCGTGCGCAACGAGACCCGCCGCGGCGGCCGCTCGGTGAGCCCGCAGGAGCTGGTGGACATGGTCAACCGGCACAACGCCGTGGTGCTCGACATCCGCGAGCGTAAGGATTTTCAGGCCGGGCACATCGTGGAAGCGGTGAACATACCCAACGCCAATCTGGAAAGCCGGCTCGACGAGTTGAAGAAGTACCGGGACCGGCCCATCGTGGTTGCCTGCCGCATGGGGCAGAACGCCGGCGCTGCCGGCACGCTGCTGCGCAAACAGGGCTTCGAGAACGTCAGCCGGCTCACCGGCGGCATGACCGAATGGCGCAACCAGAGCCTGCCGGTGGTCAAGGGTTGACCACACGGTAGCATCCGCCAGGCTGGCGCGCCGCTTCCGACCGGGGGCGCGGGCCGGCTTTTCAGTCGACTTCAGACGACAATTCGAGAGGTAACGGATGTCCGAGGACAGTACGCCGAATCAGCCCGGGGCCGCGGGTGGCCAGCGCCAGGGCCAGTTGTTGCTGGAGCGCATCTATCTCAAGGACGCATCCTTCGAAAGCCCGCGCACGCCGGCCACGTTCGCCGAGCCGTGGAAACCCGAGTTCCAGCTCGACATCAACACCCGGACCACCAATCTCGGCGAAAGCCGCTTCGAGGTGGTGCTGAGCGCCACGCTGCGTGCCAACAACGACAGCGGCAAGACCGCGTACATCGTGGAGATTCAGCAGGCCGGCGTATTCCAGATCTCCGGGGTCGGCGGTGCGGACCTGCAGCGGGTGCTGGGCACCCTGTGCCCGGGAACCCTGTTCCCGTACCTGCGCGAGGCGGTGGACTCGCTGGTGGTCAAAGGCGGCTTCCCCGCCGTACATCTGGCGCCGGTGAATTTCGAGGCGCTGTTCGCCGAAGCCATGCGCAAGCAGCAGGCCCAGGCCACCCCACCGCAGCAACACTGACCCGCGCGGCCCTCGGCCGCGGTCAACCGAAGCCCTGCTGGCGCCACGCCTCGTAGACCGCCACGGCGACGGCGTTGGACAGGTTGAGGCTGCGCGAGCCCTCGTCCATGGGAATGCGCAGTCGCCGCTCGGCCGGTTGCCCGGCCAGCACCTCGTCGGGCAGTCCGCGGGTTTCCGGCCCGAACAGCAGTAAGTCGCCGGCGCCGAAGCACGCCTCGGCGTAGTTGCGGCTGGCCCGGGTAGAGAACGCCCATACCGCCGCCGGCTGCACCGCACTCAGGCAGTCCCCCAGGCTGGCGTGACGCTGCACCCGCGCCCACTCGTGATAGTCCAGCCCGGCCCGCCTCAGGCGTCGGTCGTCCAGTTCGAACCCCAGTGGCCCGACCAGATGCAGGTGCGCGCCGGTATTGGCGCACAGACGGATGATGTTGCCGGTGTTGGGGGGAATCTCCGGCTGGTACAGGGCGACGTGGAGCAGCATTTGCGGGGTCCAGCAGCAGTGCCAGGAATCGTTTCTATACTGAATTGAGCACTTGTTCGGAGCAACGACAGGGATGTTGGGTCGCTGGCTGTCAGGCTGGGGAGATAAACGCGGGTCGGGTAACCGGCCGGCCGCGTCGATTTATGTCTCGCCGCGCAGCGTGGCGGTTGCCCATGGCCGCGCCGAAGGCGAGCGCATCGCCGTGGATCTGCGCGCCGACCCGCTGGCCGAAGCGGACGACCTGGCCGCTACCCTGGCCGAACAGAGCCGCCATCTGGGCCTGGGCCGTACACCCTGCAACCTGGTGCTGGCCCCCGAACTGTATTCGCTGACATTGATCGAGCGCCCGCCGGTCCCGGACGACGAACTCCGCGACGCGGTGCGCTGGCGGCTGCAGGACACCCTGGACTACCCCCCCGAACAGGCGGTGGTGGACGCCTTTCCGCTGCCGGAGTCCGCCAGCCGGGAACGGGCCATGGTTTTCGTCGCCGCCATCCGCCGCGAGACACTGGCGCGCATCGTCGAACGTACCCACCTGGCCGGTCTGCAGATTGCCAGCGTCGACGTTGCCGAACTGGCGCTGCGCAACCTGTCGCTGTGGTTGTACCCGGAGCCGGACTGGTCCGTAGCCCTGCTGCGGCTCACCGCGGCCAGCGGCATCATCAACGTGGCCCGCGGTGAAGAACTGTTCCTGTCCCGGCGCATCTCCGGCATGCCCGCGGATCTCTCTGAGTCGGCCTGGTCCGAGTTCGACGACCGGTTGCTGCTGCAGGTGCAGCGCTCCATCGACTACTACGAGAGCGCCATGGGGCAGCCGCCCTGCAAGGCGCTGATCGTGGCAACCACCGAGGGCTGGCAGGATAAGGTCTGCGGTTATCTCGGCGAGATGCTGCCGCTGCCGATCCGCCCGTTCAAGGATGAAGTCGGCGCCCTGTTCGACCTGACGCTGCACAACCCGGAGCCGCAGCAGGTGAACTGGAACCAGGCCACGGTGGTCGAGCGCAACGCGCTGACGGCCGCCATGCCGGCCCTGGGCGGGCTGCTGCGGATGCTTGGTGACGGCGCCGGCCTGGAGGCTGCGGCATGAGGCAGCAGGTTAATCTGCTGGTCGAAGAACTGCGGCCCCGGCGCGAGTACCTGGCGCCGGCGCAGGTGCTGAGCGCCTGGGGCGCGCTGCTGGCCGTATTGCTGTGCATCTCCGGCTGGCAGCAGGTTTCGGCCTGGCGCCTGGCCGACGCCAGTGCCCGGATCGAGTCCGAGTGGCGCACCCTGGTGTCCAGCGCCGATGCCCTGCGTGATGCGCTGGACACCGAGCCGGCCCCGGAACTGATCAGCGAAGTCGAGACCCTGCGTGGCCTGTTCAACAGCCAGAGCCTCATGGTCGAGGCCGTGCGTGACTATGAGCAGAGCAGTCAGGGCGGCTTCTCCGGCTACCTGGGCGATCTCGCCCGGGGGCGGGTTGCGGGACTCGCGCTGCAGCACATCGAACTGCGCGACGGCGGCACCCGGATCCGGTTGTCCGGTGAGACCGTGGCCCCGGTCAACGTTCCGCAGTTCCTCAAACGCCTGTCCGGGGCGACCAGTTTCCGGGGCCACCGCTTCGATCAGTTCAAAGTCGAGGCTCAGGAGTCGGGCCTGCTGCGCTTCGACATCATCGGCCCCACTGCGGACGAGGCCGGCTGATGGGTCCGGCGCTGCGTGCCTACTGCGATGGACTGCTGGCCCGTTACCGGACCCTGAGCGCCCGTGAGCGGACGCTGGTGGCGGTGACCCTGCTGGCGGCGACCTGGGGCCTGTGGGCAGTGACGCTGGGCGACCGGCAGAGTGCGGCAACCCGGGCGCTCGAGGTGTCGGTGGTGGAACTTGAAGATCGCCTGGCTGGCGCCCGCTCCGAACTCGACCAGCTCGAGAGCGGCGCCGTTACCGATCCCAACGAGCGTCTGCGCCGTGAGCGCGACCGCCTGGACGGAAAACTGCGGCAGATGGATGCCTCCCTCGGCACCCTGCTGGACCGGTTCGTGGCGCCGGAACGGATGCCGTTCCTGCTGGAAGACGTACTGCTGCGTCATGCCGGACTGACCCTGGTGAAGATCGAGAGCCTGCCGGCGGAGCCGATGGACGTGTCCGCGCTGGCGGAGGCCTCCGACCACACGGCTGAGCCGGGCAGCGCCGCGGTACCGGCGGACGAGGGTGCGCCGCTGCGCATCTATCGCCATCCGCTGCGGGTGGAACTGAAAGGCGGCTACTTCGACGTCATGGCCTACCTGGCGCAGCTCGAAGCCGGCGCCTGGCGCTTTGGCTGGCGGCGCCTGGACTACCAGGTAGCGGACTATCCGCTGGCTACCGTCACCGTGGAGATCGAAACCCTGAGCCGGGAAAGGAGTTGGATCGGTGTCTAGCCGCCCTGGAATCCGTAATCGGCTCGGGGTCCCGTTGATGGCCATCAGCCTGCTGCCGGCCGCCGTGGCCGCCAACGTGACGGTGGACGACCCGACCCGGCCGCTCAGGCCCGCCGGTCAGCCCGCGAGTGCAACCGCGGTGGCCCCGCGTCCGACCCTGGAGTCGGTGCTCATCGGCAGTCAGCGCCGGGTTGCAGTCATCGATGGTCAGCGCCTGAGCGAAGGGGAGTCCAGGGGCGGGCTCAAGATCTGGCGGATCGAGCCGGAAGGGGTGGAAGTGAGTGTGAACGGATCGCGCATGGTGCTGAAAATGCCCCGTAGTGGGGTGCGCAAGTCAGTGCGGCGGCCGTTGGCGGCCTCTGCCGGGACCGGGCCGGCCGACTTGAGTGAGCGCGCGGGCAGCCCTGCGCCGGACCACGAGGATTTGATGTGAGACTGTGGATCGTCACGATGGCGGCGCTGGTGCTGGCCGGATGCAGTAGCGTGGGACCGCACCATGCCATGTCTACCGACAGCGTGGATGAGTCCATCGCCATTCTGGAAGAGAGTATCGCCGACAACGGTGCCGTGGAGGCGCGCCGCAGCGAAGCGGCGGATGCCCTGACCGAGGCGCTCATGCCGCCGCTGGCCGGGGAGCCGGCGCTGTCCGAGGCCAGCTTCGACCTGATGGTCGACAACCTGTCGGCGCAACAGTTCTTCCGTGGCCTGGTGCACGAGACCGCGTACAACATGGTGGTCCACCCGGACGTGGACGGCGAGGTGTCCCTCGATCTCAAGGACGTCAGCGTGGTCGAGGTCATGGAGATCATGCGCAACGTCTACGGCTACGACTACACCGTCAGCGGGCGCCTGATTCAGGTGTATCCGGATGCGCTGCGCACCGAGATCTTCCAGATCGATTATCTGAACGTGGAACGCTCGGGCCGCTCCGAGATGCAGGTGAGCGCCGGTAAAGTCAGCGACACCAACGGCGACAGCGGCGTCAGCGCCGGTCCCGGTTATGCCGAGATCGACAGTGGCCGCAATGGCGGCGGCGGGGTGGTCGGCACCATCGTCAACACCGGCGCCGAAACCGACTTCTGGAAGGAACTGCAGCAGACCCTGGCGGCCATGGTGGGAACCGACGCCGGCAGTCAGGTGGTGGTCAACCCGCAGGTGGGCCTGGCGGTGGTGCGGGCGCGCCCGGATGCCCTGCACGCGGTTCGCTCCTACCTGGCGCGGGTGGAATCCACCCTGCACCGGCAGGTGATCCTCGAGGCCAAAGTCATCGAAGTCACCCTGCGCGACGGATTCCAGGCGGGTATCAACTGGAACACCTTCGGCGAGTCCTACGAGGCCGGAGTCAATCCGCTGCCGGCCCCGAGCGGCGCCGAAGATTCCACCGACGGTGCATTCGCTTCCGGCGCAGGCGGGGACTTCTTCAATCCATTGGGCAGCGCGTTCACGCTGAGCGCCAGCTATGGGGATTTCCAGGCCGCAATCAGCCTGCTGGAAACCCAGGGCAGTGTGCAGGTGCTGTCGAGCCCGCGGATCGCCACGGTGAACAATCAGAAAGCGGTGATCAAGGTCGGGGACGACGAGTTTTTCGTGACTGACATATCCACCAACACCGTGACCGCCGGCAGTGCCATCAACACCGTCGACTCGCCGGAGCTGACCCCGTTCTTTTCCGGCATCGCGCTGGACGTGACGCCGCAGATCAGCGAATCCGGTGACGTGATCCTGCACATCCATCCGACGGTGAGCGACGTCAACGAGCAGCTCAAGGAAATCAGCGGCGAGCTGGTGCCGCTGGCCGCCAGCAAGATCCGCGAGTCGGACAGCATCGTACGCGCGGTCAATGGGCAGATCGTCGTCATCGGCGGGCTGATGCTGAACTCCAGCGAAGACAACAACGCCGGGGTACCGGGCCTGCATCGTATTCCGGGCCTGGGCTACCTGTTCAAGCAGAAGGCCAGAACCGGCATCAAGAGCGAGCTGGTGATTCTGCTCAAGCCCATCGTGGTGGGCGGCAAGGAGCAGGGCGACTACCTGCGCCGCAGCCTCGATCGGGTCGAAGGCCTGAAGCAGGTGCTCAACGCCCCCGGCTGAAAGCCGCCGCCCGCCATCGACCAGGATTACTGCCGGAAACCGAGCCATGCACGTTTCGCAAGCCAGCCTCACCGCCTTCGCCAATCCGCGTCCGGGCGCCTTCGGCCGCGTCGGCGGCGCCATGCGCCTGCCGGCCGTGGTGGCCCTCTGGGTCGCCGCCATCACCGTGGCGCTGTTCGAACTGGAAAGTGCCGATGCCATGCTGCCTCTCGGCGATCCGCTGCTGGCAGCGCCGGCCAGCGTCTTTCATCCGGCCAACTTCGACATCGATCTGATCGACCAGGACGCGCTGCAGAACGGCCTGCGCCGGCACAGCGACGTGGTGTCCGGGCGCTGGCATCCCGAGCCTGCCGGGCTGACAGAGGAGCCCACGGAGCGGCTGGTCCGCCCCGCGGTGACGGAACCCGAGCGCGGAGTGGTGGAGATCAGCGAAGTGCAGTTGCCCGTCGTGGTGCGGCGGGTGCTGCCGGCGCCTGTGCCTGCGGTGGTCAGCGGGACCATGCGCAAAGTTCCCGTTGCGCCGGCGGATGCGGCCCCCTCCGGACGCTGGATGGCGGCCAAGGCCCGGGCCCGGAGCGAGTTGCGGGCCGGCCGCTTCGGCGCCGCCTATGCGCTGCTGCGGCCGCAGGTCGGCACGGCGCGCCGGGACAGCGAATACCTGGGTCTGTTGGCGCTGGCGGCACTGCACCTGGGGCACCGCGAGGAGGCGGCCGTGCTGTATCGGCACCTGGCCGCACTGGAGCCGGCGGTGGAACGCTGGCATACCGGCCTCGCCGCCGCCGATCCAGCCCGACGATCCGCTGCCGGACCGGCGCTGGCCGTGGCGGGATCGGACTGAGGCTTCGGCGTGGCGGCGCGACAGAAAATCCGTATCGGCGACCTGCTGGTCAGCAAGGGCGAGATCAGCGAGGAGCAGTTGCAGCAGGCGCTGGTCGAGCAGAAGAAGCAGGGCCTCAAGCTCGGGCGTATTCTGATCGACATGGGCTGCATCGAGGAAGACCGCTTCCTCGAGTTCCTGAGCGAGCAGCTCGGCGCGCCGTTCTACGACCTGAAATCGTTCACGCCGGATCCCGAGGTGGTGTCGCGGCTGCCGGAAACCTACGCGCGCCGCTACCGGGCACTGGCGCTGGAAGCACGCGGCGACGAGATCGTGGTGGGCATGGCCGACCCGATGGACATCTTCGCCTACGACGAGCTGTCCCGCCAGTTCGGCGCCACCATCGCCGTGGCCGTGGTCCGCGAGAGCGAGCTGATGGCCATGCTCGACCTCGCCTACCGGCGCACATCGGACATCGTCAGCTTCGCCAGCGAGCTGGAGGGCGAGCTTTCCACCGAGCGCTTCTCGCTCGGCTACGAAGCCTCTGACGAGGACGCCAACAGCCCGGTGGTGCGGCTGCTGCAGTCAATCATGGAAGACGCTGTGCAGATCCGCGCTTCCGACGTGCACATCGAACCGGACGAAGACGTGCTGCGGATCCGTCAGCGGGTGGACGGTGTGCTCCAGGAACAGACCATCAAGGAGACGCGCATCGCCAGCGCCCTGGTGTCGCGGCTCAAGCTTATGGCGGGCCTGGACATCTCCGAGAAGCGCCTGCCCCAGGACGGCCGCTTCGAGGTGCGGGTGAAGAACCGCGAGATCGATGTGCGTCTGTCCACCATGCCGGTGCAGCACGGCGAGTCGGCGGTGATGCGGCTGGCTGAACACGGCGGCGCCAACGCCAATCTGGACGGAGCCGGCATGCCGGCGGAACAGTTGCAGCGTTTTCGGTTTCTGATCACCCGCCCGAACGGTCTGGTGCTGGTGACCGGGCCCACCGGGAGCGGCAAGACCACAACCCTGTACGGCGCCCTGAACGAACTGAACGCGCCGGAAAAAAAGATCATCACGGTGGAAGATCCGGTGGAGTACCAGTTGCCGCGCATCAATCAGGTGCAGGTGATGCCGAAGATCGGCCTGGACTTCGCCAGAGTGCTGCGCGCTACCTTGCGCCAGGATCCGGACATCCTGCTGCTCGGCGAGATCCGCGATCGGGAAACCGCCGAGATTGCCCTGCGTGCCTCCATGACCGGGCACCTGGTGTTGTCGACGCTGCACACCAACGATGCCGTCTCCAGCGCAACCCGGCTGCTCGACATCGGCGTCGAAGGTTATCTGGTGGCTGCCTCCCTGCGGGGGGTGATTGCCCAGCGCCTGGTCCGCAAAGTCTGCGACCGGTGCGCCGCACCGGCCGTTCCCGACGCCCAGCAGCGGGCCTGGCTCGAAGCCGTGGTAGGCGAACAGACCGCGGCGACCCTGGAATTCCAGGCGGGTCAGGGCTGTAACCGGTGTAACCACACCGGCTATTTCGGGCGGATTGGTGTGTTCGAAATGCTCGAAATCGACGAAACCCTGGCCAACAGCCTGCGGGCCGGCGATTCGGCTGGATTCGACCGGCAGGCCCGGCGCCAGTCCGGCTTCCGGCCCCTGGTGCTGTGCGCCCTGGACTACGCGGTGGCCGGGGTGACCACCCTGCCCGAGGTGCTGGCCCTGTCCGGGCACGTGGAGGACCTGCGCAACGACGCCGAGCCGCTGCTGGCTGCGGCGGCGCAGGAAGCGCCACGGCCCGAGGCTCGTCACTGATCGGTCATGGCGAACTTTGCATTCACCGCCCGGGACGGGCGCGGCCTGGCGGTTGACGGCCGCCGTGAGGCGCCGGACGCCGGTGCCCTGGCGCGGGATCTGATGGCTTCCGGGCTCACCCCGGTGAGTGTGCGCGAAGAAACCGTCGAAGTCGTAGCGGAGCGCGGCAACGGCGCAGCGGGCGGCCGCGCCGAAGCCGCCTCGGCCGGCGTACTGCAGCGTCGCATCAGCATCGACGAACTGATTCTGCTCAGCCACCAGATGGCCAGTCTGTGCCGGGCCGGTATCTCCGTGGCCCGGGCCCTGCGCGGCCTTTCGGAATCGCACCGCAATCCGCGCCTGCAGACGGTGCTGGCGGACGTGGCCGCCACCCTGGAGGCGGGTACCGACATGGCGTCGGCATTGCGCCGCCATCCGAGAGTTTTCTCGGAGCTGTACGCCAGCGTCATTCACGTCGGCGAGAACACCGGCCGGCTGGACGAGGCGTTCAAGCAGATTGCCGGCTACCTGGAAGTGGAGCGCGAGACCCGCAAACGCATCCGCACTGCGACCCGTTATCCGTCCTTCGTGCTGGCCGCCATCGGCATCGCCATCGGCATTCTCAACATTTTCGTGATCCCTGCGTTTGCCAAGGTGTTCGCCAAATTCAACGCCGAGTTGCCGTGGCAGACCCAGCTCATCATCGGCATCTCGGACTTCATGGTGGCCAACTGGTCCCTATTGCTGGGCGGGCTGCTGGGGGCGGCGCTGGCCTGGCGCCAGTACCTGCGCACCCCCGCAGGGCGCCTGCTGTGGGACCGGCTGAAACTGCGTATTCCCTTCATTGGCGGCATCTTTCAGCGCATCAACCTGGCCCGGTTCTGCCAGACCTTCGCCATGGTCAGCCGTGCCGGCGTACCCATCACTCAGGGCCTGGCGGTGATTGCCCGGGCCATCGGCAACGAGTACATGGCGGAGCGCATCACCGACATGCGTCATAGCATCGAGCGCGGCGCCGGGATCACCACGACCGCTCAGGACAGCGGCATGTTCTCGCCGGTGGTGCTGCAGATGATGGCGGTGGGCGAAGAGACCGGCTCCATCGACGAACTGATGGCCCAATGTGCGGGCTTCTACGAAGAGGAAGTGGACTACCAGCTCAAGGCGCTGACCGATGCGGTCGAGCCGGTGCTGGTAATCGCCATCGGCATCATGGTGCTGGTGCTGGCCCTCGGGGTGTTCCTGCCGCTGTGGGACCTGTCGTCGGTGGCCAACCGCTGACGGTTCACACCCGGAACGTGCGCCCGGTCACGGACTGGATGTACCGCATGGGTGAGCGTCCCGGTCCGCGTCTAGGCTTATCCACGAGTCATCGAAAAGGGACCGGGCGAGGCGGGCCGAGAATGCAGCGGCCGGATACCGTCGCCCGGCACTTACCTAACGGACGGGTTCAAGGGAGCACCATGGATCGGAAGCAATCGGGTTTCACTATCGTCGAGCTGGTGGTCGTCATCATCCTGCTCGGCATTCTGGCCGCCACCGCGCTGCCGCGCTTCATCAACATCGACGAGCAGGCGCACAGCGCCTCGTTCGAAAGCGTCACGGGCACGCTGCAGACCGGCATCTCGCTGTTCCATGCCCAGTGGATCGCGGAAGGCGCCCGGCAGCAGGACGCACAGTTCGCCGACTTCAACAACCTGCGTAACAACCAGTTCGGGTACCCCTACGGAACGGCCAACCGCGCCAGCGACGATGTGGAGAACTCCGGCGATTGCGCAGCGATCTTCACCAACGTCATGCAGATGGGCGGTCCCACGGTGCGTACCGCCAACACCCTGGCCCAGGTAGCCAACCGCGGCATCGGCTTCGACTACGTGGCTTATTCCCCGGGTCCCGGTAGTTGCACGTTCTTCTACACGGCCGACGACCCGGTTTCCGGCAACGACGTCAACACCATGACCTACGACTCGTCCAACGGCACGGTCGTGGCCGGGCTGGAAACGCTGAGCTGATTTTCCCGCGCCGGCCCGGCCGGCGCCCCAAGGTCTCGTGAGGTGACGTCTGCATGGACGGCAATCGGTCACTTCGTCCCGCACTGCCCGCGCCCGTTGCTCCGAGGCACCGCCCGCGCGCGGCTGCCAGGCCACCCGCGGGCGGATTCACCATCGTCGAACTGATTGCGGTGATCGTGCTGTTGTCGATACTCGGGGTGGTTGCGATGGCGCGGCTGCCGTCGCCGAATCTGTTTGCGCCGGCGGTGCTGGCTCAGGCGCTGATCAGTGAAGCCCGTCTGGCCCGGCAGATAGCCGCGTCGCGCCACGACGCCGTAGTCACCCTCAGCGTGATCGCCGAGCCGGAAGGCTGGCGCGCCCGCGTGTCCACCGACGTCGACGGGATCATCAGAAGCCAGCTCATCGAAACTGCCGGTACCACCATTGCCGCCAGCAGCGGCGCCGCGGCGGCCAGTCTCGATGCCACTACCCCGTTGACCGTATCCTTCGACGCCGCCGGCCGGGTCGGCGCCATCACCATCGGCGCGGTGGCCGGTTCGCCGGGACTCGGCCTTCAGTTGTCCATCAGCGGCGACAACAGCCGGGACATCTGTCTCTATGCCAGCGGCTACGCCAGTGACGCCGCCTGTGTCTGAACCGGCCCGTCAGCGCGTGGCCGGATTCACACTGGTGGAGGCGGTACTCACGATGGTGATCGTCAGCGTCGCGGTGCTGGCCGTTGGTCAGGCCCTGGCGTTCGCTTTCAGCCATCAGAGTGACGGCCTGTGGCAGATCAAGGCCGCTGCCCTGGCGGAGTCCTATGCCGAAGAGATCGCCGCGCGCCGTTACGACGAAGCGGCGCCGGTTGGCGGCGTTCCCCCCTGCGCGCCGGCGGCCGTGCCGTGCACGGCGGTAGGCCGTGACGCCGAATCGCGCAGCGAGTTCGATGACGTGGACGACTACCACGCCCTGGACGAGATGCCGCCGGTAGACCCGGACGGCATGCCGCGCGCCGACTATGCCGGCTACCGGGTGCAGGTGTCGGTGGCTTACCTGAGCGGGGCTCAGGTGACCAGCTTCGGGCTGGACGACGTCACCGACGGCAAACTGGTCACCATCACCGTGACCGCGCCGGGACAGCGTCCCATGGCGTTTCCGCTGTTGCGGGCCAACTACTGATGACGGCGCGACGGCTGCGGCGGCAGAACGGCGGTTTCACCCTGGTGGAGCTGGTGACGGTCATCGTGATCCTCGGGGTGCTGGCTCTGGGTACGGTGCGCTTCATCGGCGATTCGGGACGGGGCTTCGGCGCAGCAGTCTCCCGCGGCAAGCTCGCCGGCGAAGGCCGCTTCGCCATGGCGAGCCTGTCCCGCGAACTGCGCGGCGCCGTGCCCGGCAGCGTCCGCAGCAATGGCCAGTGTGTGGAGTTCGTGCCCCTGCTGACCGCTTCCCGCTACCTGACGCTGCCGGTGGCAACGGCCGCCAGCCAGTTCAGGGCGGTACCGCTGGCCGGGCCGCCGTTGCCGGCCGGTGCGCGGGCCGCCGTGTACCCCGATTCCACCCTGTACGCCGCGGCCAGCCCGGGGCCTCTCAGCCCGCCGGTTACGGTGTCGCCGCCCGATGCCGCCAACGAGGTGACCGTGTCTTTCGCCAGCCCTCACCGGTTCGCCAGCGAGTCACCGACCCGCCGTTTCTTTGTGGTCGCCGACCCGGTCAGCTTCTGCGTCGACGGCAATGCGCTCTATCGTTACCAGGGTTATGGCTTTGCCGTGTTGCAGCCGGCGCCCGCCGACCTTCCGGCAACCCGGCCGGGCCGCGAGCTGCTGGCGGAAAACGTGGGTAATGGCGCGCCGTTCCGGATCGGTGGCGCCAACCTCGCCCGGAACGCCGTGGTCGCCGTGGATCTGGACCTGTCACGCAGCGGCGATGTGGTGCGGCTCGAACATCTGACGAGTGTCCGCAATGCGCCGTGATCGCATCGCGCCAGGTTCTACGCGCGGGCAGCGCGGCATCGGCCTGATGGCGGCCATTTTTCTGGTGGTGGTGGTGGCTGGTCTCAGTGTTGCCATCGCGCGCATGGTGCGGACCGCCAATGACGCGTTCGGACAGGATCTGACCGCCCAGCGGGCGCGGCTGGCGGCCGAGGCGGGGGCGGAGCTGGCACTCAACCGGGTGTTCGCGCCGGCCGGAACCGGTAGCTGCAGCGACCGTTCCTGGATGCTCGACGACATCGGCCTGGCGGGCTGCAGCGTCCGGGTTACCTGCCGGTCCGACCTGGTTGCCGGGGTTCCCCACTATACGCTGGAGAGCGCCGGCCGCTGTGATGCCGGTTCCATCGCGGCGGAGCGTCACCTCATGGTCAGGGCGGCGCCATGACAGGACGCGCCACGTCGAGGTCCGTGCTGATGGCGGCGTTGGGTGTGGTCCTGGGTCTGGCCGCGCCGGCCGGGCCGGCGGCAGCGGCGCTGCTGGCCGAAGATGGCTTCGACGACTACCCATCCGGCAGCATCGACGGGGCAGACGCCGGCAGCGGATTCGGCGCCCCCTGGTCGGGTCAGGGTCTGCCCGTGGAAGCGGTGGTAGACGTCAGCGACGACGCGCTCAATTACACCACGTCCGGGGGCGAACGGATCGTCGGCGGTATCCGCGCCCTGAGCCTGGCCGGCAACCACGACCAGGCGGCCGCCCGGCTGATGCCAACCACCATCGACGCCAGCGACGTTTACGTCAGCATGCTGGTGCGCTTCACCGGCACCCAGAACGACAACGACTTTCTCGGCTTCTGGTTCCACACCTCGACATTCGGTGGCGCGCCCAACCTCGGCATCAAGATGAACGACGGCACCGGCGCCAGCGTCAACGATTTCTTCGCCCGGACCCAGTCCAGCAATCACGTGACCCGGGTCGACCTGGTGCCTGGCCGGACCTACCTGCTGGTAGGACACATGAGCAAGCCCGCGGGGAATCCGTCGGCGGCCTACAACCGGTTCCGCTTCTGGGTCGATCCGATCACGTTGTCCGCGCAGCCGCCGGAGGACGGTGTTTCGGTGGGCGGCAGTGGCATCAACGGGTTCGCCGGGATCGGCTTTCGCGCCGTCAATCTGGACGCTGGCGACGTGGTGACCATCGACCGGCTGCGCATCGGTACTACCTGGGCGGACGTAACGGCGCCGGATCGGGTGCCGGTGCTGGCACTGGATATGGACGAGTCCTCCTGGCGCGGCGCAGCGGGGGAGGTGGCCGATTCGGCACTGGGGCTGAACGGCACGGCAGCGGGCGGCGCCGATACCGCGGCATCGACCCCGGCGATCCCCGGTTCGCCGGGAACCTGCCGCTACGGCGACTTCGACGGCAGCGACGATCACGTCCTGGTTCCTCATCATGCGGCGCTGAACGGCGATGATGCCCTGACGTACATGGCCTGGGTCCGCCCCCGCAACTGGAGCGGGATCCGCCAGATCATGGCCAAATCAGTGCACGGCGGCGGCGCCGGGCGCGCCCAGATGGGATTGTTCAGCGAGGGTGGCGTACTCAAGCTCCGGGCCGAAACGGCCGCCGGGCGGCGGGAAGTCAGTTCGGCGCTGCCCGTTACCAACAACTGGGTGCACGTTGCCGGTGTCTTCGACGGCACCCGGTTGACCCTGTACCTGGACGGGACGGAAGCCGCCAGCCGCACCTTCGCCGCCACCACATTGGTGGCCAACGGCGATCCGCTGGCGGTGGGTAAGCGGGTCGGTTCCAGCCAGTACTTTTTCGACGGCGCCATCGACGAGGTCCGGGTCTACCGGGTGGCGCTCAACGGCGCCGAAATCGGCGTGGCCAGGACCGCCACCCGGCCCTGCGGCGCACAGCCATTCGGCACCGCCAACGGCTTCCGGATCAGTCACGATGGCGCCGGTATCCACTGCCTCGACGAACCGGTGGCGGTGGCCGCGCTGGATGCGGTGGGCGACGTTCTGGAGGACTACCTCGGCACCATCGAACTGACCACGGACAGTGGCCGCGGTAGCTGGTCTGTGCTGGAGGGGGCGGGAATCCTGGTCGATGGGTCTGCAGACGACGGCGCGGCCACCTATCAGTTTCATGCGGCGGACGCCGGCACCGTACGCCTGGCGCTGGCTTACCCCGAGGGCCCGGCCGTAAACGTGGCCGCCTGGCAGAGCGGGGCCCCGGAGGTTCGCGACACCGACGTTGAAGGCCCCATTGCGTTTGCGCCCAGTGGTTTTACCGTCACCGGCACAGCCCTGCCGAACCCGCCGCCGTCGCCGCTGGCGCTGCCGGTGCAGCCGCAGCTGGCGGGGGCCGATTTTCTCCTGCACCTGACCGCCTACGGGGTGACCGACGATGATCCGCTGTGTGGGGTCATCGAGAGCTACACGGGTACCCGTCAACTGCGATTCGGCCACACCCACGTGAACCCGGACAGCGGTTCGTTGCTGACGGAGGTGGAAGGCGCCGCAGCCGGCAATAGCCTGGGCATCGAGTTCGACGCCGGTCAGGCGCAGGTGTCCGTGCGCTACCACGACGTGGGTGCCATCCGGCTGGCGGTCGAGGACGGCGCCAGCTTCGATCACCCACTGCGGGGCGCCAGCAACGACTTCGTGGTGCGCCCCGGACGCCTGGCAATCACCCGGGTGGCCAGCGCCGCGGGGGTGGCCAATCCCGGTACCGTGACGGCCACCGGCCCCGCCTTCGTGGCTGCCGGCGCAGCATTCGAAGTGGACGTGGAAGCGCAGACCGTAAACGGCGTTCCGACCCCGAACTTCGGGCGCGAAGACCCGCCGGAGAGTGTGCGGGTTTCCAGTGCCGAGTTACTGGCGCCGCTGGGAGGCCGCAACGGCGCTGCTGGTGACGTGAGCGGTGGCGCTGCGTTCAGCGATTCCGGGGTGCCCGGCCGGCTGAGCAACGAGGTGGTGTCGTTCGACGAGGTGGGCAGCATCCGCCTGACTGCGGAGATTGCCGACGGCGACTACCTGGGCAGCGGGCCGGCGGCAGCCGTGGCGGATGCAACGGTGGGCCGCTTCCGGCCGGCGTCCTACCAGGTGTTGAGCGCGGCGCTTACCCCGGGCTGTGGCACGTTTACCTACATGGACCAGCCGGCGCTGGGGGTGAGCTACGTGCTTCAGGCGCTGAACGCGGCCGGTGTGGTGACCGAGAATTATGACGCCGGCCTGCTCGGGGCCGGCAATGTGGCGGCGGTTTCGCTGGCGGCGGAATCCGCTGACGACGGCGTGGACCTGGGCAGCCGGCTGGCGGTTGCCGCCTCGGACTGGGTGGCGGGCGAAGTGGTGGTCGACGATGCGGCCGCGTGGTTTGCGCGGGCGCCGACTCCCGATGGCCCCTTCGCCGCCCTGGACGTGGCGCTGCGGCTGGTGGACGGAGTGGACGGCCAGGTCGTCGGGGCTGCCGACCGTAATGCGGCGACCTCCGGAGACTGTGTCCTGGCCGGCGATTGTGATGCCCGAACTCTGGGTCAGACCGGCGTGTTTTACGGCCGCCTGGTGGTGCTGCCCGCCAGCGGTCCGGAGTCGGAGCCGCTGCGGGTGCCGCTGGTCGCCCAGGCGTTCGATGGCGCCGCGTTCGTGGCGCACGACGCCGATCAATGTACCCCGTACACCGCGGGCGCGGTGAGTCTGGACGACTTCAGCGGTAACCTCGATCCGGGCGAGACCTCGGTGCTGGCGCTCCTGGGGGCCCCGGCGCTGACAGACGGGCGGGACGATGACGGTGATCCGATCCGGCTGGCCGCACCCGGGATCGGCAACGACGGCAGCACCCGGGTCAGGGTGGATGTCCCGGGATATCTCGAATTCGACTGGCAGGGCAGCGGGGCGGAAGACCCTTCCGCCAGCGCCGCGTTCGGCCGTTATCGAGGTCACGACCGCATCATCTATCGCCGCGAGACACCCTGAAGTCCGGGGGAGCGCGGGGGCCTGGCGCGTTTGCGCCGGGACCTAGTGCGTTCGCGCCAGGGCCACCTTGCGGCAATGGGAGCAGATGCCGTGGCTCAGGGTCGGCAACGGGCCTTCGTCGAGCAGTCCCATGCAGCGCACCGCGCCTTCCACCTCCATCCAGGCGCCGCTTTCTATCTGCACGCGCTTGCACCAGCTACAGATCAGCAGCAACCGCTCTTCGTCGTGGTTGGCGGCTTCCAGAAGGTGCACCTTGTTGCGGGGTTCGCTGCGCCGCAGGGTACTGACGATGTTCAGTCCGCCATTGCCGCACGGGGTGATGGTCATGTCCATGTAACGGCGCGTGTCCGCGGAATCGCAGCGGAACGGCACGTTGACCGCCTGATTGCGCTCGCGGGCGGCGCTGAACAGCAGCGCGTAGATTTCTCTGACCTCCGGGCCGTCGATGAACGACCAGATCGGCTGACCCAGCACCTCGTCACGGCCGAGGCTGTATGCGTCGTTGCTCCTGGCGAAGGCCAGCCAGGCGCCGCCGACCTCGACGATCCGATCCCCGGCGTCGATCCGGTAGGAGGTTGCGGTGTCTCGGGCGCTATCGCTCATGGCGTCAGGGATCATGTCATTGTCGGGGGCGCCATGCGAGACCGGTGGGGGATGGGGCGGCTCAAGTGTCCAGTAAGCAGTCAGTCGATCGGCGGTTCCGAATCGCTCTCCAGGGCCAGCGGATCCTGGGGCAGCAGTCGGTGGCGCAGCACCCGGCCGGCCAGGATGGCCCGCTCCGGCCGGCCGATCCGGGCGGCTTCCCAGGTCATGGCGATGGCGGACGTCAGGTGATAGAGGGCGGACGCGGCGCGCCGGGTCAGGGGTTCGGCGCCGCCGGCGGCGGATTCCGCCAGTGCGACGACTCGTGGCACGGTCCGCTCCAGGTTCTGCCGCAGTTCGGGCGCCGGGTCGGCTTCATCGAGCAGCCGGCGCCAGTCGCTCTGAAGGACCTCGAGCGAACGCTCGCGGCGGATGGCGCGGGTCACGTCCAGGGCCACGATGTTGCTGGTGCCCTCCCAGATCGAACCCAGGTGGGCATCCCGCAGTATCCGCGGATCGGCCCACTCCTCGATGTAGCCGCAGCCGCCGCGGACCTCCATGGCATCACCGGCAACCTGGCGGGCGTCGCGGCAGGCGCGGAACTTGATGAGCGGCGTCAGAATGCGGGCCAGGCGGTAGGCGTCGCCATCTCCGGTGTCGGAGCGCGCCAATACCTCAGCGGTCTGGAACATCATGGTCCGGGCCTGTTCGCCGGGCAGCAGGATCTTCTGCAACTGGCGGCGCATCAGCGGCAGGTCGATCAGACGACGTCCGAACGCGCTGCGCTGCCGGGCCACGTGCAGCGCTTCGCTGGCCGCGCGGCGCATCAGCCCGGCGGCCCGCACCCCGTTGGACAGCCGGGAATTGTTGATCATGTCGGCCATCTGGACGAAACCGCGTTCCGGTTCCCCGACCAGGTAGGCGCGCGCGCCATCCAGGTGAATCTCGCCGCTGGCCATGGACCGGGTGCCGAGCTTGTCTTTCAGCCGCACGATGCGGTAGCGGTTCAGCGAACCGTCCTCCAGGCGCCGCGGCAGCAGAAACAGCGACACGCCCTTGAGTCCCGGCGCTGCGCCCTCGGGGCGTGCCAGGACCATGGCCAGCGAAGCGTCCGCGTTGGAGCAGAACCACTTGTCGCCATAGAGGCGCCAGGCGCCAGGCGCCTCCGGGTCGGGGCGGGCGGTGGTGGCGGTAGCCCCCACGTCGGAACCGGCCCCCTGCTCGGTCATGAACATGGCGCCCTGGTACAGCAGGTCGGGATCGACGCTGGTGAGGCGCGGCAGGTAACGGTCTACCAGTTCCGGCGCCCCGAACTTCTTCAGGGTCCGGGCCAGGGAGTCGGTCATGGATACCGGGCAGCACAGACCGAATTCGGCCTGTACGAACAGAAAGGTCAACGCGTACTTGACCGCCGGCGGCAGCGGCCCGTCCCAGCCCAGCACGTCGTCGCGATGGGAGATGGCGGCCAGCGCAAACTCGCCGAAAGCCAGCCGCTCCATCTCCTGATAGGCCGGGTGTTTGGCCACCTGCTGCAGGTCGAGTCCAGTCCGGGTTCGCGGCTGCAGAGTCGGCGGATTGCGGTCGGCGATGCCGGCCAGTTCGTCCAGGCGGCCGCCAGCCAGCGCTCCCAGGCGTTCCAGGCGCGGGGTCAGATGAGCCAGCAGCTCGGCGGGCAGATAGACGCCCAGCAGACGCTGCAGTTCGGCGTCCTCGCGGTAGCGGTTGACGCCGAACTGATCCGGTACCGGGTGCTCGGGCGCTGCCGGGTCATGGGGCTGGCTCATGCCGGTGCGGTGACCCGACGGAGCAATTCCAGGTAGCCGCGCGGGAACTCGACCCCGGCGTAGTAGCCCTTGGCCCGCAGGATCCGGTGCATCGTCGGCAGGTTGTAGATGGGCACCGAGGCCAGCATGTGGTGTTCGAGATGATAGTTCACCCCCAGCGGGCAGAAGATCAGGCGTTCCAGCGGGTTGGCGTAGACCGTGCGGGTGTTGAGGCGCGCGTCCAGGTGATACAGGTCCGGTACCGCGCCGTGTTCGGCCACCTGCCGGATCCGGCTCACCAGGCGGTTGCTGGTCAGAAGGGCGGCGGCCCAAACCAGGAACAGCCAGGCATGGCCGGTGGCGCTCAGTATCGCCAGCAGCAGCACGTTGACCACCAGCCCCCGCGCCAGGGCCAGGCGTTGTTCGGGCTTCAGCTTGCCGAAGTTGCGAAAACCCAGAGCCAGCGAGCGGGTCTGCTTGAGCCCGGTGCGGCCAATCACGTCACGCCACAGCTTGCGCCCCAGGCGGCCGCGCTCGATGGGGTAGTCGTGGTAGTTGGGCAGATCCGGGTCCTGGTCGGTGCCCGCCAGGCGGTGGTGCTTCAGATGGCCGCGAATGTAGGCTTTCATGTTGTTGAAGGTCGGCGCGGCGCCCAGCCACTCCCCCACCAGGTCGTTAAGGCGGCGGCTGCTGAACAACGTGCCGTGGCCACATTCGTGGGTGATCACGCCGAAGCCGAGCTGGCGGCCGCCGAGCACGATCACGCCGGCGAGGATGGTCACGGGGTTGGGCCACCACGCCATGACCGCAAACGTGGCGGCGACGATGGCGTAGTTGCAGAACACCAGCCACCAGGCTTTCAGATCGCTGCGGGCGCTGATGGCGGCGAACTCTTCTGCGCTGAACAGGTCCCTGGGGTTGGCTCTGATCTGCGGGCTGGTAAGGGTATTCATGGCGGATTCCTGCGCTCGGTTCGGTGGGGTCGGTCAGCCACCGGCCGCGAGTTGAGGCCGCGGCATGTGTTTCAGTTCGTGGCGGCTGGCTGCCGCCCAGATTTCCTTGCCCTGCACGTCGTAGCGCAGCAGGACCTGCCACAGCTCACGTCGGGCGTTGCTGTCGACCAGCTCGGCCGGCAGCAGGGGATCCTTGGCGAGGCGGTGAATGGCCTCACCGCCAAGGCGGAAACACTCCACCCGGGCCTGTTCGGGCGGCAGGTCGGCAAGCCCGCTGGCGCTGGCCTCCAGCCGTTCCCGGGTCTGCCGGTAGCCGGCGCCGAGTTGATCCGGCCGCCAGACCGCGGCCCAGGCATCGGGAACCGGCTCACCCTCGGGTATTCCCGCGAGCAGCAGCACGTCGGCGCCCAGGCCGATGCCGCCGCCCAGGGTTCGCAGTTCGGACAGGCTCAGGGCCAGATTGTCGGGCCGCACCCACAGGCCGTCGCGTATGGCGCGAAAACCCAGGGCCGTCAGCGCCCAGTGGCTGCCGGCAGCCGCCGGGCCGGGGTGTGCAAACAACCATTGGCCCGGCTGCCAGGGCCGGACCCGGGCTTCACCCAGGCGCCAGCGCTCGACGAATTCGTTCAGGGCGTCGGTCTGGCGGCTGAGCTGATATCTGCCGCGGCTGGGGCTGTCGATGGTGCCGCGGGAAGCCAGACGCGACAGCGTGACCCGGATGGTGTTCTCGGAGAAGCCGAACAGCGCGCCGGCTTCGATCAGCGCGCCGGCGGCATACGGCCGCGAGCGGGCGCTTCGCAGCAGGTCGAGAATGAGGGACGTCGGGGACTCGGACATTACGCGAAACCGACCACAACATCGATTCCGGTAATATTACAGATCGTCCGTTACAGATCAAGATATGGTAATGATCTGGCGCTAGAGGTCGGTCATCTCCAGTTCGGCGATCTTGCGGGTCAGGGTGTTGCGGCCCCAGCCCAGCAACTCGGCCGCGTCCCGCTTGCGGCCTCCGGTGTGCTTCAGCGCGGTTCGGATCATGATGCGCTCGAACCGCGGTACCGCCACGTCCAGCAGCGGATCGTGGGCCGGCTGGCTCAGCATCTCGTCGGCCCAGCGCTCCAGGCTGTCCTCCCAGTTACCGCCCACGCCTTCCGGTTCCAGGCCGCGCTCCGATCGCAGTTCCGGCGGCAGATCGTCGATGTGAATCTCGCGCCCGGACGCCATGACCGTGAGCCAGCGGCAGGTATTCTCCAGCTGCCGGACGTTGCCCGGCCACGGCAGCGCGCTCATGAAGTCCCGGGTTTCGGGCCGGATCACCTTCGGCTCGCCGCCCAGTTCCTCGGCCGCCTTGTCCAGGAAGTAACGGGCCAGCAGCGGGATGTCGGATTTGCGTTCCGCCAGGGTCGGGACGTGCACGCTGATGACGTTGAGGCGGTGGAACAGGTCCTCGCGGAAGGTGCCCTCCTGGACCCGCTCCTCCAGGTGCTGGTGGGTGGCGGCGATGATGCGCACGTCGACCTTGATCGGCGAGTGGCCGCCGACCCGGTAGAACTCGCCGTTGGACAGCACCCGCAGCAGCCGGGTCTGGGTTTCCGGCGGCATGTCGCCGATTTCGTCCAGGAACAGGGTGCCGCCGTTGGCCTGCTCGAAGCGCCCGACCCGCTGGCTGTTGGCGCCGGTGAAGGCGCCTTTCTCGTGACCGAACAGTTCCGACTCCACCAGTTCCCGGGGGATGGCCGCCATGTTCAGGGCCACGAAGTTGCCGTCGGCGCGGGGGCTGTGCCGGTGCAGAGCCCGGGCCACCAGTTCCTTGCCGGACCCGGAGGCGCCCCGGATCAGCACCGTGACGTTGGAGTTGGCCAGCCGGCCGATGGCGCGGAATACCTCCTGCATGGCAGGCGCCTGGCCGATGATCTCCTGGCCGTGTTCGGCTTCCGGGAGGTGGGCCGGAGCGTCACTCTCTTCGGCGAAGGTGATGGCCCGGCGTACGATGGCAATGGCCTCGTCCACGTCGAACGGCTTCGGCAGGTACTCGAAGGCGCCGCTCTGGTAGGCGTTGATGGCGCTTTCCAGGTCCGAGTGGGCGGTCATCACGATCACCGGCAGGCCGGGATAGGACTTGTGGATCCGGTCGATGAACTCCATGCCGTCCATACCCGGCATGCGCACGTCGGTGATCACGGCAACCGGCCGCTCATCGTCCAGGTGATGCATGGCGTGATCGGCGGAGGCAAAGGCGGTGATGGGAATGCCGGCCTGAGACATCGCCCGTTCGAGCACCCAGCGAATCGAACGGTCGTCATCAACGACCCAGACCCTTGTATTCATTTTTGTTCCTCTACTGCGTCGGCGGTTTCATCCTGCTTCTCATCCTGCTCATCCGGCAGGGGGAGAAACACGGAAAAACAGGTGTGACCGGGCCGGCTGGTGCATTCGATCATGCCGGCGTGCTGGCCGATGATGGCCTGGGTAATAGCCAGCCCCAGCCCGGTACCCTCCGGTCGGCCGCTGATCATGGGAAAATACATGCGCTCCAGCATGTCCTCCGGAATGCCGGGACCGTTGTCGATGATGTCGATCTGCAGCACGATCCGGTGCCGCCGCGCGCCGATGGTGAACTGCCGCGTGATGCGGGTGCGGATGGTAATGCGCGGGTCGGGGCGCCCCTCCAGCGCCTGCGCCGCGTTGGACACGATGTTCAGAATCGCCTGAATGAGCTGGGCCTCGTCGGCCCGTACCGGTGGCAGGCTGGGATCGTAGTCCCGGCGGAACGTGATGTTGCCGCGGCTCTCGGCACGGATCAGCCGGGCCACGTGTTCGATCACCTGGTGCACGTTGACCGGCTTCGGCTCCGGCTGGCGGTTGGGTCCGAGCATCCGGTCCACCAGTTCCTTGAGCCGGTCGGCCTCGTCGATGATGACCTGGGTGTATTCCTTCAGATTGGAATCGTCCAGTTCCCGCTCCAGCAACTGCGCCGCGCCGCGCACGCCGCCCAGCGGATTCTTGATCTCGTGAGCCAGTCCGCGAACCAGCTTGCGGGTGGTTTCCTGGGAAAACACCGCATGGTCGTCGCGGTTGATGCGCATCAGTCGATTGATGGGCTGAAACTCGATGATCAGGTAGCCGCCGGCGGTCGTCCGGGAGATGGTCAGGTCGGCGAGAACTTCCGAGCCGTCGCGGGCCCGGAAGTGAATGCCCCGGGTGGTCAGCGACTGACCGGAGCGGCTGACCATCTCGCTGCCGTCGAAAATGCCGGCGTCCTCGGGATGCACCAGATCCCGGGCCAAGCAGCCGCTGGAGCGGGCATCGCTGCAACCCAGCAGTTCCTCGGCAGCGGGATTCAGATGGCACACGCGCAGGTCGTTGCCGAGCACCATGACGGCGGTACTCAGGTGGTCCAGGACATCGATTGTGCTCTGGCTGGTGATCATCTGCGCGCAATGGACCCGCTGGCAGTTGCCCGATAGGCGGAAGTTCGTTGACCTCCCTGGCTCCAGCGGACAACGGTTTCCGGTTGATACGCAAAAACCGGTCCAAACCCGTGTGCGCCCTTGGAGCAGCTTGAGGTCAGCGCCTGGTGCCAGGCCAAGGCCTTGTTTCTACAGGAATATTCAGGTTCGAATCGAACCTGGGCGAGCCTTCGGCGGCCGACCCTCGAGCCTGTGCGCTACGATGATACAGCCCTGCGCACCAGAAAGGTGCATGAATCCCTGCAGACCGGGGCGGCGGTCGATCAAGGTGCGTTGGGCGCGGCTCCGGGGCGCATGGCCCCGAGGGTCAGCCGCCGGGACGGGAACGGGCAGGTTGATTGATCACGGAGCGGCGCTGCAGATGGAACACCGACGGTGCGCTGGTAATCAGTGTGGCGCCGGACTCATCGACGATGCGCAGTTCCAGCGTGTGGGTGCCGCGGTCGACGTTGAACAGTTGCGCGGAAGGGCCGTTGCTGGATTCCCGCAGAGTGCCGTCCAGGTATACCTGAAGGGTGTGGTCTGGCCCCAGGGCCGGGTCGATATTCGCCATGACGGTCACGTTGCCGGCGTTTTCCCGCAGCCCTTCGTCGTTGGCAGGGCTGGTGATGGTCAGCGACCGGTAGGCCGGGGTGGAATCGGCCTCGTCGCTGGCTTCGCTGTCGGCTGCCGCCTGCTCGGCGCCTTGCTCCGCCGCGGGTGCGGGCGTGAAGGTGTTCTGGGACTCCAGTTCGACGGCGTCCCCGCTCTGGTCCGGGCGCGGCGGCTGATCCGTGAATACCACGTTGCCGTCTTCGTCCACGGTCTTGTAGATGCGGCTGGCCGCGGCGGCGGCGGGCTGCATGGCGAGCGACACGATGGCGGTCAGCGCGATGACGCCGGACGCCAGACGGGGCCGGGCGCCGGCGCGCCGGCGCGGCGGTTCAGGGCGGTCGGTTCGAACGTCGGACATGGCCGGGACCTCGCTTCGGATGCGGGCATTACATCAGGTTACCTGGCTGCATACTGCCAGAGGATACCCAAAAAAAAGCCCCACTTGGTAAACCGAAGCGGGGCTCATGGAGCTGTGATCACCCGCCTGGCGGGCGGTTCGGCTCAGACGCTGTAGTACATCTCGAACTCGGCCGGATGAGTCAGCATGCGCAGGTAGTCCACCTCGCCACGCTTCAGTTCCAGGTAGCCGTCGATGGCGCCGTCGGTGAATACGCCGCCGGCCTTCAGGAACTCCCGGTCTTCGTCCAGGGCGTTGAGTGCCTCTTCCAGCGAGTGCGCGACGGTGGGAATGCCCACCAGTTCCTCGGCAGGCAGGTCGTACAGGTCCTTGTCGAACGAATCGCCAGGGTGGATCTGGTTCTGGATGCCGTCCAGGCCGGCCATCAGCATGGCGGCAAAGGTCAGGTACGGATTGCCGGTGCTATCCGGGAAACGGACCTCGACCCGGTAGGCGCGCGGGTTGCCGCCCTGGATGTACGGCACCCGGATCGACGCGGAGCGGTTCCGTGCCGAGTAGGCCAGCAGCACCGGGGCCTCGAATCCGGGCACCAGGCGCTTGTAGGAGTTGGTGCTGGCGTTGGCGAAGGCGTTGATGGCCTTGGCGTGCTTGATGATGCCGCCGATGTAGAACAGCGCGGTTTCCGACAGGCCGGCGTACTTGTCGCCGTGGAACAGATTGGTGTCGCCCTTGGAAATGGACTGGTGCACGTGCATGCCGTTGCCGTTGTCGCCCACCAGGGGCTTGGGCATGAAGGTGGCGGTCTTGCCGTAGGCGTCGGCAACGTTGTGCACGCAGTATTTATAGATCTGCACTTCGTCGGCTTTTTTCACCAGGGTGTTGAAGCGCACGCCGATCTCGTTCTGGCAGGCGGTGGCCACCTCGTGGTGATGCACTTCCGGCACCAGGCCCATGGCTTCCATGGCCGCGCACATGGCGGAGCGCAGGTCGGCGGCGGAATCGACCGGGGGTACCGGGAAGTAGCCGCCTTTGATTCCGGGACGATGGCCGAGGTTGCCGCCTTCGAACTCGGAGTGTGACGACCAGGCGGCTTCTTCGGCGCCGATGCTGAAGAACGAACCACTCATCTCGACCTTCCAGCGCACGTCGTCGAAGACGAAAAACTCGTTCTCGGGACCGAAGTAGGCGGTGTCACCGATACCGGTGGAGCCCAGGTACGCCTCCGCCTTCTTGGCGATGGAGCGGGGATCCCGGTCGTAGGGCTGCATGGTGCTGGGCTCTACGATGTCGCAGCGCAGATTCAGGGTGGTGTCGTCGCGGAACGGGTCGATGACGGCGGTTTCGTCATCGGGCATGAGGATCATGTCCGACTCGTTGATGCTCTTCCAGCCAGCAATGGAGGAGCCGTCGAACATGAAACCGTCCTGCAGTTCGTCGGCGCCGACCCGGGCCGCAGGTACCGTGGTGTGCTGTTCCTTCCCTTTGGGATCCGTAAAACGCAGATCCACCCATTTGACGTCACTGTCTTTGATCATCTTCAGTGTGTTGTCGGACATCTCGTTACCTGCTCCTGCTGGTAGTTCGTGGTGCTGTTGCGGACCGGGGCGGCACCGCTTATCTGCGGGGCGTGCGTTTCTGCCGGCACGCCTCCAAGTGGGGCCACACGGAGGCGTGGGGCGATGTCGTTATCGCCGTTGATCGAATGTGGCTCATCCTAACCCCCGGATGCTCCCCATGTGCGCAATATCTGTGCCAGGGGTCAACCCTGATGATTCGGGACGTCTGAGGTATGGGCCCACTTACCTACGCACAATTATGGTGCGTCCTCCCAACAAGGCTTCACAACTGTGCACCAGGATGGCGCGTTTCGGGATTCAGCCGCGCGATCGCGGGCCGCGCCCGAACGCCCCAAATCAGTCTGACACACGCAGCCGGATATGAAAATGCGCCTGGCAGCTGCCGCAGCCGCTGTCGCGGCAGCTCCGGTCGTCCAGGTAATGGTGGCCGTGCACCCGGCACCAGGCGCCGATGTCATGGACCGCGCCCGGATCGGTGGCCAGCACCTCCAGGGTCGTGCCCGGGCTGAGGCCAGACACGGCATCCTGGGTGCGGATCACCGGCAGCGGGCACAGCAGGCCGAGGGCATCGAGGCGTGTCGGCTCGCCCGCCGCGGTGCTCATTCAGACGTGCCAGCCATTGGGAATCTCGTGGGGCGGCAGTGGGGTGACGGTCAGGACCTGGCCCGTGCCCTGAGGTGGCTCCACGCTGACCTGCACCGAGCCGGCGTCGCGACCCTGGCTGTAGCGCGCCAGCAGGCGCGCCGCCAGGTGCAGGCCGTCCTGGTCGGCGTCACCGTCCACCAGTGCCAGCGGGCCCCGGTGACTCAGGGTACGCAGGGCGGTGAAGCGTTTGCGGTACCCCTCCAGGTAGCGGTTCTCACCTTCTTCGCGGCCGAGAATCACCTTGAACCCGGGGCGCGGCCGCAGGTGCCGGCCGACCTTGAGCAGCATGATGTCGTCCAGGTCGTAGTCGCGGCGCCCCTGGGACTTCCACAGATCCTGGAGCTTGGCGGAGTAATCGGCGTTGGTCAGGAAACAGCAGCCGCCGGCCGGCTGCGCCCAGTCCTCGAAGCCCAGGCGCCGGGCCAGCTCGATCTGCGGTTTGCGGTTGCGGCCGTGGAAATCGAACAGCGCGTCGCGGTTCACCCAGCCCTCGCGCTCCGGCAGTGTCTCCGGCAGGTGCCGCGCGCACAGGGGCCGCAGCAGCCGGTCTTCGGCCCCGGATTCCCGGGCGATCACCGGCATGGTTTCCTTGCGCTGGCTTTTCGGCCGCTGGCCGATGACCTCGCCGGTGATGATGAAATCGAAGCCGTTGTCCTTCATGAAGCCCCAGGCGAGGGCCTTGTTGACCATGAAGATCTTGCAGTCCAGGCATGGGTTCAGGTGGGCGCCGTAGCCGTGCTTGGGGTTCAGCACCACATCCTTGTACTCGTCGATGACGTCCACGATGTGCAGCTTGATACCGAGCTGCTCCGCCACCCACAGGGCGTTGTTGCGCTTCGGGGCCTTGGACTTGCGCTCGCGGATGGCGTGGGTGTGGCCCTCCACGCAGAAACCGGTATAGAAATTCAGCCCCTCGACGTGGACGCCCTGATCCATGACTACCCGGGCAGCCAGCATGGAATCGAGGCCGCCGGAGATCAGCGCAACCGCCTTGCGCGTCGGCCCGGGAGCCGCCGGTGCCGCGGAATTCCCGGCGGTATTGTGCGCGACAGCGTTGGAGTGTTCGTTCATAATCGCCGCCCCATCGAGTACCAGCCCCGGTGGATCATCAATCTCGGGCTTCGGCCCACAGGCCATTTCAGGGCCGCGCAGTTTAGTAGGATCGAATCCGTGTCGCAAAGCGAACTCAGAAACGCCGCGCCAGTGGGCGACGGCGCGGCGGCGTTGCGTAACGTCGCCATCATTGCCCACGTCGACCATGGCAAGACCACCCTCGTCGACCGGCTGCTGCAACAGACCGGCACCATCGGGGCCGGATCCGCCGAGCGGGTCATGGACTCCAACGAGCTGGAGCGCGAGCGCGGCATCACGATTCTGTCCAAGAACACCTCCATCGAATACGGCGGCTACCGCATCAACATCGTCGACACGCCGGGTCACGCCGATTTCGGCGGCGAGGTGGAGCGCATCCTGTCCATGGTGGACTCGGTACTGCTGCTGGTGGATGCGGTGGACGGCCCCATGCCGCAGACCCGGTTCGTCACCCAGAAGGCATTCGCTGCCGGGCTCAATCCCATCGTGGTGGTCAACAAGGTGGACCGGGCCGGCGCCGATCCGCACCGGGCCATCGACAAGGTCTTCGACCTGTTCGACAGCCTGGGCGCCAGCGACCAGCAACTCGATTTTCCGGTCATCTACGCCTCGGCGCTGCTCGGTCAGGCGGGTCCGGAACCGGATCGGCTTGCCGATGACATGACCCCGCTGCTGGACGCCATCGTCCGTCATGTGCCGCCGCCCCAGGTGGATGCCGACGGACCGTTCCAGATGCAGATCAGTTCCCTGGCCTATTCCAGCTATCTGGGGGTCATGGGCGTGGGCCGCATCCGCCGCGGCCGAATTGAACGGAACACGCCCGTGGCAGTGGTGGACCGCGAGGGTAAGGTGCGTCGTGCCCGGGTGCTGGCGATCCTCGGCTATCACGGCCTGGAGCGGGTGGAACGGCCAGCCGCGTCGGCGGGCGACATCGTCTGCGTGACCGGGGTCGAGGACATGGGGATTTCCGACACGCTGTGCGCGCCGGATGCGGTCGAGGGGCTGCCGCCGCTGGTGGTGGACGAGCCGACCCTGACCATGATGTTCTGCGTCAACACCTCGCCGTTCGCCGGCCGCGAAGGCGACTATCTGACCAGCCGCCAGCTCAAGGACCGGCTGTGGCGTGAGGCGTCGCACAACGTGGCGCTGACGGTGAAAGAGACCGACGACCGGGACCGTTTCGAGGTATCCGGGCGTGGCGAGCTGCACCTGTCGGTGCTGATCGAAACCATGCGCCGCGAGGGCTACGAGCTGGCGGTGTCACGCCCCCACGTGATCACCAGGGAAATCGACGGTGAGATCATGGAGCCTTACGAAGACCTCACCGTGGACATCGACGAGACCTACCAGGGTAAGGTCATGGAGAGCCTCGGCGAGCGCCGCGGCGAGCTGGTGGACATGTCCAGTGACGGTCAGGGCCGGGCCCTGCTGCGTTACCGCATCCCCACCCGGGCCCTCATGGGTTACCGGCCGCTGTTTCTGTCCATGACCTCGGGCACCGGCATTCTGACCTTCGCCTCCGCCGGCTACGGCCCGCGCATCGACATGGATCTGGGCCGTCGCATCAACGGGGTGCTGGTGTCCATGGCCGACGGCAAGTCGGTGGCTTATGCCCTGTTCAACCTGCAGAACCGGGGGCGGCTCATGATCGGGCCGGGTGAGGACGTGTACGAAGGGATGGTGCTGGGCATTCACAGCCGGGACAACGACCTGCCGGTCAATCCCATGAAAGAGAAGAAGCTCACCAACATCCGGGCCGCCGGCAGTGACGAGAACATCCTGCTCAGCGCGCCGATCCGGCTGAGCCTGGAGCAGGCGCTGGAATTCATCGACGAAGACGAGCTGGTAGAGATAACGCCTCAGGCCATCCGGGTGCGCAAGCGGCTGCTCAAGGAGCACGAGCGCAAGAGCGCGGGCCGGGCAGCCGGAGCGCGTAAGGTCAACTGACGGTCGCGCCGGGCCGTGCCCCGGCGTTACAGGACGGCGCGGAACCCGGCCGGATGATGGTCGACGAAGCGCTGAGTGGCTGCGTCGAGGGTATCCAGAAACCCCACCGGGTGGGTGGCATGAGCATTCTCCAGCGGCTGCAGCCAGAACGGGATGTAACCCAGGTACAAGCCGATGCGGGTCGTGTCGGTGCGGTTGGCGCCGCCGCCGTGCACTACGTTGCCGGAGTAGAACAGGACCGAGCCGGGGGCCATCTCCGCGGCAGTCAGGTCGGCGTCGGTGGCCTGCCGGTCCGCTGGCCAGCGGTGGGAACCGGGTGCGACCACGGTGGCGCCGTTAGCCTCGGTGAACGTGGTCAGGGCCACGGTCATGGAGAACAGCACTTCGCCCGGTAGTTGCGCGTGACGCCATGATCCCCCATCGGTGTGCAGGTCCTGTCTGGACTCGCCTGGACCGATGGCCATGACCTCGCCGGTGCTGAAGTGTGGACGGCAACCCAGCCAGCGTTCCGCGGTGCTCTGGGGCAGGGGATGCATCAGACAGTGTTCGATCTCGGGACTGTACTGCAGCACCCCGTGCAGCCGTTTGGTGCGCCGGCCGAAAAATTCCGCGCCGTAACCTTCCTCGGCGCTGTTGCACCAGTCCTCCGGCGCCAGCGCGGCATCGATGGCGCGCCGCACGGCGTCGATCCGCTCGGGTTCGAACAGGCCGTTAACCACCACTGCGCCGTCCTCGCTGAGCGCCGCATGGATGCCCGCCTGGTCGCTGGATTCGCACTGTTTCAGTCTGGCTGAAGTCATGCCGGTTTCCTTCTCCCCGTGGCCGGACCGATGGACGCGGCGTGTCTGGTGAACATCGCCGCCCGCTGGGAGGATATCATCCTGCTCCATGAAGGCATTGTTACAGCGGGTCAGCGAGGCCCGGGTCCAGGTTGGCGCCGAAGTGGTGGGGTCCATCGGGCCGGGTCTGCTGGTGTTCCTGGGGGTGGAGCCGGAGGATACCGAGGCCGAGGCCCGCTGGCTGGCAACCAAGGTGCTGGCGCTACGGATCTTTCCGGACCAGGACAAGCCGATGAACCGATCGGTGGCGGACGTTGCCGGCGCCGTGCTGGTGGTCTCTCAATTTACCCTGGCGGCAGACACCCGCCGCGGCAACCGTCCGGGCTTCAGCAGCGCGGCGCCACCGGAACTGGCCGAGCAGCGTTACCAGCAGTTCGTGGCCGCCGTGCGCGCCCGGCACGAACCGGTCGCCACCGGACGCTTCGGCGCCGACATGCAGGTGGCTCTGGTGAACGACGGACCGGTGACGTTTCTGCTGGAGCGCCGGCCCGGCGGCTGATTCCGGCGTTTCAGTCGCTCGACGGCACCGTGCCGCGGCGCCCCTGGGCCTCGATGCGGCTGACGAAGGTCCGCATCACGGCGTCGTAGAGCGCATCGCCGATGACCTGATCCTCGACCTCGGCGTCGACGCTGGGGTTGTCGTTGACCTCGATCACCGCCACGCCGCCGTCGGTGGGCTTCAGGTCCACCCCGTAGAACCCGTCGCCGATCAGGTTGGCGGCCTTGAGCGCGGTCTCGACGACTTCGGCGGGCACCTCGTCGATGGCGAAGGTTCGATGGTCGCCTTCCACCTCCTTGGCGGTGTGGTCGTAAATCTGCCAGTGGTCCTTGGTCATGAAGTACTGGCACACGTACAGGGGCTGACGGTCGATGATGCCGACCCGCCAGTCGAACGGGGTGTAGGTATAGGCCTGTCCCAGCAGCAGTTCCGAGTGTTTGAATAGCTGCCGGGCGGCGCGCTCCAGTTCTGGTCGGTCGTTGACCTTGAACACCCCGCGGGAAAACGAACCGTCCGGTACCTTGAGCACGATCGGATAGGGGATCTGCCGCTCCAGTTCGTCCAGGGCATCGTCACGCACCACGATGGTCGGCGGCGTTGCCACCTTGTTGGCCTTCAGCAGCTCCGCCAGATAGATCTTGTTGGTGCAGCGCAGGATCGAGTCCGGATCGTCGATGACCACCAGACCTTCGGCCGCCGCCTTGCGGGAAAAGTGGTAGGTGTAGTGATCGATGGCCGTGGTCTCGCGGATGAACAGGGCGTCGAACTCGCCCAGCCGCCCGAGGTCCTTGCGGGTGATCAGTTCAGCATCGATGTCGTGACGGCGGGCGGCCTGGGTGAAGCGTTTCAGCGCCCGGCCGTCGGACGGCGGCATCTGCTCGTCGGGATCGTGCAGGATGGCCAGATCGTAGCGCGCCTGGCGCCGCCGCCGCGGGGCCTGCCAGCGTTTGCTGAGGTAAGCACCCAGCGCAGCGCCGAAGTCCTCGCTCAGATCGGCGCCGAGGTCCTGGATCCCCTGGGCCTTGATGCCGGTCAGCCGCCAGTTGCCGCGATGCTCGAAGGTGGCCCGCAGCAGCGGCGCCCGGAACAGTTCGAACAGTTCCCGGGCGAAGGTCTTGAGGTCGGCGACCGGTGAATGGCCGAACAGGATGGTGACGCTGAACGAGGTCGTTTCCATGCCGCGCTGGCGTTTGCCGAGCACCCGCTGCACTTTCTTGTCCAGGTCTTCGGTGTCCAGCGAGTACAGCGATTTGCGGCTCAGATCGCGGATGGTGCGGACGCTGGGAATCACCCGGTGGCCGCGGGCCTCGGCCAGCAGAGAGCAGTAGTAACCTTCACCCAGGTAGCGCTGGGTGCGGCACAGGTTTACCACGCGCAGGCCTTTGCGGGCCTGCCAGGCCGGGTCGCTCAGGTACTCGGCGGCGGTGACCACCGGATATACTTCGCCAGGCCCCCGCCAGTGGTTCTTACGTTCGACCAGTATCACGTGTTCGGTCATGGTTGGCTCCCCGCTAGCGGCCGCTCGAAGCGCCAGGCCGCCATGTGATCCTGGTAGTAGTCGTCGATTTCGGCAATACGCCGGAACCCCAGTTTCTGGTACAGCGCAATTGCACCCTGGTTGTCGCGCCGCACTTCCAGGCGCAGCCGGTCGTTGCCCCGCCGCGCCGCGTCGGCGGCGGCAGCCTCGAGCAGGGCCGCGCCGACCCCGCGGCCGCGGGCGGCGGCATCCACGGCGAGGGAATAAACCCGGCCGACCCGCGCCCCGCGCCGGTACAGCATTACCGCGCTGCCCAGCAGACGGCCTTGGGATTCGGCGACCAGGACACTGGCGTGGGCCCGGGTCAGCAGGCGGCGCATCTGCCGCCGGCTGATCCGGTCGGTGCTGAAACTGGACGCTTCGAGGCTCAGCAGTTCCGGCAGGTGCGCCAGGGTGGCCGCGCGGATGGTGGTGTTCAATGCGGCCCGGTCACGATGCGGCCGGCCCGGCAGTCGGCCTCGACGGCGCCGCCGCGGTTCAAGGCTGGCGCTGCCCGGGTTCGGCGCCGTCGCTGCTGGTCACGGACTCGGAGCTGGCCTCCGGTTCCGCGTGACGTTCCATGAAACGGGCCAGGAACACGCCGAGCTCGAACAGCATCCAGGTGGGTATCGCCAGCAGAAGCTGAGAAATCACGTCCGGCGGGGTCAGCAGCATGGCTATGACGAAACAGCCGAGAATGATGTACGGCCGCTTGCGCGCCAGGGACTCTGCGCTGGTGAGTCCGGAGCCGATCAGGAGCAGGATGGCGACCGGAACCTCGAAGGCGAGACCGAAAGCGAAGAACAGCTTCAGGACAAAATTCAGGTAGCTGTTGATGTCGGTCATCCAGGTTGCCCCGCTGGGAATGGTCTGGGCGAAGAACTCGAACACCAGCGGAAACACCAGGTAGTAGGCGAATGCCGTCCCGCAATAGAAAAGCACGATGCTGGACACCAGCAGTGGCAGTGCAAAGCGTTTTTCCCGCAGGTACAGGCCCGGCGAGACAAACGCCCAGGCCTGATAGAGGATGACCGGCATACACACGAACACGGCGGTGAACGCCGCCAGTTTGAACGGCGTCAGGAACGGCGACGCCACTTCCGTGGCGATCATGCTCGAGTTCTCGGGCAGATGGGCCATGAGCGGCGCCGCGACGAATTCGTAGATGTCGTTGGCGAAGTAGTAGATGGGGAAGAACACCACCACGACGATGACCACCGAGCGCAGAATGCGGCTGCGCAATTCGATGATGTGATCCAGGAACGGTTGCTCGTTGGATTCCACCAGTTCGTCGTGTTCCCGCGGATCGCGTTTAGCCATTGCGCCCGCCCTCGTCGGCCGCCGGCGGCGTCCGGCGCACTTCGCCAGCAGGCGCCTCGGGAGGTTGCGCACCCGCGTCGGCATGGCTGCGTTCATCGGCACCGGCGTCGGCATGACTGCGTTCATCGGCACCGGCGTCGGCATGACTGCGATCGTCGGCCCCGGCATCGGCATGGCTGCGATCGTCGGCCCCGGCATCGGCATGGCTGCGATCGTTCGTCGCCGTCTGGTTCCCTGCCGCGGACCGGTCGGGTTGGCTGGCAACGCCCAGATCGGGGCTCACGGAGTGGTTGACGTCGCGCTGGATGCGCCGCATCTCCTCCATGACGGCTTCGTTGTGAAGCTGGCGGCGGATTTCGTCCATCCCGATCTCGCGTTCGATCTCGGTCTTGACGTTGGTGAAGCTGCGCCGCAGCCGGCCCATCCACAGACCCAGAGTGCGCAGCGCCTCCGGCAGGCGCTCCGGTCCGATGACCAGGAGCCCGACGATGGCGATCAGAATGAGTTCGGGAAAGCCGATCTCAAACATTCGTGTCGTGCTTGCTCTCTGCCTTCGGAACCTCGGCGCTGTCGCTGCTGCGGGCCTGGGTGTGGCTCACCTCGCCTTCTATGAAGGGGTGATCGTCGGTCTTCTTGGCCTCGTCATCGCTCACCGCGGTGCGGAAGCCCTTGATCGCCGAGCCCAGGTCCGAGCCCAGCGATTTCAAGCGCTTGGGACCGAAGATCAGCAGTACGATGGCCAGGATGACCAGCAGCTCTGTAAGTCCAAAACCTCCGAACATGGAACACTCCGTAACTTTGGGTGCGAACCGGCGGGCGGATTATAGAGCCCGACGACGCAGGCATTGTGACATTCACGTGGCAATCCCGCATTCGGACACCCCGGTGCGGCGAACCGGGACCGGAATCTCCCGTCAGGATGTGTTCCGGGTGGCCTTCTCGGTGTGACCCGAGACCCCGAAGCGGCCGGCGAGCACATTGAGCACCTCCGCCGGGTCCAGGTCCAGATGCACGAGCATGACCAGGGTATGGAACCACAGATCCGCGACCTCGCCGGCAAGCGCCTTGCGGTTCTCCGCGGTTGCTGCAGCGCCGGCGTCCTTGGCCGCCAGTACCACTTCGACCGCTTCCTCGCCGACTTTCTCCAGAATGCGGTTGAGGCCGGCGTGATACAGCGACGCCACGTAGGAGTCGGCCGGGTCGGCGCCCTGACGGTCTTTCAGAACCTCGGTCAAGGCGGCAAGAATGTCGTGCTGGTTGGTCATGCCTGACGGGAGTCCCTGCAGAGATGAGCGTGATGGTGATAGCCGGCAGTGTGACAGTAGTGTAGTGGCGGGGTGGAAGCCAGGGCCGTCAGGTGCGCAGCAGCAGCAGGGAACCGATGGCAGCGCTGACCAGACCGGCCAGGGTGCCGGTGCCCGTTGCGCTGTGCAGCGAGTCGGCAATGGGTCCCCACAGCAGCAACGTGGCCAGCACGATCAGAACGGCGCCGGTGTAGCGGCGCATCCGGCCGCGCCGTTCCATGCGGTCCAGGCGCTGTTGCAGGGTCCGCAGGGCCTCGCCCTGGCGCTCACTGGTGCGGGCCAGTTTGCGCAGTTCCGTGCCGGTTCTGGCGATGAGGCCCGGCAGGCGCGGCAACTGTTCCAGAATCAGCGGCGCGTGCTCCGCCAGGTCGCGCAGCGCCGCCGCCGGACCGACGTGATCGGCCATCCAGCGTTCCATGAACGGTTTGGCCGTTTCCCACAGGTCGAGCTCCGGGTACAGCTCGCGGCCTAGCCCTTCGATGTACAGCAGCGTCTTCTGCAGCAGCACGAGCTGGGGCTGAATCTCCATGTCGAATTCGCGCGCCGTGTCGAAGAGCTGCACCAGGAACAGGCCGAACGAAATCTCGTGCAGAGGCTTGGCGAAAATCGGCTCGCACAGTTCCTTGATGACCCGTTCGAAGCGCTGCGGATCGGTGCTTTCCGGCACCCAGCCGGACTCCAGGTGCAGGCGCGCCACTTCCGCGTAGTCGCGATTGAAGAAAGCCAGCAGGTTGCGCGCCAGATAGTCCTGATCTTCCCGGGTCAGGGAGCCGATGATGGCGCAATCGATGGCGATGTAGCTGGGGTCCGCCGGGTCCTCGGCGTTGACGAATATGTTGCCGGGGTGCATGTCGGCGTGAAAAAAGTTGTGTTCGAAGACCTGGGTGAAGAAGGTCTCGACCCCGCGTTCGGCGAGCTTCTTCAGGTCGGTGCCGCGCTGGCGCAGGGCCGCCACGTCGCTGATCGGAATGCCGCGGATGCGCTCCAGCACCAGCACGTTGTTCCGGGTCAGGTCCCAGTGCACGCGGGGTGCGTAAAGCAGCGGCGACTCCGCGAAGTTGGCGCGCAGCCGCGCGGTGTTGGCGGCTTCCTGCTGCAGGTCCAGCTCGTCGAGGATGGTGCGCTCGTAATCGCCAACCACCTCCGGCAGATGCAGGCGCCGCGCCTCCCGGGAATGTTCGTCCAGGAACGCCGCCAGCATCTGGAGCAGCGCGATGTCTTCGCGAATGACCGCTTCGATGCCCGGCCGTACCACCTTGACCACCACGTCCCTGCCGTCACTCAAGGTTGCCGCGTGCACCTGGGCTACCGATGCAGACGCCAGCGGCTCGACATCGAAATACTGGAAACTGTGCTCGATGGGTGCATCCAGGGCGTGTTCGATCAGGCGCCGCGCCTGGTCGCCGGGAAACGGCGGCACCTGGTCCTGCAGACACGCCAGTTCGTCGGCAATGTCCAGCGGCAGCAGGTCGCGCCGGGTCGACAGTAGCTGACCGAACTTCACGAACACCGGCCCCAGACTTTCCAGCGCCAGGCGCAGTCGCTCGCCACGCGGGCGGTCGCCAGCGGGGATCAGCCGGGCCGGGGAAAGCTTGAGCAGGGCCTGGTAGCGCGGCGGCAGCACACTGACGCCGTCGGCTTCTTCCAGCAGGGTGTCGAGGCGATAACGGCCGGCCGTCCAGACGACCTTGGCCAGGCGCCTGGCGACGCTCACGGCGCCTTCCTGCGTTGTTCCTCGGCGCTGACGCGGGCGCCGAGGCGCTCCACGCGCAGGCGCAGATCCTGAATGTCATCCACCAGCCGGTCCGCCGCGGGGCGGTCGACGAAGGTCTGCACGGCGCCGTCGCGTACGCTATGGCGGGCTCCCTGGAGCAGGGAGCGGACCCCGGCAAAAGCCAGTTCCAGTCCGCCCACGGCGCGGCTGGCCTGATCCGGTCCCAGCAGCGCCGCGAGTGGTGCGGCCAGGTCCGGGTGGAAGTCACGCAGCAGCGCCGTGAGTTCCTGGAGTACGGCGCTGTCACCGTCGATGTTCACGGTGCCCCGTTCGCCGCCACTGGTAATCCAGGACGCCAGTTCCGCCGGCGCAGCGCGCACGATGACCTGGGGGTCCGGTTGCGGCCGTGGAATCAGGCGCAGGGTTCCGGCCTGCACCGTAACGGTCAGGTCGCGCGGTCCCAGCGGCGCCGGGAAATCGGCGCTGAGCTGCATGCGCCGGCCCTCGAGGGCAGTCAGACGGCCGGCGTGGGCGGGATCCAGAGACAGGGTGCGATTGATCAGTTCCCCGACAGCGTCACTGATCAATGCTTCGAAGCCGCCGGCGCCATCGCTCACGGCCGCACGCCGCGGTGAATGGCGGCGATCCCGCCAAGCAGATTGTGATACTCCACGGCTTCGAAGCCGGCATCTTCGATCATCAGCTTGAGGGCCCGCTGATGCGGGTGCGTGCGGATGGATTCCACCAGGTATTGATAGCTGCCGGCATCGCCGGCGACCAGCCGGCCCATACCCGGCCACAATGACTGGAACACCGAGTAGGCGGACTCCAGGATCGGGTTTTCCGGCTTCGAGAACTCCAGCACCAGCAGCACCGCGCCGGGCTTCAGGACCCGGGCGATGTCGCGCAGCGCCGCTTCCTTGTCGGTGAAGTTGCGCAGTCCGAAACCGATGCAGACACAGTCGAAGGCGGCATCCGTAAACGGCAGGGCTTCGGCGCCGGCCTGACAGAAATCGACCTGGGCGTGGCCCTGGTCCAGCAGCCGGTCGCGGCCGACCCGCATCATGGCCGGGTTGATGTCGGTCAGGATCACGCTGCCGTGGTCGCCCACGGCGTCCGCGAACAGCGCCGACAGATCACCGGTGCCGCCCGCCAGGTCGAGTACCCGCATGCCGGGCCGGACCCCGGACATCTCGACGGTCATACGTTTGAACAGACGATGAGTGCCCAGCGACATCAGATCGTTCATGACGTCGTAGCGGCCGGCGACGCGCTCGAACACGCCGCCCACCAGCGCGGTTTTTTCGCGCGGGGACACCTTGCGGTAGCCGAAATCGACCGGACGATGGTCGGACACTGAGCGCTTCCGTCGGTTACTCGGACCCTTGGAATTCTACGCTTTGGGGTTCCATTGGCCCACCGCTATCGCCGGCAGACGGGAAGCATTGGCCGCTTTCAGCTCGTTCAGGTAGTCCTGCCAGAAGCGCTCCTGGTGGGTGCCGAGTTCGAGCAGGAAATCCCACGCGTAGATGCCGGAATCGTGCCCGTCGTCGAAGGTCAGGCGGACCGCGTAGTTGCCGACCGCTTCGATGCCAGTGATGGCCACGTACTTTTTGCCGGTCTGCAGCCGGCGTTCGGTCGGGGAGTGGCCGCGCACTTCAGCGGATGGCGAATAGACTCGCAGCAGCTCGGCCGGCAGCGACACGGCCGAGTCGCCGAAGTCCACTTCCAGAATCCGGGACTTCCTATGGTAGTTGAGGCGGCGTGGCTGCAAGGGTGGTGGCCTTCGATGCTCAGGACGGGTCGCAGGGGCGACGGGTCACAGAATATACCGCGACAGGTCCTGGTCCTTCACCAGCGCGGCGAGCTGGGCGTCCACGTAGGCGGCGTCGATGGACAGAGATTGCCCCTGCCGTTCGGAAGCCTGGAACGAGGCCTCCTCCAGCAGCCGCTCCATGAGCGTGTGCAGGCGCCTGGCCCCGATGTTCTCGGTGCCTTCGTTGACCTGCCAGGCCAGTTCCGCAATGCGCGCCAGACCCTCGTCGGTGAAGGTCAGCTCGATGCCTTCGGTGGCCAGCAGTTCTCGGTACTGTTCGGTCAGGCTGGCGTTGGGCTCCACCAGAATGCGCCGGAAGTCGTCCGGGGTCAGGGCCGCCAGTTCCACCCGGATCGGCAGGCGGCCCTGCAGTTCCGGAATCAGGTCGGACGGTTTGGCCAGATGAAAAGCGCCGGAGGCGATGAACAGGATGTGGTCGGTGCGCACCATGCCGTATTTGGTGGAGACCGTGCAGCCTTCGATGAGCGGCAGCAGGTCCCGCTGCACGCCCTCCCGGGACACGTCCGTGCCGGAGGTTTCGCCGCGCTTGGCCACCTTGTCGATTTCGTCGAGGAACACGATGCCGGTCTGTTCCACGGCCTTGACCGCCTGGGCCTTGACCTCGTCCTCGTTGACCAGTTTGGCCGCTTCCTCCTCGCGGACCTTGCGCAACGCGTCTTTGATTTTGAGCCGGGTGGTCTTCTTGCGCCCGCCGCCGAGGTTGCTGAACATGCTCTGGAGCTGACTGGTCATCTCCTCCATGCCGGGCGGCGCCATGATCTCCACGCCCATGGGCGCGGCAGACAGCTCCAGTTCCACTTCCTTGTCGTCCAGCTCGCCTTCCCGCAACCGTTTGCGCAGGAGCTGCCGGGCGCTGCTGTCGGCCTGGCGGGGTTCCTCCTGATTGAACCCCACGGCCTTCGGCGCCGGCAGCAGGGCATCCAGCAGCCGTTCCTCGGCCAGATCCTCGGCCCGGTGGCGGACCTGGGCGATGCGGGTTTCGCGCTCCATTTTCACCGCGGCGTCGGCCAGGTCGCGGACGATGGACTCCACGTCACGGCCGACGTAGCCGACCTCGGTGAACTTGGTGGCTTCCACTTTGATGAACGGGGCACCGGCCAGACGCGCCAGGCGGCGGGCAATTTCCGTCTTGCCGACCCCGGTGGGGCCGATCATGAGGATGTTCTTGGGGGTCACCTCTTCCGCCAGCTCGGCCGGCAACTGCATCCGCCGCCAGCGGTTGCGCAGGGCGATGGCCACGGCGCGTTTGGCCTGCTGCTGGCCGATGATGTGTCTGTCCAGCTCGTGGACGATTTCCCGGGGCGTCATCAACGTCATGACGTTCAAAGGACCTCGATGGTGCGGTTCTGGTTGGTGTAGATGCAGATGTCGGCGGCTATGGCCAGGGCCCGCTCGACGATGGTGGCGGCGTCGAGTTGGGTGTTCTCGGCCAGGGCCCGGGCCGCGGCCTGGGCGAAAGGTCCGCCCGAGCCGATGGCGATCACACCGGATTCGGGCTCGATGACGTCGCCGTTGCCGCTGATGAGCAATGCGGTGCCGGCGTCGGCGACGATCAGCATCGCCTCCAGGCGCCGCAGCGCCCGGTCCGAGCGCCACTCCTTGGCCAGTTCCACGGCGGCCCGGGTCAGGTTGCCCTGAAACTTGGACAGGGCGGCCTCGAACCGCTCGAACAGGGTGAAGGCGTCGGCGGTGCCGCCGGCGAAGCCGGCCAGCACCTTGCCATCGTGCAGGCGGCGCACCTTGCGCGCGTTGCCTTTCATGACGGTCTCGCCCAGTGACACCTGGCCGTCGCCGCCGAGTGCGACCTTGCCGTCTTTGCTCACGCAGAGAATGGTGGTGGCGTGAGGTTGCTGCATGTCGATCCTTCTACCGCGGGAACGGTGCATAGTGGGGACGCCCCCGGCGCATTTCAATGGAGGCGGCGTCGGCTCGCAGCGGCGTCACCGCGCGGTGCGGATGGCAGCGATGTTCATCTCCCGCAGGCGGGTCAGGGCCCGCTGCGCCTTGACCTGGCTGTCGAAGGGTCCGACGGTGACCCGGTACCAGGCACCATTGGCCAGGGTGATGGCTTCGGTGGCGGCAGGCAGGTCGATGAGCAGAAGCCGGGCCCGCAGCCGGTCGGCGTCGTCGCGATCACGGAACGAGGCCGCCTGCAGCAGGATGCGTTGCGGCTCGCCGCTGGTGGTGGCCGGCTCGCTGACGTAGGGCTCGGGATCGGCGGCGACCCGGCTGTTGCGCAGCAGGTCGTCGAATTCGAACACTACCCGGGGTTCCTCCGCCGCGCTCGCGGCGTCTGCGCCCGGGGCGCTGGCCGTCCCGGCACCGTCCGCCGGCCACACGGACTCGCCGAGCAGTTCCGGCAGATATGCCACCCCCAGTACCACCACCGCACCCATGACCAACCCGGCGGAAAAGCTGGGGGCGTGAAACAGCGTCCGCCGCACCGGTGAACGAGTGGAGCGTCGGGCCGGGCTGCGCCGCCGGGCCGGGGCGCGGCCGCCGCTGCGCGCCGCCGCGCGGGCGCCGGGGACGCCGGCGGTGCAGGCTGCCATAGCGGCGCAGAGAGCTGATCGATACCGGGGGTGCATGCTGGTGCGCATCATATAGGCATGCCGGGTCACCGACCATGCCCGGACCGGACGCCAGCGAGCCGCCGGCTGGTCCCTGGCCGGGGGGTCCCTAGAAGGTGTCGTAGGGGTCCACGTCCACGGACCAGCGCACGGCCCGGCTGGCGGGCGGATTGGCCGTCACTGTCCGCAGGGTGGCATGTAACGGGCCCCGGGAATCGGCCAGCAGCAGGAGCTGAAAACGGAAACGGTTCGCCACCCGGCCGATGGGTGACGCCACCGGCCCCAGAACCTCCACATTGCCGGCCGCCGGGGCACCATGGCGCAAGGTTTCACCGAGGTGCGTCAGGAACTCCTGGGCAGCGGCGGCACCGGCGGCTTCGGCGCGAATCAGGGCCATGGGGCGCAGCGGTGGCAATCCGGCGCTGCGGCGCACCGCCAGTTCCCGTTCCGCGAAGCCCGGGTAACCATGTTCGATGAGCGCCTGCAGGGTCGGGTTCTCGGGCTGATAGGTCTGGATCCAGACCTCGCCCGGCCGTTGGGCGCGCCCGGCGCGCCCGGCCACCTGGATGATGAGCTGGGCGGTACGCTCCGGGGCCCGGAAGTCCGCGGACAGAAAGCCGCTATCGGCATTGATCACGGCGACCAGAGTGACCCCTGGAAAGTGATGGCCTTTGGCCAGCATCTGGGTGCCCACCAGGATCGCCGGCTGGCCGCTGCGGATGGCGCCCAGGTGCGCCTCCAGGCGCCGCTGGCTGCGGGTGGTGTCGCGATCGATGCGGTGGACGGGCAGGTCGGGAAACCGCTCGGCCAGGGCCGCTTCGGTGCGCTGGGTGCCGAGGCCCACGGCCAGCAGGTCGGATCGTCCGCACTCGGGACAATCCCGGGGTACCGCGCTGCGGTTGCCACAGTGGTGGCAGACCAGCGCCGGCGGCGTGCGGTGCAGGGTCATGCGCATGTCGCAGTGCGGGCACTGGGCCTGCCAGTTGCAGGCGGGGCACAGGTAGGCGGGCGCATACCCGCGCCGGTTCAGGAACACCAGAGCCTGACCGCCGGCTTGCAGATGGCGGGTCAGGATCTGCTGCAGCCGGTCGCTGATGCCGTCCCGCACCGTGTGCCCACGGATGTCGAGGACGTGGAACGCGGGCATACGGGCGCCGCCGGCGCGCTCGGTCAGACGCAGCTGCCGGTAGCGTCCGGAGGCGGCGTTTACCAGACTTTCCAGGGATGGCGTGGCGCTGCCCAGCAGCAGCGGGATGTCCAGATCCTTGGCCCGTTTGACCGCCACGTCCCGGGCCGAATAGCGCAGGCCGTCCTGCTGCTTGAACGAACCGTCGTGCTCCTCGTCTACCACGATCAGGCCCAGGTTGGCGAACGGGGTCAGTACCGCGGACCGGGTGCCGATGACGATGCCGTTTTCGCCGCTGCGGCAGCGCAGCCAGATATCCAGGCGCTGGGCGTCGGTCAGGTTGGAATGCAGGGCAGCGGCGCTACCGAAGCGCCGCTCGAAGCGGCGCACGGTCTGCGGAGTCAGGGCAATCTCCGGGACCAGCACCAGTACCTGCCGGCCCCGGGCGCGAACCGCTGCGATGGTGCGCAGGTAAACCTCGGTCTTACCACTGCCTGTGACCCCGTCCAGGAGGGTCGGCGCAAACCGGTCCAGGCGGCTCGAGATGGCGTCCAGCGCCTGCTGCTGTTCCGCGTTCAGGGCCGGACCGGACTCCAGAGCCGCGCCCGCCGCCGGGCCCTCGTCCGGCTCGTCCCGGCGCCGTAGCAGCGCGCCTTTGGCGGCCAGGCCGCGGATTACCGCGGTGCTGAAGCCGGCATCCTGCAGCGCCTCGGCACTGGCGCTGCCCCCGCATTGCCGCAGATGGTCGAGCAGCTTCCGCTGGGCGGGCGCCCGGCGCAGATCCGGCGCCTCACCGGCCAGGTGCCAGCGGGCCGGGCGCCGGATCTCGAGATCCTTGCCGCGGCGAGCGGCGGCCGGCAACAACGCGGCCAGGGTCTCGCCCAGCGGGTGGTGGTAGTAGTCGGCCAGCCAGTGGCCGAGGTCGAGGAGTTCCTGGCCCAGCACGTTGCCGCTGTCCAGCACCGCGCTGAGCGGTTTCGGGCTTGAATGAGGATCGGCGGGATCGATCGCCACGCAGATACCGGTCAGGGTCTGGCGGCCGAACGGGACCCGCACCCGGGCACCGGGCACTGGCACAGGGCCCGCCGCCGGCGCCAGGTAGTCGAACAGCATGGGCAGGGGCTTGGGCACCGCGACCCGCACCACGGGGGCCGGCGCCGGTTCGGGGGGCCGGGGCGCTGCCGGCGAGGTCCCGGACGCCTTGGGCTTCTGTGATGATGTCTCTTGCGATTCGGTCACTTGCGATGTAGGGGCCATCTGACTAAACTGCGCGGCCTTTCGAAATCAGCATTCAGCGGCCGCCGATATGAAAACAGACATTCATCCCGAATACAGCGACGTCAAGGCCGTTTGCAGTTGCGGCAACGTGATCGAGACCCGCTCGACCCATCAGGGCGACCTGCAGCTCGACGTGTGCTCGGCTTGCCACCCGTTCTACACCGGCAAGCAGAAGATGATGGATACCGGCGGACGGGTCGAGCGCTTCCGGCGCCGGTTCGGCAACCGCGCCAGCTCCTGACGCGTCCTGACGCGCAAATTCCGCGCTGCGGGCGCTCACCCGCAGGCTCCGGAACCTCGCCATTGTCTGCGGTCTAATCCTCGAACGCGCTAGTATCGGTCGTACCGGTACGTAGGATCGAGGCCAATTCGTGACACTTTCGTTCGGGCGCTGCGCCCCATCCGCTCTGCTGCCGCTGGTTCTGGGTCTGGCCCTCGGTCTGGGTAGCGGCGTGACCCTGGCCGGCCCCGGTGAAAAGGTCTATCGCGAGATGCTCGAAAAAGGGCAGCTCTACGACGATCCGGAGTGGCAGGACTACGTGCAGGAGATCGGCGAGCGCCTGCTCGCGGTGAGCCCGGACGCCGGCGAGGATTATTACTTCTATGTGCTGGACGATCCCGGGGTCAACGCCATGGCGTTCCCCGACGGCTACATCTTCGTCAATCGGGGCCTGATCGCCTACCTGCGCAGCGAGGACGAACTGGCCGGCGTCATCGGCCACGAAATTGGTCACGTGGTCGGTGCCCACGCGCGGGAGCTGCGCACCCTGGGCCTGCTCAGCAACGTGGCCGGTTTCGTCGGCGCGATCCTGACCGGGACCGGGGCCATAGCCGATGCCACCAACACGGCGGCGGCCACGGTGCTGTCCGGATACGGCCGCGAGAACGAGCTCGAGGCGGACGAGTTCGGTGGCGAGTTTCTGGCCAGGGCTGGCTACAACCCGCTGGCCATGATCGACGTGCTGCACGTGCTCAAGGACCATCAGCTGTTCAGCAGGAACGTGCGCAACGAACCGTCCGTCTACCACGGGCTGTTCTCCTCCCACCCGCGCAACGACAAGCGTCTGCACGACGCGGTGCAGAAGTCCCAGGGCCTGGTCCCCGACGAACTGCAGGATGCCGAGCGGGACTTCTGGGACATGATCGACGGGCTGGTCTATGGCAACGAGGCGGCCACCGGTCTGATCAAGGACAACACCTACTATCACAGCGCGCTGCGGGTGGTGGTGCAGTTTCCGGAGGACTGGACGGTGATCAACACCGCGGCGGAAGTGCTCGGCAGCGCGCCTCGAGGCGCAACGGAAGCCTCCATTGCGGTGCAGCGCCTGAGCCCGCCGGCGGAAGAACAGACGCCGGCGGAGTTCGTCGAGAAAACCCTGAAGCGGGACGACGTCGTGAACGGTGAGAGCACCGAAATCAACGGCTATCCGGCCTATGTTGCCGACATCGAGCTGGCTGGCGGGTCGGCCCAGGCGCGCCGGATTGCCGTGGTCTACAAGGACGACAGCGTGTACCTGTTCAAAGGCGAGGTGGGGGCCGTGGGCAACGTTGCCGATTTCGACGCCGATTGGGAGGCCACCCTGGCCTCGTTCCGGGCTATGACCGCGGAAGACCTGCAGGTGGCCAGCAACCAGCGCATCAAGGTGATCGTGGCGCGGCCGGAGGATACCTACGAGGAACTGTCCCGCCAGGTCTCCATCAAGTCCTACCCGGAGGAAACCCTGCGGGTGCTGAACGGCCAGCATCCCATCGGCGAGCCCCGCGCCGGGGACTTCATCAAGATCATTCAGTGAACGCTCAGGCGCCGGCAGCGGCGGGCGCCCGGTTTCAGAACAGCTCCACCGGTTTGATCTCGTCTTCGTCCCGGCGGCTCGAGCCGCCGCGGCCGGTGGCCGGTGCGTCCGGTACGTGTTCGGCCAGAAAAACCTCGAACAGGGCATCCGGGTCGCCTGGTACCGCCGCTTCGCCGGTCTCGGGATCGATTTTCATGGTGACCACGCCGGCCGGCTGGCTGGGCACCGACTCCGGCTGGCCGGCCAGTGCCACCCGCATGTAGTCGATCCAGATCGGCAACGGAGTGTTGGAGCCGTACTCTCGCGAGCCCAGCGGCGCGTGGTCGGGAAAACCGACCCAGACCGTGGTGACCACGTCCGGGTTGTAGCCGTTGAACCAGGTGTCCGCCGCCTCGTTGGTGGTGCCGGTCTTGCCGGCCAGGTCGCCCCGTTCGAGCACCCGGGCGCGGGTGCCGGTGCCGCGCCGGATCACGTCGCTGAGCATGCTGGTCATGAGATAGGGGATGCGCGGGTCCAGCATCCGCTGGGCTGGGATGGGCTGCATGGCGGCGGCGGTGGCGGGGACCGTGCCTTCGCCGCTGTCGGGCGCATCCAGCGACGCCAGCAGCCGCTCCAGGTTCTGTGGCTCCGCGGTGTCCGACCGCCGCGCCGCGCCGCCGCCCAGCGTGCTCGTCTGTCGGGGCTGGGGCAGGGTCTCCAGGTCGATGGCTGCCAGATGGGTATCGCAACTGTGGCACACCACCGGATGATGGGCCTTGAGAATGCGCTGGCCGTCGATGTTGCGCACTTCGTCGAGCACGTGGGGAACGATGCGATGACCGCCGTTGGCGAGGGTCGCGTAGGCGACGGCCATTTCCATGGGCGTCACCGCCATGGTTCCGCCGCCGACCGCAAGCTGGGTGTTACGCGGGAAATTGCGGGTGTCGAATCCGAACCGGCGCGAGTAATCCAGCACCTTGCCGGCGCCGACGTCCAGCAGCACCCGCATGGTCACCAGGTTGATTGACCGATACAACGCTTCGCGCAGCCGTGTCGGGCCGTTGTAGCGGTTGTTGTCGTTGTCCGGGCGGTATTCGGATTCGAGGTTCTGGTCGTCGAATACCAGCGGCGCGTCCATGAAGATGCTTGACGGCATCACGCCGTTGGCCAACGCCGCGGAATACACGAACGGCTTGAAGCCCGAACCCGGCTGGCGGGCTGCCTGCAGCGCGTGGTTGTACTGGCTGCGGGCGAAGTCGTAGCCGCCCACCAGTGACCGCACCGCGCCGGTGTGGGGGTCGAGGGAGATCAGCGCACCTTCGATGTCGGGTATCTGGGTCAGCGCCCAGCGGAAGGCCGGCGTGGCCCCGGCAGGCGCCGCGGATTCGTCGTCCGCCGGGCCAGCGTCAGCCGGTGCCGCGTCTTCCGGCAGCGCTTCGCGCCGCAGCCTTACCAGATCGCCCACGGCGACCACGTCGGCGGGCGTTTCGGGCGCCGGTCCCCGGGTATCCACGGTGAACTGCCGGCGCGCCCAGCGCATGGTGTCCATTGCCAGTTCCGCGTCGGTGCCGTCGCTCAGCAGCACCATGGCCCGCTCATCGTCGACGCTGGTGACGATGGCCGGCTCGAGGCCGGCGTAGATCGGCGTATCGCGAAGCAGCGCCAGGCGTTCGTCGCGGTCTTCCGTGGTCACCTGCTGCTCCGGCCCACGATAACCGTGGCGCCGGTCGTAACTGTCCAGACCCTTGCGCAGGGCCGCCTGGGCCGCATCCTGAAGCGGCGCTTCCAGGGTGGTCACGACCTCGTAGCCGCCGCTGTAGAGGTCGGGAATCTGCCGGACCAGCTGGCGCCGGATCCACTCGGCGGGGTAGGGGGCAGCCACCTCCAGTTCCCGCTCGTGCAGCCGGGCGGTGATCGGCGCTGCGCTGGCCTGCTGATGCTGGTCGCGGGTGATGGAGCCCTGTTCCAGCATCCGGGACAGCACCACGTTGCGCCGGGTCAGCGCCCGTTCCGGTCCGTTGATGGGGTTGCCGGCGCTGGGCGCCTGGGGAATCCCGGCGAGCATCGCAAGCTGCGCCAGATTGAGCTGCTGCAGCGGTTTGCCGTAGTAGGTGTAAGCCGCGGCCTGAGCGCCGTAGGCACGCTTACCGAAGGGAACCGCGTTGATGTAGAGTTCCAGGATCTCGTCTTTACTCAGCTCGCGCTCGATTTTCAGCGCCAGCAGGATCTCTTTGAACTTACGGATGAACACCTGATCCAGCGAGAACGTGCCCAGGTTGCGGGGTAGCTGCATGGTGATGGTGGAACCGCCCCGGGTGATTTCGCCGCGATTCAGCGCCAGTTCCACGGCCGCCGTGGTCGAGGGTGATCAAGTCGACGCCGCTGTGCTCGTAGAATCGCTTGTCCTCGGTATCCAGCACCGCGCGCACGAACAGCGGTGGAATCTGCTCCAAGGTGATCGGGATGAGACGCCGTTCGCCAAATTCGGCCATCAGTTTCCGGTCCGACGTATACACTCGAAGAGGTGTTTCCAGACGAACCTGGCGGTAGGTCGCAGCTTTGGGTATTTGCGGGTCGAGATACAGGAAAGATGCCAGCGAGACTGAGGACTGTGGCACATAAAGCCGCGAGGGCCAACCACATAATACCGACCAGATGGCTGATACGGTGGCTCGCCCGTCATGCGCCGCACGGCCCGGGCAAAGGCCTGATCGCGGAGTATGAACAGGGATCGCGATTGCTAACGGCAATCCTGGTATTTAATGTTTCGACTGCATGGAATAGGACGTAAGTGCCCGCGCTAATAAGGAAATTTTGCCGTGTTCGGCCTATTTAAAAAAAGTCCAACGTTCTCCTCGGCCTCGACATCAGCTCCACGTCAGTGAAGCTTCTGGAACTGTCGAGGAACGGTGGACGGTATCGGGTAGAGGCGTACGCCGTTGAGCCGCTGCCACCGAACGCGGTGGTGGAGAAGAATATAAGCGATGTGGAAGGCGTAGGTGAAGCGATCAAGCGGGTGCTCGGACGTTCGAAGACGTCCTGGCCCGCCATGCCGCCGTCGCGGTTGCCGGTTCCGCGGTGATCACCAAGACCATCGAAATGGACGCCGCCCTCTCCGACGAGGAGATGGAAAACCAGATCACCGTCGAGGCCGACCAGTACATTCCCTACCCGCTGGACGAAGTCGCGATCGACTTCGAGGTGCAGGGTCTGTCCGAGCGCAACCAGGAACAGGTCGAGGTGCTGCTGGCCGCCTGCCGCCGCGAAAACGTCGAGATGCGCGAAGCGGCGCTGCAGCTCGGCAGTCTCAAGCCGGCGGTGGTCGACATCGAGGCGCACGCGATGAAGCGTGCGTTCGATCTGGTCAAGCCGCAGCTCGGCGCAAACCCGGAAGAGCTGGTGGTCGCGATCATCGATATCGGCGCAACCATGACGACCCTGTCGGTGCTCGCCGACGACCGGTCCATCTATACCCGCGAACAGCTGTTCGGCGGCAAACAGCTCACCGAGGAGATTCAACGCCGGTACAGCCTCTCGTTCGAAGAGGCCGGGCTCGCCAAGAAAGAGGGCGGGCTGCCGGACGATTATGAAGAAGAGGTGCTGCAGCCGTTCAAGGAGGCCGTGCTTCAGCAGGTGACTCGATCGCTGCAGTTCTTCTTCTCATCCAGCCAGTACGACGATGTCGACTACATCGTGCTCGCCGGCGGCACGGCGTCGATCGACGGCCTCGCGGAAATGATCGAGAACAAGCTCGGTACGCCGACCATGATCGCCAACCCGTTCGTAGACATGTCGCTGGCCAATCGGGTCGATGCGAATGCGCTGGCGAACGACGCCCCGGCGATGATGATTGCCTGCGGCCTGGCCATGAGGAGTTTCGACTGATGGCGCGTATCAACCTGCTGCCGTGGCGAGAGTGGGAGCGCGAGCGCCGCAAGAAAGGATTTCTCACCAATCTGGCCGCGGTGCTGGTGGTGGCCGGGCTGCTGGTGTTTGCCGGTGCCTGGATGCTGGACAACCGCATCGAGCACCAGGAAGCGCGCAACGAGTTCCTGAAGAAGGAGATCGCGGTGCTCGACGAGAAGATCGCCGAGATCCGGGACCTTCAGAAGACCCGTGACGAACTGCTGGCGCGGATGCGCGTCATCCAGGAGCTGCAGGGCAACCGGCCGGTGATCGTGCGGGTATTCGATGAGCTGGTGCGGACGCTCGCGACCGGCGTGCACTTCAAGAACCTGAAGATGACGGGTAAGCCGGCTGACCGTCAACGGCGTCGCGGAGTCGAACAACCGGATCTCCAACCTGATGCGCAATCTGGATGGCTCCGACTGGTTCGCCAGTCCGAACCTGCGCAGCATCAAGGAAGACCCCGACAATTCGGATTACGGCGCGCAGGCGAGCAATTTCAACCTGACGTTCGTGCAGACCAATCCGAACAAGACCGCTGAGCAGGAGTAATCATGGCGCTGCAGGACTCGCTTCGGCAACTCCAGAACTTCGATCTCGCGGATCTGGATCTCAACAACATCGGTTCGTGGCCGGCTGCGGTCAAGGCCATCGTGATGACCCTGGTGTTCCTGGTCGTGATCGGTGCGGGCTATTACCTGTACCTGACCGACAAGCAGACCGCGCTGGACCAGGCCCAGGCGCAGGAACAGGATCTGCGCGCGGATTTCGAGAGCAAGAGCTTCCGCGCAGCCAATCTCGAAGCCTACCGGCAGCAGAAGATCGAGATGGAGACCGCGTTCGAGGGGCTGTTGCGGCAGCTGCCGAGCGATACCGAGGTGCCTGGGCTGCTCGAGGACATCACCCGTACCGCGCTCGACAACGAACTGCGCATCGAAAGCATCGATCTGCAGAGTGAGCGGCGCACCGAATTCTACGTCGAGTTGCCGATCGACATCGTGGTCGAGGGCAGCTACCACCAGATCGGTGCGTTTGTCAGCGGCGTCGCGAACCTGTCGCGGATCGTCACGCTGCATGATTTCACGATCAGTCCGCAGTCTTCGGCCGACAATCTGAAGATGTCGATCGTGGCGAAGACCTATCGGTACCTGGAAGAGGGAGCGTGATGCGTATGCGGCGCAAGCGTATGGCAACGGGCACCGTGACGGTGCTCGCCTTCGCCGGCGCTTCCTGACGGTTGTGGCGGAACGGTGATTTCGCGGATCTCCAGGCATTCAAGGAGCGAAGTGGAGGCAAGCGCCCGAAAGGTCGCATAGAGCCGCTGCCGCCGTTCGAACAGGTGCCGCCGTTCGCCTACCAGGCCAGCGACATGCGGGCCCCGTTCGAACCGCCGGTGCTGGTGAAGCGCGTGGATGGTGGCGACGGTCCCCAGGTCACTCCGGACTTCAATCGTGCGAAGCAGTACCTGGAACAATATCCCATCGGCAGCCTGCAAATGGTGGGTACGTTGGCCCAAAGCGGGCGTGAATACGCCCTGATCCAGGACGCCGACGGCGGCGTTCATCGAGTACGGAGCGGTGACTACATGGGCACTGACCATGGCCGAATTCAACGGATAGAAGAATCTGCGATCGAGTTGATCGAGATAGTCCCGGACGGTACCGGTGGCTGGGTGCAACGCACCCGCACCGTCTCGCTGGGCGGTGGAGATAGAGGATGAAAGTCATGTTGAAGTTAACCATGCACTGCTGTCGGCGCGCGGCCCGCTCGGGAGCCCGTTCGGTGGCCGGCCTGGCGGTCATGCTGTTGGCTCTGCCAGCCTGGAGCGCCACCATTCAAGGGGTGGAGTTCTCGTCTCTGCCGGGCGATCGCACCGAGATCCGGCTGCAGTTCGATGGACCGCCGCCGACTCCGGAGGGCTATACCATCGAAACTCCGGCCCGCATCGTGCTCGACATGCCGGGGGTCGACAGCGCGCTCGAGCAGCGTCATCACGATCTGGGCACCGGCAACGCGCGCCGCGTTTCGATCATCTCCACTCCGGACCGCACCCGCGCGATCGTCAATCTGACCCATCTGGTCGGCTACGAATCCGAGATCGAGGGCAACACGCTGTATCTGCTGGTCGGCGCGCGTGCGTCCGCCGGGGTGCCGGCGCCGCGCGCGCGTGCGCCGACGACGTTTCGGGCCAGCCGAAAGCGCGCCAGGCGGTTCCCGGGTCGACCGATGTCGATTTCCGTCGCGGTGCCGCGGGCGAGGGCCGCATCATCGTACAGCTGTCCAATCCGAAGGCGCCGGTCGACGTCGCGATGGATGGCGGCAAGATCCGGGTCGAGATCCGCAACACCACGCTGCCGCAGGACCTTCAGCGGCGCCTGGACGTGTCCGATTTCGCGACGCCGGTACAGATCGTCGATGCCCTGCAGCAGGGTCCGAACGTGACTTTCACGGTGAATGCTACGGGCGACTACGACTACCTGGCCTATCAGGCCGACAATATGCTGTCGATCGACGTGAACCCGGTCACCGAGGAAGAAATCGCGCAGCGCGACGACCAGTTCCGGTTCTCCGGAGAGAAGCTGTCGCTGAACTTCCAGGACATCGAGGTACGCGCCGGTGCTGCAGCTGATCGCCGACTTCACCGACCTGAACCTGGTCGCCAGCGACACGGTGTCCGGCGCATCACGCTGCGGCTGAAGAACGTGCCCTGGGACCAGGCGCTGGAGCTGATCCTGAAGACCAAGGGTCTGGACAAGCGTCAGGTCGGCAACGTGCTGCTGGTGGCTCCGGCAGCCGAGATCGCCGCCCGTGAACGCCTGGAGCTCGAGAACCAGAAACAGATTTCCGAACTGGCGCCGCTGCGCACCGAGTTCATCCAGATCCGCTATGCGAACGCGCAGGACCTGATCACGCTGTTCGATACCGCATCCGAGAATTCGAGCCGCAGCATGCTGTCGGATCGCGGCAGCGTGATCGTCGACGAGCGGACCAACTCGATCATCCTCACGGAAACCGCGAACAAGATCGAGGAGTTCCGTCGCGTGATCGCGCAGCTGGATATTCCGGTACGCCAGGTACTGATCGAGGCGCGTATCGTGACCGCCAACGCCAACTACTCCGAAGAGCTGGGTATCCGCTGGGGTGGCGGCAAGATCGGCGAGGTCGGCGCGGGCAACTACCGTGTCGGTGGTTCGCTGGATACGCTGACCGAACTGCAGGACATCGATCGTCGAAGGGTCGGGCGAGATGACCTATCCGGGTGACCTGGTGGTGGACCTCGGTGTGTCAGCGGACCGGGTGCCACCAGCTTCGGTATCGGCTTCACCGGCGAAGGCTACCTGCTCGATCTGGAACTCTCCGCGCTGGCCGCCGAAGGGCATGCGGAAGTCGTGGCGCGACCGAAGGTCATCACCGCAGACAAGTCGCGGGCGACGATCCAGTCCGGTGTGGAGATTCCGTACCAGGAAGCGTCGTCCAGTGGTGCGACCTCGGTATCGTTCAAGGACGCCGTGCTGGCCCTGGAAGTGACGCCGCAGATCACGCCCGACGACCGCATCATCATGCAGCTGACGTGATCAAGCAGGATACCGTCGGTCAGCTGTTCGACGGCGTGCCCTCGATCAACACCAACGAGATCGAGACCGAGGTGCTGGTGGACAACGATCCAGACCGTGGTGCTGGGCGGCATCTTCCACCACCGACCGCAACAGTTCCACCACCAAGACGCCGTTCCTCGGGGACCTGCCCTACGTGGGACGCCTGTTCCGCCGACCGACTCGAGAGCGTGACGACAAGCAGGAGCTGCTGATCTTCATCACGCCGAAGAATCATTCAGGACAGGAATCGACTCGCTGACCCGCTGAGGCGGATTCGCTCAGACACGGTCGGGTACACTAGACGGCGCCGCCATGGGCGCCGTTTTTTTATGGAAAATCCGAACATTATCCTCATCGGCCTGATGGCCGTGGGCAAGAGCACGGTGGGCCGGGTGCTCTGGCCAATGCGCTGGGCATGCGAGTTCATCGATTCGGACCAGGAAATCGAGGCGCGTGCCGGGTGCGCCGTCCAGCTGGATTTTCGATGTCGAGGGGGAAGCCGGCTTCCGCGAACGCGAGCGCCAGGTGCTCGATGAACTCGCCCAGCAGCGACGGTATCGGTGCTGGCGACCGGCGGCGGCGCGGTGCTCATGCCTGCAAAATCGCCGCCTGCTGGCGGCCCGCGGGATGGTGATTCATCTCGACAGCCCGCTCGAGCGGCTGGTGGAGCGCACCCGGAAAGACCGCAAGCGGCCGTTGCTGCGGCAGGGTGACCCGCGCGCGACCCTGGAACGGTTGCACCGCGAACGCGATCCGCTGTACCGCGAGATTGCGCGTTACCGGTTCGTCACGGACCGTCAGGGTCCGAAGTTGCTCGCGCGGGAAATCGAGCAGCGTCTGCGTGAGGATGGAGTGGTATGACTGGCACCGACAACGATAGCGGCCGGGACAGCACTGCGCTGGTGTCGGTGGCGCTGGGCGAGCGCAGCTACCCCATTCACATCGGGCCCGGACTGCTCGACGCAGCCGCGATCTGCTCGCGCCCACATATGCGCGGCAATCAGGTCGCGGTGATCAGCAACGACGTGGTGGCACCGCTGTACCTGGACCGGCTGCGGCATGCCCTCGCGGCGCGCAAACTGCAGGTCGACGTGTTCCCTGCTGCCGGACGGCGAGCAATACAAGAGTCTGGAGACTATGCGTCTGATGGACTTTCCTGTTGCAGCATCGCCACAACCGCACCACCACGCTGATCGCGCTGGGTGGCGGTGTGGTGGGTGATCTCACCGGCTTCGCCGCCGCGACGTTACCAGCGTGGCGTCGCCTTTCATCCAGGTGCCCACCACGCTGCTGGCCCAGGTGGACTCGTCGGTGGGCGGCAAGACCGCGGTCAACCATCCGCGCGGCAAGAACATGATCGGCGCCTTCTATCAGCCGCGCTGGTGCTGGCGGACACGGCGGTGTTGGCCACGCTGCCGGTGCGCGAGTATCGGGCCGGGCCTGGCCGAGGTGCTGAAGTACGGGGTGATCCGCGATGCCGGAATTCTTCGACTGGCTGGAGAGGCAACCGAATGCGGCTGCTGGCCGACTGGAGGCGATCCGACGCTGCTTGCGCATGCGGTCCGCCGCTCCTGCGAGATCAAGGCCGAGGTGGTGGCCGCGGACGAACGCGAAGGTGGGCTGCGCGCCATTCTCAACTTCGGTCATACCTTTGGTCACGCCATCGAGACGCTGACCGGCTATCAGGAATACCTGCACGGCGAAGCAGTGGCCATCGGCATGGTGATGGCCGCGGACCTGTCGGCCCGGCTGGGTTGGTTGCCGGCGGCCGAGGCCCGGCGGGTGCGCACCGTACTGGCGGGGCTCGGGCTGCCGGTTACACCGCCGGCGCTGGCCGCCGAGGACATGCTGGCGGCCATGGGCCTGGACAAGAAGGTCGTCAACGGCCGCCTGCGGCTGGTGCTGGCGCGGTCCCTCGGCCACGCGGTGGTCAGCGACGACTTCGACGCTGCGGCATTGACCGCGACCCTGACTGCCCGTGACCATCTGTGTCATGACTGAAGGGGACGACGAACAACCGGACGCGCAACCGGCGGGCGGCGAGGCGGCAGCCTTTCTGCCGTGACCGCAACCGGGGTACAGCCGTTCTTCGATCGCGGCGACCGCCGCATGCACCTGGATCAGTTGCGTCACCTGTCCCAGTGGTCGCGCCGAGTGCTGCTGGTCACCGGTTCCTCAGGGCGTTGGGCAAGAGCATGCTGTATCGGCAGCTCTCGGCAAGCCTGGAGCCCGGGCCAAAGCGGCCCGCATCAACGGCGCCCTGATCAACGGCACCCGGGAGGTGCTGGCAACGCCATGGTGCAGGGTTTCGGCATGGCCGCACCGGCAGATGCGAACGGGCAGTTGCTGACGGCCTGATCGGAGAGCACGCCGATGACCAGCAGCAGTCGGAGCGGTTCTGCGTGGTGCTGGTTGACGATGCGGAACTGCTGGAGTTCCGCGCCCTGGAACAACTCGTTGCGCTGGTCCACAGCTCGCCCATGCGCCTGGTGCTGTTCGGCGAGGTGCGGCTGGTGCCGGCGGTGGAAAGGCTGGCGGAAGCGCCCGGGTGGGCTGGCACGAGATCCGTCTGACCGGGTTCAACTACGACGACGCCCGTGCCTACCTGGAATGGCGGTTCCGGCAGCAGGGCCTGGAAACCTTTCCGTTCACCGACACCCAGGTGCGCGAGATCGTGCGCCTGTCCGAAGGGATTCCCGGCCGCATGGACCAGATGGCCAACGTGCTGCAGGCACGCATTCAATCCGCCGGTTCCGGGTCCGGTGGCTACCGTTTCCCGCCTCTGCACCGGGCCGTGCTGGCGGTACTGGTAGTGGCATTGGCGTTTCTGTACCTGATCTGGCAGCCGGAGCCGGACCCGGTCGAGACCGCCCGGGGGCCCGGGCCCGAAGCGGGTGCGGCGGCGGGCACGGAGACACCCCGCGCCGCAACGGCGCCGCCGCCAGCGTCCACGGCTGCGTCACCGACGCCGGCTCCGGAGACGTCTTCGGAAAGGTCCCCGGAAGGGGCGGCCGACCCGGCGCCTGGAACGCAGCCCGTTGGCACCGGGCCGGGGCGGCCGGAATCCGGGCCGGAAGCGGAAGTGGTGCCCGCCGGGGGTTCCGGCGAGGCCGAAGAGGCGACGGATTCCGATCCGCCGCCGGATCCGGTGGCCACCGCACCGGCGTCGCCCGTGGCCCCGCCGGCGCCGGCGCAGGCACCGGTTGCCGAGTCCCGGGCGGCCGGTTCCGCTACCACGGCCGCCAGCGCCACACCCGCCGGCACCCCGGGTCCGGGTCCCGAGGTCACACCGGAATCCCAGGCGGACGCCGACGGGCCGCAGAATGCGAATTGGATCATGCGCCAGCCGGCGGCCAGCTACACCCTGCAACTGGTGTCGTTCTCCACCGAGGAACGGGCTGACGAGTATCTGTCGGAACAGGATCATGCGGAGCGCTTCGCGCGCTACCGGCTGCAGCGCGATGGCCGCATCCTGCACGTGGTGATTTATGGATCGTTCGCGGACCGGGCTGCGGCCCAGGAGGCGGCTGCCGACATGCCCGACAGTGTCGGCAGCGTTCAGCCCTGGATCCGCACTTTTTCGCAGATTCAGGCCGGGGTCCGTACCGCCCTCCAGCGCTGAGTCTCAGGGCAGGTTGGTTGCGCCCATCAGGAACCGGTCGATTTCGCGCGCCGCTTCCCGGCCCTCGTTGATGGCCCGTACCACCAGGCTCTGGCCGCGGCGGCAGTCGCCGGCGGAGAACACACCGTCGACGTTGGTCCGGTAGGCGCCGTATTCGGCCTGATAGTTGGAACGCTGATCCAGCCCCACCCCCAGGCGTTCCGCGATCACCGCTTCGGGACCGAGGAACCCCATGGCCAGGAACACCAGGTCGGCGGGCCATTCGCGCTCGCTGCCGGGTACGTTCTCGAACTTGCCGTCCTTGAATTCCACGTCCACCGTGCGCACCGCTTTGATCCGGCCGTTGCCGTTGTCGACGAATTCGGTGGAGGAGATGCTGTAGGTACGGGGATCGCTGCCATCGCGGGCGGCCGCTTCCTCGTGACCGTAGTCGGTGCGGTAGATGCGCGGCCAGGTGGGCCACGGATTGTTCGGCGCCCGGTCCTGAGGGGGCTTGGGGAACAGCTCGAAGTTCACCAGGCTCCGGCAGCCGTGCCTGAGGCTCGTGCCGATGCAGTCGGTACCGGTGTCGCCGCCGCCAATCACGATGACGTGCTGGTCCTTGGCCGAAATGTAGTTGCCGTCCTGCAGGTTGGAGTCCAGCAGGCTTCTGGTATTGGCGGTCAGAAACTCCATCGCGAAATGAACGCCGCCCAGTTCCCGGCCGGGAATCGGCAGGTCCCGGGGTACCGTGGCGCCGGTCGCCAGCAGCAGCGCATCGAACTGCTCCAGCAGTTCCCGGGCATCCTGGCTGCCATCGGCGCCGTCCCCGACCGGGGTGCCGGGGCGGAAGATCACGCCTTCCTCGCGCATCAGGGCCAGGCGCCGTTCGACCACAACTTCCTTGTCCAGCTTCATGTTCGGAATGCCGTACATGAGCAGACCACCGATCCGGTCGGCGCGTTCGAATACGGTGACCTCGTGGCCGGCCTGGTTGAGCTGAGCGGCGGCCGACAGCCCCGCCGGGCCGGAGCCGATCACGGCGACCCGCTTGCCGGAGCGGGATTTCGGCGGCCGTGCCACCACCCAGCCCTCGGCGAAGCCGCGGTCGATGATGGCCATCTCGATGTTCTTGATGGTGACCGCCGGGTCGGTAATCCCCAGCACGCAGGCGCCTTCGCAGGGTGCGGGGCAGACGCGGCCGGTGAACTCCGGGAAGTTGTTGGTTTTGTGCAGCCGGTCGAGCGCTTCGCGCCACTGGCCGCGATAGACCAGATCGTTCCACTCCGGAATGAGGTTGTAGATGGGACAGCCGTCGTCCGACTGGCAGAACGGCACCCCGCAGTCCATGCAGCGCGCGCCCTGTTCGGTCAACCGGGCAACGTCGTGCTCGGTGTAGATCTCCTTGAAATCGAGCATCCGCTGCGTGGCATCCCGGTAAGGGGCGGCTTTGCGAGCGAATTCCATGAACCCTGTAGGTTTTCCCATTCTTTCGTTCCGTAGCTGGTTCTGTGCCGGCTTGGCTGGCCGGTCTGATCGAGGCTCCGCGCTTCGGGCCGCCCGCCGGCGTCCGGGTAACAGTCCCGGCGCGAAGGCTGCGGCCAGCAGCCGCCGCTAGCGGCGGCTGTTGGCGGCGCCGTGGCTATCCTGCGCTCACCGCGTCCTTGCGTTCCTGAAGTACGCGTTTGTAGTCGGTGGGCATGACTTTGACGAACTGCCTGACCGTGCGCTCCCAGTTGCGGAGCAACTCCCGGGCCAGGGTGGATCCGGTGTACTCGGCGTGGCGCTCCATCAGTTCCCTGACCTCGGCAATTTCTTCGCCGATCTCCAGTGCCTCGAGTTCGACCATTTCCATGTTGCAGTTGGGTGCAAAGCGGGACTTCGGGTCCCAGATGTAGGCGATGCCGCCGCTCATGCCGGCGCCGAAGTTGCGTCCGGTCTCGCCCAGCACCACCACGCGGCCGCCGGTCATGTATTCGCAGCCGTGGTCGCCCACGCCTTCGACTACCGCCCGGGCGCCGCTGTTGCGCACGCAGAAGCGTTCCGCCGCCTGGCCCCGGAAGAAACAGTCGCCGGCGGTGGCGCCGTAAAGCACCACGTTGCCGACGATGATGTTGTCCTCGGCCTTGAACGGGCTCTCCTTGGGCGGATAGATGACGATGCGGCCGCCGGACAGGCCTTTGCCGACGTAGTCGTTGGCATCACCTTCCACTTCCAGAGTGATGCCTTTGGCCAGCCAGGCGCCGAAGCTCTGGCCGGCGCTGCCATGGAACTTGTAGTGCAGCGTGTCGTCCGGAAGCATCTGCGGGCCCACGTCGAGAATCACCCGGTTGGACAGCATGCCGCCCACTACCCGGTTGGTATTGACGATGGTGACCTCGTCGTAGACTTTTTCCCCGCGTTTCAGCGCCGGTTCCGCCAGTTCGATGAGCTCGTTGTCGAGGGCTCGGTCGAGCCCGTGATCCTGCTTGTGAATGGCATAGTTGCCCAGGAACTCCTCGGGCTCCTCTGCCGGGGCCAGGATCGCCGACAGGTCCAGGCCCCGGGCTTTCCAATGGTCCACCGCGCGGTCGACTTCCAAAGCATCGACCCGGCCGATCATCTCGTTGACGGTGCGGAAGCCCAGGTCCGCCATGATCTGCCGCAGTTCCCTGGCGACCATGAACAGGTAGTTCACCACGTGTTCGGGCTGGCCCTTGAACTTCTTGCGCAGGGCCGGGTCCTGGGTGGCGATGCCCACCGGGCAGGTGTTCAGGTGGCACTTGCGCATCATGATGCAGCCCAGCACCACCAGCGGCGCAGTCGCGAAGCCGAACTCCTCGGCGCCGAGCAGCGCGGCAATGGCCACGTCGCGGCCGGTCTTGATCTGGCCGTCGGTCTGCAGCACCACCCGGGAGCGCAGGTTGTTCATCACCAGGGTCTGGTGGGCCTCGGCGATGCCGAGTTCCCAGGGGACCCCGGCATGCTTGATGGAGGTCAGCGGCGAGGCGCCGGTACCGCCGGTGTCGCCAGCGATCACGATGTGGTCGGCGCGGGCTTTGGTGACCCCGGCGGCCACCGTACCGACGCCGATCTCGGCCCCCAGCTTGACGCTGATTCGTGCGTTGGGATTGGCGTTCTTCAGATCGTGGATGAGCTGCGCCATGTCCTCGATGGAATAGATGTCATGGTGCGGCGGCGGGCTGATCAGGCCCACGCCTGGGGTGGAATGGCGGATGCTGGCGATGATGTCGTCCACCTTGTGGCCAGGCAGTTCGCCGCCTTCACCGGGCTTGGCGCCCTGGATGATCTTGATCTGCAGTTCGTCGGCGTTGGTCAGGTAGTTGATGGTCACGCCGAACCGGCCGCTGGCCACCTGTTTGATGGCGCTGCGCTTGGAATCGCCGTTGGGCAGGGGTACCCAGCGCGCCGGGTCCTCGCCGCCTTCGCCGGTGTTGGACTTGCCGCCGATGCGGTTCATGGCGATGGCCAGCGACTCGTGGGCTTCGGCGCTGATGGAGCCGAAGCTCATGGCGCCGGTGGCGAACCGTTTGACGATTTCGCTTTCCGGCTCCACCTCGTCGAGTTCCAGGGCCGCGCCGTTGGCGCCGGGCTTGAAGCACAGGAGGCCGCGCAGGGTGGCCCCGCGGGTGGTCTCCCGGTTGGTGTGTTCGGCAAACTTCCAGTAGGCGTCCTCGTTGTTGGTGCGGGTCGCCACCTGCAGGTCGGCAATGGCCTGGGGATCCCACATGTGAGTGTCGCCGGTCTTACGCCAGTGAAAATCGCCCGGGTTCGGCAGCACCCGCACGTTCTGGGCCAGGGTCGGGTAACCCAGTTCGTGGCGGCGCTGCATCTCTTCCGCCAGCACCTCCAGATTGGAACCCTGGACCCGGCTGGCGGTGCCGACGAAAGCCCGCTCGATGACGTCGTCGGCCAGCCCCACGGCCTCGAAAATCTGCGCGCCCTTGTAGGACTGCAGGGTCGAGATGCCCATCTTGGCCATGACCTTGAGCATGCCTTTGGCAGTGCCTTTGCGGTACGCGTACACCACGTCGTCGTCGCTCGAGATGTGCGGCGCGTCGTCCAGATAGCCGTTCTGCCGGGCGTCCCACAGCGCTTCGAAGGCGAGGTACGGGTTGATGGCGTCGGCCCCGTAACCTACCAGCAGGCAGTGGTGATGCACCTCCCGCGCTTCGCCGCTCTCCAGCACCAGGCCGATGCGGGTCCGGGCGTGGGTACGCACCAGGTGATGGTGCACGGCGCCGACCGCAAGCAGAGAGGCGATGGGCACCCGGTCGCGGCCGGTGGCCCGGTCCGACAGCACGATCAGGCTGTAGCCGTCCTCGATGGCCTGGGAGGCTTCCCGGCAGATCCGGTCCAGAGCGTCCTCGAGCCCCTGGCGGCCGGAGCGGGGTTCGAAGGTGATGTCGATGGTGGCGGTGCGCCAGCCGCGGTGGTCGATGTGCTTGAGCGCCGCCAGTTCCTCGTTGGACAGGATCGGATGCGGTACCCGGAGCCGGTGGGCGTGCTCCGCCGTGGCGTCGAGCAGGTTCTGCTCCGGGCCGATGTAGCACTCCAGCGCCATGATGACCTCTTCCCGGATCGAGTCGATGGCCGGATTGGTCACCTGGGCAAAACGTTGCTTGAAGTAGTCGTAGAGCATGCGCGGCTTGGCGGAAGTGACCGCCAGCGCCGCGTCGTTGCCCATGGAGCCGAGCGGATCCCGCAGTTCCCTGACCAGGGGCTGCAGCATGACCTGCATGGTCTCCACGGTGTAGCCGAACGCCTGCATGCGTTCGGTCAGGGTCTCGGGACAGAAGCCGTGGGGCTCCTGACTGGTGGGGAGCTGATCGAGGTCGATCCGCTGTTCGTCCAGCCACTGCTGATAGGGCCGGGCGGCCGCCCACTCGGCCTTGATTTCGGCGTCCGGGATCATGCGGCCCTGGGCGAAGTCGATGAGGAACATGCGGCCCGGCTGCAGACGGCCCTTCTTGACCACCCGCTCCGGGTCGACGTGTACCACACCCACTTCCGAGGCCATGATGCACTTGTCATCGTCGGTGATGTAATAACGGCTCGGGCGCAGCCCGTTGCGGTCCAGCACCGCGCCGATATAGGCGCCGTCGGTGAAGGCGATGGACGCCGGTCCGTCCCAGGGCTCCATCAGACAGGAGTGATACTCGTAGAAGGCGCGCTTGGCGGGATCCATGTTGGGATCGTTCTGCCACGCCTCCGGAATCATCATGAGCACCGCTTCCTGCAGCTTGCGGCCGTTCATGAGCAGGAACTCGAGCACGTTGTCGAAGGTGCCCGAGTCGGAGCAATCCTTTTCCACCACCGGAAACAGCTTCTGGAGTTCCGGCCCCCAGCGATCGCTGGCGACCACGCCCTGGCGGGCGTTCATCCAGTTGCGGTTGCCGAGCACGGTGTTGATCTCACCGTTGTGGCTCATGAAGCGGTTGGGCTGCGCCCGGTCCCAGGACGGGAAGGTATTGGTGGAGAAGCGCGAGTGCACCATGGCCAGGTGCGACTGGAAATCTTCGTCCATCAGATCGGGATAGAACGGAAACACCTGGTCCGGGGTGAGCATGCCCTTGTAGACGATGACCCGGGTGGACAGGGAGCAGATATAGAAGTACTTGCGCTGGACCAGATTGTCGTCGCCACGCAGGCGGTGGGTGCCGTGCTTGCGGATGACGTACAGCTTGCGCTCGAACTCGTCCGCCGAGTCGACCCCGTCGGCGCCGATGAAGAGCTGGGCGAAGTAGGGCATGGCGGCGCGGGCGGCCTTGCCGATCCCGGCGCCGTCCGGGTGTACCGGCAGGCTGCGCCAGCCCAGCAGTTTCTGTCCGGCGGCGGCGATCTCTTCCTCCAGGACTTTCTGGCAGTGGGCCCGCTCGGCATCGTCGGTCGGCAGAAAGACGTTGCCGACCCCGTACTGACCTTCGGCCGGCAGTTCGACGCCGAGTTCGCTGCTCGCGGCCTTTCGCAGGAACCGGTCCGGCAGACCCAGCAGCATGCCGGCGCCGTCGCCGGTGTTCTTTTCGTAGCCGACGCCGCCGCGGTGCTCCATGCAGCAGTTCATGTCCCGCGCGTCTTCGACGATCTGGCGGCTTGGACGGCCTTTGATGTCGCAGATGAAGCCGACACCGCAGCTGTCTTTCTCGTTGTCCGGATCGTAGAGCCCGCGCTTCGGCGGCAGCCCGACCGTCTTCTGATTCATGGTACGGCTCTCGCTCGGTTGAAACCCTGCAGTTGCTGTCGCCAGCCTTCGCAGTGTCACTCAATGCCAATGATCCACCTCGCGCACGCCCGATGTCCGGCGGCTGGTGGTCCCCCAGGGCCCCGCTCGGCGCCGTTGCCGGCGCGGGGTCACACAACGTTCGATCGAACCGGACGTCCGGCCCGGCCTGCCCGGCGCAGCCGCTCAGGGCGCCCCGAAGGCCGCGCACCGGCCCACTCGCTCCGGACGTGCCGGAGATACCGGCACGGGAGCGACGCTGTGCTGCTTAGCGCGCAGTAACCTATTGATTTATATAATATTAGGGCGCAAGCGCAGGCGCGCTATCGCGCGCGAGGGACGAAACATCTCAGAAATGCGGCGGCGAATCAAGCATTGGCCCTCAGCCGGAAATCCGGTACCAGTAGCGGTAGAGGGTGTCGAACCCCAGCCGCCGGTACAGGGCCCGGGCCGGATCGTTGTCGGCCACCATCTGCAGGTAAGCGCGCCGTGCGCCCTGATCCCAGCCCCAGGCCAGCAGGCTCGAGACCAGCCGGGTGCCGTGTCCGGCGCGGCGCGCATCGGGGCGGGTCACCACGTCGAACAGGCCCACCAGATCCTGTTCCAGCACGGCCAGCGCACAGCCCAGCGGCGCGTCCGGCGGCCCCAGCACCGCGTAAGCCGCCGGCAGCGGAATCCCCCGCAGGATGGCCGCATGCAGGGCCCGGGCCGCTGCGCCGGAATTGCCGCCGGGCAGTTGCGACAACTCGGCGTAGGCGTCGAGCCAGCTCTCCAACGGCAGCAGGCAGAAGTCGGGCGCGCCGGGCGGGCGCTGTTCCAGCGCCAGGGTCAGAACCTCGGTGGCGTCCTGGGCGCGGTAGCCGCGGGCCTCCAGGTAGCCATCCAGGGTCACGTTGTCGTCGATGGAGGTGAGCCGGAAGATGGTCTTCAACCCCTCCCGGGCGTACAGGTTTTCGCAGTAGCGGACCTTCCGGGTCAGCGACAGGGGTGCGTCGGCGGCCTCTGGTGCCGCCGCCGGATCGGCGCCGGTCGAGGGGTAGAGCGGTACCACGGAGTTGGCCCGCTTGGTGAACCCCTGGGCGAAGCGCAGCAGCCAGCCGTCCAGCAACACCTGCTGCATGGCCGGCCAGGCGTTCAGGGATGCCTCTTCGACCCGGCGGCACAGCGCCTGGTGGCTATCTCCCGCGCCTCTCCCCGCGGTGGAAGTTTGCTCTGCTGGGGTCACCCCCGCACGATAGCAGGATCGGCTTCGAGGATGGAGAAATGGCGCGCGACCGATTCCCGGTGGTGGTCCACGTGCTGCTGCTGCGGCGCACGGACGGGGCGGATGAACTGTTTCTGCTGCAGCGGGCAGGGACCGGGTTCATGGACGGCTATCACGTGCCCCCGGGCGGACACCTGGAAGCCGGTGAGAGCGTGCAGGCGGCGGCATTGCGCGAGTGCCGGGAGGAAACCGGCGCCAGCCCGGCGCGACTCGAGCCGCTGTGCGTGCTGCCGTACCGCTCGGGGCCCCATCAGGGATTCAATTTCGTGTTCCGCGGCGCCGACCTCGACGGGCCGCCGGGAGTCGGCGAACCGGACGCGTGCGCGGCTGCCGCCTGGCACCCGCTGGATGCGCTGCCGGAACCCGTGGCGCCGTGGCTGAGCGACGCCCTGGACCTGCGCGCTCGCGGTGAGTGGTTCCGGGAACTGCACTGGCCCTGATGCCCGGCGCCCCGGCCACAAGTGCGCGCCGGCCCCGCTTTCCTTACAATTCGCGCCCTTCGGATGAATTGTTGTAACGCCGCCAACGGAGATGAATAAATGAAAGACCCCGTGCGAGTAACCGTGACCGGTGCGGCCGGGCAGATCGGCTATGCGCTGCTGTTCCGGATCGCATCCGGCGAGATGCTGGGCAAGGACCAGCCGGTGATCCTGCAGCTCCTGGAGATCCCGCCCGCGATGGACGCGGTGCGCGGGGTGATGATGGAGATCGAGGACTGCGCGTTTCCGCTGGTGGCGGGCATGAGCGCCACCTCCGAGGCGGACGAGGCGTTCAAGGACGCGGACTACGCGCTACTGGTGGGCAGCCGTCCGCGCAGCAAAGGCATGGAGCGCAAGGACCTGATCGAGGCCAATGCGGCGATCTTCTCCGTGCAGGGCAAGGCGCTGAACGACCACGCCAGCCGCGCCGTGAAGGTGCTGGTGGTGGGTAATCCAGCCAACACCAACTCGTTGATCGCGCAGCGTAACGCGCCGGACCTGGACCCCCGTCAGTTCACCGCCATGACCCGGCTGGATCACAACCGCGCCATGGCCCAACTCGCCACCCGAACCGGCAAGCATGTGACCGACATCGAAGGCCTGTGCATCTGGGGTAATCACTCGGCGACCCAGTATCCGGACCTGCACGATGCCAAGGTGGACGGAAAAGCGGCCATGGATCTGGTCGACATGGACTGGTACACGGGCGAGTTCATTCCCGTGGTGCAGCAGCGCGGCGCAGCGATCATCGAGGCGCGCGGCGCGTCGAGCGCGGCATCGGCGGCCAACGCGGCCATCGATCACATGCACGACTGGGCCCTCGGCAGCGACGGCGTGGTCAGCATGGGGGTCTACTCCGACGGCAGCTACGGCATCGAGAAGGGCCTCATCTACTCGTTCCCGGTGACCTGCAAGGGCGGCGACTGGCAGATCGTCCAGGGCCTGGACATCAATGACTTCAGCCGCGAGAAGATGCAGGCCACCGAGCAGGAGCTGGTGGAAGAGCGCGACGCGGTGGCGCACCTGCTGCCGGGCTGACGCCGGCCACCAGGGGTCGATGGCGGGGGACGCATGAGGCGCGACTGGCTGCAGATTCTGTCCAACTTCGGGGTTCTGCTCGGTATCGCCCTGCTGATCTACGAGCTCAACCAGAGCAGCGACCTGACTCAAGCGCAGGTGGTGGACAGCACCTACGATGCGGTGGTGTTCCGTAACCTGGCACTGCTCGGGGAATCTCCCGAGCAGGCCATCGCCCGTTCGATCTTCCGCCCTGACGAGCTCACCGAGGACGACGCCATCGTCCTGTCCCAGTTCTACACGGCCATGCTGGTGAGCTGGATGCGGGTCCGGGACGAACGTGGCGTGGGTTACTTCGGCAGCTCTTTCGAGTACGTGGCGCAGACCGAAGCCTACTTTCTCAATACCCGGCCGGGTCGCGTCTGGTGGGCCTCGGTGAAGCAACTTACGGATCCCGCCATCGTTCAACCCGTCGACGACGCGCTGGCCGCCATGAACCCCGATGACTACCGGCAACTTCTGCAGCGCATGGTGGGCCGGTCCGCCGCGACGGAGCCTCAGCGAAACTGACCAAGCGCTGGCCGGTTGCGCCAATCGTTGGCCGCGTGCCATCTGCCAGGCGGCGGTTGCTATCGAATTTACCTCTCTGAAATCAAAGAGATGACGGCTGGCTCGGAACTTGCTCTCCGGATCCGGCGACGGCATCGGTCTGATCCGGCGTAATGGCCGGGACGCCTCACGCGTATTGACTCAGCAGGCCGATCAACCGTCGGCTCGGGAACCGCAATCAGGAGAGAAGAAGTGCATAGATCTCATGGGCAGCGTCTGGCTGCCGGTTTGTTGCTCGCCGTGTTCATGCTGGGCGCCAGCGGCTGCGTGATATCGGTTCGCGATGGCGACCCCCACTCCGGCTGGATCAGCGACGATGACGACGACTGGCGCAAGCGCCAGCGGCACAACGCCGAAGCGGTGAGTCATCTCGAACTGGGCCGCACCCGCGATTCCGTCATCGCCGGGATGGGCACGCCGGACATGACCGAGTCGTTCGTACGCGACGGCCGTGAGTTCGTCGTTCTGTTCTACCGGACCCGTCTGGTACACGAAGACGGCGAGCTGACCCGGGACGAAACCACGCCGCTGGTTTTCGTCGACGACCTGCTGGTGGGCTGGGGCGAGTCGGCCGTGCAGAACGCCATGCCCTGAATCGGCCCGTCCCCGCGGGGCCGCCGCAGTCCGTGCGGGACTCCATTGCTCGCCTTCCGCGGAGTCCCGCGGCAGCAATTGCCGAGGACCCGGGTGCGCTCGTGTCGTCAGATGGCGAGCGCACCCGACGACTTCACATCAGACTACGCAGGGGTCCCCGATTCGTATCGAGGGTCATGAACCTTCCGCAGTATGCGCCGTGCGATCGACACGGCCGGGTCCGACCCGAATGGCAGATGCCATGAGATCTTGGATCAACGCGTTCATAGTGGAGAACTCAGGATGTCGAGCAAGTACGCACCGTCCCGATCCGGCATCGCTGCTGCGCTGCTGATCGGGCTTCCAGGCATGGCGCTGGCGCAATCCGGGCAGGTCGAATTCGATCGCACGACTCTGCCGATCTCGCAGCCGGACCCGCGGCACTACACGGAACTGGATGTGCGCAACACCGAGCCGCCGCCGCGCTGGGAGGTGACACCGCCGGAAGGCGCGCCGAACGTGCTGATCATACTGGTCGACGACCTGGGCTTCGGCGCGACCTCGACCTTCGGCGGCCCCATTCCCACGCCGACGCTCGATCAGCTCGCTCAAGGCGGTCTGCGTTTCAACAACTTCCATACCACCTCGCTATGCTCGCCCACCCGGGTGGCGCTCAAGTCCGGACGCAACCACCATACTGGCAACACCGGGTCCATCATGGAGACCGCCACCGCGTATCCCGGCAACACTGGACGTATACCCAACCGGGTGGCGCCGCTGGCCGAGATGCTGCGCCTCAACGGCTACAGCACCGGCGCCTTCGGCAAGTGGCACGAGACCGCCGCCTGGGAGACCAGCGTCTCCGGCCCGTTCGATCGCTGGCCGACGCACCAGGGCTTCGACAAGTTCTACGGCTTCATCGGCGGCGAGACGGACCAGTGGTCGCCGCTGATCTTCGACGGCACGAAGCGGATCGTGCCCCCGAACGGAGGGTTATCACTTCACCGAGGACATGACGGACCAGGCCATCAACTGGATGAAGGCGCAGCAGTCGATGACGCCCGACAAGCCGTTCTTCATGTACTTCGCTACGGGCGCCACCCACGCGCCGCATCACGTGCCGAAGGAGTGGATCGCGAAGTTCACGGTAAGATGGATGAGGGTTGGGATGCGGTCCGAGCAGGCGCACCTACGAGCGCCAGAAGCAGGCGGGCGTCATCCCGGCGAGCACCCAGCTGCCACCGCGCCCGGAGGACATTTCGGCGTGGGACGATCTGCCCGAAGACCACAAGAGACTGTTCCGCCGCCAGGCCGAGGTGTTCGCTGGCTTCGTCGCCCATACCGACCACCACGTCGGCCGGCTGATCGGTGCCGTCGAGTCCATCGGCGAGATGGACAACACGTTGATCTTCTACATTGCCGGCGACAACGGCAGCAGCGCCGAGGGCGGTATGGTGGGCATGTACAACGAGATGACCTATTTCAACGGCGTGCAGGAGAAAGTCTCCGAGATGCTGCCGAAACTCGATGAATGGGGCAGCCCCCAGACTTTTCCGCACATGTCCGCCGGTTGGGCGGTGGCGTTCGATTCACCGTTCAAGTGGACCAAGCAGGTCGCCAGCGATTTCGGTGGCACCCGCAACGGCATGGTCGTGCACTGGCCCAATGGCATCGAGCAGGACGGCGGGCTGCGCAGCCAGTTCAGCCACGTGATCGACGTCGCCCCGACTGTTCTGGAAGCGGCCGATCTGCCGGAACCCACCAGCGTCAACGGCACCGAGCAGGTACCGATAGAAGGCACCAGTATGCTGTACAGCTTCAACGATGCCGACGCGCCGACCCGGCACACGGTCCAGTACTTTGAGATGTTCGGCAACCGGGCGATTTACAAGGACGGCTGGATGGCCCGGACCATTCATCGCGCGCCGTGGAAAACCACCGACCTGCCGCCGCTGACGGACGACGTCTGGGAGCTCTATCACGTTCCCGATGACTTCAGCCTGGCGAACGACGTGGCCGCGGCGAATCCGGACAAGCTCGAGGAGTTGCAGGACCTGTTCATGGTGGAAGCCGCGAAGTACCACGTGCTGCCCATTGACGACCGCACCATCGAGCGGACCAACGCGGCGATCGCCGGGCGCCCCGACCTCATGGGTGGGCGCAAGTCGCTGACCCTGTACGAGGGCATGGACGGAATGCTGGAGAACACGTTCATCAATGTGAAGAACACCTCCGTGACCATTACTGCCGACATCGAGGTCCCGGAAGGCGGCGCCTCCGGTGCCATTCTGGTCCAGGGCAGTCGTTACGGCGGCTGGTCGCTGCACATGCGCGACGGTAAGCCTGCCTACGAGTACAACTGGCTCGGGCTGGAGCGGTATGTGATCGAAAGCCCCGATGCGCTGCCGGCCGGCAAGGCAACGATCGTCATGGACTTCGACTACGATGGTGGCGGCCGAGGCAAGGGCGGCATGGCGACCCTGAGCGTGAACGGCGATCGGGTTGCAGAGGGCAGGGTCGAGAAGACTCAACCCAACATCTTTTCCGCGGACGAGACCGCCGATGTCGGCCTCGACAACCAGACACCGGTGGCCCAGGGCATCGGCTACGGTCCCGTCGAAACGGAGTTCAGCGGCAGGATCCATCAGGTGGTCGAGGTGGAGTGAGCCTCGGGATGTTCACCGGCTGAAGGTTGCTACCTCAGCGGGCGGTGTTCGCCTGGCTGGCGGGTGTCGCCAAATGGCATGCCGCCGGCAGCTGTGGGCGGTTCAATGCGGACATACGATTTGCTGGAAAGATGGAGGTGTGGCATGCGGAACTGGCCGTCCACAGTGGTTGTGCCGGGCTTGTACTTCCGTTTGCCGCACCTCTGGTTGATAACCGGCTTGTGCGCCGCAGTTCCGGGGCATGCGGATGAAGGCGGCGTGAGCTTCTGGTTGCCTGGCCAGTTCGGCAGCTTCGCGGCGGTACAGTCGGATCCCGGCTGGTCACTGGGATCCGTTTTCTATCACACCAGCGTAGATGCCGATGGCAGCCGCGAATTTCCCGTTGGCGCCAACATCGTTATTGGGCTCGAATCGGAAGCAAACTTGATTTTCCTCGCGCCGAATTATGCCTTTGCCGGTGAGATCTGGGGTGCGGGCCAGCTTTCCCTGGGCGTCACTGCCATCCTGGGCGAGGTCGACGTCGATGTGGATGCGACGCTCACCGGACCAGAAGGCGAAGCCATCTCGCGCAGCGTCAGTGACTCCGAGTCGGGGTTCGGAGATCTCTATCCGACCGCTACCGTGCGCTGGAACGACGGCAATCACAACTACATGACCTACCTGATGGGCGGCGTGCCCGTGGGTGAATATGACGAGGACAAGCTGGCCAACCTGGGCACCAATCACTGGTCGGCTGATCTGGGAGCTGGCTACACCTACCTGAACCAGGAGAATGGCCGCGAGTTCTCCGCCGTGCTCGGCTTCACCTACAACTTCGAGAACCCGGACACCGACTACCAGAACGGCGTCGATGCCCATCTCGATTGGGCTGTGTCCCAGTTTCTGTCGGAGACGTTTCATCTCGGACTGGTGGGCTATTTTTATGAGCAGCTCTCCGGCGACAGCGGCGACGGTGCGGTGTTGGGCGATTTCGAGTCCAGCGTCATCGGGCTCGGCCCGGAGCTGGGCTGGTTTCTCGGCGACGGCAGCGTGTACTTGAGTTTGACGCTGGGTATCGGCCGGAGGGCTGGAACGCCTGGCTCACCCTTTCCATGCCGTTGTAGAGTCCGCGCGCACCTGCGTCTTAATCGTCGACGATGACGACCCCATCGCGCGCGATCGGATCGTGCCGGTGTCATTAAATGGCAAGCCGGCGGGCGCATTGCGGTGTTCAATGGATTCACGGGCAACGTGCAGACCAGGTGGAACTGCTGAAGAGGTACTTCCCATGAATGGCTGTCGCCGACGACCGGGCTGCGGCCTTCGTTTGTCGCTGCTGGTATCGTTCGCCATCGTGCTGGCCGGCTGTGTGACGCGCGCGGACCAGCGTGCCTCGCAGGCTGACCTGCACCAGTTTGAGCGGCTGCTCGGGACGTCGGATCTGGCCAACATGGATCCGGACGAGTTCAAGGCCGCCGCGGAGCAGATGGTGAAGACGCCGATCGAGTATCACGGCCGGGTCGTCGACGAGAGCGGCGAACCGCTGAAGGACGTTCGGGTCGAGGCGGTGGTGTTCGACCGCCTGGTTACCGGCCGATGAACGCACCCCGCAGGCTGTACGCCTACGCCGAAGGTCTGATGCAGGCTGAAACGTTCCCGTCCGCGGACACGCCCGACGTTTTCCAGTTCGAACCCCGCCCGCCCGAACAAGCCCTGCGGCGGATTCGTTCCGGTGCGTTGCCGCTCCCGGGCGATGGTGAGCCATTGGAACTGTCCGTCAGGGAGGTTGCACCCTACGGCGTGGAGCCGGGCTCCGGCGAGGCGCTGGTCACCTGTGATCGCGCGATGCGCTACGCAGCCCCGCACGAACGGTTCGCCTGGTGGTGCGAGCTCACGATCCCGGGTGGCGGCGTCCAGGCGACCACGCTGGAGATGGATCGGGCGCCGGACGACGGCTACCAGGAGACGATACGGTTCAGTTACCCGGCATCCAGCGTCGAGTGGGACGACCGGGACAGCCGGGAACTGATCATCCGCTTTGCCGACGACCACTACGGTCTCGTCATGTTCTCTATGCGTATGGACGGCGACTTCTACGTGGCGATTGACGGCATCTGGAACCCATCCGGATCGAACTGGCTCGATTGAATGGGACCGATGCCACGCAGCAGCAGGGCCGGATCCGCGAGCTGCGGGAAGGTCCTTGTACTTCTGGCGCTGCTGCTCGGCGGCTGCGCCAGCGCACCGCTCGACTACCCCCGTACTCCGAGTTTCACGCTTACCGACACCGCGGATACGACCCTTGCCCGGCAGAGCCGCCAGTGGCTCCGTGATGGGTCCCTGAGAACGGTTTCTATCCCCTCGAGCAGGGGCTCGACGCGTTCGGCGGCAGGCTGACACTCATTGATCTGGCCGAGCGCAGCATCGACGCGCAGTACTTCCTGATGAAGCCCGACTCCGCGGGCCTGGTGTTCGCCGACAGTCTGCTGGAGGCGGCGGACCGGGGGGTGCGGGTCCGCTTCCTGCTGGACGATATCTTCACCACGGTGGACGATGACTGGCTCATCATGATGAATGCGCATCCCAACATCGAGATACGCATCTTCAATCCGATCTCGCGCAAGGGACTGTTCGCCCTCAACTACGCGGGCCACTTCAAGCTCGCCAACCGCCGAATGCACAACAAGTCGTTGGTCGTCGACAACCAGGCGGCTATCGTGGGCGGCCGCAACATCGCCGAGGAGTACTTTCAGCTCGACACGTCCGGCGAGTTCATCGATTTCGACATGCTCCTCGCCGGGCCGATCGTCCGGGACGTGTCATCGGAATTCGATCGCTACTGGCACCATGAGCTTGCCGTTCCCATGCATGCGCTGTATGACGAGGCGGACCCGGAAGCCATGCGGGAACTGCGTGCAGGGTTCGATCGGCAGATGGCGGCGGAACGGAATTCGATCTACGCCCGGGCCATCCATACCAACCTGCTAAACCGGCTCAACGATTACGACATCCAGCCTTTCCTGGCCGAGGGCCGGATGATCACCGACGATCCGGACAAGCTCCTGGAGGCCATCGGCGACGAGCAGATCGTGGCCACCGAGGTCAGGCAGGCGCTGCTGGCTGCAGAGGAGGAAATCCTCGTCTTCACCCCCTACTTCATTCCCGGCAAGGACGGCATCGAAACGGTGCGCCAGATCGCCGCGAACGGCGTGGGCATCATTGTGGTGACCAACTCGCTGGCGACCAACAACCACACGCCAGTACACTCGGCGTATTCGTCCTATCGCAGGCAACTGCTCGACGCCGGGGTCGAATTGTGGGAGGCGCGTGCGGATGCCGCAAAGATCGTGAACGAAGACGGCACCAGTGAGCTCGATCACCTGACGTTGCATACCAAGGGCATTCTGATCGACCGCCGCTACACTTTCGTGGGCTCGCTCAACCTCGACCCCCGCTCCATCGACATTAACACCGAGATGGGTATCCTCATCGACTCCGAACCTATAGCTACGATGCTCACATTGAACTCGCTCGAGCAGATTCCGGCGCAGGCCTATCGCGTGGAGTACGCGGACGACGGTGGCCTGCAGTGGCGCGCCACCATCGACGGGCGGGAAGTGGTCGAAACCCGGGAGCCGCAGACGAGCTGGTGGAAGCGCTTCGAGGCCTCGTTCATGAAGCTCGCGCCGGAAGGCCAACTTTGACCGCGTGACGCCACGACGAAGCGCGTAAACCTTGGTGAAGACTCGGTGGAAGGCTCTGACATGGCTTCGCTCCTGCCCGGTCGTTCGACCGCGCCATTATTACAGGTTCCCGAGCGTTGTCAGTAGAGATAGCGCGCCGAGATCTGCATCTGCGCCGCATCACCGTCCGTGCCATTGCTGTTCTTCCGTTCCCCCCACAGAAACTCGATTCCAGCCTCGAGGCGCGGCACTGGATTGAACAACAGGTTCACTGAGGTTCTGAGCGTCCGCTCATAGGCGGGCCCGAACCGGACCAGGTACTCCGCCGCGTTCTGAAAGTCGAAGGTGTCCACTTCGACCCAGCTCACGGTGGCGTTGGAGCGCCAGCGCGGCGCCCACCAGTGCTGGTAGGACACGTAGCCGGCCCAGATGGGGAAGGCCTCGAGGTCACCGTCCGGCGCAAAGATCGCATCCAGCCCGCCGATGGTGCCGGTGTCGTTGATGTAGCGGCCGATGCCTTCGCCGTAGGTGAGCTGCCAGAGCAGGCGGTCCTGGTCGTTGAACAGGGTCACCGGGACCGTGCCGCTACCGGTGATTCCCCAGCCGGTGGCCTTCTTGGTGCCTTCGGCGCGATTGGCCCGATCCTTGATCTGACGGCCGATGATGGCCGATCTCGCCGTCCAGCCGTTGAATGATGATCGATTCATGAACACGCCGCGATTCCAGTCCAAGCTGGCGATGACGTCCCAGATGGCGGTTGCGTTCTCACCGCCGGTAATCTGGGGCTCCGGGCTCTCCAGGCTCAGCCGCAGATTCAAGTTACGCCCGATGGCCGGGAAGTAACGCAACTGCGGCTGACGTGCGTTGATGCGACCGTTGATGCCCTCGAAGTCCAGTTCCTCCGGTGACGCCGCCAGGTCCATGAAGGTAGACCAAGTCTGTCCCGCCAGCAGCTGCCGGAACTGGCCGTAGGCGTGCCGTAGCCGGAACGTGCTCTTGTCTCCGGCGAAGTCGCCTTCCACGAAAGCGCGCAGTGTGCCCTTACCGGTCTGATCGCGCAGATCGAGGTTGACCCGGGACTGCTCGACGGTGATGACGGAGCCGGATTCCGCCCCATCGACGTTGGTGCCGGATGGGGGAATGGATCCGACGATGAACCGGTCGCGAATCACCAGCTGGTCGAAGCTCTGCACGAAGTTGGTTTTGACGTAACCGCCGATACTCATAGCGGCGGTGGTGCCGGGGACTCGCCAGGAACCGGGAAAACCCGGGTCCGCCAGGGCCGCCAGCGGATCGGCCGGCTCCGCCTCGAGCTGCTGCTCCAGGTAGGCCAGACGCCGAGCCACCTGCGGGTTCGCGGGCCCCGGATCCTCGGCGGAGGCGACGGTGGCCTCTGAGGCTGGTTCTGGCGCGGGCCCGTCGTCCTCCGTGTTGCGGGCCTGCCATGAAATCTGGTGGGTCTCCAGCTCGGCAGACTGCTCGGCAATCACCCGGTTCTGTGCCTCGATGGTCTCATGCTGCGCGGCCAACTGCTTTTCCAACTTCTCGATTCTGGCCTGCTGCGAATCCAGGCGTGCCGAAAGCGCCTCGAGTTGCTCGGTGGTCACGCCGGACGTTGGCTCGGCGGCAGCCGCGAGCAGGAACGGGAGCGCAAGGATCGCCACCACGTTCCTCATGGTTGGCTCACGCCGGGAGAGGTGACCTGATACCAGTGCATGGGCAGAGACGGTCCGTTCGGTGCATCACGCCGTCGGGATCGTAGCGGCCGAGGTTCACCCTGGCTTTCCATTTGATGACAAACCCGGCCACAACGCTCGCTCAGTCTGCCGTCAGCCAATCGAGCACCGCGCGGTTTACGGACGCCTGGCGGTCGAGCATCAGCCAGTGCGAAACGCCGTCGATTCGCTGAAAGCGGAACCGGAAGTCCATGCACGTCTCGCTGTCTTGAACGTGGTATCCGGCATCGCCTGCGCCGAAGAGCCGGAAAAGTCTCTCGCTGCGACGCTGGACGTATATGTGTTTCCAAAGCAGGGGCAGAGCGCCAGCCAGCAGTCCACGGACGAGGCCAGTTGCTACCAATGGGCGGTGAGCAGCTCCGGAATCGATCCATTCGAATCGGCCAAACACGTCCAGGCGGCCCAGGAACAGGCCATGGCTGGGCAACAGCAGGCCGCGGCGGGCGGCCAGGGTGCAGGCGCCCGGGGCGCGCTGCGCGGCGCCGCAGCCGGTGCGTTGATCAGCGAAATTGCCAGTGACGATGCTGGAGAGGGTGCCGCCTGGGTCGCGGCGCCGCGCTCGAATCGCCGGTGCAGAGGCGACGGCCGCAGGCCAGCAGTAGGTTGCCGGCGCCGCGGCGCTTTCTTCGGAGCAGAAGGACGAGTTCGACAAGGCGTTCAGTGTCTCTCTGGAAAGGGTAAAGATCACCTGGTCAAATATTGCGGCGGCGGCCCCGGCGATCGGCTCGGGCCGTCACGTCAGCTTCGGCTTTCCGGTGGTCCTTGCTGCGATAGCGGATTGGTGCCTGCCCGGTCCAGCGGTTGAAGGCCCGCACGAAATGCGAAGGGTCCGAGTAGCCGAGCATTGACGCGATCTCGCCCACGGACTTCCGGCCGGTTTCAAGTTCCCGGAGCGCTCGCTCGCGCCGACACTGATCCAGCAGGCTGCGGAAAGGGGCGCCGGTCTCGGCCAGCCGGCGCTGCAGCGTGCGCACGTTGAGTGACAGGTCTTCGGCAACGCCCACGATGGTCGGGCCTTGAGCAAGCCGGCGCACAATCACCTGCCGGACGCGCGCCTGGAACCGCAGGGATTCCGGGTCGAGGACGTGCTCGCGGGCTTCTGGATCGGGCATGCGGCTACCACTGAGTGGTCTCAGTGGTAGTTTGGCACCCCCAATGTGCAGGAACATGCCTTTTTGTGACATGCACGGTTACCCCGTGCACTGGCCGGATATCAGCGCCGGTTCACGACAGCGCCATTCCCCAATGCAGGGGCTTCGACGGGTCGTCGCGTTGTTTCAGTAGCTTGCGTTGTGCTTGTTTCGGTGACGCGCCGGTCCAGCGGCGAAACGCCCGGGTGAAGTGGGCGGAGTCCGAGTAACCGAGCTGAACCGCGATATCGGTAATCCGGAGTTCGCCGCCGCGCAGGTGACTCAAGGCGGCCCCGTAGCGGAGCTGGTCGAGAATCTCCTCGAAGCTCACGCCCCAGGCCGTGAGGTGTCGCTGCATGGTGCGCAGATTCATGCCGAGCTGATTGGACACGGCGCGTGCAGTGGGCGGCTCGTCCTCGCTCAGCAGCACCTTCAGGACCCGCAGTACGCCCCGGGCGGTGTCGTTGACGGAGCTGGTGGTCTGTTCGGTGCGGAAGCGTCGCTTCTCGGTGTCAGTAGGCGGTCGTAGGGGCAACGCCAGCACATCCGAGTCTAACTCCAGCTCCGCGAACTCGCCGCCGAACTCCAGATCCGGCCCCAGCAGGCGCTCCATTCCGGTTCGAGGCACGCAGGTCCGGGGCAGCCGCGCCCGGGCCGGGACGGGCTCCGCCGCCAGGTCGAGCAACTGGCGCATGGTCAGCAGAGCCGCTTCCAGATGCTGGCGCGGGTCCGCCTCCGGCGTGCCCTCGAAGCTGACCCGTAGTCGCACATTGCCCGAGCCCCACAGCGGCGTGATACGGGTTCCCGTCTCGATCCGCTCGATCTGGCGGCACGCAAACGCGATGGACTCCTTCACGGTTCCGGCCGTCATGATTCCATCACCCCAGTACCCGTAATCGGAAAACTGGATGAGTTCCGAGATGTGCAGGCCGGCAAGCGGATCGCTGAGGACCCTCGCAATGTCGTGTGCCAGTTGCAGACTATCCCGCCGATTGACCCACATGTCTTCATGCAGCAGCAGGGTGCTCGGCAGTCCGAGGCGCTGCAGCAGATCGGCGGGTGCAACGCCCCGCGCCAGCAGGTAGTCGGCGATGCGCTTGATGGAACCGATGCGGTGGCGATATTGCATGCGCTCGATCCCATTTGTGCTGTCGATCGGCTCGCGGCGGCAATGGCCCGGCTCGCCGCAGACGTCGTTGACATGAGCTTTGCAGGAAAGCAGCCGTATTATGCGCAGCTGTCGTGTAATGGCAAGCGCGGACGCGCGGACGGCGGCTTAATGCGGCAATATGAGGTCGGAGGTGACGCGCATGACGAAGGGCGCGGCCAGATCTGTGTTGCTGACATCGATGCTGGGTGCTGCGGTGCCGGCAGCGGCCGAGGACTGGGAGTGGACGCTCGTTCCCTACGCCTGGGGGGCGGACACCTCGTTGGACGTGAGCGTCGATGGCAACGACGTGCTGGGTGGCGACCTGTCGTTTCCCGACTTGGTGGACGATCTGCACATGGCAGGACAACTCCACTTCGAAGGCGAGCGGGGTCGCTGGGGCTTCCTGCTGGATGTCACCTACCTGGATATTCGCGAGAAAGTCACCACGCCGGCGCGCCCGCTCCTGCCTGACGGCGCCCGGATCGACGGCGAAGTGGAGTTGTGGCTGTACGAAGTGGGCGGTTTCTACCGCTTGAACGGCGATGACACCGGCCTCGACCTGCTGCTCGGCGTTCGGGTGCTGGATTACGACCTGGACGTCGGCATCACGCTCAACCCACCGTCCGGCCCGGCTACGGGCTCTTCCTCCTCCGACACGCTCACTGACGGCTTCATCGGGCTGCGCTACAGCACACCGCTCGGTGAGAACTGGCTGCTGGACATGCGTGCCGACATCGGCGCCGGTGACACCGATCAGGCGGTCAATGCCGCCGCCTACATCGGGTACCTGTTCGGCCGCGACCATCGCTTCGCCGTCCTCGGCGGTTACCGCTATCTGGATCTCGAGATGAAGGACGAAGGCGACCTTGTGGAGACCAAGACCGAGATGACCATGTCGGGCCCTGCGCTGGGTTTCGCGTTCCGCTGGTAGCTCGGAAGAGAGATGGCAGGGAGGAAGCAATGACGAAAGCTGCTGGATTGAAGCGTGCGATGATCGGGTCGGCTTGGCACTGACGGCGGCGGCCGCCTCCTGAGCGGACGATGACCGCAGCAACGATGGGGTCTACTTCGGGACCCTGCACGGCCATTCGAGCTGGTCCATTGATGCCTATGGGGCTCGGCAACCGCTCCGGTCCAGATGACGCCTACCTGTTCGCCCGCGGCGAGCAGGCGAACGACACGTCGGGTAATCCGGTGCGCCACACGCGGGTGGCCAAGCCGGTGCAGGAGGGCGAAGCTACGAAGGCATTCAATACGATCAGCTCAACGGCAACTACCTGACCAAGGAGTACGCCGAGCGTCGCAACCTCAACGAACCGCTGCACGGCACCATCAACGCATTCGAAGAGTTCAACAATCGCGGCAACCATTCACTGATGGACAATACGCCGCACAAGCGCCGCTACGATAAAGCGGGCCAGCGCCCGTTGAAGTAAGTGGCAACCCCCGGTCGCCGCCGAGCGTCCGGGCGGTGCGGCCGATGCCGCGGATCGCCGCGTCGTAGGGTTGGATGGTCGTCGCAGGGATGTAGGTCTGCAGATCCTCCTGATTGCGGATGTTGAAGTCCCGCAGGAACTGCGAGTCGAAGGCAGATATGGAGATCGCCGTGTCGGAGAGTCAGGCCGTGCGGCTACCGAAAGCCGTGGCCTATCCGGAATCGGTTAAGCAGGTCGACATCGTGGCGATCGGCCGTGCTCGACTGATCGCACCTGCCGGGGAATCCTGGGACAGCTGGTTCGATGATGTGGGTGTGTCAGACGACCTCATGGCGGACCGCGATCAGCCTCCTGTCGGGCAGGAGCGCGAGGCCGGGTTGAGTGGCTTCTGGCAGCCCAGTCTGGCCAGCAGGGCATCGAACTCGTCGTCGGCCTTCAGCGTGATGGTTTTCATCGATGTCTTCGCGAGGCCCCTGCTCCGCGCCAATTGCCTAAATTTGTATTACCGAACGCAATACTACATCGAATCCGGGAGCGCACGCCACGAGCCATTCGCCATGGCTGCCATGTGACGGTGGTGGGCTCTCCGGCAGGAAGAAGAGTCAGCCCGTGTTGCGCAGCCCGCTCGCGATGCCCGCCATGGTCACCTGCAGCGCCTGCTCCACCGCTGCCCGATCCGCGCTGCCCTGACGGCGGCGGGCCAGCAGCTCGGCCTGCAGCAGATGCAGCGGGTCCAGATAGGTGTTGCGCACGTACAGCGACTCCGCCAGCTCCGGGTCGTTGGCCAGCAGGTGCGGTTCGCCCGTGGCCTGCAGCATATCGGCCAGTCCGCGGCATCTGCCGACCCTGCGGGATGAATTGCAGCATCACGAGAGCTCGCTGCCACGTCTTGTGCTGAGCGAGTTCCAGGACTACCTACGCTGCGGACGACTCGAGTATGGCTTCGTGCGCTTAAAGTGCAACGGCTGCCGGCATGAGCACCTCGTCGCGTTCTCCTGCAAACGTCGAGGGTTCTGTCCGTCCTGCGGCGCGCGACGGATGATCGAGACGTCGGCGCACCTCGTCGATCACGTCTTTCCCGAACTGCCGGTGCGGCAATGGGTGTTGAGTTTTCCCTGGCCTCTTCGGTTGCTGTTCGCCAGCCGGCTGGATGCGCTCGGGCGCTGCCTCTCGGTCATCGTTCGCGCCATCCAGACCAATCTGGCCCATCGGGCAGGACTCACCGCCAGCGCCGGCGCACGCACCGGGGTCGTCAGCCTGATCCAGCGTTTAGGCAGCGCCCTGAACCTCAATGCCTACCCGGCCAGGTCCACTTGCACATGCTGATTCTGGACGGTGTCTATGCGCTGGAACAGAACGCACCGCGATTCCATCGCGTCGGGGCGCCCGACGCGCAGAGCCTCGAGCGTCTCCTCAATCGGCTCGTCCGGCGCATCGTGCGCAGGCTCACCCGCGACGGGCTCTTGATCGAAGACCCTGAACAGGCCTGGCTCGATCTGGAGCCCTCAGACACGCTGGATCATCTGAACGCCGCCTCGATCCGTTACCGGATCGCGGTCGGCCAGGGCGCCGGCGGCAGAACCCTCACTCTCAAGAACCCGGCCCTGGCCCGGACCGACTCGACGCTCAAACCGTTCACAGTCAATCAGAACGGCTTCTCCCTGAACTGCTCTGTCGCCTGCCAAGCCCATCAGCGCGACCGGCTCGAGCGGCTGCGTCGGTACATTACCCGCCCGGCACTGTGCCTCGATCGGCTATAAACCAATGCCGCCGGCCAGGTGGTGTACCAACTCAAGGACCCGTTCCGCGACGGCACCACCCATGTCCTTTTCACTCCGCAGGATTTGATAGCCCGGCTCGCCGCACTCGTGCCCCGCCCGCGTGTCAACCTCACTCGATACCATGGCGTCTTCGCCCCGAGCTCACCTATGCGCGGCGCGATCGTGCCGGCGCCGGCAAGTGCCCGCCGGCGAAGGAAGCTCAAAGATTCATCCGCTGCGCCGGCGCTCCCGCAGTGCTCATCCACAGAATCTGGCAACGACTGCAACGATCCACCCACCGCGCCGCTGACCTGGACACAGCGCTTGAAGCGCGTATTTGAAATAGACATCAGCCTCTGCCCGCTGTGTGGCGGCCAGCTTCGCGTGATTGCAGATGTCACCGATCCAGACCTCATCCGCAAGATCCTCGACCACGTCAACAGCCGGGCACCCCCGCGCCTACCACCTTGGCGCACCGAGCCTAACCCAAACCTTTCCGAACTGTTCGCCGAACGCTGATCAGCTTGCGGCAACCGTACCGCCTGCGCTTACCCTTCACGGACTTCCCGAAACCCCATTCCCCGCAGCTGCCAACGGCGCCCTTCAGCGTGAGCGATTCGCTCGATTCGTCCGTTCACCAATGGCCAGCCTCGCGAGCCGAGCTCGAAAACCCATACCACACGGGACCGTGAAAAGGCCCGTTGAACTACCTATCCTCTCAATTCGGTTGGTCGCTGGACCACATGTGTCTGTAGAACTTCCATGAACCATCGGACTGGCGCTTGTGGACTTCGAGGAACTTTCCCGAGTCTTGGATGACTTCGCCACTCTCGAGTAGCGTCGTCGTGCCAGAGTAAGTGCCCGTTGCAAAACCCCAACTGCCGTGTACTTGGATATCGTCGTAGCGTAGATCATTGCTGAGTTCGACCTGCTCAAACACGTTCTCGTACCAGTCCCGCAGTGCGTCTCTACCCTGGACCGCTGGCTCGTCCGGCGGAAGAATCGTGCCATCCTCATCCCAATCCCGCTGCGTCACTCGAGTCCTGGGATTTCATGTAGTTTTCTCGAAGTCGAAGTATCGCCTGACGGTCGTCCTCACTTTTCTCCTCGTCAGCCGAGCCTCTGATCCAGGCGACGAGATCGGCATTGAACTCGGCTGCCTCCTCCAGCTGAGGCGTGTGACCGCTCCGGTGGTAGATCCGGATCGTCAGGTCGTGAAACCTGGGGGCAATCGCATCCCAGGAACTCGGCGGAGCTACCAGATAGTCATACGCTCCGAGCGCGAGGAAGACCGGCACATCGAGATCCTCCAGTCCGACCGTTACGTCGAGTTCACTCAGAAGCGTTCCCCAGACATGGTTGTACATGTCCATGTTGACTTCCACGCCCTCCCACAGTGGCGTGGAATCGAAATCATGGTCGTACCAGGCGATCGGCCCGTTTCTCACGTAGCTTCGAATGAAGCTTTCTCCCGGGTACGTATCGACTTCCGCCGCCCTGTCGTGGCCCGCCCAGTTCCGTTCGAGTGCGTTCTTTCGCTCTGCGCTGGCAGTCTTCTCCCAGTGCTCGTCGCGCAGCGCAGTGTTCTCGGGGCCGAAGTTCGGCGCGATGCCTATCATGACCACATGACTGACGCTGTTCGGGTACCTCTTGGCATATTCCAGCGCGATGAGCGCATGTCCCGAATGGCCGATGATCACGACCTCTCCGAGGTCGAGAGATTCACGGATCAGCTCGATATCGCCAGTGAGTTTCTCCAGGCTGAACTCGGAATCCGGCACAGATCCGGGAGAGGGTGCGGTGCCGCGGTGGTCGACGAACACGAACTGAAGATGTGACCTCAGCTCCTGCGCGAACACCCGAGGGTAGTAGTTCGGAAATCCGATCACGATGGCCGGCGGACCGGAGCCTTCGACACGGTACTCGAGATCGAACTGGCCGGATGAAACAGTTCCCGATCCGGGAAGGTCGGAGCCGAGCGCGGGCGCCGAGCACTGAAGAGCAACGAAAAGCACCAGGGCACGCACTTCAAGCATGGCTCTGTTCCCCGATTCCGGCATCTCCAAGGATAACCCCACAGAGTCGCGAATGGCAGGAGTGGGCCGTGAACGGCAGGTCACCCGATCGACGTGAACGACGTCAGCACGCCGACGGGCGCCCCTGCTGCGCCGCAGCATCCGGGAACCGTCAGCGACCATCAGCTCTGACCGGTATCAGCCTTTGGAATCCGCCATCGCGGTGTCCGCCGCACGGCGAAGCCGGCGCAGGTAGTGCTCCGGGTACCAGGTCGCGAAATCGTCCAACCATTCGCGTGCGCCCGGATAGACGAATACCCGCCTCTCGAGAAACCAGTCCATCTGGGAAACGGCTTCCTCCGAAAGCAAGCCTGCTTCCAGGCTCCATTCGGACATCTCCAATTGACTCAGCATGTTTGCAAGTAGCTGATCGAAACGCAGGCGATCTTCTTCACTCAGAGACGACCGATCCGTGAGGCCTCGCAACGCAAGGCCATCGGCGGCTAGAAAGAATCTGTCGCTATGTTCAGTGAATCCATCGACGATGGATTGGAAGGTGGCGATCTGATCGCCCTCCCGCGTCAGCCGCAGTTGGATCGACAGATACACCAGCGATGCTACGACCGCGATGGCGCCGAAGAACTCGGACAACGCCCCTACCATATCCCAATTCATCTGGCTCTCTCCTCAAGCTGGGACCACCGGACGATGTGTCGTGAAGCGGCATCCGGATGCCCGTTCGCCTCGATCTGCAGCCAGTCAGCGATGCGTGACAAGCTCACTTCCCACCCTCCCAAAGCCGCAATCGCTCAGAGCTACAGTGCGCCGATGTACTCGACAACGCGATCCGCGACTTCAGCCGGCGAGAGGTCAGTGGTGTCGATGCGAGGGTACGGCAGCTCGTCGATTTACTGTCTTGCTGAGTGCATGTGCCGGTAGTCTGCCGCCGGAGGACGTCCGCTATCTGCTGCGCGCGGAACAATCGTCCGCGCAACGCACCGCGCAGCAGTCGATCCAGGTCGGGCTCGGCCGGGTGATGGTCCCACCGTACCTCGATCAACCGGGCATCGTTCTCGAAACCGCACCCGGACAGGTGCGGGCTGCCCGTTATCACCTGTGGGCCGAGCCGTTCGATCAGGGTCTACGACACTATCTGCGTCAGGCGGTCTCCGCCGAGATGGGCGTCGATGTCGGCATCGACGAGCGCGAGGCCAAAAGCTGGCGTTACCGGCTGGACGTTCGCTTCGAGGAGTTTCACGGCACCGGCGACGGAACGGTGCGGATGGCAGCCGACTACAGCTGGACCGAGGTCGCCACGAACACGATCGTCGGGCGCGGCAGGCTGTCCGACGTGCAGCAGCTCAGCGGCGATGGCTATGGCGCCTTGGTCGCTGCACACGAAATCCTTCTGACACGGCTGGCCGGCGTGATGGCCCAAGGAGTGGAGCATGCGCAGCTCGCGGGTGCAACGGACTCAATGAGGACACGGTGACGTGAACGCTATACATCCCGTGCGACATCTCGCGTAACGAACATTCCGGACGTTTACACGCCCACCGAACCACGGGCAACGACGCGGCGAGCTTTCTAGTGGTCGGCCCCGGCTGGCAAGGCCCTACCGCCGCCGGCATCGAGCAGACGTTCCGGGCCGAGACGGACTTCATCCTGGCCATATATCGAACCCAGCTGTTCGATCCGGCAGAGATAGACAACGTCAGAGCGATTCAGAGCCGGTACAAGGTGCAGACGCTGTCCGAATTCCTCGGCACCACAGCGCCGCCCGATTCGGCAGCGGTCGACTGGATCGAACCGCTGACGGAAGCCGAGCAGAAGACGTCGCTCGAGTTCTTCGACATTCTGAATTTCGTGCTGGCCTACTGCCCGACGGACCACACGGAAGTCGAACTGAGGAAGCGCTTCGCCCGCATCGGCGTAGAGCCGGCAGGAAATTCGATCCGGACAAACTGTCGCCTGAGCTGAAATCGGCCATCGAGCACGGTCGTGCGACGCCTGGGAAGCCTTCGCTGGCGGCGTTCAGCAAGTCAACGCCGGCAAGGTGACCTCCGGAGATCTCTTCGGCACGCGTGAGTTCATGCAGAACAACTACCTGAACCGGTGGCCGGGTACCATCGGCATCTACGGCAACTCCAAAAAGCAGGCCATGTATCCGGTGTTCCGGGTCGACGGCACGGGTCAGCCGAGAGCGGAAAGTACCTGCTGCTGTCGCCGGGATACGAAGGTGAGGTACCCGACGGCTTCACCTATGGCAATCTGGTTTTCTGGCGAGTCTTCCTGAAAGACGGCAGCACCAGGTCGGCGGTCGAATCGTCGAAGAAGCATGCAAAGGTCTACCGGCTGGCGGATGCCGACAAGCCGCCGAAAATGCAGTTCATCAACGGCTCCGGCAAGTCCTTCAACACCGCCGTTCGCGCCCGATGCCCGGATGAAGAAGATCCTCACGGAGTCGGTTGCCGTCTGCGCCCGACCTATGTGAACTCATGCAACATCTATGCAAAGCGGCATGCAGCCCGGCAAGCGCGTGGCGATCATCCAGAACGCCTACGGCAACCTCGGCTCCAGCTTCTTCGGCGCCAAGTTCGGTCGCCATGTCGAGGAGTTGCTGGTCAGCCCGATGCCCAACTGGGTGATCCAGGGCGGCTACGTGTCCGGCGGCGTGCTGCGTGGCCTGATGGTGGGCGCGGATCTTGATGTGCATCGCGATGCTGTTCACCACCGTGCGCATTCCGCATCCGCTGGTCACGCTGTCGACCGTGGTCCTGGGCGCGGTGATCTTCTCGCTGGCGGGCTTCGTGAACACCCACCTGAACCCGAACTTCTACATGGTCAACGCCTTCCGCTACGGGCTGCTGGGCCAGAGCGACGTGTCCATGGTGACGGCGTTCGCGCTGATTATCGGGTTCGCGGTGGCCCTTACGGCGCTTGGACTCTACCTGCTCAAGCGGGGCGTCGGACTGCGCAGCTGAAGCGGCCCGGGCGGCTCGGTGGGAAACCGCCCGGGACGACTTCGGTTGGGCAGCACGATCAGGCCGTGATGTACTTCACATGGACCTGGTCGATGGTGCCGTTGAAATTGAAGGGCACCTTGTCGCAATAGTCGAGCGACACAGGTGATCCGAGCGCGGTGCCGATGTCGGGGCAATCATTTTTGCGTACCGAACTTGGTCAGGCTGACACCCTTGGGGATCGGATAGGTTTCCAACGATTTCAGATAGGTGCCGACAACCTGCATGTAGGGGCGGAAGACCCAGGCATTGGACGCGGTCAGATTGTCCTCTTCGCGCGGGTCGTTAAGGATGTTGTAGATTCCCGGCAAGCTGGTCATTTCTGAACGATGCCCCCCAAGTCCCGGACGCGCCGGATTGCCGCCCGAGGGCCCGAATTCCTTGGGGTAAATCCGCCAGTGGTTCCACCGAACGGCGGCCACATCGCCCTCAATGAAGGTGATGAGGTGGTCGCGGTTAGACTCGGATGTCTCGCCAAGGAAGTAATCGCTTTGATCGATCCCGTCGATGGCACGATCCGACGGTATTTCAGCGCCGATGATGGTCGCAAGGGTCGGAAGCATGTCATGGATCGAGACCATTTCAAAACTGTTGCTTGGTTTGATCCGGTTCGGCCACTTGATCATTCCCGGCACCCGGATCGACCCTTCGAGCGCGTCGCCCAACTCGCCGCGGAACGGACCGTTGCTCCCGCCGCGATAGGCCGGTGGGCCGCTGACCGGGGTGGCGCCGTTGTCGGAGATCCAGATGACGATGGTGTTGTCTTCAACACCGGCGGCCTCGATCGCGTCCAGCACCTGACCCGTGCGGTAGTCAAGCTCCATGATCGCATCCCCGTAAGGTCCGGCTGGCGACTTGCCTGCAAATTCACCCGGGACCACACTGGGGTAGTGGGAATGGGTCCAGCCGATCATCATGAAGAACGGCGCGTCAGCGTCTGCCTGACGGGTGATGAAATCGACCGAGGCTGCTGCGATGTCGCCCTCGACCTGGGCACGATACTCAACCGTGTATTCGCGCACCGCGCGCAAGGTTCCATCCGGGTCTGATTCGTAAATGCGTGGCACGACGTTTTCGATAAACTCTTCCGGCATCCCGCTGCGTTCCATGCTTTCGCGGTACAGCGTTCCGTCCGTGGTCTCGATGACACCGACACGATATTCGTCAAAACCCTGACGGGTCGGCCAGCTTTGTTCTTCAAGACCAAGATGCCATTTCCCGGCGTAAGCTGTCGCGTACCCCTGGCTTTTGAACAACTCGGCAAGCGTGACCTCGGAGGCCTGCAATGTGTTTGGTGTGCCGCCGATGATCACCGTATTAAGACCAACGCGGGTCGAGTAGCGGCCAGTCATCAGCGCCGCGCGTGACGGGGTGCAGGCGGGTTCCACCATGAACTGCGACAGCTGCATGCCTTCCGCAGCCAACTGATCGATGGCGGGTGTCGGCATGCCACGCAATTCGCCCCCGGCGAAGGCCCCGATGTCCCCCCATCCGACGTTGTCGGCCAGCATGAGCACGACATTGGGCTTGTCCTGCTGTGCGAATGCTGCCGAGGCAAAGACGATCCCGAAAGCGGTGGTTATCAGGCGCAACCCCATTCGCAAGCGAAAGGGGCCAGGTGAGTCTCTTGTGGTGTCTGTCATGTGAGTTCTCTTTGGTTTTCCGTGTCCTGTTCCTGACCGTGGTGTGCTTCCTGGACACGTGACGTGGTGCTTATCGCGCCAGAACTTCAACCAGCGGTACGCCAGTAGATCCCGATGGTGGTTTGATGCCCAGGAACGCGGCAAGGGTTACCGCGACATCCACCGTCTGTACTCGGCGGTCAACCGTCAATGGCTCGAGTTCCATCCCGGCGAACACTATGGGCACGAAGGTGTCATATCGCCACGGTGAGCCGTGGGTCGACGCAACAAGCAGGCCTTCCAAATCGTTAATGAACCAGTTCGGCTCAAAGACGACAAAGACTTCGCCCGACCGCTTCGAATTGAAATTATTGATGACGGCCCGGTAAATGTCGGTATCGGGTAGGTTGCCATCGCGCAGCGCCGAACTCGACACAGCGAGTGATATGCCATTGAACTTTGATAGCTCCTCGACCACCGAAGCTTCGAGTGCTTTCTGGTCAATATTCTGATTGTTCTTCACTGAGTCGCTGAAATACACGTAGGGGTGGTCGTACGCCGCGATCAGGTCATCGTCGATCTTGTACTGCTCCTTGATGCGTGCAATCGCCGAGTTCCTGTCCCAGCTATTCGGATCGACATAGCCTGCCGGAATCTTGAGCCCCTTCAGGTAACCGGGTGTATCAGGTCCGCCGTGGTCAGCCGACAAAACGATCAGGGTGTTTTCGAGCCCGACCTGTTCATCGACAAAAGCGACCAATTCGGCGAGCGTGCGGTCAAGACGCAGTATATTGTCTTCAGCCTCAAGACTCGATGGACCGAATACGTGACCTACATAGTCTGTCGAGGAAAAGCTCACACTCAGGTAATCCGGGACGGCATCCTGCCCGAGTTTCTCTTTGACCAGCGCCTGCTTCGCAAAATCCAGAACAAGTCGATCACCGGCTGGACTCAGGGTCAGCCAGGTCGTGAAGTACGTGCTGCTGCCATCACCAAAGGAATGAGGGAAGGTGCGGCCGAAACCGCCAACATCCGTCTCCCAGTCGCGGTCGTCGGAATCGCCGAACAAATAGGTGTCCTGATCGTGCAGCAGCTCCCAATCGGTATCGGCAAACTGTTGCGTCGGCCTTGCCTGATTGAACGCGTTGACCCACTCCGGGTACTTATCCAGGTAATAGCTGCTTGTGACGAACTCGCCGCTGGCCTTGGAGAACCAGTAAGCGGTTCCTGAATGCCCGGCCATTGCGATAGCACCGCGGTCCTTGACCGAAACGCCAATCACCTTAGCTTCCCCCCCGGTATGGCTGCGCAGCTCATCCGCAAAAGTCGTGACGAGAATAGCGGCCGGCGAACGTCCCTCGCTACGCGCAGCGCGCTGCGTTGGATCAATCTCGGTGTCCGCATCGACCGACGCGCCTTGGGTCAGGAGCCGGTAATCAGCATCTTCAACGTTGTAGGTCGTGAAGCCTGTCTCACGATCAAACCACACGTTACCGACCATGCCGTGCGCCGACGGATGTGCGCCGGTCGCAAGCGTAGTGTGCCCTACAATCGTCTCCGTATTGGCGTGCGCATGATGCGCGTTGCCATACACAACACCCGACTCCCAGAGGAAGCGGAAGCCTCCTTCACCCAGGCGATCGTAGTACCGAGTCGGCAAGTCACCGCGCAGCTGATCGACGGTGATCTGCAGAACCAGCCTGGGTTTATCATTGGCCTGCACTGAGGACACAAATAAGAGAGCTGTTATAGTTGCGAGTATCGCTGTCGATTTAGCTCTTCGTTCTGTCATTGTTTTTATCCCTCGCCCGACCGCCAGGTCTTGTTGATCCGCCGCTCCAGCGGTCCGCATCGTTCATGCAACGAAGTCGCGTCACTTCACCATTTCGATCTCGCCTGGATGCCAGGTCTTGTCGAACCAAGGCTCCAGCGGGCTGTACAGTCGCAGCAGAGTGAACCAGCCTTGGCCCGGCGCAGTCTGAACCCAGTTCGATTTCTTGTCGTCAGGCGCTTTCGGTCGGAAGTAGATGTCAGTGGAACCATCCGCGTTCTGCTTGACCGCCGCCCCGTTGGGACTGCCGCCTTCCGGAAAGCCCGCGCCAGCACCGAGTGCCGGGTACGGGTAGTCGGTTTGAATCAACGAACGCGTCTGGCTGTCGTAAACCGTCAAGGACCAGAAGTTATTTTGCGGGATATTGGCCGGCAGAGTTAGTTTGTAGGTCTTGCTTCCGTGCAGGGCATTGCCATCCTTGTCGCGAGTTGCGGCGGCATAGACGGAGCCTTCACCCACCTTGGGCGTTGCCATGGCTGGCGTAATGCCGGTGGCAAAGTAGTGGAACGCAGTTCGCCCATCCAGAACACGTGCCCCATTGAGCAGGAATTCATATCCCCCGATGAAAGGTGTGTACCAGGCTGATTTGCTGCCATAGAAGTAGAACTCCTCACCCCTGGGCGTCAGGGAAATGGTTCTCGCCGAGGCATTGCCCATGGCGGCAGCCTCGATGAGGATCTTTTTCATGCGGGCGTCCGGGCTGAAGGGCTTTCCCTTCACGATACCAATCGCTGCCATCTGGCCAGTCAGTTCCGGGCCGTATCATTTTCAATGCCATCGCCCGGGGTAACGGCAGCGTACATGCCGAACAACAACACCCCGATCAAAGCAAAATGTACCGACGGTTCTTTTATTGGTGACTTCATATTACTACCTCACGGGGTTGTACCAAATCGGTGATGTGTACGCGCGCTCTGTGGCTACCATGGGTACTTCTTTCGGCATTTCTACATTGAAATGCTTAGCATCGTATGCCGTCCAGCGCGGAGTAGGAATAGTAATCACCCTAACGTAGTAAAACGCTTTCAAATCAGGATCAAAATCCGGATCTTCCCAGACGCCAACTAATTCAGAATCACCAATGGTATTCGTCCAGGTAGCATTCGCGACATCCACGGTATTCCCTACCGGTGGCACCTTGCCGTTTTTATTGGGTTGTCGTTTATCAGCGTCTCCCCAGACAACGTCATACACTTTTTCCTGCGTATTGCCTTTGTCATCAAGCCAACCTTTGACAATTTGAATACGATCAAGGTTAGCCCCATACGGATCTTTCATCGCAGCAACCAAAAACGTCGGCGATTTACCTTTAGGCGCTTTGTAGAGATCCCCACCCATCGGCACGCCCTTACTGTAGCCAACCACCGCCGGGTTTCGAGTATGGGTGTCGGTTTCTTGGTAATCCCAACCACCAAAAAAGCGCACCACCATTCTATCGCCCGTGGTGGCATACACTTCGCGTCGGGCCATCGCATCCCAAATAGCCTCACGGGTATTTTCGCTAGCCCAAACAGCAGCATAACCTGACGCCAACAATTGCCAGCCCTTTATTTTTGGTCTGCCTTCACCAAAATCAACAAAGGTTTCATCAGCGCGCTTAGCCGATGGCTCGACTTCTGGCAATTTGCCAAAGTAATTATCCTCAGTGTCGATCACGAGTGAAGTATGGCTATCGGAACCACCCAACAAACCAAATTTAAAGGGATTAGCACCTAGGTCGTCCTCAACTCTTAGGCCATTTTTTAGTGCCGGACGCGCATACTCGAATTCAAACATACTGTCGGTCTTTTGCTCAGCCCCGCCCAGATTGCCGAAATCCCAACGCTCAAAATCTGCAAACTCATCATCGGGAGAGAGAAAAGGGTGTGCTTCACCATCGCCCTTTTGTTGTGTTACTTCGTATAGAGGCTCCCATCTTGCACGCGCTTCTGCGTATTCTTTAGTAATTGGTTCTCCGTCGTAAGGGTTAACAAGCGGAAACATGCGTCCATTGGAAAGATTACCGTTATGGGGAATAGCCAAGACGGAGCCGCCGGTTTTTTCTTCATAAGACGCCATCCACTCCCAAAGACTTTCCGGGTGAAATACCTTGTCTGCAGGTAATGGCAACATTTGGTCGGCCTTTTCTTTATCCCCGCGATACACCACTACACGGTGGAGGTTGTTGCCGTTTTGGGTGGAAGACCATTCATACCCGTGGAATGCCGTAAACTTCCCGGGTTCGTTATACTTCTCTGCCGCGGCTGTTTGCCGCTCCCAAACGGACCGAATAAATTTTTTGTTCGTGATGACATCGGGCAGAGGGTTATCCGATGAACCGGCTCGGCGTACCATCTCGTAGTACACCTTCATTGCTTCTTCACCACCTTGCTGCAGCATATTGTTCCAACGTCGAACATCAGGATCGCTCATCAACATAGGATTCCCATCAAGCACATCGCCCATGGCTCCCATCGTCTCCGCGTGATCGGCAATGACTATCCAATCTAAGGGGCGCGACAGTTTAGCGGGCACCCCCGTGGAGGAAACTACTTCTTCACCTCTCGCAAATCGATAAGCCGCTTCGGGTCCAAGTCGATTACCAAATGCCACCGCATCAAACGATACCGACGTGTGTACATGTTGATCTCCCCACAACGCAGGCGTGTCGCAAAATTACGTCCCGCCCAAGGCGAATATCCGGGTTTTTTATAGAACCGCTCCGCGGTTTCTTTATCCATTGAATGGTGGGTGACATCAAGGTGGGTACTATCAGAATCTTTTGCCAATGCAGATTGCATACACATAAACAAAACAAGACAAACTGAAAGTAATGTGTATCGCTTTTGTTGTTTCATCAAAAGGTCCTCTTAGTTGACTGGTACGATCTCGCCTGGACGCCAGGTCTTGTCGAACCAAGGCTCCAGCGGGCTGTACAGTCGCAGCATAGTGAACCAGCCTTTGCCCGGCGCAGTCTGAACCCAGTTCGATTTCTTGTCGTCAGGCGCATTCGGTCCGAAGTAAATGTCAGTGGAACCATCCGCGTTCTGCTTGACCGCCCCGTTGGGGCTGCCGCCTTCCGGAAAGCCCGCGCCAGCACCGAGTGCCGGGTACGGGTAGTCTGTTTGCAGCAACGAGCGCGTCTGGCTGTCGTAAACCGTCAAGGACCAGAAGTTCTTTTGCGGGATATTGGCCGGCAGAGTTAGTTTGTAGGTCTTGCTTCCGTCCAGGGCATTGCCATCCTTGTCGCGGGTTGCGGCGACATAGACGGAGCCTTCACCCACCTTGGGCGTTGCCATGGCTGGCGTAATACCGGTGGCAAAGTAGTGGAACGCGGTCCGCCCATCCAGAACACGAGCACCGTTGGACATGAAGTCATATCCCCCGAGGAAAGGTGTGTACCAGGCAGATTTGCTGCCATAGAGGTAGAACTCTTCAGCCCTGGGCGTCAGGGAAATGGCTCTCGCTGAGGCATTGCCCATGGCGGCGGCCTCGGTGAGGATCTTTTTCATGCGGGCGTCGGGGCTGAAGGGCTTTCCCTTCACGATACCAATCGCTGCCATCTGGCCAGTCAGTTCCGGGCCGTATGATCCGGCAGGCTCGGCCTGCACGACGTTATTCAGATATTCGTAGAACAAATAGGTGCTGGGCGGAATGGTGTTGAGCTGAACATAACTGCCATTCTTGTTTTGCACAGGTTCGTGGGGCTTTCCAGCCTCGCTCAATGGATAAATGCGTGCATACTTCTTGATGTTCTCCAGCGCGGGCTTCACGTCACCATCAACGGCAAAGTTGCGCCACCCGCCCCAAAGCCCATAGGTTGGAGACTGGACCACGAAATAGCCATCCGGGACGTCACCCTTGTAATCAGGTGGGAGGAACAGATACTTGCCTCCCTTGCCCGCGTCCGGCCCGGTAAAGCCGAGATCGGTGACATACCTGAACCACGAATCATCGAACAACCCGAGGACCTTGGGAGGCACCTCCACGACAATCGGTCCGTTCGTCAGGTCCAGTGTAATCCATGACTGTGGGGTTACTGTGTTCGGAGTGAGAAACATGCCGGTGGAATCCATCATGGTTTCCATGGTCATGATGGTATTGTCAGGCACGCCGACATCACGTGGCCCTTTGCGGGCGGCATAAATGCTCACAGCCGGCACGGTATTCAAATACACTTCAACAGCACGGGCGAAATCCAGGTAGTTCCAGATCTTGTCCTGGGTCGCCTGGTCCGGTATGCCGTTGTTGAAGTTCAGGGTACCGACGCGTGTGTCCACCTTGTCCGGCGTGGTGATATCGGCCGGGATCGGCGTCGTCATCTTCATCGTCGGCGCAGCCTGCTCGGTCGCGGTTGCTGCAGGAACGGCTGCAGGTGGTTCGGCGCTGTCGATAGCATCGGGGCTTGGGTCGCAGCCGGCGAGCAATCCCAGTGCGATGACGGCAGACAGCGTGGAAATAATGTATCGAAATTGCATGAGCGTCTCCTGTATGAGAGTCGCGTCTGGCTTGCATACCCGGTGCGGCCTCGCACCGGTTGACCGGTTTCTGATCAGAGCAAGCAACAAGCCTACGGCGCCACTTTGATTTCCGGCGCTGCCCAGCTGCCTTGGCAGCTGGGCAGAGAAGTCATTGTGCCGGGTCACTCCATCAGTTCGAGTTCACCTGGCCGCCAGGTCTTATCAATCCACGCCTGCTCCGGGCCGTACATGCGCAGAATTATCATCCAGCTCTTGCCGGGGATCGTCTGTAGCCAGTTGCCCTCTTTACCCTTGGGTGGCTTGGGCGCGAAGTAGATATCGTAGGAGCCATCGGCATTCTTCTGCATGCCCTCCGTCTGGCTGCCGACGGTGGGAAACTGCTGATCGGTCTGCAGCTGCGAACGGGTCTGGGTGTCGTAGATGGTCACCGCCCAGAAATCCTTGACCGGCACATTGGGCGGCAGGGTCAGGCGGTAGGTTTTGGAGCCATCCGGCGCGCGCTTTTCAGAGTCGGTACTGAGAAGGCCGTAGTCGGAGCCGACGCCGGGGCGGGTGACCGCCATCGCCGGGGTGACACCGATGGCGTTGTAATGGAACAGGGTCGCGGCGTCTATATTGTAGGCACCGTCGTAGGTAAATGTGGTGTTCTTGTCCGCATAAGCCATCCACCAGCCGCTGTCCTCGCCGTAGATGTAGTTGCCCGGGTTACGGGGGTAGAAGGTGATGGCGCGGGCGGTGGCGTTGCCTATGGCGATGCCTTCGGTGAGTAGTTTCTTCATGCGCGCGTCTGGCTTGAACGGCTTGTCCTTGATGATGCCGACCGAAGCGAAAAGGCCGCGGGTCACCGGGTCCAGCGATTCGATGGGTTCGTATTGGACCACAGCGTTGAGCTGCTCGAAGAAGCTCAAATCATTGGCGGGAATGAGATTTTGCACCTTGCCCGATGCGTTGATAAATTCGGTCGCGGGCGGATTGCCGGCCTTGGCCAGTGGGTAGACCTTGAGGTTGCTTTCGATATTCTCGACCGCCGCTTCCACACCGTTGGCGATGGAGCCGCGCAGAAACACCCAGTTGCGGTAGGTGGGGGCTTTCATCACGAAGTAGCCGTCAGGTATGGTGCCGGTGTATCCGGGCGGCAGAATCAGATATTTACCACCCTTGCCTTTGTCCTGCCCAGCGACACCGAAGTTATCGATAAACTTGAACCAGCCGCTGTCGAGCATCCCGAGCATGCCCGGCGGCAATTCGATTACGGTGGCGCCGTCTGTCTTCAGATCGAGCATGGTGAGCGCATAGAGCGACGACGTATTACCCGTCAGTAACAATGATTTCGAATCCATCATCTGATTATAGATCTGGATTTTGTTGGGTTTGTCGGCGCCTATCGCCTTTGGACCATCGTACAGGGCATACATGGAGGCGGCCGGGAGGCCGGCGAGAAAAGTCTGCACGCCGCGCATGCGATCCAGGTTGTCGTACAGCGTTTGCACCGTCTGCTCCGAGGGCACGCCGTCGAAGAACTCGAGGTTACCGATGGAGGTCTCCACCTTGTCCGGCGTGGTGATCGACTGTGGAATTTCTGTGGTCATTTTGAACTCGGGAGGCGCGGCCACTGCCGGTACGGCGGCCGCGGCAAGTGCAACTGCGCAGAGCATTGCAGATTTCATGGGGTTGTCCTTGTGTGGATGGGGTTGTCCGTGTGCGGAGTATTCTGATGTTTTGAGAACACTGCTCTCCTTGCGGGCGTCGCCGGGTCACTCCATCAGTTCGAGTTCACCTGGCCGCCAGGTCTTATCAATCCACGCCTGCTCCGGGCCGTACGTGCGCAGCAATATCAACCAGCTCTTGCCGGGGATCGTCTGCAGCCAGTTGCCCTCTTTACCCTTGGGTGGCTTGGGCGAGAAGTAGATGTCGTAGGAGCCGTCGGCATTCTTCTGCATGCCCTCTGTCTGGCTGCCGACGGTGGGAAACTGCTGATCGGTCTGCAGTTGCGAGCGGGTCTGGCTGTCGTAGATGGTCACCGCCCAGAAATCCCTGACCGGCACATTAGGCGGTAGGGTCAGGCGGTAGGTTTTGGAGCCATCCAGCGCGCGCTTTTCAGAGTCGATACCGAGAATGCCGTAGTCTGAGCCAGCGCCGGGGCGGGTGAGCGACATTGCTGGGGTGACACCGATGGCGTTGTAATGGAACAAGGTCGCGGCGTCCACATTGTAGGCACCGTCGTAGGTAAATGTGGTGTTCTTGTCCGCATAACCCACCAGCCAGCCGCTGTCCTCGCCGTACATGTAGTTACCCGGGGTACGGGGGTAGAAGGTGATGGCGCGGGCGGTGGCGTTGCCGATAGCGACGGCTTCGGTGAGCAGTTTCTTCATGCGCGCGTCTGGCTTGAACGGCTTGCCCTTGATGATGCCGACCGAAGCGTAAAGGCCGCGGGTCACCGGATCCAGCGATTCGATGGGTTCGTATTGAACCGCAGCGTTCAGTTGCTCCAGGAAGGTGAAATCATTGGCGGGAATGGAATTTTGCGGCTTACCCGATGCGTTAATAAATTCGGTCGCGGGCGGATTGCTGGCCTTGGCCAGTGGGTAGATTTTGAGGTTGTTTTCGATATTCTCGGCCGCCGCTTCCACACCCTTGGCGATGGAGCCGCGCAGAAACACCCAGTTGCGGTAGGTGGGGGCTTCCATTGCGAAGTAGCCTTTCGGCACAGTGCCGCTGTACCCGGGTGGCAAAATCAGATATTTGCCGCCCTCGCCTCTGTCCTGCCCGGCGAGACCGAAGTCGCCGATAAACTTGAACCAGGCGCTGTCGAGCCCCCCGAGCATGCCCGGTGGCAATTCGATGACGGTGGCGCCGTCTGTCTTCAGATCCAGAGTGGTGATCGCATAGAGAGTCGACGTATTGCCCGTCAGTACCAATGATTTCGAATCCATCAGCTGTTTATAGATCTGGATTTTGTTGGGTTTGTCGGCGCCTATCGCCTTTGGACCATCGTACAGGGCATACGCGGAGACGGTCGGGTAGCCGGCGAGAAAAGTCTGCACGCCGCGCATGCGATCCAGGTTGTCGTACAGCGTCTGCACCGTCTGCTCCGAGGGCACGCCGTCGAAGAACTCGAGGTTACCGATGGAAGTCTCCACCTTGTCCGGCGTGGTGATCGACTGCGGAATTTCTGTGGTCATTTCGAGCTTGGGAGGCTCGGCCACTGCCGGTACGGCGGCCGCGGCAAGCGCAACTGCGCAGAGCATTGCAGATTTCATGGGGTTGTCCTTGTGCGGGTTATCTGGTGTTTTGAGAACACTGCTCTCGTGGAGACTGCCACAGGCAGCAGTGGGGTGAATCGGCGGTGGGCAATGCCATGCCCTGAGAAAGCGGGCTGCACCCACGTGCACGATGGTTTCGAAGGAGAGTGAGGGCGGCCATCAGCTACCTGGGGAACAGCAGCTGCAGCTGCAGCCTGAGCTGCCATCGGCTGGCGTTGTCCGGCCGTTCGACGTTGTAGTAGCCGGACACCTGCAGGTTCACCGGCTGCTTGCCCCAGTGCATGATCTGCCCGATCCCGAGCCCAAGGGGAACGGTCCACATCTCGCCGCTATCGGCCTCCCAGTCTGCGGTGATGATGGGGGCGAAAGTCAGGTAGCGGCCGGGACTTTCGGGAAAGTTGTAGTTCACGAAGGGCTGGATCAGCATCTGATTGACGTCGCTCCGGTCGCTGTCTTCGGAGATCGACCAGACGTTGTTGATCAGGGCCCCGTAGACCCAGGTCTGGCCGAGGTGGAGCGCTACCGCGGTGGGACCCAGTCCCCACGCGCCCTGACCGAGTCGGTTGTCGCTGGCCGTATCGAGTTGGGCGACGGCACCGGCCCCCCAGATCCAGCCGCCCTGAGTCGCCTTCGGTGACAGGAACGCGGAGAGCTGAATGTCACCGATGCCGTTCTCGCGATCCTGCCCATCGACGAATGCGGGCTGTGAGATGACTGGCAGGATGGTCCGGGTGATCAGGTTCCAGTCGTCGTTGATGTTGACCGGTATCACCGGCTGGACGTTCAGGATGTTCTGGGTCCGGTCCAGCGGGCCGGTGTCGAAGTTGGTGTTGTTCTGCAGCGGCAGGCTGATCATGTCGGCAATGGGGTTCTGGGCCGCTTTGGCCAGGCCAGCGGCGTCGCCGGCGGGTGCGGCCAGGGCCGATGGAAGGCACAGCAGTGTGGCGGTAGTGGTGATCAGTAGCCGGTGTACTGCATTCATCTGTAACCTCACGAATTACCCGGAGTGTGGGTTGCGCAAAGGAATCGGTAAGTGTACGCAAGGCCGTGCGGGCAGACCTGCCATCTCATGACACGGCTTGCGGCGCCGGCGGGCAGCGCGGTCCGTAGGAGTTGTCGCCAAATGGCAAGCTTGCCCGGTGGATCTGGACCAGACTGGTTGCCAATGCGTCATGTTGCTGGGGGTTATGGGATGCGCCGCTCCGCTGCGCTGCTGGCAGCCATTCTGCTTGCGTTCGCCACTTCAGTCTCTTCGGCCCAGGACGATGATCCGGGGTCGATCGGGATCCGTATCGGCGTCGATTGGAACGGTGACGGATTGATCCGGACCCGGGTGCTCGATCGGGTGCCGGTGGACGCGCCCACCCGGGAGCAGCCCTACACGCACTGGATCAACCACGATCAGGACGACATCGATACCGGCGGCGAGACCTGGCCCATTGCGCGGCCCGATGCCTCCACGCCCATCATCGACTCCGAGCGCGACCTCGAGGATTTCGCCCGGCTGCGCGTCGAGATCGACGGGCTGGCAGACCTCCCGGAAGACACGGTCCTGACCCTGGGCTGGCAGGATGGCGGCGGCGCGATGAACGTGTTCCGTTCGGCGGACCATACCTGCTCCAGACAGTACCTGCTCGACGAGGCCATGGCTTTGGGTCAACTCACCGGGCCCTTCAACAACCGCATCGGCGTCATCACCGGCACATCGCTCCAGACTACCCTGGGCCAGCTCGGGGCCGGCGATCTGGATGAGGGCGGCTTCTGCTTCCTGTTTGACGTGGCCGAGTCCGGCAGCGGCGAGTTGCTGGCCACGCTCAGCAACGGTGCCGGTGTGATTGCCCAATCGGCGCCGGTGGCCATCGATCTGCGCCATATCAAGACCATGTACCAGCGCATCACGGTGGACTGGCCGGTGGAGGGAAGTCTCCCTGGGAATATATCGACGAGGATCCGCCGGATCCGAACCTGACCTGGCGAGACGATCCGATCGGTCACGTTTTCGAGCCGGGCTGGTACGAGACCGACGATGTAGTGGTCTGGGTCTACGGCTGGCTCAGGAGCGGCGAAGACCTCTACGAGATGGCCACCAACCAGGCCGGGGAGACCATCACCAAGCGGCTCTGGCAGCGGGGTTTTCGCGGTAGGCTGATCTTTTATCACTGGCCCACCGTCAAGCCTGAATACGCCTACGGGCTGCTGGAAAGCGAGTACCGGGCCTACAAGTCGGCGGCGCCGCTGCTGGACTTCATCGAGACCATTCCGGATGACAAGCGATTGCACGTCACCGCGCACAGCATGGGCTCGGTGGTGCTGACGGAAGCGTTGAAGCTGGGCCTCGAGGCGGAGGAGGCGTTGCTCCAGGTGGGCGCCATTCCGGCCGGTGCCTACGATACCCGCGAGGTGCTGACCCTGCCGGACATGGCCAACGTGGAGCCCCCCTGGCTGGCCGACCAGGGCGGGTACTTCGGTTACATCGAGTCCACCCGGACCCCGGCCTACGCCATGTACAACTTCGCGGACATCACCTTCTTCGGCTGGAACATGGCCCAGAAGCGGATGAAGCCCACGTCCAAGAAAGGTGGCTACAGCTATGCCTGGGAACCGGAACGCCCGGAAGGGGAGTAGGCGCGCCTGTACGAGAAACGCCTTCTGCGCTCTTCGAAGTACCGGGTGGTCAATGATCCCCACGAGATCAAGGCGTTCATCGCCAAATCCAGGACCCATGCGCTCGGTGCCGAAACTCGGGTGCAGGGGCATATCCGGCGCGTCTACGACCTTGCGCGGGAGCCGTACAACTTTCATCACGGGCACACGGTCGGGTGGGGTCGGCCGGTGCAGCAGACCACGGCCTTCTACAACCTGCTCCTGGACATCTGGAACATCCGTTACGTCAGCGAGTTGATCTGAAGCGCTCATCTATGAACAGCTGGCGGTTCTGGCCGTCTTCGTCTTCCTCTTCAGCACCGTTTCCGGGCGCCTGGAGGGCACTTCCTTCTCCGGGCCGATGATCTTCGTCGGCGCTTCATCATGGGGCCGGAGCTACTCGGCTGGTTCGGGCCGCGCGGTCTGGCCGGCATCGTTTTTTTTCACCATCATCGTGCTGCAGGAAAACGTGGCGGGGGCGGAACTGATTGCGCTGGTGGTGGCCTGCACGGTGGCTCTGAGCCTGATTCTGCACGGCGCGTCCGCCAGCCCGCTGGATCGCAGGAAAAGAGGAGTCAGCGCCCCGCAGACGCGGCGGTGTCGTCAAATGGCAAGCATCCGCAATGCGCTCTGTGTACGCTACGGAGGGCCGGAATTTGTGACCAGAGGATTGAGCATGGAGGAATCAGGATGTTGAACCGGAACACAGCATGCTGGACGGGCATCGCCGTTGCAATGCTGATCGGGCTACCGGACATTGCGCTCGCTCAGGCCGCG
>CALNZS010000014.1:0-18613 GCA_942491135.1 uncultured Gammaproteobacteria bacterium | reverse complement strand
AGCACCAGCGTGCTGGGGCCGCACCAGTCGGGCTGGGACTGGTTCGCCTTGCAGTTCGACAACGGCGAGGATCTGATGCTGTTCCAGTTGCGGCGGCACGACGGCCGGCGCGACCGTTTCGATCAGGGGCTGTGGGTGGCGGCCGATGGGTCCGCACAACTGCTGACCCACGACCATTTCCAGCTGGCACCGCTGGAGTTCTGGCATGACGACGCGGATGTCGCCTGGCCGGTAGCCTGGCGGGTCCAGGTCGAGCTGCCCACGGGACCGCGGCGTCTGACGGTGCGGGCGGCGCTGCGTGATCAGCGTATGGAGACGCTGGTGAGCTACTGGGAAGGCCTGGTCCGGGTGGAGGATGACGCTGGCGGGCCGGCGGGTAACGGCTACATGGAGTTGACGGGTTATGGCTGAGCAACACGACGATGCGCTGAACTGGCCGCTGGCGGGCCGCGAGACCGGCGAGGACCTGATTCTGTTTCGCGCCCGCTACGACCTGCGGCGGCATCCAGTGTCGGACCGGGTGTACCGGCGCATCGTGCTGGAGTCCGTGGACTGGGTAAACGTGGTGGCCCTGACCGCGGACGGTCAATGTGTGGTGATACGGCAGTTCCGCTTCGGCGTCGGCTATCCGACCCTGGAGGTGCCCGGCGGCATGGTGGACCCGGGTGAATCTCCACTGACGGCCGCGCGCCGCGAACTCATGGAGGAGACCGGCTACGGAGGGGGCGATTGGCGCTACCTGGGTGCGGTGGAACCCAATCCGGCGATTCACGACAACCTCTGTCATCACTATCTGGTGACCGGCGTGGAGGCTGCCGGCCCGCCCCAGCCCAGCGACGGCGAAGCCATCGCCGTATCGCTCATGGATCCGGCCGCGCTGGTTGCCGCGGCCCGTGACGGAGAGATCCGGCACGCCCTGGCCCTGTCGGCGTTGTCACGGGTCTTCGCGTTGTGGCCGACTCCGTTCGTGCCCGCCGGCGGCGAACCGTACAGCCGGTGCGGGGACGCCCGATCGTGAGGCCAGGGACACGCTGACCGAAGCCTCCCCGGGGCAACCGTCCGGCGGTCCCGCCCCGCCATGCGATTCCGTATACTCCTGCCCTCGGGACGAGGTCTGGACACCGGTGACGGACAGGTCGATCTACAATCTTGCGCGGTCGTTGTCAGGACCGCTGCCGGGGGCAGACGAGCCGGCGGCTGCGGGTCCGGGCCGCGCCGACGCTGCCATCCTGCTGGTAGACGACAAGGCGGACCTGCTCGACAGTCTGGCCCGCCTGGTTGCCGAGCATGGGTACCAGCCGGATATCGCCCATGGTGGGCGCCGGGCGCTGGAGATGCTGACCGAGCGGCGCTACGACGTCATGCTGCTGGACCTGGTGATGCCCGAGGTCAGTGGCCAGGAAGTCCTGGAGCGGGCGGCTGCCGACGGTCTGTGCGGCAAAATCATCGTGGTCAGCGGCGATCCCAGCTTCTCCGGCGTCAAGCAGGCGCTGCGTTGTGGCGCGTTCGATTTCGTGAAGAAGCCCTACGAGGGCGTTGAACTCATCGCCACCCTGGAATCGGCGCTGCAGCGGTGCCGTCAGGAAGCCGCTGCGGCAGCGGCGGAACGGCGTCTCGAACTCCGAGTCGCTGCACCAGTTCATGGTCAGAAACTCCCCGGACCTGGTTTATCTGCTCGACCGTAATGGGTGCTTCACATTCCTGAACGACCGGGTCGAGACGTTGCTCGGCTATCGCCGGGAAGAACTGCTGGGCCGCCATTACAGCGAGATCGTCGAACCGGAACACCTGGAGAGCGCGCGCCGCACCTTCGATGAGCGCCGCACCGGACAGCGTGCTACCCACAACGTGGAACTGAAGTTGAAAAACCGGCTGCGCCAGGGCAGTGCGCGCCGTTTTCAGGAGCAGGGGGTGTGGGTCGAACTCACAGCCATGGGCGTGTACGAGGATCCCCGGGAACGCACCCGGGAAGGATTCGTCGGCTCCTACGGCACCGCCCGTGACATCAGCGAACGCAAGGAGTCGGAGGAGGCCATCAACTTCCAGGCCTACCACGACCTGCTGACCCGGCTGCCGAACCGGGCGCTGCTGCGCGATCGCCTGTCCTTGGCCATTGCCCAGGCGGAACGCAGCAAACGCAAACTGGCGGTGATGTTTCTCGACCTCGATCACTTCAAAGAGGTCAACGACAACCTGGGTCACGCCATGGGCGACCGCCTTCTCAAAGCCGTCGCCAGCCGCCTGCAGGGGTGCCTGCGCAGCGGCGATACGCTGTCCCGGTTTGGTGGCGACGAGTTCATGCTGCTGTTGCCCGAGGTACGCACCCGTGACGACGTGGTGGTGATTGCCGACAAGATTCTCGACCGGTTGAGTGCGCCGTTCAGCATCGACGGGCACCAGCTTTACGTGGGGGCCAGCATCGGCATTGCCATGTATCCCGAGGCCGGCAACCGCGAGGAGGCGCTCATCCAGAGCGCCGACATCGCCATGTACGACGTCAAGGGCAGCCAGCGAATGGGTTATCAGTTCTTCTCCGAGGAACTGCACCGACAGTTTTCCACCCGCATCAACATGGAGCGCGAACTGCAGGGCGCCCTCGACCGTCACGACCTGACGGTGCACTACCAGCCGCAGATCGATCTCGGCAGCGGCCTGATCTGCGGCGTCGAGGCGCTGGTGCGCTGGCGCCATCCGGTTCAGGGTATGGTCGATCCTGCCCAGTTCATTGCCCTGGCCGAGGAAACCTCCCTGGCGGGCCGGATCGACGAGTTCGTCCAGGCCCAGGCGTTCCGCGATGCGGCGCGCTGGCACGATCAGGGCTGTCACGGGCTGTGTGTTTCGGTCAACGTATCGCCCGTCCAGGCGGCGCAGGACGACTTCGCGGACGCATTCACCGCGGCTATCGAAGCGGCCGGACTCGATCCGGAAGCCGTGGTGGTCGAAATTACCGAGAACACGCTGCTGCGCGATATCGAAGGGGTGATCCCGAAGCTGCGCGAACTGCGCCGGCGAGGGGTCGGTATCACCCTGGACAGTTTCGGTACCGGCTACTCGTCACTCAGCTATCTGCACCAGTTTCCGGTTACGGCGCTGAAGCTAGACCGTTCGATGGTGGGGGGAATCCGCGGAAACCAGGCCGATACGCCGATCGTGGATGCCATTGCCGCGGTAGCGCGTGGATTGAACCTGCGGCTCAGCGCCGATGGCGTAGAGAACCGCACGCAGCTCGCCTATCTGCGCGCCCGCGGTTGCCGCGAGGCCCAGGGATTCGTGTTCAGCGAGGCAGTGCCGGCGGCCACCGTAACGGCGCTGCTGGGCACCCGTCCCTACCGCAAATTGATTCTCGACGCCGTGATTCACGACTCCGGGTCCCGGGATGGCGCCGGGGATGCGGCGCAAGCGCCGCAGCCGGCGGCTGCCGATGACTGATTCCGGCGAAGGTTTTACCACGCGCATCGTGCACAGCGACCGGCGCGACCCCATCGAGCACGGCTCGCTGCAGAAACCGGTGCACGCCACCGTCGCCTATGGCTACGACGATGCGCGGGACCTGGCGGCGGTCTTTCAAGGCCGCCCGGGTTACAGCTACGGCCGCCAGATCAACCCGACGGTCGAAGCGCTGGAGCGCAAGATCAGCCGCATGGAGGAGGGTCTGGCGACCGCCTGCTTCGGCACCGGCATGGCCGCCATCGGGACTATGTTGTTCGCACTGCTGCGCAGCGGCGACCATTTCGTCTCCAGCTCCTTTCTGTTCGGGAATACCAACAGCCTGTTCCAGAGCTTCGATGCCCACGGCGTTGGGGTCAGTTTCGTCGATGCCACGGAGCCGGGCGCGGTGGCTGAAGCAATCAACGAGCGCACCCGGCTGGTGTTCGTCGAGACCATCGCCAATCCGCGCACCCAGGTCTCGGCCCTGCAGGAAATCGGCGACCTGTGCCGGGAGCGCGGCCTGGTCTACGTGGTGGACAACACCATGACGTCGCCCTATCTGTTTCAGCCGAAAGCGGTAGGCGCGAGCCTGGTGGTCAACAGCCTCACCAAGTACATCGGCGGCCACGGCAACGCGCTGGGTGGCGCCATCACCGAGCTGGGCAGCTACGACTGGCAGCGGTTCGGCAACATCTACGACACCTACCGTAAGGGCGACTCCTGGAAGTGGGGCATTACCCAGATCCGCAAGAAGGGTTTGCGTGACTTCGGTGCATCGCTCGGGCCAGAGGCGGCACATCACATTGCGGTGGGGGCCGAGACCCTGGCCCTGCGCATGGAACGCCAGTGCGCCAACACTCTGGCAATGGCGCGCCACCTGGCGGCCCACCCCAGGGTCAAGCGGGTCTACTATCCGGGCCTGGAGGAACATCCCCAGTACCTGCGGGCGCGCACTCTTTTTCGCGCGCCCGGCGCGCTGTTCAGCATCGAACTCGCCGACGACGTGGACATCTGGACGTTCATGAACCGGCTCGACGTGATCGTCAAATCCAGCAACCTGGGCGACAACCGGACGCTGGCAATTCCGGTGGCGCACACCATCTATTACGAAATGGGGCCGGAACGCCGAGCCAGTATGGGGATCGACGACTCGTTGATCCGGCTCTCGGTGGGTATCGAGGACATCGACGACCTCATCGGTGATCTCGATCAGGCGCTCGCCGGCTGAACGGAATCAGGCGGCTTCAACAGGAGAACTCAATGGATCGACTACAGGACAAGGTGGCCGTCATTACCGGCGGCGCCGGCGGGATCGGCATCGCGGCCGGCAAACTGTTCGCCGAGGAGGGCGCCAGCGTACTGCTGGTGGATCTCGACGAAGCGGCACTCAAGCAGGCGGTGGCCGAAACCGGAAGCAACCGGGTCAGCTACTTCGTGGCGGACGTCACCCGGGCCGCCGACAACGACGCCATGATCGAGACGGCCAGCGAGCGTTACGGCGGAGTCGACGTACTGCTCGCCAATGCCGGGATCGAAGGTGACGTCAAACCCATCACCGAATACGACGAGGCGCGTTTCGATCAGGTCCTCGGGGTCAACGTCAAAGGCGTCTTTCTGGGTCTGAAGTCGGCGATTCCCGCCATGCAGTCGCGGGGCGGCGGCAGCATCGTGATCACGTCGTCGGTGGCGGGGGTCAAAGGGGCCCCAGGCCTGTCGGCCTACGTCACCAGCAAACATGCGGTGATCGGCCTGATGCGGTCGGCGGCCCAGGAGTGTGCGGCCATGAACATCCGGGTCAACACGGTCAACCCGTCGCCGGTGGAAACCCGGATGATGCGCAGCCTCGAGGAAGGTATCCTTCCTGGTGCGGCAGATGCCGCCAAGCAGTCCATTGCAGCCGGAATTCCCATGCAACGTTACGGCACCCCGGAAGAAATCGCCCGGGTGATGCTGTTTCTGGCCAGTGACGACAGCGCCTGGGTCACCGGATCGGTGTACCTGGCGGACGGCGGCAACACCTGCTGACATTCACAACGGCGCAGCCAGTACCGGACGGACCCATGACACAAGCTCTTCTCGAAACCCACCTCGATCTGCCCAATCGCCGCAGTGGCAAGGTGCGGGACATTTACGACGTGACCCTGGAAGACGGCCGCGAGGCGTTGCTCATCGTCGCCAGCGACCGGGTCAGTGCCTTCGACGTGGTGATGGCCAACGGCCTGCCCGGCAAAGGTGTCGTGCTCACGCAGATCTCGAAGTTCTGGTTCGATCACTTTGCCGGGCGGGTGGACCACCATCTGATCTCCACCGACGTGGCGGATGTGCCGGGGCTCACCGACCAGCAGCGCCGCGACCTGACCGGCCGCATCATGCTGTGCCGCCGGACCGAGGTGGTGCCCATCGAGTGCATCGCCCGCGGCTACATCACCGGCAGTGGCTGGAAGGACTACCAGCGCACCGGCGAGGTCTGCGGTATTCCGCTGCCGAAAGGGTTGCGCAACAGCGATCGCCTGGAACAGCCGCTGTTCACGCCCTCCACCAAGGCCGAGACCGGGCACGACGAGAACATCAGCTTCGAGGAAGGCGTGGAAATCGTCGGCCCGGACCTGATGGGCTGGCTGCGCGATACCACCCTGGGGCTCTACCGTGACGCCCGTGATTACGCGCTGGAGCGGGGCATCATCCTGGCCGACACCAAGTTCGAGTTCGGCCGTCTTCCGGGCCAGGAACATCCGCTGCTGATCGACGAGATCTTCACACCCGACAGTTCCCGGTTCTGGCCGGCGGACGAATGGCAGCCTGGCGGCGAGCAGGCCAGCTTCGACAAGCAGATTGTGCGCAACTATCTGGAGACGGTGGTTTCCGAAGGCAAGTGGGACAAGACCCCGCCAGGGCCGGCCCTGCCGGACGCCGTCATCGAAAAAACCATGGCGCGCTACCTGGAGGCGTATCAGCGGCTCACCGGGTCGGCCCTGACCCTGCCCTGATCCGCCGCCATGGCGGTGGCCGGAGTGCCTCCCTATGGCGCAAGTACTGATCATCGGCGCCGGCCCGGCCGGCGCCAGTCTGGCGCTGCTGCTGGCCAGCCGCGGCGTGCAGACCACGCTGCTGGAGCGGCGCCGCGACTTTGCCCGTGAGTTCCGCGGCGAGGTCCTGATGCCCAGCGGCGTGGCTGCCCTGCGGGAAATGGGGCTGGGCGGCGAACTCGAGGCGCTGCCCACCAAAGCCATTGATCACGCGGACGTTTATCTGAACCGCCGCCATGTCCTGAGTCAGTCCCTGGAAGGCCTCGATGCCGGTCAGGTGCTGGCGGTTTCCCAGCCGGCACTGCTGGAACTGCTGGTGCGCCGGGCCGGCGAGTTTCCCAACTTCCGCTTCGTTCGCGGCGTGTCGGTGCGCGACTTCGTGGTTCGCAACGGCCGTCTGGCCGGCGCTGAAATCAAGGACGCGACCGGCACCGGAACTCTGACGGCCGATCTGGTGATCGGCGCCGACGGCCGCCACTCCATGGTGCGCCGGGCGGCAGGCCTCGAGGTCCGCGAAGACACCGCCCCCATGGACGTGGTCTGGTTCAAGCTGCCGCTCCCGCCGGGCTTCCGCGGCGTTCGTGCCTGTGCCGGCCGCGGCCATCTGCTGTTTGCCTACCGGACCTGGGGCGACCGACTGCAGATCGGCTGGGTGATTCTGAAGGGCACCTTCGGTGATCTGCGCGAGCGCGGCATCGATCAATGGGCGGCACAGATGGCGGCTCATGTACCCGCGGACCTGGCCGGGCACGTGCTGGCGCATCGGGCTCAGCTGGAACACCCGTTTCTGCTCAACGTGATCTCCGACCGGGTGGTGAGCTGGCGCGGCCGCGGCGCGCTGGTGATCGGCGACGCCGCCCACACCATGTCGCCGGTGGGCGCCCAGGGCTTGAACATCGCGCTGCGCGACGCGCTGGTGGCGGCAAATCATCTGGTGCCGGCGCTGCGTGGCGGTGGGGGTCTGGATGCGGCGCTGGCCGCCGTGGAGGCCGAGCGGCTGCCGGAGGTGGAGCAGATTCAGGCCCTGCAGGCGTTGCCACCGCGGCTGCTGCTGAATCGGGCCTGGTGGGGGAACGGTGCGCGGGCCCTCGCCGCCGGTCTGCTCGGCATCGGGGCGATCCGGCGCCGCGCCGCCAGCCGGGTTCAGCCGTTCGTAGAGGGCGTGCGCCCGGTCCGTCTGCAGGTCTGACCCGTCAGGGCGCCCAGTGGGTTAGAGAACCGGCGGATTTCGACCTGGGCCCGTCAGGGCGCCAGGTCGGCGGATTTCGACCTGGGCCCGTCAGGGCGCCAGGTCGGCGATGTCCTTGAACCCGTACGGCTCGTACGCCCCGATCACGAGCTGCTCGAGCACCCCTTTTCCGTGCATCACCTTGTCACCATCGGTCAGGGTTGCTGTGCAGATCGCCTGGACGTGAAAGCTGGTGGGGTCGGCGGGGTCGACGCTGGCCAGATCGAAAACATCGAAGCCGGTCTCCAGTTCACCGTGGTACAGGCCGTGGCTCCACTTGGGGTCGCCGTAGCCCAGGCCCTTCATATAGAACGTCGTGCCGGGGGTGAGGGCAAGCTCGAGCCGGCCACCGCCGGGGCGGTTCAGTTCGATGCTGGCGCTGCGGGCCAGGCGGCTACCGGATTGGTGAACCAGGTGGCTCGTGACGTTGCGCATCTCTTCGCTGCCGTCGGCGCTGACCAGTCGCCCCATGGTGTTCCACGCTTCGCCGCTGGCGTCGGCGTTGAGGTGATAGAAGGTCACCCGGTCCTCGAAGTTGAGCGGACACCAGAGCCAGAAGAACTGCGGCGGCCCGCCGTAGGGGTTGGTCTGCGGATCGCGCAGACCCACGGGGCGGATGCCCCAGGAGCGGTCCCGGGTGCCCCAGGTGTCGGTGCTGTTGAACTCGAGCCGCTCACCGTTGACCTCCAGGTGGCCCTCGTAGGTGCCGTTCTGGGTCAGGCGGGTGTAGTCCATCATGGTCATGGCACCCTGACGGCGAGTGAAGCGCGGTTCCTCGATGGCCGGGAACCGGGCCGAGAAGGTCAGGTCGGCACGGATGCCGTTGTCCGGATCGTTACAGGTCAGGCGCAGCACGTTGAGCGGTTCGATGACCTCGATTTCGATCGGCCCGACCCGGGTGTCGAGCCTTTCCATGTGCAGGGTGCGGGAGGCGTGCACGTTGTACTGTTTCCCGCCGACGATCACGCAGAACGCCGCGTCCATGACGTTCAGGTGCGGGTACACGCCCAGTGCGCCGGCAAAGAAGATGTCCGCGTCGCGCCGGTAGCCATTGAAGAAGTAGCGGTCGTAGAAGTTCCGGTTGGTGCCCGCGTAGGCTATCGGTTCGGCAGTCTGATGAATGGGATAGTCATCGGCTTTTGTTAACATGCTCGCCTTTCCGTCAGGTGATGGTCAGCGTCGTGTCCGCGCCGGCCGCGGGGCATTCGACGGCTCGAAGATGAGGGATCCGGCCAGGGTAGCCATGGACTGGGAACGCTACAAGGTGTTGTGCGACAGCCCGCCGGTGTGCAGCCGCTGGCTGCTCGAGCAGACCCGGGAACTGATCCAGGATCAGGCCCTCGCCGCCGCGTTGCAGTCCGTGCTCGCCGGCGATCCGGTGCCCAAGCCCGTGGATCATCGCGGCGGCCCGGCCAGCGACATGTTCGTCACCCGCTTCACCCGCGGTCAGGCCCGGGCCCTGGCCGATGCCGTGGAACGGGCCCAGCAACGCGGACGCACTACCAGCGCTACCGCGCAGCGTGGCCTGGGTGGCTTCGTCGAAGCCTGGCGTGAACTCGAGCGATTCCTCGAAAGCCGGGAGCGGCAGACGTGTTCCGCAAAGTCCTGATTGCCAACCGGGGCGCCATCGCGCGCCGGGTGGTACGGGCCTGCGATGCGCTCGGGATCGCCAGTGCAGCCGTGTATTCCGAGGCCGACGCCGGTTCACCCCACCTGGCGGAGGCCGGCGAAGCCGTTCCGCTCGCCGGTGATCGGGCCGACCAGACCTACCTGAACGCCGAGGCGCTGCTCACCGCCATGGAACGTTGTGGCGCCGATGCCGTGCATCCGGGCTACGGATTTCTCGCGGAGAACGCCGACTTCGCGGCGGCGGTGGCGGCCCGCGGCGCCTGTTTCATCGGCCCGTCGCCGCGCTGGTTGCGCGACATGGGTGACAAGATCCGGGCCCGCGCGCTCATGGCCGATCACGGGTTTCCGGTGCTGCCCGGCAGTGACGCGTTGCCGGATCTGCAGGCGGCGCGCTCGGCGGCCCGAAAACTCGGCTACCCGCTCATGCTCAAACCCGCGGCTGGCGGCGGAGGCATCGGCATGGGCGTGGTGGCGGACGAATCGGCATTGGAAGCCGCGTTCTCCCGGGCCGGCCGCCTGGCTCAGGCGGCGTTCGGCGATGGCCGTCTGTTTCTCGAAGCCTGTGTCGACCGGCCCCGACACGTCGAGATCCAACTGCTGGCAGACGGTCACGGCAACGCGCTGCATCTCTACGAGCGCGACTGTTCCCTGCAGCGCCGGCACCGCAAGATCATCGAGGAAGCGCCAGCGCCGGGACTGGAGCGGGCGGCGGTGGAGTCCCTGGCGGTGCGGGCGGAACAGGCCCTGGCCACGCTTGGTTACGATAACGTCGGTACCCTGGAGACCCTGCGCGGCGGCGACGGCAGCTTCGGCTTCATCGAGATGAATACCCGCATCCAGGTGGAGCACGGGGTCACGGAGGCGGTTACCGGCCTCGATCTGGTGGCAACCCAGATCCGTCTGGCGGCCGGCGAAGGGTTGCCGGAGCGGCCGCCCCTGGACGGGTTTGCGGTGGAAGCCCGGGTCTATGCGGAAGACCCGCGCACCGGTCACGTGGCCACCGGCGTTCTGGAACATCTGCGCACGCCGCAGTTGTTCGGCGTGCGTTACGAGACCGGTTACGCCCCGGGTTCGAACGTCACCCCATTCTACGACCCGTTGCTGGTCAAGGTGATCGGCTGGGGCGTTACCCGGGAGCAGGCCATCGGCCGCACCCTGGTGGGGGTGCGGGCGCTGGAGATCCGCGGCCTCGCGACCAACGTGGCGCTGCTGGAACAGGCGCTGACTCGCGAGTCATTTCTGGCCGGCGAGGTGCACACGGGATTCTTCGACCCGGTTCCAGACCGCTGAGCGGCGCGGTGCGCGGGAAGCCCGATCAGGGCCAGGCCGGAACCGCTCCGCCCTGAGCCACCCAGGTTTCGGTGAGTGCCCACACCCGCTCCGCCACCTCCGGGTCGCGGGCTTGCGCGCTGGACTGATCGACCCGGCATTCCTTCAGGTACTGGCCGGCCAGGTCGGCGGCCGGCTCGTGGACGGTTGCCCACACCGTGGTTGCCGCCCCCTGTTCCGGGGACTTGGTGAACGGGCTCACCAGTTTGATCAGCAGTCCGACCACGGCCGAGTGGCGGCCGATGTCGGTGCTGACCAGGGTGCCGGGGTGAAGCGCGCAGGCCACCAGGCCGCGATCGCCGTAGCGCCGTTGCAGTGACCTGGCCATCAGCACGTTGGCCAGTTTGGCCTGGCCGTAGGCCGTCATGCCCTTGTAGTGGTCACGGGTCATGGGGAAGTTTTCGAAATCCAGGGTCGGCGGCATGGCGTGGCTGGTGCTGGAAACCATGACCACCCGTGGCGCCGGCGCCGCCAGCAGCCGCGGCATCAGCAGCCGGGCCAGCAGGAAATGGCCGATATGGCAGACCCCCACGGTCTGTTCGAAGCCGTCTTCGGTGGCGGCGAAGTCGAGTCGCGACAGACCGGCATTGCAGATCAGGGCATCGATGCGCTCGGCGTCCAGCGCCTCCGCGAAGCGCCGCACGCTGGCCAGCGACGCCAGGTCGAGTTCCAGGCATTCGGCCTGACAGGACGGAAACTCGCGGTGAGCGCGGGCCACGGCTGCCTCGCCACTGTCGCGGCGGCGGCAGGCGTAGATCACCCGCGCCCCGGCGCTGGCCAGCGCCCGGGCCGTGGGCTCGCCGATGCCGGTGTTGGCGCCGGTTACCACGATGGTCTTTCCGCTCAGGTCGCGTCCCGCGACGATGTCGAAGGCCGACTGGGTCATGACTCGCTCCCCCCTCCAGTTGTGTCAGCTTGTGTCAGCCGGTTAGCCGGTTAGCCGGTTAGCCGGCTGCCCAGGCCCGACATTGTGCCCAAGAATGCGACAGCACGGGTCACCGGGCACACCGGAATGTCACGTTCCGTCTTCGTCAAACGCCTCAGTGAGCGCGAGGCGGGTCCGGTAGCCGGCACGGGCGCCCCGTGGCACAGTTCCTACGCCGGCCTGACAGGGAGAATCGAGCGTGGTGGAGTGGCTGGAGCAGACGGCATCGAACCCGGCGCAGCAGAGCGTCGAGGCCGGGTCGCGTCAGTCCCTGGTGCGGCTGGCCTACCGGCTGCTCGGCTCCGTGGACGATGCCGAGGACGTGGTGCAGGACGCTCACCTGCGGCTGCTCAAAGCGGCCCAGGCGCCCGATGATCCCGGCGCCTGGCTGTTCCGCACCGTCACTAACCTGGCCATCGACCGCCTGCGCCACCTCAAGGTTCAGCGGCGGGCCTATGAAGGTCCCTGGCTGCCGGAGCCGCTGGCAACCCCGGCGGAAGACGGGGAACTGGCGGCCGGTCAGGCCGAAGATCTGTCGGTGGGGTTCCTGGTTCTGCTGGAACGCTTGTCCGTCGCCGAACGGGTAGCCTTCGTGCTGCGCGAAGCGTTCGATCTGGATTTCAAAGAGATGGGCCAGGTACTGGGTGCCCGGGCCGACGCCTGCCGCCAGCGTTATCATCGGGCCCGGCGCAAACTCGACGGCCTGGCGCGGCCACGGACGCCGCCAGCCAGCCAGCGGCGGCTGCTGGAGCGTCTGACCGAAGCGGTGCTGGCCGGAGATCGGACCCGGTTGCTGGCGCTGCTGGCGGACGACGCGGTGATGCTGACCGACGGCGGCGGCGTGGTGAGTGCAGCCCGGGTGCCGGTGACGGAACCGGCGCGTATCGCGCAGGTGCTCCTGCATCTGGCCGGCCGGGACGACGTGGCGGCGATGACCTTCGACTGGCAGGCGCTCAATGGCGGGGTGGGGCTCGTGATCCGGGAACGCGGCGAGCCCTATGCATGCCTGCAGGCGGCGGGCCGCGAGGATGGCCGCCTGACCGGACTGTACATCGTGCGTAACCCCCATAAGCTGGCTGGCCTGGCGCCGGCGCGGACATGATAACGTTACCCTTCGACATTCATTGGGGAGCCTCACATGGCAGAACTCGTCACCATCGACATCGACCAGGGCGTCGCCGACGTCCGCCTCAACCGGGTCGACAAGTACAACGCCCTCAGCCCGGACATGTTTGCCGCCATCATCGAAGCCGGCGAATCCCTGGCTGAGGACCGCTCGGTGCGCGCCGTGGTGCTGTCGGGCAACGGCCGCGGCTTCTGTGCCGGCCTGGACATGGGCAGCTTCCAGGGTATGGCCGGCGGCAAGCGTTCCGGCGGCGGTGACACGGGCACCTTGCTGAAGCGCGACGAACGTCCCGAGAACCATGCCCAGCGCCCGGCCTACGTGTGGAAGCGCCTGCCCGTGCCGGTGATTGCGGCCATCCACGGGGTGGCTTTTGGCGGCGGCTGCCAGATTGCTCTGGGGGCGGACATCCGGATTGCCGCGCCGGACGCGAAGATGTCGGTCATGGAGATCAAGTGGGGGCTGATCCCCGACATGAGCCTGACTCAGACCCTGCGCGACCTGGTGCCGCTGGACGTGGCCAAGGAACTGACCTTCACCGGGCGCATTCTGTCCGGCAAGGAGGCGCACGAACTGGGCCTGGTGACCCGGGTGGCGGACGATCCGCTGGCCGCGGCCCAGGAACTGGCCCGTGAGATTGCCGGCAAGTCGCCGGACGCCATCCGCGCCGGCAAGCAATTGCTGGAAGTGAGCTGGCATGCGGACGAGCGCACCGGCCTCGAACTCGAGTCGAAGCTGCAGACGGAACTGATCGGCTCGCCGAATCAGGTGGAGGCGGTCAAGTCGAATTTCGAGAACCGTCCGGCCCAGTACCACGACGGCTGAGGTTCAGCGGTGAGCTGGGAGCAGGAAGTCCGCGAGATCGAGCGGCGCCGCCACCTCGCGAAACAGCAGGGCGGCAAAGCCGGCATCGCCAGACAGCATGCCAGAGGCCGCCTGACGATTCGCGAGCGCATCGACGCGCTGCTCGATCCGGGCTCGTTCCAGGAGCAGGGGCAGGCCACCGCCACCCCCGAGTACGACGAAGCGGACCAACTCACCGGTTACGTGCCGGCCAACTACGTGGTGGGCTTCGGCCGCATCGAGTCGCGGCGGGTGGTGGTCGGCGGCGAGGACTTCACCCTCAAGGGCGGCTCCCCCAATGCCGCCGGCTTACGCAAGAGTGTGTACGCGGAACACATGGCCTGCCGCTTCCGGGCGCCGCTGGTGCGGCTGCTGGAAGGCGGCGGCGGCAGCGTCAAAGGTGGCGGGAAGAAAGGCGGTACCGTCGGTGAGCCGGTGTTCACCGAGCCCCGCTTCAAGATCATCGCCGATGCCATGGGTCAGGTGCCCATCGCGTCGGCTGCGCTGGGTGCGGTGGCGGGCTTTCCGGCCGGGCGTATCGTGGCTTCCCACTTCTCGGTGATGACCCGCCATACGGCGCAGATTCTGATTGGCGGCCCGGCCCTGGTGGAGCGCGCCCTCGGGGTGCGCATGAGCAAGGAAGAGCTGGGCGGCGCGGCGGTCCACGCCGTGTCCGGGATCATCGACAACGTGGCCGAGGACGAGCACGACGCGTTCCGGCAGATCCGCCGCTTTCTGTCCTATCTGCCGTCCCACGTGTGGGAACGGGCGCCGCGCCTGGTCAGTGATGACGATCCCGAGCGCATGGAGCCCGAACTGCTCGATGCCGTACCGCGGGATTCCAACGCGCCGTTCGACATGCGCCGGATCCTCGAGATGATCGTCGATCAGGGCTCGCTGTTCGAAATGGGCGCGGCCTTCGGCCCCAGCCAGATCTGTGCCCTGGCGCGCCTGGACGGCCAGCCGGTGGGGGTGCTGGCCAACGACTGCCGGCATTATGCCGGCGCCATGACTGCCGAAGCGGCGCAGAAATACCGCCGCTTCGTGGAACTGTGCGACACCTTCCACCTGCCCATCGTCAACTTCGTGGACCAGCCGGGGTTCATGATCGGCCCGGACGCGGAGCGGGCCGGCACCATCCGTTACGGCATGGCGGCCGTATCAGCCGCCGTACAGGCCACGGTGCCCTGGGCCTCCATTCAGGTGCACAAGGGTTTCGGGGTGGCCACCGCCGCTCACTACGGCGACGAGGCCTACGTGCTGTCCTGGCCGTCGGTTGAAACCGGTGCGTTGCCGCTGGAGGGTGGGGTTGCGGTAGCGTTTCACCGCGAAATTGCGGCCGCCGACGATCCGGATGCCAAGCGCCGGGAACTGGAAGAGGGCTTGCGCCGTAATCGTTCGCCCTACGCTCGGGCCGAGTCCTTTGCCGTGCACGAACTCATCGACCCCCGGGAGACCCGCCCCATGCTGTGCCGCTGGATCGACTGGATTCAGCCCCGGCTCGAGACCTTGACCGGTCCGGTCCGGTTCGGCATGCGCCCCTGATGACGGGCTGACGCTTCCGGCCGCCAGTTGTCGCCCGGGCGACAACTCGGCTTCTGACGGGGTGCTAGGGTCGCCGTTTGGCAACTCCAGATGGCGGAGGCTACCGTGCACAGGAACGCTCATCGATCGATACTACGGCAGTGGCTTATGCTGCCGTTGCTGGCTTGTTTGGTGGCAGCCGGCCACGCCGCCGAAGGGGACAAACCCAATATTCTGGTGATCTGGGGTGACGACATCGGCTGGTCCAACCTGTCCGTCAACACCGACGGGGTCATGGGCTACCGGACCCCCAACATCGACCGTATCGCTCACGAAGGCATGCGGTTCACGGACTACTACGGCGAGCAGTCCTGCACGGCGGGCCGCTCCTCGTTCATCATGGGGCAGTCGGTGTTCCGCACCGGTCTGTCCAAGGTCGGCCTGCCGGGCGCGGATCTCGGCATGCGCGAGGAAGACCCGACCATTGCTGGTCTGCTCAAAGCCCAGGGGTACGCAACCGGCCAGTTCGGCAAGAACCACCTCGGCGACAAGGACGAGCACCTGCCGACCAATCATGGCTTCGACGAGTTCTTCGGCAACCTTTATCACCTGAATGCCGAGGAGGAGCCCGAAAACGAAGACTATCCCGGCGACATGGTGCTGGCTGACGGCCGCACCTTTCGCGAGGCTTACGGCCCGCGCGGCGTGATCAAATCGGTTGCCGACGGTGCGATTCAGGACACCGGCCCCCTGACCAAAGCGCGCATGGAGACGGTGGACGACGAGACGGTCGCCGCGGCCATCGATTTCATCGAGCGTCAGGAAGCGGCCGGGGTGCCCTGGTTCGTCTGGTGGAGCGGTACGCGGATGCACTTCCGCACCCACGTCAAGGAAGAACTGCGCGGTACCACCGGCCAGGGAGAATACTCGGACGGCATGGTGGAGCACGACATGCACGTCGGTCAGTTCCTCGACCTGCTGGACGAACTCGGCATCGCCGACGAAACGATGGTTTTCTACTCCACGGACAACGGTCCGCACATGAACACCTGGCCGGATGGGGGGATGACCCCGTTCCGCAGCGAAAAGAACACCAACTGGGAGGGCGCTTACCGGGTGCCTGCCATGGTGCGCTGGCCGGGCCGCATCGAAGCCGGCAGCGTGACCAACCAGATCGTGCATCACATGGACTGGCTGCCCACGTTCCTGGCCATGGCGGGCAATCCGGAGATCAAAGAAGAGCTGAAGGATGGTGGCGTGCGCGCCATCGGCCGGCGCTACAAGGTGCATCTGGATGGCTACAACATCCTGCCGCTGCTGACGGGAGAAGCCGGGACGTCACCGCGCCACGAGATCTTCTACTTCACCGACGATGGCGATCTGGCCGCGCTGCGTTACGACGACTGGAAGCTGGTGTTCCTGGAGCAGCGCGCCAACGGCACGTTGAAACTCTGGGCGAACCCGTTCACCGGCTTGCGTCTGCCGCTCATCTTCAATCTGCGGCGCGACCCCTACGAGAAGGCGCAGGTCACGTCCAATACCTACTACGACTGGATGATCGACCGGGCTTACCTTCTGGTGCCTGCGCAGCAGTACGTGGGCCGGTTCCTGGAGACCTTCCAGGAGTTCCCGCCGCGTCAGAAGGCGGCCAGCTTCAGCCTGGATCAGGTCATGGAAAGTCTGTCGAGTCCAGCCGCACACTGAGAGCGGTCGGCTCTGAGGCCGTCCGGAACTGGAGTAGGGCAAATTGTCGCGCAAGCGACAACTTGCCACCTCCGTCATCAAATGCTTGGTACTTCCGCAGGGGATCGTTTCCAAGGAGTTGCCGATCGAGTGATTCGTTTGGTGGACTGCGGTCGAAGGATTCGACTTCGCCCCAAGGCATGACTTTAGTTGCTGTTCGCATGGGTTCTGGTTCTGGCATAGGTTCTGGTTCCGGTGTTGGTTCGGGTTCGGGGAGCGGAACAGGGATAGGCACCACCGTTCCAAAGATATTAGGGTCAAATAATTGTAGGGTACGCATATCATCAAGCATCCCATATTTGCAGTATTCCTCGGGAGCAATTGCGGTGTGCTGCGCACCGTCCTTAATGAGTTGGACAAGCTCGTCGTCCCGAAGCGTGTTATCCAAATCAAGCAACATGGCGATTAAGGCACCTGCTACCGGAGCGGCTCCACTTGGATGATCGGCAAGAACAAGCACATGTACCTTCTCGGGGTGGACGGACGACCGGATTGTACCGTCAAGATGAACCGATCCCTGAACGAGTAAATTTGGATAATCCAAAACCTTATCACCATCATAGTCGGCATCACCAAACCATGCGGGGTAGTTCAGCTTCATATCCTGTGAGGCGTTTCCTCGTCCAGCGTGGTTGAGCCAGATTGAGTTTTCCTGATCTGCTCCCTTGAGGACGTTGGCGATCATGGTCCCGCTTATGGTTTCCAAGCTGATCGAAAAGGCGCAAGCTCCCTCTTGGGCAGCATACTTTGCAGCGTCCAGCATGTGAAAGTGACCGGGGGATGTGCTCCCCTCATATATCTGGCAGTTCATTACCGCTATGCCTTCAGGGTAGCGAGCCGTAAGGATGCGAGCGCACATTTGCCCATGACCTGCCGGAGCGGTATGCTCCGGTGTGTGGCTGTACCAGTTCCACCCGAAGTAGTCGTCAATCTTCCCGTTGCCGTCATCGTCAATTCCGTTGTCGGGAATCTCCCTGACGTTTCGCCAAAGCTCGTAGGTGTTTTCCGACAAGTCCACTCCACCGTCAATAATGGCAATCACCGCCTTCTCAGCCAGCGGCCTGTCCCTGAAGAGGCTTGGTCGGGCATCAAATATTTCCCGAGTGCGGTAAGCCTTTACGAGCGGGTCATTCCAGTTGGGTAATACTAACGGCATTACGTTATCCCCCGTGGTTCGGTGAACACTCTGACGTGTATGGATAGAAAATAATATCAACTGCTTCAGTGTTCTCCCTGAGCAATACAGTTGTCCAATACTCGGTACAATATGGCATATAGACCGGAAACTCTTCGATCTCCAACGAGTAGGTTCCCCAGCGTACCATGTGTTGGACCATTGTGTAGGTGCCTCCCTTGGTGTTCCAGATAATTGCAAAACCTCCAATCTCAACATCCTTCTCAATGTTGATATAGAAGTAGGTTGTTCCTTCACTCCGGTAGAGTGGAATTATTTCCGACGTCTCTGCGAAAAGCAGAACCGAAAATAAGAGTAGAATTAATGTTGTTAGTTTTTTCATATTTTTTATCCCTCAGTTATTTCGATGGCGTCCAAAGCCCAGTCGTTGCGGTAGGTGTTTGTTGAGTTGTCTCTTGCTTGTAGATAAACCCTGAGCTTTGCACCTGCGCCGATTGCGCCCGTTGAAACACTATCGGTCTCCCAGTCGGTAGTTAATGCCGTGATAGGAGTTCCAAAGTCAACCCATCCAGTGGTTTCGTCTTCGCCGTCTGCGAGATACTGCCACTGGAGCTCCGGTGTTCCAGAATCGGAACTTACCATTGAATAAGCATAATCAACAGTAATATCCGTTGTTCCG
>CALNZS010000013.1:0-43802 GCA_942491135.1 uncultured Gammaproteobacteria bacterium | reverse complement strand
GGTGGCCACCATCATCGGGGTCACCTCACATCCCGACTCGGAGCTGCGGGAACTCGCCGACTTCAGCCTCGACATGGGCATCATCGAGGAGCCATGCCCCCTGGGCCTGACCCCGAGCGCCAGCATGGCGGTGATGCTGGCCATCAGCGACGCCATTGCCCTGGCCCTGCTCGAAGTCAAAGGCGTGACCCGGGAAGACTACGGTCTGCGCCACCACGGCGGTTACCTGGGCCGAGCAGCCCGTACCGACAACGTCCCTCACGCCGACTCGTAACGGTCCTGAGCCATCACCGGGCGCGATTGCGGAAATGATCCTCGCACACTGCAATGAAACGCCGCGCCCCTTCCGACAGCGCGCGGTGACGCTTATAGAACAACCCCACCTCCCGCTCGAAGCGTGAGATCTCGAGCCCCTCGATGCAGTGATACCCCTCGAGCTGGTCGAGCAGGTGGTTGGACAGGTAAGTCACGCCTTTACCGGCTTCCGCAAGCGCCAACCTGAGTTCCAGGTTGCTGACCTCCCAGACGCTGGCGAACTGGTTGCGCAGGCGCTGTTCGTGGCCGGGACGCCGAGCCGCGTCGTCGAGGTAGGAGGTCAGCAGCGTGGTGCCGGCGAACTCGGCTTCCGGATCCTCACGCAGACGGTCGCAGCGCGGATGCGCCTCGTGCACCACCAGGCGCCGCTCCTCGGTGAAGAACGCGGTGGTGACGAAATGGCCCGGCATGTTGTGCTGGAATGGCCCGAAGCCGAGTTCCCACCGGTCGTCGTCGACCCCGTAGATGAGCTCGCGGCTGGGGGCAACGTCCAGCTTCAGACGGGTCAGCGGGTTGCGCTCGCAGAACTCCAGCATCAGGCCCCGGCCGTAGACCCGGCTGACCACGCTGTTCACCGCCAGGTTCAGGGTCGACAACGCGCCGGTGCGGATCCGCTGAATGTCCGCCAGGGTACGCTGTTCTTCGTTGATCACCGATTCGGCGAAGGCCAGCAGGCGCTTGCCCGCTTCGGTCAGTTTGGGCCGGCCCTTGCGGATCAGCAGACGGGTGTCGAGCTTGTGTTCCAGGTTGGCCACGGCCTGGCTGACCGCGGATTGCGAGATGTTCAACCGTTCCGCCGCGCGGCTGAAGCCCCCCTCTTCCACAACCGCCGCGAACACGCGGATCTCGTTGCGTTCGATCTGCATCGGCCGAGAGTAGCAGCGTCCCCCCTGGCCCACCACTTATGGATCGATCAGCGCCACTTATGCATAAGCCGCACTTCTGCCACTAGAAGTTGCTGGCGCTGGTCGCCGCCCGGGCGCGCATTCTAGGCTGGAAGCTCGTCGGTTCGCCGTCGACGCATCGATCGGTCACAAGCGACCGCCAGAGGGAGCAAGCCATGACTACGGAAATGAATCAGGGAACCCATTCCAGCCAGCCGGTTGTGCACAAGGGGCTCGAGGGCGTTGTGGTCGACACTACGGCCGTCAGCCTGGTCGACGGCAAACGCGGTGAGCTGTCCTATCGCGGCCACGAGATCGGGACGTTGGTGGACCTGCCGTTCGCCCAGGTCGCGGCGCTGGTGTCCACCGGCAGACTGGACCCGGCTTTCGGCGCCAGGCTGTGCGCCCATTCCAGGCTGACGGAGCGGGAACAGGCCATGGTGCTGGCCCTGCCCGAGTCGGTGCATCCCATGCACGTGCTGCAGGGCCTGACTCCGCTGCTCGACCGCGCCGGCGCAGAGGCATTCAGCGAGTATGGCGAGGCGGCCCAGGGATTCGTCATTGCCGCCAGACTGCCGGCCCTGATAGCCACCCACTTCCGTCGCGCATCCGTCGCAGACGTCAGCGCCGACGATCCCGTCGTGCAGTTTCTCGGCCAGATCGGCGCGCCGGATCATGCCGCGGCCCGGCGCGCCTTCGAGGTTGCGCAGATCCTGCAGATCGAACACAGCTTCAATGCCGGCACCTTCACCGCGCGGGTGGTGGCCAGCACCCTGGCGCCCGTGGAAAACGCGTTGTCGGCGGCCTTCGGGGCCCTGCACGGCGTGCTCCACGGCGGCGCCGACCAGGCCGCCCTGGAGACTGCCGATCGGGTCGGCACACCGGATGCGGCGCCCGCTTTCGTCGACGAATGCCTGGCGACCGGCGGCAAGGTCATGGGCATGGGGCACCGGGAGTACCGGGTCGTCGATCCGCGCGCCGTGCACCTGAAACGGCTGGCTGCGGAACTGGCCCGGGGCACCAGGCATGAGGTGACCTATCGCACCCTGGAAGCGATCGAGCAGCGTTTCACCGAGCGTATGGCCGAACGCGGCAAGGACCTGTACGCCAACGTGGAGTTCTACAAGGGACTGGTGTTCCGCATGATGGGCCTGCCGCCGCGGTTCTTCACGGCGCTGTTCGGCATGGCCCGGGTATTCGGTTACCTCGCTCACTTCATCGAGTGCCAGCACGACAACCGCATCGTAAGGCCTCAGGCCCTCTACGTGGGTCCGCCGGTGGAAACGCCGGCTGCCGCCGCGCTGTGAATCCCGGCGGCGGCCGGACTCACTCGGGGGTGAAGGGCAGGCACAGCCGGTCGCCCTGCACCTCGAATCCGGCGCGGCGCAGGAACTCGCGGCCCACGCCCGCGGCCGGGGGCGCCGCGATCATCTCCCGGCCGCCCTTGGTTTCCGCCAGCCCCAGGGCATGGCCGAGCAGCCAGCGGCCCAGCCCCTGACGCCGGTAGGCGGGCGCCACGCCCAGCGTCAGCAGTTCGAAGCAGGTTGGGTTTCGGGGGATGATGGCGTAGAACCCGGCGAAATCCCCCTGATAGCGGGCGATCCGCAGGTAATTCAGGTCCAGCGCCGCCAGCGCCTCGTCGCTGCCGTGCGCAAACCCGGCCTCGAGTTGCTCCCAGGGAATTTCGTCGCGGTAGGGCCGCAGCACCTGTACGTCCCGGGCGCGAAATCCGCGGCTCATGGGTCAGCCGGCCCGGTCCAGCGCCTGAGCGAGATCGGCAATCAGGTCCGCCTCGCTCTCGATGCCGACTGACAGGCGGATCAACGTATCGTCGATGCCCAGGGCCGCGCGCTTGTCTGCCGGCATGCTGGCGTGGGTCATCAGCGCCGGATGTTCGATCAGTGACTCGACCCCGCCGAGACTTTCGGCCAGGGTGAACAGCCCCACGTTCTCGAGCAGGCTTCGCGCGTTTTCCAGACCGCCGCGTACGCGGAAGCTCAACATGCCGCCATGACCGCTGGCCTGCCGGCAGGCCAGTTCATGCTGCGGATGGCTGGGCAACCCCGGGTAGGCCACCCAGGACACCGCCGGATGCGCTTCCAGGAACGCCGCCACCGCCAGGGCGTTGCGCTGATGGGCCTCCATGCGCAGCGCCAGGGTCTTGATACTACGCAGGCACAGGTAGGCGTCGAAGGTGCTCTGAATGCCGCCGATGGTGTTGCTCAGGAACGCCAGGCGCTCCGCCAGATCGTCGTCGTTGGTCACCACCAGCCCACCCACCAGGTCGCTGTGGCCGTTCACGTACTTGGTGGTGGAATGCAGTACCAGATCGGCGCCCAGCTCGATGGGGCGCTGGAAGTACGGGCTCAGAAAGGTATTGTCGACCATCAGCAGCGCGCCGTGGGCATGCGCCGTCTGCGCCACGGCGGCAACGTCCACCAGCTTCATCAGCGGATTGGTGGGCGACTCGATCCATACCATGCGGGTTTCCGGCCGCAGCGCCGCCGCGAGCGCCTGCGGGTCGGACAGGTCCACATAGCTGAAGTCCAGGCCCTGACGCCGGAACACCTGTTCGAACAGCCGCACCGTGCCGCCGTACATGTCGTCGCAGCACACCACGTGGTCACCCTGGGACAGCAGGTGGGTCACCGTGGTGGCGCCGACGCAGCCGGAGGCGAACGCGAAGCCGAAGCGCGCCCCTTCCAGGTTGGCGACGCAGGTTTCGTAAGCGTGCCGGGTTGGGTTGTGAGAGCGCGTGTATTCGTAGCCACGGTGGGCACCCGGCGAGTCGTGCACGTAGGTCGAGGTGAGATAAACCGGGGTGATCACCGCGCCGGTGACCGGGTCCGGCGATTGCCCGGCGTGGATGGCGCGGGTCTCGAATCCGTACTCCCCAGGGGCCCAGCCGCCGTACGCCTGATCCCGGCTGGTCACGGTGCGAAGCTCGAGCGAGCGCGGATACCCCAGCGGCCGTCCAGCCTCTCGACCACGTACAACGAGTCGTAGCTGGCCATGGCCACCCCTTCGGCATCGAAGCGGGTGAACGTCACCGCAATGTGGACCTTCTCGGCGGAGGCCTGAACCACCCGCATTGCGTCCCAGGTGCTGTGGTCCCACCCGGTCTGGACGGCGAACGCCTCCAGATCCCGATCGCCGATGAATGCCTCGCGGTCCGGATACACGGCGACCCGCTGACTGGCGATGCGCACGTGGGGGAAATGCAGGGTGTCGGCCCAGGCGGCCACGTCGCGGGCGTTGAACGCAGCCAGGAAGTCCTCCATCACCGTCAGTGCCGCCGCCTCGGCCGCCGCTTCGGCCGGCGCCTCGGCCGGCGCCTCGGCCGTCGCCCGGGAGTCGGCGGCCAGCGCCGGAGCGGCCGCGAGCGATACCAGGCACACCGTCAACAGCATGCGCCGGGTCCGGATCTGAATATCGCTGCGGCGGTTGCAGCGGTGCGCGGTGGAACCAGCGTGCGGGACTTCCATGACCAGCCTCGTCGTCAGGGGCCGAGCACAGTAGCCGCCCAGCCTGAGCGGTTCAAGCGCCACGCCCAGACGTTACACTGGCGCCCTCACAGGGGCCGGAGAGGAGAGGCTCATGACCCACCCCGCTATCGAGACCTTCAGGCCGGACCTGTTCCAGGGCCGGACCGCGCTGGTCACCGGCGGCGGCCGCGGCATCGGCCGCGCCATCGCGCTGGCATTTGCCGGGCTCGGCGCCGATGTGGTGATTGCCAGCCGCAACGCCGAGACCCTCGCGGCAACGGCCGGTGACATTGAAGCCCTGGGCCGCCGGGCGCTGGCCCTGCCGACCAACATCCGGGTGCCCGCCGAGGTGGATGGCCTGGTGAGTGCGGCTCTGGAACGCTTCGGCGCCATCGATTTTCTGGTGAACAACGCCGGCGGCCAGTTCCCGGCCCGGCCGCTGGACATCAGCGACAACGGCTGGCGCTCGGTGGTGGACCTGAACCTGAACGGCACCTGGAACGTCAGCCAGCGGGTCGGCCGGCACATGGTGGGGCGCGGCTTCGGCAGCATCGTGAACATCGTTCACGTCTACTCGTTCGAGCGCGGCGCGCCGCCGTTCGCTCACTCCGGGGCGGCACGGGCCGGCGTGGTGAGCATGACCCGGACTCTGGCCTACTACTGGGCGCGCAAGGGTGTGACGGTGAACGCGCTGGCGCCCGGGTCCATCGCTACCGAAGGCCTGCGCGAGGAAGAATACGCCCACGCCGACCGCGACGACTACGAAGCCCAGAGCCTGCGCGACATCCCGACCCACCGGTTGGGTGAACCCGAGGAAGTGGCGGCCTGGTGCGCGTTCCTGTGCTCGCCGGCGGCCCGCTACATCAACGGTGCGCACCTGATCGCCGACGGCGGCCAGTACCTGGACACCTGGACGCCTATGCTCGACCCGGAGGCCTGAGGCATTCGCCTCAGGCGGGCTCGACCCGGAGGCCTGAGGCATTCGCCTCAGGCGGGCCGTTCGCCGGCGATGGTGACCCGGTGCATCATCCGGTGCTGAGGAAAAAAGTCGTTCACCGGCTTGTGCTGGGTGGTGCGGTTGTCCCAGACCGCCACCGTGTCCGGCTGCCACGACAGGCGGACCGAAAACTCCTCGGTCACGATGTGGCGGTACAGAAAGCTCAGGATGGCGTCGCTCTCGTGCCGGGTCAGACCTTCGACGTGGGTGGTGAATAGCGGGTTCACGTAGATGGCCCGGCGACCCGATTCCGGATGGGTGCGGATCAGCGGATGACGCACCGGCGGATTGGCGGCCACCGCCGGCGCCAGGCGCTCCTCGCCGCCGGGCTCGGCCAGGCTCTCGCGGAAACCATGGCGGAAATCGTGCACCGCCACCAGGCCGTCCAGCAGTTGCCGCATGGGCGCCGACAGCGCCTGGTAGGCGGCGCTGGCGCTGACCCACAAAGTGTCGCCGCCATATTCGGGAATGATCCGCCCGTGCAGCAGGGTCAGTGACGGCGGCGCCGGCCGGAAGGTCATGTCACTGTGCCAGGCCTCGATCTTGGACGGCCGCTCGGCGGTACTTTCGAGAATCTGCACGTCCGGGGCCCCAGGTACCGTGGGGTAGGCCGGGTGCGCCTCGACCTGACCGAAGCCGCGCGCGAACGCCTGAAACACCGCCGGTTCGACCCGCTGATCGCGCAGAAACAGCACTTCGTGTTCCAGCAGCGCAGCATGAATCTCGCCGCGCAGGGCGGCCGACCCGGCCACGTCTCCCAGATCCACCCCCGTGATGTAGGCGCCCAGCGCCCCGCCTGCTTTGCGTAACTGCATCTTTTTGTACCCGCATTTGGCATGCTATCCCCGTTACGGCGAATGGTACTCCAGTGACGGAACCGCCCGCTGCCCTGCCCGAATCACCGGCCGAAGGCGTCATCGGTTTCGCCTACGCCCTGGAAGCGCCCGACGGCGACCTCGTCAGCGCCGAGACCCTGCACGCCATGCGCGGCTGGCGCCGGGTGCTCAAGCGGCTGGCGCTGCTCGGACAGACGCCAGCGCGTTATCAGGGCTTCGGATACGGCAACCTGAGCGCCCGTGACGGCAGCCAGCCCGACCAGTTCGTCGTCACTGCCAGCCAGACGTCCGGGGCCGCCGAGTTCGAGCAGCGGCATCTGGTGCGCATCGTCAGCGGCAACGTCGAACGCTTCTGGGTCGACGCCATCGGCCATCAGCCGCCATCGTCTGAATCCCTGACTCACGCCATGATCTACCAGGCCGATCCCGGCATCGCCTGGGTCATGCACGGGCACAGCCCGGAGATCTGGCAACAGGCCGAATCTCTCGGCCTGCCGGCGACGCCGCAGGACGTCGGCTACGGAACGCCGGCCATGGCCCGGGCAGTCGCCGAACTGCTGCGGGGCAATGCCCGCCGGCCGCTGCTGTTCGTAACCCTGGGCCATGAAGACGGCGTTTTCGCCTGCGGCGCCAGCGCCAGCGACGCTGGCAGCGCGCTAACCAACGTCCTGGCCCGGGCCCTGGCGTGACCACACCGGCGCCCATCCGCTGGGAAAGCGGGCGCCTGCTGCTGCTGGATCAGCGGCGCCTGCCAGGCGAGATTACGTACCTGAACATCCAGTCCCTGGCCGACGCCGAACAGGCCATCAAAACCCTGGCGGTTCGCGGCGCGCCGGCCATCGGCATCGCCGCGGCCTATGCCCTGGCACTGGTCATGGCGGCAGAGGCCCCAACCGGGGAATCTGCCACGGCCTTCCGGCGCCGGCTGGACGCGGCGGCCGCCCGGCTGTGCGCGGCCCGTCCCACCGCGGTCAATCTGGCCTGGGCCGGGGAGCGCCTGCGGCGGCGCGCGGCCAACGAACCGGGCGCTGCGGCCCTGGCCGACGAAGCCTGCCGCATTGCGCAGGAAACCGAGGAGATCTGCGACGCCATCGGGCGCCACGGCGAACACCTGATCGCGCCGGACAGTACTGTGCTGACCCATTGCAATGCCGGCGCCCTGGCGGTGTCCGGCATCGGTACCGCCACGGCACCCCTGTATCGGTGCCATGCCGGCGGCGTGCCGTTCCGGGTCCTGGTGGACGAGACCCGGCCGCTGCTGCAGGGCGCGCGGCTGACCGCCTGGGAGCTGGCGGCCGCCGGCATCGACGTGACCCTGATCTGCGACAACATGGCAGCCAGTTTCATGGCCGCCGGCCAGGTCGATCTGGTTCTGGTGGGGACCGACCGGGTCACCGCCAACGGCGACGTGGTGAACAAGATCGGCACCTTGAATCTGGCGGTGTTGTGCCGCCATTTCGACGTGCCGTTCTATGTGGCCTGCCCCTCGTCCACCTATGATTCAGCCACGCCGGACGGCGCCGCGGTGGTCATCGAACAGCGTGGTCCGGAGGAAGTGCTGGGCGCCGTGGCCGTTCGGGTCAAGGCCGCCAACCCGGCGTTCGACGTGACCCCGGCGGCGCTGGTGACCGGCATCGTCACCGAACACGGCATCGCCCGCGCTCCACTGGATCGGAGCCTCGCCGCCCTCCTGGCCGGCACGCCCGGCAATCAGGCCGGAAACAGGCGCGTGTAACGCGCGCCGTCGGGCCGGGTCTCGCTCCGGTACAGAGCCGGCGGTTCCAGTGTGAGGATCAAGGCTTCCGGCCTGCCTGCGTCGGGGTCGGTCAGGCTCGACTCCGGGAACGGCCGCTGCCGCCTGAAGCGGGACACGGTGACATGGGGCCGGAACGGCCGACCGGACTCCGGCAGCGCCGACCCCGGCTCGGTGATTGCCGCTAACGCGTCGGCCCATGCCGACAACGTCGGGTGGGGCGCCAGCATTGCGGCCGCCAGCCGGGCCCGGCGCGCCGCCGGCAGACCGGCAAACCCGGTAACCGGCACCGACAGCGGTTCCGCGGTGGCCGGTCCTCCCCGCTGACCATCCGGAAAACCGACCAGACCTTTCAGCCGCTCCGCCAGCAACGGCACCTGCTCATCGCCGACTTCACCGAAGAACCGCAACGTCACGTGGTAGTTGCCCCAGGGCACGTCGCGACGTGCCGCGGGCCGGGTCCGGGAACCCTGCCGATCCGCGTCCGCCAGCGGCCATTGACGGCGGTACAGGGCCTGCAGCCGCTGCGCCGACGCCGCTGCAACGAAGGCAGCGACGAAGCAACGCATTCAGAATGGCTTGGCCTGGGGAAACGGCGTCAGGTAGGGCGTGTCGCGGCCGCGGAACTCGACGCTCGGAAAGCGCACATTCATGAGTTCCCGAACCCTGGCGCGGTTACGCTCGTTGACGTCGACCATGAGCAGGTGGCGGCCGGCGTCGATCTCGTCCTGAAAGTGCCGGATCTTGTAATTGAGCTGGCCGAGCCCGCGCAGGGCGCCGGGCCAGGCGCCGAGCAGCGCCCCGACGACCGTCATCAGCAGCACCGAGGCCGGCGACACCGGCCAGGGCAGCAACTGGCCCAGGTACACGATGACGCCCACCAGCAGACCGATCAGCGCGCCGCCCAGCGCCCAGCGCTCGCTGCTGGCGATGACGTCGAAGCGATGATAGGTAGCGGCGGCGTGCACCCGGTGCTGGTAGAGGCCGATCTCGTCCCGGGACAGGACGTGGAAATGCCAGTTGCCGATGCCGGCCTCCGCCAGTTCGGCCGCAACCCTTTCGCAGGTGTGGAGATTGTCGGCGAGATAGTAAAGTCTACGCATGGCGTCCCTCCCGAACACCGATGACCGCAGTATACCGGCCGGATTTCCGCGCCTTAGACTGATTGCGACTAACCAGCCGCACCCATCATGACAGCCGCTAGCGACCAGCCCGACGAGGCCGAGACCCGGTCCCCGGTGACCCGGGCCAGTCTCGGCCAGGATCTTGCCGATCTCGGCCTCACCCCGGGCATGACGGTAATGGTGCATTGTTCGCTGTCCCGCCTAGGCTGGGTGGCCGGCGGGGCTCAGGCGGTGATCGAAGCGCTCACCGATCGGGTGGGCGACGCCGGCACCCTGGTGATGCCGGCGCAGACCGGACAGCTTTCCGACCCCGCGGACTGGTCCGATCCGCCGGTTCCCGAATTCTGGTGGCCGCTGCTGCGCGAGGCACTGCCAGCCTACGATCCGCACCTGACCCCAAGTCGCAACATGGGCGCCGTCGCGGAATTGTTCCGGACCCTTCCCGGCAGCCGGCGCAGCGCCCATCCCCTGACTTCGTTCGCCGCCCGAGGACCGCTGGCCGAGCAACTCATGGAACCCCACCCGCCGGACAGCCGCTTCGGAGAATCGTCGCCTCTGGCACGACTCCACGACGCCGGCGCCTGGGTGCTGCTGCTCGGGGTCGACCACGGCAACAGCACCGCATTACATCTGGCCGAGCACCGCGCCGACTTTCCCGGAAAACGGCTCGAACCGGTGTCCGCGCCGGTGACCGTGAACGGCCAGCGCCGCTGGATGACGTTCCAGGACCTGCCGCCCCGCTCCGACGACTTTGCTGCCATCGGCGAGGCTTTCGCCGCCAGCGGCGGCACCTTCGCCGCCAGCGGCGGCACCTTCGCCGCCAGCGGTGGCGAAGGCGCCGGCACCGGCCAGGAACGCGCGGGGCCGGTGGGCTGGGGCCAGGGACGGCTCTGCGCCCTGCCGGCGCTGGTGGATTTTGCCATTGACTGGATGGAATCCAACCGGTGAGCCGTTATCGTCCGCCGCGGCCACGTGCGTCGCCCTATATCACCCCGGAGGGGTTCGCCCGCCTCAACGCCGAGCTCAAGCATCTGTGGAAGGAGAAACGGCCCGAGGTGACCCGCAAAGTGTCCGAGGCCGCCGCTCAGGGCGACCGTTCCGAGAACGCCGAGTACATCTACGGCAAGAAGCAGTTGCGCGAGATCGACGCCCGCGTGCGGTTTCTGTCGAAACGCCTGGACGAGCTGCAGGTCGTGGACCGGGTGCCGCCGGACCGGACCCGGATCTTCTTCGGCGCCTGGGTCGAACTGGAAGACCAGGACGGCCAGGAAGTCCGCTACCGGCTGGTCGGGCCGGACGAGTTCGACCGGGCACCGGAGTTCATCAGTATCGACGGTCCCATGGCGCGGGCTCTGCTGCGTAAGCAGGCAGGCGACGAGGTCGAGGTGGACCTCGGCGGCGCGCCACGCCGCTTCCAGGTGCTGAAGATCGACTACCTGACAGCGGAATCCTGACGACACAGCGACGGATCTGCCGGCGGACGGCGTACAAGTCGGTGTTCCTTTCCACAATGGACATGCAAGGAGTCAACCGATGCACGATCAACTCAATTCCTGCGCACCGCGCAGATCGTCGCCGCGCCGCCTGATGGTGATAGCTGGCGGTGCCGCGCTGCTCAGCGCCGCGGTGGCCATGGCGGGAGAGCGACCCGAGTTCCCCATTTCCCTGGCCGACGCCGACGCCCGGGCCGACGAACGCTTCCGCAGTATCGACAGCGATGGTAACGGCGAGATCACCCCGGCCGAGTTCGCCGCAGCGCCGCGGCCGGATCGTCACGGCCCGCGCGCCGAGGGTCCCGGCGCCCGTCACGGCGGCTGGCATCGACAGCAAGGCGCCGGCGACCTGGACCAGGCCGGCCGCGCACAGAGGCGCGCTGCGGGCGAAGATGCCCTGTTCAGGCGCCTCGACAGCAACGGCGACGGGCAGCTATCCCGTTCCGAGTTCGATACCAGCACCATGCACGCGGCGCGTCGCGAAGCGCTGCAGGCCCGGGTTTTCGAGTCCCTCGACGAGGACGGCAACGGCACCCTGAGTCGCGACGAACTCCCGGACCCGAGCCGCTGGCTTGCCGAGATGGACGCCGACGGCGACGGCCTGGTGACCCGGACCGAGGCCAGGGCACACCGCAAGAGCGAACGCGGCCGGTGGCATCGCGCTGGCGGCGACGATGGCGACAGCCAGGGCTGACGGTCGGCGGCCGGGTGGCGGAGACCACGGACGACGACCTGGCCCGGCGGGTCAGGGACGGTGACCGGGTGGCCTTCGAGCAACTCGTCCACCGCCACCTGCCCAGTATCCATCGGTATCTGAGCCGGCTCACCGGTTCGGCCGACGACGCCGACGAACTGACGCAGGAGACGTTCCTGCGTCTGTGGCAGCGCGCCGGCAGCTTCCGACCGGGCAAGGCGCGCCTGACCACCTGGCTGCACCGCATCGCCCACAACCTGGCCGTGGACGGCATGCGCCGCCACCATCGGTCCGGGCGGGTGAACGGGGCGGCAACCGTGGCCGCGCCCGAGGCAGATGCCAGCGAAATGCCGGCCGGCGATCCGCTGTCGAACCAGGCAGGACCGGCCGCCGGACCGGCGGTCTTGGCCGGGCCGGAGGAGCAGGCCCTGCAGGCGCAGTCGCGGCGGCTGCTCGATGCCGCACTGGCGACGCTCCCGGAAAGCCAGCGTACGGCCCTGGTGCTGTGTCAGGTACAGGGACTGTCGAATGGCGAGGCGGCAGCGGTACTGGGCACCACCGTCCGCGCCGTAGAGTCACTGCTGGCACGGGCCAGGCGCAGCCTGAGGGCCGCGGTTCTGGAATCAGACGGACGCTAAACATGATGACCGACACAGAGTTCGAACAGGCCCTGGATCACTGGGGCGGTGATCTCTCCAACTGGCCGCAAGCGCAGGCGGAACGGGCTCGCCGCTACCTGGCCGATCATCCGGACCGCATGATCCGGCTGCAGGCGGCACGCCAGGTGGATGACTTTCTGACGGACCTGCGCACGCACCGGCCGCCGGCGCACCTGGCGGCGAGCATTGTCGCCCGCGTACCCGACCCGGCGGCCGACCGTCTGGAGACCATGCTCGGCTGGCTGATGGGCCGGGCCTGGCGGCCGCTGTCTGTGGCCCTGGTGCTGGGTTGCGCCGGCTACCTGGCCGGCGCGCTGAGCGAGCAGCCATTGGACGATGCCCTGGACGAGGAGATGGCGGATGAAATGGTGGCCCTGGCCTTCGCCGACTTCTATGCGGGGATCGGCGCCGAACTGAGTGGAGTCATCGACGATGCGCAATAAGTGGCTGATCACCGGGCTTTTGGTGTCGCTGGCCATCAATGTGGCACTGACCGGATTTGTTGCCGGCCGGCTGGCGCCCCATGGTCCCCGGCCAGCGGACTTCGACCCGGCGCTGGGGCCGTTGCGCATGTTGCGCGATCTGCCGGAAGAGCGCCGCGACGCGTTACGGAACGCCGTACGTGCACACTTTCGCGGCATGCGTGGCGACATCCAACGCCTGCGCGCCGCGCAGCGCGAGATCAACGAGGCGCTCGCCGAAGAACCCTTCGAGCCGAACCACATGCGCACGGCCCTGGATGGCTTTCGCAGCGCCCTGATGGACAGCCAGGTCGACAACCACGAAAGCCTGGTGCAGATCGCGGCCGCCATGACCCCGGCCGAACGGCGCATGCTGCGCGAGGCCATGACCCGGTCCCGACATGACCGGCGCTACGGCCGGCATGGCGCGGCACCCGGCGAAACCCCTACCCGTCGCGGCGAGGAGCGCTGACCGGAGTGGTACCATCCCGGCCATGGACCGTTCCTGCCCCACCGACCCGGAATCGGCGTCCGGCAGCACGGTAGTCACCGCGCTGGACGATTTCGTCACCCGCTATCTGGATGCGTTTCCGCATCTGGAAGAGCCTTTCGACCCCGGCTGGCGCTCCCCGTGCGAACGCGACGAGCCGTATCTGGACGCCCGCGGCGAGCGCCGGGTAGCCTGGCGGCCGCTGCGGCAGGACCCGCCGGCAGACCATTTCCAGGGCCTGGAACGCGCCCTGGAAACGCCCATCCATCCGGACGTGAAGGCTTTCTACGGCCGCTACTGGTCCGGTGGCCTCGAAGCCGAGGCCGAGGACGGTCACGTCAGTCTGCTGCTGTTGTGGAACGCCGACGACGTGGATCGCCTGATCGAAAACCTGATCGGGCACGCCCTCGCCCAGCGCCGTGCCCGGGCGCCGCTGAGCGTGTTCTTCGCCTGTACCGAAGCGGACTCGGAACTGTTCCTGAGCGTGGACAACCAGTCCGGCCAGGTTGTGCTGGAGGCGCCCGGCCAGCGGCCGCTGCGGACCGTTTCGCCATCCCTGGCGGCGTTCATCGCCGGGCTGCGGCCGGCGGCGCCGGAACTGCACCCGGAGCGCGGTTGAAGCACCCGGGGGCGCGGTAAGCGCGTTACAATCCGCCGTCATGAGCGCCGTGCCCAGCCCCGATCTGACCCTGCCGCCTATCGATCATCTGACCGGTACCCTTGCGCTGCCGGGGTCCAAGAGCATATCCAACCGGGCGTTGCTGCTGGCTGCGCTGGCCCACGGCGACACCCGCCTCGATAATCTGCTGCGCAGCGAAGACACCCATTTCATGCTTTCAGCCCTGAAGCAGCTCGGCGTTGCCATCGACGACGACGGACAAACCTGCACCGTCACTGGACGCGGCGGGCCGCTGGTGGGTGCCCCGGGGCAATACGACCTGTACCTGGGACTCGCCGGTACGGCGCTGCGGCCACTCACCGCCGCCCTGACCCTGGGATCGGGAGTCTTCGTGCTGGACGGCTCCGCCCGCATGCGGGAGCGGCCGGTGGCCGACCTGGTGGACGCGCTGCGGCCGCTTGGGGCGCGAATCCGTTATCTGGGCGCCGATGGTTATCCGCCGCTGGAGGTCAGTGGCAGCGGGCTGCACGGCGGCGCCACGAGTATCCGTGGCGGCGTGTCCAGTCAGTTCCTCACCTCCCTGCTGCTGGCGGCGCCGCTGGCCGCCGGTCAGGTCACCATCAGCGTAGAAGGCGAACAGGTCTCGAAGCCCTACCTGGACATCACCATGGGCATGATGGAACGTTTCGGCGCGCGGGTGCGGCACCAGCACCATCAGCGCTTCGAGGTGGAACCGGGCGGGTACCGTTCGCCTGGCGCCTGGCTGGTGGAGGGTGACGCGTCCTCGGCCAGCTACTTTTTTGCCGCCGGCGCGGTTCGCGGCCCCGGGATCCGGGTTACCGGGCTCGGCGCCGGCAGCGTGCAGGGGGACCTGGCCTTCCTCGAGGTGCTGGAAGCGATGGGCGCCCGGGTTACGCGGGAGCCCGACAGCATCGTCGTGCAACCGCCAGCCGACGGACGCCTGCGCGCGCTGGACGTGGATCTCAACCACATTCCCGATGCCGCCATGACCCTGGCGGTACTGGCCCTTTTCGCCGACGGCGAGACCACCATCCGCAACATCGCTAACTGGCGAGTCAAGGAAACCGATCGCCTGGCGGCCATGGCCAGCGAACTGATCAAGGTCGGCGCCCGGGTGGACGAAGGCGCCGACCATCTCCACATCGTGCCGCCGGCGCAGTGCCGGGAGGCCGCCATCGACACCTACGGCGATCACCGTATGGCCATGTGTTTCGCCCTGGTGGCGCTGGCCGGCGTACCGGTGGTCATCCGCGATCCGGGCTGCGTGGCCAAAACCTTTCCGGATTTCTTCGAACGCTTTGCGGCGCTGGCGGTAACCGCGGCCTGACCGCGTCAGGGGTCTGCGGGCCGCGGACCGGCACCGGGCACCGGCGCCGGCGCGTGCGTCAGCCGGATGCGCGGCTTGACCGGACGCCCGCCTCCCACCAGTGCGCCGATCAGCGAACTCAGCAGCACGGCCCCGCCGTTACCCGACAACCGGGCGCCCCAGCGCCGCCGGGTCGATGCCGCGGTGGCCGGCTCGAGCAACGACCAGAGGAGCAGCCGGGCAGTTCGGGGCGGCAACGGGACGGCGGTCTGCGGCTGGCCGCCGTCATCCGGCAGCAGCCAGTCCAGAACCGCCTGATGCAGGCCCAGCTTGTCCCCGAAGTAGTGGTAGAGCATGCGCTTGTTGGTGCCGGCCGCGGCGGCGATGGCATCCACCCGCGCGCCGGCGTAACCCAGTCCGGCAAAGGCATCGGCGGCCGCGTCCAGAATCCGGCGCCGGGTCGTGTACGGGTCCCTGCTCACTTGGTTCCACAACGGGATCGTGATGGCTTGATGTAACCATTCAGTTACTTTCTGGTCAACCTCCGCCGGAGCCTCCAGCCAATCATGCCACCAACGTAACCAATCAGTTACTTCCGGCGAACAGCCCGGAATGAGAACGCTCCAGATCCAGCAGATAACGCTTCCGGTCCAGCCCGCCGCCGAATCCGGTCAGACTGCCGTCGCTACCGATGACCCGGTGGCAGGGGATCACGATGGGGATCGGATTGCTGCCGTTGGCGCTGCCGACCGCACGTACCGCGTTGGCGTCGCCGAGGGCCAGCGCAATGTCCTTGTAGGACCGGGTCTCGCCGTAGGGAATGGCCTGCAGCGCCGCCAGCACCCGACCCTGGAAGGTCGTGGTGTCAGGCGCCAGCGGCAGGTCGAAGTGCTGGCGCGCACCGCTGAAGTACTCGTTCAGTTGCTGTTTGGCCCGCCGGAACGGGTCGTCGTGTCGCTCCCAGTCCGGCTGTGCGCCGCGCGCCCGGCTGCCGCTGGGAAAGGCAATCAGTTTCAGGTCGCCCCGGGCGCCGGCCAGCAGCAGGCGGCCGACGGGGGTGTCCAGGTAGGTGTAGATCATGACGCCTCCCGGCGGGCTTCGGCACGCCGTCTCAGATCGGCCAGTTTCCAGAGATACATCACCGCATAGGCCCGCCACGGCCGCCAGTGATCGGCGCGGCTGCCCGCGCGGCCGGCCGCGGCGGCCCGTATCGCGGCGCGTCCGCCGGCGCCTCCCGGATCGCCGGCATCGCCCTGGTCCAGTTCCGCCTCCAGCATCTTCAGGACCACCCAGTCGTTGACCGGATAGGCGTCCGGATCCCGGGTTACCCGCATGGCAACGTAGCCCGCGGTCCAGGGCCCGATGCCGGGTATCGCGCAGAGCCTGGATTGCAGGTCGTCCGCCGCCCCGTCTTCCAGGTCCACGTCACCGCCGGCAACGGCCTCGGCCAGCAGACTGATGGCGGCCCCGCGCCGCCCCGGCATACCGATCTCGGCCGGGGTTGCCGCCGCCAGCGCCGGCGGCCGCACAAGGCAGTCCTGGCCGTAGCGATCCAGCAGCCTTTGGGCCAGATCGGTCGCCCGGGCCACACTCACCTGCTGGCCCAGAATCGCCCGGACGGCCGTCTCGAAGCCATTCCAGGCCCCCGGGACCCGCAAGCCGGGACAGGCCTGGATCAGCGGCGCGAGCAGAGGATCCGCACCCAGGTCGGCGGCAATGGCGATGGGGTCGGCATCCAGATCGAACACCCGGCGCACCCGCACCAGCAGATCCGACAACGGCACCCGACACGCCACCGGCACCGTCAATTCCAGCGCCTCACCGTTCCAGGCCACGGTCACCCAGTGGTCCCGGCCCGATTCGTCCATGACCCGGCGCCGATAGCGGTGCCCCTCGACCACTTCGAAACCGCTGAGCGCCCGGCGGGCCAGAAACTCGAATACCCAGGCCGCATCGTAGGGCGCCCGCACCGGCAGGCGCAGGGTGAACGCGTCCGGCGCCGCGTTCCCGGCCGCCGCTTCGCTTCGGCGGCGCCGCCGGCCGCGGCGCAGGTCGCGCGGCGCGCGCCCGTAACGGCGCTTCAGGTCGTCGTTGAAGCGGCGCAGGCTGCCGTATCCGGCCTGCTCGGCGACCCGCGCAAACGGCAACCGGGTTTCGTCGATGAGGCGCTTGGCGAGCGCGCGGCGCCGGGTCAGGGCCAGCGCCCGCGGCGTGGCCCCCAGCTCCCGGTGAAACAACCGGTTCAGATGCCGGCTGCTGATACCGAGGCGCGCCGCCAGCGCCTCGGTGCCCGGGTCCTCGAGCAGGCCGGAATCGATGAGCCGCAGACCCTGAATGACCGCGCGGCTGCCGATCCGCCACTCCGGCACCCGGGCCGCCGCTTCCGGCAGGCACCGCAGACAGGGCCGGAACCCGGCCTCCTCCGCGGCGGCCGCGGATGGGTAATAACGCACGTTGTCCTCCGCCGGTTGGCGTACCGGACAGACCGGACGGCAATAGATGCCGGTGGTCACCACGCCGATGAAGAACGCGCCGTCGAAGCGCGGATCGCGAGACAGCCTGGCGCGCTCGCAGATATGATGCGGCGGCAACATGAGACGACGTCGACCTCAGCGAAACTCCCGAAGCGCTCAATATAGAACCGCGGCCGGGAAAAAACTCGCCACAACCGGACATGATCCCCAGGCGCACCCGGCGGGGGACCGGTGACCGCGCGTCCGGTTTACCCCGATGCCGACCGCGCCATCGACCGTGCAATGGCGGACGGCCGCCGGCAACTCACCCAGACCCTGACCCTGGAGCGGAGCTGGCGCGAGCCCCCGGACCGGCTGCCGCTGGAAATCCACTACCGGTTGCCGGAGGACCCAACGGACCCGGGGCTGGAGGCGCACCTCGGTGATCACCGCTTGCGGCTGGACCAGCCGGTGCTGCTGGAACCAGCCGAGGTGCCGAAGCCCTGGGGCCGGGAGATCTGGCTGAGCGGCATCGAGGCCCGCGGCGAGAGTGCGGTGCAGACCGGCGCCGGCGTGCTGCCGCTGTCTCAGTACCTGGCGCTGGCGCCGCGCCGGCTGTGCGGCGGGGCCGAACTGGTGCTGCTGAAAATCCTCGATCCGCTGGCGCAGCCGGTGCTCGGCGATCTGTACTTCGAAACCCACGAAAAGAAACAGGAAATCTACGTGGTGACCCACGTGGACGCCGAGGCCTGGCCGGATGGCGCCGGCGCCATCCGCTTCGGCATGAACCAGGAATTACGCCGCTACTACGGCGACGACGACGCCATGCGCCGCGACTATCTGGCCGCCGTACAGGCTTACGAGCGGGTCCGCCGCGCCATCGACGAGGGCCGCACCGGGGAGGGAACGGAACGGGAAGCCGAACTGCGGGCGGCCATGAACGCCTTCACCGGCCTCAAGCCGCTGAAGATCGGTGACGTGGTGGCGGTGCCCACCTGGCTGCCCCATTCCCTGCAGCATGGGGTCCGGGTCATCGAGTTTCAGACGCCAACCTACGAGCGCTACATCATCTCCTTCGCCCAGAAGGTGCTGACCCAGGACCACTGGGACAGCGCCGCGGCCATCACCCGCATGCGCCTGGATGTGCCGCCCGAGCCGCACTTCGAGCCAATGGGCGACGGCGCCGAGTGCATCGTGTCCTTCGAAGATTTCCGGGTCTGGCGGGTCACCCTGGCGCCGGGCACCGAATTCGAACTGCCGCGGCATCCCAGCTACCTGCTGTGCGCCGGCGTGCGCGGCGCGGTCGGCCTCGGCGCCCTGACCGTCCTGCCGGAGCAGGCGGCTTTCGTTCCCGCGCTGGCCTTGTGCGGACGGCGGCCGCTGGCGCTGCGCAACACGGGCAACTCCGACGCGGTGGCGCTGATCGCGGCTCCGGACCTGTAGCCGCGCGGCGCTCCCGGCGCTGCTATGATGGCGGGCCCCTGAGACGGTAGAAGCGGGAGAAGCCCCATGTTGGAGAGGTCCGAAAGCGCCGAGTCGGAGCTGATCGTCGAGCAGATTCAGATCGGCCCCATGGCCAACTTCACCTACCTGGTGGGCTCGCGCAGCACCCGGGAGGTGATGATCGTGGACCCCGCCTGGGACATCGACGCGCTGCTGGAGCGCATTCAGGCCCAGGACTACAAACTCACCGGCGCCCTGGTCACCCACTACCATCCGGATCACGTGGGCGGCTCCATGGGCGGGCACAGTATCGAGGGGCTGGCGGAACTGCTCGAACGCCAGGGCGTGAAGGCCTACGTGCACAAGCTCGAGGCGGACGGCGTGCGCAAGGTCACCGGCCTCTCGGAGACCGACCTGGCCCGGGTGGAGTCCGGCGACAAGGTCGCCATCGGCGATGTCGACGTGGAGTTCCTGCACACCCCGGGGCACACCCCCGGCTCCCAGTGCTTCCGCATCAGGAACACCCTGGTGTCCGGCGACACCCTGTTCATCAACGGCTGCGGCCGGGTCGACCTGCCCGGCTCCAACCCGGACGACATGTATCACAGCATGCAACGGCTGAAGGCGCTGCCCGACGACACGCTGCTGCTACCCGGTCACAATTATGCCCACGTACCCAAAGCCACCATGGGCGAGACCAGGAAGCAGAACGCCTACCTGAACATCGACGACCTGACCACCTGGCACACCATCTTTCCGAGCTGACGGCACATTCGAGGGGGACGCCATGGACACGGGCACATTCACGGGCTTCGAGGCGACGCTGCGCGAACCGGGCATCGCCTGGTTCCAGTTCAACTCGCCGGAACGGCTGAACGGCATGACCACGGCCATCAAGCGCGATCTGATCGAGGCTGTGACCCAGGCGCAGATGGACAACGCCGTGCGGGTGCTGGTGTTCACCGGCACCGGCCGGGCCTTCTGCGCCGGGGACGACCTGAAAGCGTACAAAGGGGCCGAGCTGGGCGGCACCCCCCTGGTACCCGGGATTCCGCCGGGCCACGACTCCGCCCTCGGTACCTACAACGGTCTGCGCACCATCTCCCAGGAGTTGAACACAAAAATCCGCAACCTGGACAAGCTGACCATTGCGGCCATCAACGGGGTGGCCATTCAGACCGGCTTTTCCCTGGCCCTGTCCTGCGATTTCCGTATTGCCGCCCGTGGCGCGCGCATGGGCAGCGCCACCCTGCGCTTCGGCCTGCTGCCGGACGAAGGCGGACAGTACCTGCTGGTGCAGCATCTGGGGCTGGCCCGGGCCCTGGACTTCCTGATGCGCAAACGGATCGTGGCCGCGGAACAAGCTGCCACCCTTGGACTGGTGCACGAGGTGGTGGACGACGCGCAACTGGAAGCCGCCACCATGACCCTGGCTGACGAACTGGCCAACGGGCCCCAGGTGTCCATGCGGCTGCTCAAGCGTTCGCTGTACAACGCCGCCGAGCTCGGCTGGAGCCAGGCCCTGGACGAAATCGCCGCCAAGACCGCCATCAGCGACCACCATCCCGATGCCCGGGAAGGAGTCAGCGCGTTCCGCGACAAGCGCAGCCCCAGCTTCAACGCCTGGCTCGAGGGAAAGGGGGAGTGAGCCAATGAGCGACGTGGTGCGCTACGAATCCCGGGACCGCATTGCCGTGATCAGCATCGACCGGCCGGAGCGCCTGAATGCCCTGGACGAAGCGGTGATTCAGGGGCTGGCAGCGTCCTGGCGGCGGTTCGAAGAGGGCGACGACCGGGTGGCGATCCTGCACGCCACGGGCGATCGAGCATTCTCCGTGGGTGCGGACGTCAAGTCGCCGCCAAAGGAGATGTGGCAGGGCGTGCCCAGCGTAGGTGTTCCGGTCAGCAAACCCATCATCGCCGCCGTGCACGGCTGGTGCATTGGCGGCGCCTATGTCGTGGTGCAGATGTGCGACCTGGTGGTGGCGGCCGACAACACCCGTTTCAAGTACCCCGAAGCCCAGCTCGGCTTCACCGGCGGACTGATCGCCAGCGCAGTGGCCCGGGTGCCGCACAAGATCGCCATGGAGTTCATGTTGCTCGGCCAGGATATCGACGCCGGGCGGGCCCGCGAATCCGGCATGGTGAATCGCGTGGTTCCCGCCGGAACCGAACTCGAAGCGGCACTGGAATGGGCGCAGACTCTGCGCAACTCGGCCCCACTGGTGGTCAGCACGCTGAAGCGTTTCGCGCTGGAAACACTGAACCGGAGCCCGGCGGAAGCCGCGGCCATTGCCCGGGAACAGTTGCTCACCGTGCGCGACAGCAATGACGGCGCCGAAGGGCGCAAAGCCTTCGCCGAGAAACGCACCCCGGCGTTTCGCGGCATCTGAATTCGAAGTAAGACGGAGACCCCGGCCCCATGCTGGACATCGACGAATTGAAAGAGCGGTTCCTGGACCTGGAGTTCGACCGCAAGGATTTTGTCCTGGACCCGGAGAAGGCCGCGGCGGTGGCGCGCCTGTCCGGCAGCCCCCTGCCCCAGTACACCGACCCGTCCCATCCGGACTTCCAGGCTTCGCCCCCGTTCATCGGCAGCCAGGCATCCGGCCGGCACCTGCCCATCGAGTTTCCCAAACTCGGCGGCATTCCCATGGACGGCGGCAAGGCGGTCACCTGTCTCAAACCGGTACCCACCGGCGTGCCGTTGACCGGGCGCACTCACCTGCACGAAATCTACGCCAAGAGCGGCCGTTCCGGGCGCATGGTGTTCCTGGTCTCGCGCATGGAGATCTTCGACGCCGACGGGGAACATCTGGCCACCAGCGACTCCCGCCAGGTCATCCGGGAGAAGCCGGAATGAGCGTGAACACCATTGCCGACGTGGAATTCGGCACCGAACTGGATCCGTTCCAGCCCGACACGTCGCTGGCTTCCACCGGCGCCTTCGCCGAAGCGGTAGGCTGGGGCCGCGGCCAGAGCAACCGCTTCAACGATCACGACCAGGCGCGCAAAGAAGGCCTGCCGGGCGCCCTGGTGCCCGGACTCATGTCCATGGGTTTCCTGACCAGCATGATTCACAACTGGTGCCCGGCAGCGCAGGTGGAACACATCGACACCGTGTTCCGGGCACCCATGCTGGCCGATGCGCCCCTTGCCATCAGCGCCGTGGTCACCGACATCGACGAGGACGAAGGGATCGTGCAACTCGACGTGACGGTGAAGAACGAGGCCGGCGAGACCCGGGTGTTCGGCACCGCCAACGTGCGCCTGCCGACCGCATAGCTCCGTCCCCGCGACCCCACCACTTCAGGCAGTCAGAGGAAGTCACGCGAAATGACCAGCGCCCGATCGCAACAGCTCCAGGAACGCCTGACGGCGTTCATGGACGAACACGTCTACCCCAATGAAGACCGCTACCGCGAGCAGCTCGACAGCCTGGCCGACCGCTTCTCCACCGTGCCGCTCATGGAGGAACTGAAGAGCGAGGCCCGCGCCGCTGGCCTGTGGAATCTCTGGCTGCCGGCGGACCACGACGGCCTGACCAACGAGGAGTACGCGCCGCTGGCCGAGATCATGGGCCGGGTGCTGTGGAGCCCCGAGATCTTCAACTGCAACGCGCCGGACACCGGCAACATGGAAGTGTTCCTCAAGTACGGCACCGACGCGCAGCAGGCGCGGTGGCTGACCCCGCTGCTGGACGGTGAGATCCGCTCGTCGTACTGCATGACCGAACCGGACGTGGCGTCCAGCGACGCCACCAACGTGCGCACCCGCATCGAGCGCGACGGCGAGGACTACGTGGTCAACGGCCGCAAGTGGTTCATCACCAATGCGCCGTACGAGCGCACGAAGATCTTCATCGTCATGGGCAAGTCGGACCCGGACAACCCGAACCGGCACCTGCAGCAGAGCCAGATCCTGGTGCCCAAGGACACCCCGGGGGTGACGGTGGTGCGGCCGCTGACCACCCTCGGCTACGACGATGCGCCGCTCGGCCATGCCGAGGTGCTGTTCGAGAACGTGCGGGTGCCGGTGGACAACATGCTGCTCGGTGAGGGCCGCGGCTTCGAGATTGCCCAGGGCCGGCTCGGGCCGGGGCGCATTCACCACTGCATGCGCCTCATCGGCAGCGCCCAGCGGGCCATCGAGTACGCCTGCCGCCGGGCTGTCAGCCGGGAAACCTTCGGGCGCAAGCTGGCGGAGCACCAGTCGGTGCTGGAAGACATCGCGCGTTCGTTCTCGGAGGTCGAGCAGGCGCGGCTGCTGACCCTCGAGACCGCGCGGCGCATGGACGAAGTCGGCGCCAAGGACGCGCGCGACCTGATCGCCGCGGCGAAGATCACGGTGCCGCTCATGGCCCAGACGGTCATCGACCGCTGCATGCAGATCCACGGCGCCGGCGGCCTCACGGCCGACTACCCCATGGCCGAGGCCTACAACTACGCGCGCTGGTGCCGCCAGGCGGACGGACCGGACCAGGTGCACATGATGGCCCTCGGCAAGCAGCTCATACGCCGCTACGCGCCCTGATGCGCGGCGTCCTGCCGGGACTGGTGCTGTTCGCGCTGGCGTCTGTGGCGCCTGCGGCGTCGGAAGCGCCTGCGGCGTCGGAAGCGCCGGAATCGTCGAAAGCGCCGGGAACAGACCCCGGATTCTGCCTGGCGCTGCGCGGCAACGGCTACAAGGTCCCGGTGACGCTGGCAGCGATGGCCCGGCTCAGCGAGGAGTTCGGTGTGGCCGACGTGGTGCTCGGCTCAAGCTCCGGCAGCATCGCGGCCTTCCTGTACGAGAACATTCTGCTGAATCCGGCCATCGGCGACTGCGCCGGCGCGCCGTGCTCAGCCGACGCGCTCGGCGCCCGGGTGTCACTGGCGCTCAAGTCCATGCTGGGGTTCACCGACTACCTGCGCGAGACCCGCAGCGGCCGTATCGTCGATCGCATCGAGGCGCGCATGCGGGAAGGCGACGGCGTCGGGGTGCGCGGACTGACGGCAGCCCTGCTGAACCCGCCGCTGCGCGGACTGATGAACGGGCAGGCCCTGGTACCCAGCCGCGCGGCGCTCTATCCGCAGAACTGGCGCCGCCAGACGTGGCGCCTGCGCGGCGCCGCCGGCGCCGCCAACTTCGGCGACTCGGTGAGCTTCGAGCTGTTCCTGCGCGAAGGGTTGCTGGATCTGGAACACGCCATTCGCCTCGTGGGTCAGGCCGGTGACTTCTACAGCAACAGCGGGCCCGACCTGGCCGGGCACTGGTCGAGATTTTACGAGGACTGCACGGGAACGCAGTTCGACACCGGCTGGCCCGGTATCGCGGGTCGCGCCGCCGGCATTGAAGGCGCCACCTGCGGGACGCTGTTCCAGAGCCTGATCGAGACGTTTCAGGAGCGCGCCTACTCGCGCGAAGCACATCCCCGGCGCGCTGCGGGACGAATCCGGCACAGCCACCGCCCCCGCGTCATCGAACCGCTCAGTCTGCAGCGCACCGTGGGCGCCACCCATCCGACCCTGGTGACCGCCTCGTTCGTGATGGGCGATGCGGTGCGCGAGCGCTTCGCCGCCGACAAGCGGCGCTACGACCTGTTCAAGGCGGTGGACTTCGGTCCACGAGACTGGCAGGACGAATTCCGTATCGCCTACTTCGGGCCGGACGCGCTGCTGACCCGGCTGGGTCAGAACCGGATGGGCTACGACGACCTGAAGACCCGGCGCTTCCACGCTGCCGGCCAGGAATCCTGGCGCGAGGCCATGGTGCGCAGTATCGGCGAACCGGGCCTGCGCGCGGCGCAACCCTACCACTCACCGGCCGGCAGCACAGGCATCACGGCCGGCGGCTGGGTCGACAACTTCGGCACTCAGCCGCTCAAGAACGTCGGCTGCGAGAATGTCGTTTTCGTGACGAGACAGGGCACCGATGCCAACTTCGCCAGCGCCGTGGCGCGCGCCCTCGGCGCCGACGACGACTTCATCGAGCGACTGTTCTCGCAGACCGCGCGCGGCGCCTTCGGCGACGCCCTGGCGAAGGCGGACGGCATCGTGTGCACGGACTGGGACAGCTTCGAGGGGCTGCTCAACTCACCGGAACAGATGGCCGCCCACGGTTATCAGAGCGCACTCGTGACCCGGAATCCCTGGCTGCTGGCGCACGCCAGCAACCACATACCGATCCGGAACGACTACGACACACCCGGGTGCCGCCCCCCGGCGCCTTAGTTGAGTTAGCGGCGTCCGGATGGCGTCGCTTGTCCGGGACGGCTACTCGGCGTCATTGACCAGCCACACCGGCGACGACCAGGCCCGCTCCTGCAGGGTCGCCGGAACGGTATCCGGCGGCGCCTCGCCCAGCGCAACGGCGTCGAACGTGCTCCAGCGTGGGGTAGGGATCTCCAGAACCCGGACGTAGTAGACGACCTCCTGACCGGGGCTGAAGTCCGGGTCGGTCCAGAGCGCCTTGAGCTCCGGCGCACCGATGTCGTTGGTGAAGGTGGCCGTCGTCACGTCCACCGTGTTACCGACCGGCGGCACTTCACCCGTTTCCGGGTCGGGCTGGCGGCCGTCCGACAGCGCCACGTCGTAGATGCGTTCGTAGTCACGGATGCCGTCGGTCCAGAGCTTGATGATCTGGATTCGGTCGAGGTTGCCGCCGTACGGCGCCTTGCTCGCCCAGACCGCAATCTGCGCGGGCTTGTCGCTGGCCTGCAGCTCGCCGCCCATGGGAACGCCACCCGCAGACGCCTGATCCACCCAGTCGGAGGTGGACAGCAGGTCGTCCGGGTAACCGTACCCGGCGAACATGCGCAGCTTGATCCGCGTCCCGGAGGTCGCGTACGACTCGCGCCGCTGCAAAGCATCGAAGATCGGTCCCCGTTCGTTACGGTCCGCCCACACTCCGGTCAAGGTGCCGGGGTTCAGAAACAGGCTGCCGCCGGCCACGCTCAGACGCTGGCCTGCCTTGGCGTAGCGACGCTTCTGTGGCGTATCGTCCATCAAAGAGTGATTGCCACGGTTGTTGAACTCTTCGAACGTGTTGATGGTGCCGTGCGTGTCCGAGCCACCCTTCAGACCCATCATGAACGGGTTGGCACCAACTGTGTGCTTCAGACCGATGCCCATCTTCCATGCTTCCCGCACGTAGTTGGTGCGCAGCGGCGGAACCGGCGCCCCCGCCGGCAGGTAATAGTTCCAGAGCTCGAAGTCGGCGAACTGGTCATCCGGCGAGAACTGCGGATGGGCCATGGAGACACCCTTGACCTGGCCCGCCTCGTGCAGCGGCTCGTTCAGGTTGCGACGCTCGGCGTACTCCTTGGTCAGGTAATTGCCGTCTGAATCCAGAAAGGAGAACATGCGGCCGAGGCTGGCATTACCGTTGTGTGACATGGCGAACACGGAGATGCCTTGCTTGCGCCAGGCCTCCATGGTGGTCCAGAGGTCTTCCGGCCTGTCCGAGTCCATGGCCGTGAACGGCGCCTCGGGGACCATGTCGTCGCGGAAGATCAGATTGCGGTGCATGTTCGCGCCGCCCGGCAGCGAGGTCCATTCGTAACCGATGAATGTGGTGAAGATACCGGGATCGTTGTACTTCTGTGCGTAGTCCACGTACAGGGCCCATATCGACTTCGCTACCTCGGGATCGGCCAGGCCTTCCAGCGGTTTGCCCTCGATGATGGCGTTGCTGATCATGGTGAATGCCTTCGTGGCTTCGCCCTGCTGCACCAGCTCGGCCACCGGCGTGTCGTACACGGGACTGCCCGGCTGCGTCAGCATGGGCGCGGTACCGAGCATCTCCGAGTGGTCCGTGAGCATGAAGAAGTCGAGTGGCTGTTCGAGTTGTACCGGGTTGCCGGTGGTATCCTTCACCTGCTCGCCGCGGGCAAACAGGTAAGCATCGTCAGGCCCGCTGCGGTTGCCGAGCCCGTAGGCGTCGATCGACCAGCTCGAGTGGCCGTGCAGGGTGCCGAAGTAAACCCCATCGTCGCTGCGGCTTTCCTGCGCCGTGGCCGTGGCCGCCGCGACGAGCGGTAGTGCCGCCCCCACCCGTGCACCTTGCATCCAGTAGCTGCAATCATCGTCACCTCCTTTCCTCATTTCCTCCCATCGCCTTGGGGCTACCACCGGAACGCGAAACCCAGCGCGGGGCCCGACATGGTGAGTTCGGTCCTGGTCTCCACCAGGGAGTCGTCGTCTTTGATCTCGAGGTCCAGGTGGCGATATCCGCCGAGAACCCCGAAGCGGCCGTCGCGGCCGAACTGATACCCGATGTAAGCAGCGACATTGAAGGCCTGGTCGGTATCGCCGGCGCCGACGTCGCCCCGCACGTTCAGCAACCAGCGCTCTCCCAGCGGCATGCTGTAGCGCAGGCCGACGAACCCGTCGGTGAGCGTCTCCGACGAGGAGGTGTCGGTGCCCGGGCCGGAGGGCGGATTCAGTGTGAACTCGACATCCATCTGGTAGTCGACCACCCGTACCCCGAGCAACAGGTCGAGCCCGGTCTCGTCACCGGCCAACCGATGAAGCCGCCCACTTCGTACAGCCACAATTCGACTTCGGTGTCCACCCGCGCGCCGCCGGGCAGCAGGTTGCGTGGCGGGGTCGTCGACTTCTCGCGGATCTCCAGATAGGTGACATCGGCGAGGAAACCCAGGCGGCCCCTCCGTCCTTCGAAGTGGATCTGACCGGCCATGTGCAGATCGTCCAGCAGATCGGAGAACGACAGATCGCCGTCGAGGACATCGTCCCCATTCACGCGCAGGACCAGGGAGGTGTCGGCGCCCCACGCATAGGGCACCAGGGTCCATGCCCAGTCCGCCGCCAGCGTTGGCGCCGAGGCGCCCATGAGCATCGTTCCCAGTACCACAGCCTTCCAGATGCCGGTCGTCATGCGCTCCCTCCAGACTTCGAGAAGCCGCATCAGACAGGCGTCAGCGGCTCCGTGCTTGCCAATTGGCGACAGGCACGCATAATACCGCGCTGCTGCTTCGCAACGTGAACGTCAACCAACGTCTGCGGCGCGCCGGGGCTTGTGCCGCTGCGAGCCGATCGCCAACACGGGATCGACCGCATGCACCGGCACCGTATCGGCTCCATCAAACGCATCGGCGACTACCTGCTGGCGCGCGGGGTCGCCCCGGCAGATCTGCTGCGACGGCTCGAGCTGCCGACCACGTTGCTGCTGCACGAAGACCTGTGGGTGGACCGGCGCGATAGCCTGCGACTCGCCGAAGAGATCTCGAAGAGCATCGGCGACCCCCTGGCTGGTCTGCACATATCCGAGCTCATCCGCTTTTCCGACTATGGATACTGGGGCGAGGCCATCATGGCGGCAGAAACCGTCGGTGACGCCATCGCGATCGCGGCGCGCCAGATCGGGCGGATCGAAACCGGAACCCGGATCACGTTGCTGCGCGAACCCCGCACGGCCCGTCTGCGGGTCAGCTTCGATGGCCACCTGGAAGCCAACCCGCAGCAGCACCTGGAAGCCGACCTCCTGACCCTGCGCCAACTGCTCGACCTGGCCGCGGAGCCGGTTCCCGCCATGGCGCGGTTGCCTCGAAGCTCGGCGCCGGGTACGGACATCGAGCGACTGCTCGGGCCGGACCTGGCGTTCAGCGGTGAGTTCGCGGAACTGGAGTTCGACCCCGATGTCCTGCACCTGTCACTGCGCCCCACCCGCCCCGCGGAACCCCGCCGCTTCCGGACCCGCACCGGGAGCAGTTGCATCAACGACACGGCCCGCGCGGTACTGCGCATGCTGCGCGAGAGCCTCGGCGAGGACGGCCAGCCCACCGCTCGCGCCGTGGCCGGGCAGCTCGACATGAATCTGCGCACGATGCAGCGGCATCTGACCGCGTGGGGCGTGAGCTTCGAGGAGATTCTCGATCAGCTGCGCTACCGGACAGCGCTGAAGCATCTGCGTCGCAACCAGTTGAGGATTACCGACATCGCCTTTCAGCTCGGCTATTCGGACGCCGCCCACTTCACCCGGGCGTTCCGTCGCTGGACCGGGGTGCCGCCAAAACAGGCTCAGCGCCTGCTCATGGATAAGCGCGACGATCCCTCAGGGCCGCTTCACTGGGAGGCGACACTCCCGCGCATCGGTGCCGGATTCCCCCGGATTGCTTGAGGTGCCGGCCGGGTGGCTGAGGCTGGGTAAGCGATAGGGAATGTCACGAAAAGGCATGTGGCGCCCCGAAGGTAGTGACAGAATCCCGCCCATGGCCACTCAGTGGTAGCCGGATGCCGACTTCAAACGCCAGCGAGCCGGGGCTCGACCGGGAGTCCCGGATGATTCGGGCACGGGTCCGACAGGTGATTCTGCGGCAGCTCCCCAGGGGCCCGACCATCGTCGACGTGGCCGCAGACATGTCACTGAACGTACGGACGCTGCAGCGCCGCCTGGCGACCGAGGGTGCACCTTTCCGCACGCTGCTGGACCAATGCCGCCGGGAGCGCGCGCTCAAGGAGATCGCGCGCGGCCACAGATCCGTGGGCGAGATATCGGCGCTGCTCGGCTATTCGGACCCGTCGCATTTCGTGCGGGCTTTCCATCGCTGGACCGGCGACACGCCGACCCATTACCGGATCGACCCGCAGGAAAAGGTCTGAAGCGCGCCGTTGGTGAGTTGGCGGCCTCAGGGCTCAGTACTTGACCAGATAGTCCTTAGCCTCCAGACACACGCTGAAGGCCTTGTCGAACTCGCCCTTCTGCTCGGCCGACAGGGCCGTCGCGTCGGCAACCTGCTGCTGACCCTCTGCGGCCGCCTCTTCGCCCGCACGGCGCGCGCGACGCCTGGACATGACGGCGCCGGCCGCCGCCCCCCAGGCCGCGCCTTCTCCGGCGTCGTCGCTGGCGATCTCGCCGATCAGCGCGCCGGCCGCGGCGCCACCCACCGCACCCCGAGCGCCAGCGCCCCGTCCCGCATCGGCCGCCTGCTGCTGCCCGGCCTGCGCCTGGTTCTGAGCGGCCTGGACCTGCTTGGCGGATTCGAACGGATCGACCCCGGAGTTGCTCACGGCCCACTGATAGCAGGCGGCTTCGTCCGTGGACTGCTGGCTCGCGTCCTGACCCTGTTTCGGGAACACGTATACGTCCAGCGTGGCGGCCAGGGACTTATCGGAGCTGCTGTCCTGGGCGACTACGTCTGCGGCGCCCAGGGCCAGTATCAGCACGGTCACACTCTGTCTGATCATCACGATCCTCCCAAATGGCTCAGCGCGGCAGTCCGGGGGTACACGCCCCGAACACCCCGACCGTCAAGCCGTCCATGGCGATGGCGATGCTGGCCCGCCCACTGCTTTCTTCGAGCACGATGCTGAACGCCCGGCCCATTTCCACGCCCTGCAGAAATATGTGACCGTCCTCGCGCAGCTGGGTGAGAATCGGCGTAATGCGATTCTCGTCGCTCGCTTCGGTGGTGGACAGCGTCTTCGCGGGCAGATCCACCAGCAGGAACTGGGGGATCTCGAGGTCCCACGCCAGGCTGCTGGCGCACTCACCCTCGGCCGAGCACAGCGACGCATCGATGGCGGAGCAGACGAAACGTTCCGCGCCTGCCAGCGAATCCGCCGTGGCTGGTTGAGCCAGCAGACACGAAACCAGAACGGCCGAGAGGGCCGCGGGTCGGGCATGCATGTTCGATCCTCCCTTCGATTGACCTGTTGCGTTTGACCTTGTATTGGACCGTGAGGCGGCTGAACGGACTTGCCATCCCGCACCATCGCGATTAAATCCCGACCAGGCCCCGCATCGAGACCGGACGACGGCGTCAGAAATGAGATCCGCACAGCACCCCGGCGCCTGGTTCCTGGAGGCCTTCGGCTCTCTGGGGATCGACACCAGCGCACTGCTGCGCGCCGTGCCGCGGGAACTGGCGGCCGGGCTTCACCATCCCGAATCAACCACGTCCGACGACGTCAATCGCATTCTGCTGGCGGCCGCCAAGCTGGCGGGCGACGACCACATCGGCCTGCGCCTGGCCGAATCACTGGATCTGGCCGCGATCGGCACCTACGGCTACCTGTTGCTGAACGCCCGCACCATCGGCGAGTGCCTGGAACTGGCAGCGCGTTACTACCCCATATTCTATCGTGGTGCCGCCCTGGAACTCAGCCGTCTCCGCCGCTTTTCGCGCCTCGCCTACCGGCGCACCGACGTGACCACCCTCGACGATCGCCACGACAACGAGTGGACGCTGGGCACGATCATCCAGATCATCCGCCGTAAGCTGCACAGCGACTGGCAACCCATGCGCACCACGTTTACCCATGGTGCGCCCGCCGACGCTGCCCCGCTGCGGCGTCTGTTCGGACCGGACATCCGTTTCGGTCACGCCTTCAACTGTTTCGAACTGGACAACGCCGTTCTGAAGCAGCGCCTGAGCGACGCCGACCCGGCGCTGCTGAAGGTCGTGCTCGAGCATGCCGACAGCCTGCTCCACTCCTACGTAAACACCCAGAGCATCGAGTCTCAGGTGCGGCTCACCATCATGGCACAGATCGAATCCGGTACCCCGACCGCCCGCTCCGTTGCCCGGCAGATGGGCCTGTCGCTGACGACCCTGAAGCGGCGCCTGGCGGAGCGCCATGTGACCTTCAGAATGCTGCGCGACGGCGTCATCGGCGATCTGGCGAAGAGCGCCCTGGCGGAGACCAACGTCAACGTCGGAACGCTGGCGCTGCAGCTCGGATACAGCGAAGCGAGCGCGTTCAATCACGCGTTCCTGCGCATTGTGGGCATGAGCCCCAGCGACTACCGACGGTCGGCGTCGCCGCCGGGCGGATGAGTCCGGCCTCCTCGCGGGCCCCGCTGGCGCATGCAACTCACTCGACGATTGGGCTGAAATATCAATATTGAGGTCCGTTCGATCAAGTTTTTCTCCGCGATCTCACTACTCTGCCGCCATGACCAAGCTAACACGCAACGGCAGTCAGCTCCGCGGGCCCTGGGGCCGCCGTCAGTTTCTTCGTGCTGCCTGCGGTGCCGCGGTCGGCGCCGCGGTCAGCAACGCGGCCACGGCTGACACGACCGATTCCGCTCCGGGCGCGGCTTCCGATCACACGGCGGATCCGGCAGGCCCGATACTGGACGTCGTCATCGTCGGTGCCGGGCTGGCCGGACTGACCGCAGCCCGGGACCTGGCCCGCGCCGGCAACGATGGGTTCGTCGTGCTGGAAGCCAACGACCGGGTTGGCGGTCGCACGCTCAATCATGACCTCGGCGACGGCTACGTGTCGGAAGCCGGCGGCCAGTGGATCGGCCCCGGACAGACGGCCATTGCCAACCTCGCCCGGGAACTGGGTATCGGCACTTTCCCCACCTACTACCAGGGCAAGACCCTCTACATCGCCGGCGAGAACGGCCGGGCCGCCGAAGACCTGCACGGCACCCTGGGAACCGATCTGGCGCTGGCCGCAGAGCTCGACGAGCTGGCCCGGGACGTGCCGTCGGGGGCGCCGTGGGCCGCTCCCCGCGCGGCTGAGCTCGATACCATGAGCATCGGCGACTGGCTGGCCAGGCAGAACCTCGACGCGCAGGCGCGGGTGGGCTGGAACATGTCCTCGTTCCTGACCACCGGCACCATGCCGGCCAAAATGGGCCTGCTGCACTTCCTGTCGATGATCAACTCCGCAGGCAGCCGCTACGAGCAGCTCGACTCCATCAAGGACAGCGCCCAGGAAACGCGCATCGAGGGCGGCTCCCAGATCCTCAGCATCGAGATGGCCCGGTCGCTGGGTGACCGGGTGCGGCTGTCCTGCCCGGTGCGGAGGATCCGCGCCTGGGACCGGGACGTGGTGCAGATCGACACGGACCGGGGCACCTTTCGGGCGCGCCAGGTCGTCATGGCGCTCAGCCCGGCACTGTGTCAGCAGATCGAATTCGCGCCAGGGCTGCCGGCGGCGCGCCAGGCGCTGCAGCGCTACTGGCCGGCGCACTCGCCGGCCCGCAAGACCGCTCACGTGTACGCACGCCCGTTCTGGCGCGAGCGCGGCCTGAACGGCCACATCATGCAGCCGGACGGGCCTGTGCTGTGGGCCTACGACAACTCACCGCCGGATGGCTCGATCGGCGTGATCAATGCGTTCGTGGTTCAGTCCATGGTGCCGGCGGATCCGCAGGGTGCCGAAGCCATGCTGACCGACATCTACGTCCGCGCTCTGGGCGAACAGGCGCGCCAGCCGCTGCAGTTTCACGATCACGACTGGGGACTCTCGCCCTGGACCATCAGCTGCGTGTCGGCCATTCCGCCGGGATTCTGGACCCGGCACGGTAAAGCGCTGCATCCAGGGGGTCGGCAGACTGATCTGGTCCGGCACCGAGACCGCCGACATCTGGGCCGGCTACATGGACGGCGCCGTGCGCGCGGGCCACACGGCCGCCCTGAAAGCCCTGCAATCACTGCGGGCAACCGCGTAAGGATCGGCCGATGCAAACGCTCGCACAGAAGGGTTGCGGCCGCCGCAGCACGCTGATTCTGCTGGCGGTGGTCGCACTGGCGGCAGTACCGGCCGCGGTCTTCGGCCCCACGCTGCTCGACTATTACCGCCTCGACCAGGCCCTGACCGCCGCCGCGAAGCAGGCCGAGGCAGATGCCGGTCCCTGGCCGCAGCTGGTCACCGTGTGCATGCCATGCCATGGCCCCGGCGGAAGCCCGGCGAACGCCAACTACGCGGCCCTTGCCGGCCTGCCGGCGTCCTACCTGCAGCAGCAGCTTCAGGCTTTCGCATCAGGGGCGCGGCCGAACCCCTGGATGACGCCGCTGGCGGCCGATCTCTCGGCTCAGGAAATGCGGTCCCTGGCCGACTACTTCGCCGTCCAACCCGCTGCAGCGACCGGATTCGTCGCCGACGCCGAGCCTCGCGAAGCCGGCCGCGAACTGGTCGATTCCCACGGCTGCAGCGCCTGTCACGGCGCCGGTTTCGAAGGACTGGATCCGTATCCCCGCCTCGCCGGTCAGAGCTTCCACTACCTCGTCAACCAGTTGGTCGCCTACCAGTCCGGTGCACGGCGCGATCCGAGCGGGGTGATGGGACCGCTGGTGGCCGGCTTCTCGGCGCACGACATCGACGCCATGGCGCAGTACCTGGCGAGCCTGAATTCCGCACCCCGAAACTCACAGTAAAAACTGGATGGCAACATGTTCGCCTACGAGAACGTCGACGCTTCGATTATTTAGGACGACGAATCGCCCTGGCTGCCGTTCACGCCTTACTCCGACGAGGTCCTGCTCAAGTACGCCCGCAAGGGCTCCGTCATCTACGAGACCACGGCCAGCGTGCATACGCCCCGCTCCTACGACGAGGGGGCCGTCACCCTGAACATCATCCGCGGCGACTCGGAATACCGCGACGAGTCCGGCAACAGGATCGCCGTGGAAAACTGGCGTTCGCATCTCGAGCGCTACCTTGATTACTGCGAGGCCAACGGACTCACGCCGCTGGATCTCACGTCATTCGCCAGGAGCTGAGGGAGCACGACAGTGGCCGACAGAACCATCGAACTCAATGGAATCAACTACCATCTGATCGACCGGGGTGAGAGCGAGCGGGTGATCCTGCTGCTGCACGGCATGCCGGACACCGCCCAGGTCTGGCGGCACCAGTTCGCGCCGTTGCTGGACGCCGGTTACCGGGTCGTTGCGCCCGACATGCTGGGCTACGGCGGCACCGACAAGCCCACCGACCTGGAGCGCTATCGCGGGGACAGGATCCTGGCGGATCTGATGGCACTTCTCGATTCGCTGGACACGCCTCAGGTGGACCTGGTGGGTCACGACTGGGGCGCGTATGCGAGCTGGGAGCTGGCGCTGGCCGCGCCGGAGCGGATTCGCCGCCACGTGACGTTCTCCGTGGGGCACCCGGACGTGTTCGCGGCCGCTCAGAGCGTCGAAGACGCCAAGGCGAGCTGGTACATGTACATCAACAGTCAGCCGGAAACGCCGGCGCTATACCTGGCCAACGACGGCGCCTTCTTCCGGAACATCTTCATCCCCACCCATCCCGAGCTCGACGAGGCCTGGGAGCGGCTGAAAGACCCCGCCGCCATGACGGCGATGCTCAACTGGGACAGGGCCAACACCATGGCGTCGATGTATCTGCAAGCGGCCCTGACCGGATCGAATGCGCGCCGCTGCCGGGTGCCCACGCTGGGACTGTGGAGCAGCGGCGACACGCATCTCTGGGAGGCGCAGATTCAGGAAAGCGAGGGGCTCATGGACGCCCCGTGGCGCTACCAGCGCATTGACGACGCGTCGCACTGGCTGATGCTCGACCGCCACGAAGCCGTCAACGAAGCCATGCTCGCCTGGCTGGGGGCCGCCTGAGCGGAGCGGTCGGCCGGACCTGTCACGAAATGGCAAGCCGCCGATCCAGGTGAACGCTACGATGCTGTCGGCGTGATGCACCGAACGGACGGTCTCTGCCCATGCATTCGTATCTGGTCACTGCCGGTGCCGCGAGCCGCCGATGAGAAGGCGGCTGGCGATTCTGGCGCTCCCCTTCCTGCTCGCGGCCGCAGCCAGATCGGCGGCCGCAACCGACGAACAGCTCGCCGCGCTCGCGGCACGCCTCGATGAACAGCTCGCCCGGATCGAAGATCTGGAAAAGCAGGTGGCGGCGCAGAACCAGACCATCGAGGTGCAGAACCGGCTGATCGCCGAGCAATCCGCGGTGCTCTCGTCCCACGGCACGACCGCGCAGAAAGCGCAGACGACTCGAGGTGAGGCTCCCTCCGGGATCCCGCCGTCACCGGTTCTGGAGCCGACGCTGGCAGAATCGCCGGACACGGTGCCGGACGATCCGGAGCTGGCAAAACGCCTCGCGTACCTGGAACAGCAACTCCAGGCAGAACCTGCCGACCCGCTGGCCGCGCTGGCGGATCCGAACTTCCCGGGCTCCTGGCGGATTCCCGGCTCCACCGCCTCCATGAGCATCGGCGGCTACGTCAAGACCAATTTCGTGCAGAGCTTCGACCCGCTGCTGACCCGGGACCGGTTCATCGTCGGCAGCATTCCGCCTTCCGGGACTAACGTCGACGGCGCGGAATCCGGCTCGGTCATCACCGTGGAGCAGTCGCGGGTCAACCTCGATCTCAGAGACGCTACCCAGCGCGGTACCTTGCGCGCTTTCGTCGAGGGGGATTTCGCCGCCGACGCCAGCACCTTCCGGCTGCGCCACGCCTACGGCCAGTTCGGGCAACTGCTCGCCGGCCAGACCTGGTCCACCTTCATGGACCTGACGGCGTCCCCGGAAGAACTGGACTTCGAAGGCATCAATGGCCGGATCAACGTGCGGCAGCCACAGTTGCGCTACTTCCCGACCATCGGCCGCGACCTGAACCTGAGGCTCAGCGTCGAGAGCCCCAGCCCCCAGATCACTGGCGGCGAAGCCGCCACGGCCATCTGGGACGTCATCGCGAGCCTCGACTGGAACCGCGGCCTGCTCATGAACCGGGAGTCCTTCAACGGCTGGTCCGCCCGCTCGGCGATCATCGGCCGTCAGATCAAGGGGCGAGCCGACCGCGGCGAAGGTACCAGGAAGGTGACCGGCTGGGGCATCACGGGCAGCGGCACGGTGCCGATCACCTTGTTCAATGATCAGGATCGCCTGCTCTGGCAGCTCACCTATGGAGAAGGCATCGGCCGCTACGTCAACGACACCGGCACGGTCGGGGGGCTGGACGCGATCTTCGCCCCGGACGGCGATCTCGAGGCCTTCCCCATCTGGGCCGGCTACGTGTCCTACCAGCACTGGTGGGCGCCGCGCTGGCGGTCCAACGCGACCGTAAGCTGGGTCGAAGTGGACACCTTCGACTTTCAGGACACGCGGGAGTACCTGATCCCGTTCGGACCCGCCTACGAGCGGACGCTCAGAACCTCCGTAAACCTGTTGTTCAATCCGGTGCCGCGCCTCGAGGCCGGGGTCGAGTTCCTGTGGGGAGAACGCAGGAACAGCAACCGCACCGACGGAGACGCGGCACAGATGCAGATCTCGGCGCGCTACCTCTACTGACATTGACCAGGAACCTGCAATAATGGCCGAATCGAACGCCCGGCCAGGAGCCGCGACATGACAGAGTCTGCACCCGAAGGCGCCAGCCTCAAGTCCCGCGTCGCCGAGGAGCTCTGGCGCTACCTCTACATCAGCCTTTACCTGTTCGTCTGCTTCGCCGTGCTGATGATCTACGAAGACTCGCAGACCACGAGCGCGGCCACGACTTCGCTCGGGCTGGGCCTGGCGTTGTGCAAGGCGCTCATTCTCGGCAAGTTCATCCTGATCGGTCAGGCACTCAAACCGGGCACCCGGATGGGGGGTCGAACCCTGCTGCATCGGGTTGCCTGGCGCACGGCGGGCATGATTCTGGTGCTCATCGTGTTCAAGATTCTGGAGGAGCTGATCGTTGGAATGTTCCGCGGTGAGGAGGTCGCCGCGATCGTCGACGAACTGCTGGCTCTCTCATGGCTTCAGATCGCCGGGCCGATTCTGCTGATGACGCTGATCCTGGTTCCGCTCATGGTCGCCGTGGAACTCGACCGCGCGCTCGACGACGTTGGCCTCAAGGGACTGCTGATGCAATCGGAGCCCGAATAGCCCCGCGAATCGACCACGAACTGTACCCACCCGTTTCCCGCCGTGACGCAGACGCTGCTCGGCGTGAATGCGCTGCTGCTGCCCCACTGAAGATCGGGTTCGTCTGTGATGACGTTGGCAGGGCGGATACCGGGAGACACTTTCTGCAGCTCCGACTGCCGCATTGTCGTTGGGTACGGCAGACGCGCTGAACGTAATACGCTGCTGAAAGTGTCTCCCGGCAACCGCGTCAACGGTGCTCGTGCACCCGTACCTCAGGTTGACGCCGCAACTCGGATCCTGCCGAAGGTCGAGTACCGCGAGGGCCCTGGAAGACGTCCGCCGGGGAAAACTCCCGGGAGCGCATTACGTTCAGCGCGCCCGAATCCGCCAAAGGCAATGCGGCAGTCGGAGCTCCCGGAAGTCTTTCCCGGTGGACGTCCCCCACAGCACGCCGGTGAGTGAGCTGGATCAGGACTCTGCGAATCTGCCAACGGCAACGCGGCAGTCGGAGCTCCCGGAGGTCTTTCCCGGTGAGCGTCCCCACACCAGCCCGCGCTGGCGGAATATCAACGCCCTGAAACGAGTCGAACGCCGGCGTACCTCAGTCGTCGGTACTGAAGTCGAAGTCCATTTCGGTGGAGGAGCCGGATTTCCTCCGGCTCTCTACAGCGGAACCGACAACGTAAGCCAGGCGTTCCAGCCTTCGGGCCGGTTCTCGGCGTCGAACTCGTAGTAGCCCTTCAGGTTCAGATACCAGGCGCCGTCATTGAGGAACCAGCCCACTTCCGGGCCGACGCCGATCACGCTGGATTCGAAATCGCCCAGCTGCGCGCCGTCGCCGCTGTCGCCGGACATCTGCTCATAGAAGTAGCCGACCACGCCGACGTGAAAGGTCTCCGACAGGAACTGCGACGCGGCCCAGTCGAGATGGGCGCCGACGCCGTTCTGGTAGTCGGTGTCCGGATTCTCGAAGTTGTAGGTGAATCCGAGCACCGCGGAGAACTCACGCCCGTTGTCCTGGTTCAGGTAGGTGTAGCCAGCGCCCAGGTCCGCCGACCAGTGGTTGGCACCCAGATTGGCCAGGTTGTCCTCGTCGTACTCACCGACGGGCACACCGCCCATCAGGTAGGTCATGTAGTTGTGATTGCCGTCGTTCCACCGCACCGTGGCGGTCGGATACAGATCCCCGACCCCGGACTCGGAGTCGCTGACGCTGCGCGAGATGGTTTCGCCGCCCGAGCCGGTCAACGTTGCGTCCACATCGACGTCGACCTCGCCGAGGATGGCCGTGACCGCCAGAGAGAGCTGGCCGCCACCCCAGATGTCACCGGCAAAGGCATAGCTCGGCGCGAGGAACAGCAGATCCGCTTCGGACTCGAGCCCGAGGACGATGTCGCCGCCGATGGAAAACTCCCGGCTGCCACGGGCATCGACACTGGTGTGAAAGTAGACGGATCCCAACGACCAGCCGGGCTCGCTCTGTACGGCCGCGAAGCTGCCGTACTGGCCGGGCAACCAGAAGCTGACGCCGCCCTCGTCGGCCTGGGCCGGCCACACCACACTTGCGCCTGCGGTCAGGGCGACCAGCGAGGCCACTCTCCTGAGCAACATCTCTCCTCCGTTCGCGGCACGATTGTCCATGCCGCTATTGGACAGCGCCAAGCCATCGAAGGCTTGCCATTTGACGACACCGAGGCGCTGGATCTGTCACCAAATGGCAAGCCAGGGCGCGCTCGACGGCGTCTAATGGCGTCTGGCCGCGCCGGGTGGGTCCGGGTGCGCCGACCGCGTCGATCCAGGACAGGGCGAATGAGCGATGACAGCCAGACGGCTCGGGTAGCGTGCCCGGCGTGCGACCTGCCGGTGACGGTGGCGCCGTTGGGCGACCACGAGCGGGCGCTGTGTCCGCGCTGCCGGCACGTGCTGGCGGCGGGTTCGATGCGGGGTCTGGAGCGGTCTCTGGCCTATACGATCTCGGCTCTCGCGCTGCTGGTGGTGGCCAACGCCTTCCCATTTCTCTCCTTCAGCCGCGCCGGGCTCGGGCATCAGATGACCCTGCCGCAGAGCGCCTGGGCCCTCTACGAGGGTGGCAGCGAGGCCCTCGGGCTGATCGTGCTCGGCTTCATCATCGTCGTGCCCACGCTCATCCTGCTGCTGGTCCTGCTGGTGCTCATGCCCGTGCTGCTGGACCGGCGAGCGCCGTGGCTGGTGGCCGCGGGCCGGGCCATATTCACGCTGCAACCGTGGAGCATGGCCGAGGTCTTCATCATCGGCGTCATCGCCAGTCTGGTGAAGATCGCCGGCATGGCGGATGTTGATCTCGGAATCTCGTTCTGGGGTTACGCGGCGTTCGCGATGTTCTTCGTCCTGGCGATGTCGTCGCTCGATCGCTTCACCGTGTGGCGAGCCATCGAGCGACTCGCCTGATGAGTCCGTATGCTCCGCAAAGTGCCGCCGCCGACGGGTTGGCCGGCTGCCACGTGTGCACCCGTTTGTCACCCGTGGCGCTGGAACACTGCCCGCGCTGCGGCAGCGCTCTGCACCTGCGCGTGACCAACAGCATTCAGACCTGCCTTGCCCTGGTGCTGACGGCGGCCTTCCTCTACGTGCCCGCCAACCTGTTGCCGATCATGTACACCGAGAACCTGGGCAACTCACAGCCAGGGACGATCATGGGCGGCATCGTGTTTCTGTGGCACCATGGCGCCTACCCGGTGGCTGCGGTCATCTTCATCGCCAGCGTGGTCGTCCCTCTGGCCAAGATCATGGTCATGCTGTGGCTATGCTGGTCGGTACTGCATGGAGACAAAGCCAAGCCGCGTGAACGTACCGTGCTCTACCAGGTCACCGAGTTCATCGGTCGCTGGTCCATGGTTGACGTCTTTGTCGTGTCCATCCTGGTGGCGCTGGTACAGTTGACCGGCCTGATCTCGTTCCGGCCCGGCAGTGCGGCCATTGCGTTCGCCGGTGTCGTCATCATCACCATGATCGCCGCAGAGAAGTTCGATCCGCGGCTCATCTGGGACAACCTGGAGCCAACGGATGAGTGAGCACGAGGCGACCGTGGTCCACAAGTCGTCGCGGCTGTCGGCGATCTGGATCGTTCCCGTGGTGGCTGTCCTGCTGGGCGCATGGATGGTGGGGTTCAACTACTACACCCAGGGCCCGACCATCGAGATCCGCTTCTCCACCGCGGCCGGAATCGAAGCAGAGAAGACCAGGCTGCGGACCAAGGACGTCGAGATCGGTCTGGTCGAGGCGGTACGCTTCTCGGACGATTTCGAGGGCGTGGTCATCGAAGCGAGCGTCGAGAAGTTCGCGGAGCCGTTGCTCCGCGAAGACACCGAGTTCTGGGTGGTGCGGCCGCGCGTCGGCGCGGGCGGCATCTCAGGGTCTGGGCACGCTGATCTCCGGCGCCTACATCGCCATCGACCCGGGCACCGAGGGCGCCGAGATCCACGAGTTCAAGGGCCTCGAGCTGCCGCCCATCGCGCCCTCGGACGCACCCGGGTTGAAGGTGACCCTGGTCGCCGATGCTCTCGGCGGCGTGACCGTGGGCGACGGGGTCTATTACCGACAGACATTGGTCGGTCAGGTCGAACGCCACCGGTTCACGGCCGACTTCGAGCGCATCGAGATTGACATCTACGTCCAGCCCGAGTTCAAGGACCTCATCACGACCAACACGCGTTTCTGGAATGCCGGCGGCGTCGACGTGTCACTGACGGCCGAGGGCATGAACGTCTCGATGCAGACGGTCGCGTCCTTGTTGGCCGGGGGGATCGCCTTCGAGAACGTCGGGGAGGAGCCCGGGCCAGCAGGCGACAGCGGGGACCGCTTTCCGCTGTACGCCGGGGAACAGGACGCGCACAACGTGGCCTACGAGGCCGACTTCGAGGCCCACATGTACTTCCACGAATCGGTTCGCGGGCTGACCGGCGCGCTCCGGTGGAGATGCGCGGCATCCGGGTCGGCACCGTAGAGAAAATCCTCGTGGAAGAACTCGCCCGGCTGACTGATACCGAGGGTGCCGCGTTCCCGGTGCTGATCCGCATCGAACCCGGGCGGTTTCAGGTGCCGGATTCCCCGGAGGGCGTGCAGCGCCTGACGACCAACATCGAGGAGTCCGTTCCCAACGGCCTGCGCGCCACGCTGCAGTCCGGCAATCTCCTGACCGGCAGCCTGGTGGTGTCCCTGGAATACTACCCGGACGGCAGCGGAGGCATCCCTCGGCACCTTTGCCGGCTACGACGAGATTCCCACCATCGAGGGGGGCCTGGGCCGCCTCGAGCATCAGGTGGGCGCGTTGCTCGACAAGATCAATGACCTGCCGCTCGATTCCATCGCGGGATCCCTCGACGCGAGCCTGGTGCGGCTGGAGGGGACCCTGGCAGCGGCCACGGCGGCCCTCGAGGATGTTGATGGGGTTCTCGCCCAGGATGCCACCCGGGCCCTGCCCGGTGAGCTCGCCGCCACGCTGACCGACCTGCGGCGGATGATGGCCGGTTATTCCGCCGGCTCCCCCTTGTATGACGAGCTTCAGGACGTGGCGTACGAAGCCCGGGAAACCCTCGCCAACCTCGATGCCCTTACCCGCTCTCTCGAGGCTCGGCCGAATGCACTCCTATTCGGCAGCGACTCCGGGCCCGACCCCGAACCCAAGGCGAGCCGATGAAACATGCACTCTGGCTGACCGTGATCATGGTGACCCTGTTGATGGGCTGTTCGGGCAGTGCTCCGCCGGAAACCGTGCGATACCTGCTCCGGGCTCCGCAGCCGGCGACCGAGCGCGCGGCGCTGGAAGCCCCGAACATCGGCATCGGACGGGTCACGATCGCACCCTACTTGAATCAGCTCGGAATCGTCGTAGAGACGGGCCCCGGGCAGATTCGCTCGGCGCGCTACAACCTCTGGGCCGAGCCGTTCGATCAGGGCGTCCGTCACTATCTGCGCCAGTCGCTGTCCGGCGCGACGGGCTCGGATGTCGGCATCGACCCGGCCCTCAGCGACGCCTGGGCGTACCGCCTCGACGTTCGCTTCGACGAGTTTCACGGCACCGGCAGCGGCGAGGTGCGCATGGCGGGTGAGTACACGTGGACCGACGTCTCATCGGGAACGGCCGCAAGGCGGCAGGTGTTTGCGGACGTCCAGCGTCTTTCCGACGATGGCTACGGGGCGATGGTCGCGGCGCACGAGGCGCTCCTGGACCGGCTGGTACGTTCCATGGCGGAGACGTTGCCCTCCGCGATCGCAAGAGCCGCGGATTGATGGATCCGCGCTCGAGGCAGCGAGCCCCTACTCTTTCACCCGTCGCCCGTAACGTTCACTGAGTGGTGCGGCGCTGACGCCGTGGGCGTACACGCTGATAGCTACCGTCAGGACGATGACCGAGATGACCTGCTCATAGCCGGCAAGCCCGATCATTTCGATTGCCATCAGCACGTACAGCACCGAGGCGATCCCACGCGGACCGAACCAGCCGATGAACGCAACCGATCGCCAGTCGAGCTTTGCGCCGATCAGGGAGATCGCAACCGGCACCATACGCAGCGCAGTCAGGCTGGCCAACGCGTAAACCAGCTCCGCCCATCCCCAGTGCCCGATCGCCGACGGCACCATCGCCAGGCCAAAGATCAGAAAGACGACCATGATGAGCTGGGTGCCTTCCGCCTCACCGAATTCCTGCATGCTGTGCCGGATTTCGGCCGAAGTGGCACCCAACCGAAGTCCGACCCCGGCGCAGAACGCGGCAATGAAACCGTTGCCGCCGACGATCTCGGCGAGCGCATAGGCCAGGATGGCCAGGGGCAGTACGGCCATCCGTTGGAAGGTCTCGTCCATCCAGCCGATCGAGGACATTCGTTCCACCAGCCTGCCGCCGAGATAGCCGACCGCAGCCCCGACGATGGGCCCCAGGGTGACCTGCATGATCAGAAAGCCGATCCAGCTCTTCGCTTCGCCCTCACCCTGCGCGCCCAGAACCGCCAGACAGAACAGAATGGGCGGCAGCGCGATGCCGTCGTTCAATCCGCTCTCAACGCTGATGGACTGCCGTATCCGGGTCGGCACGCTCTCGCTCTTGACCACGGCCTGACCGAGCGCCGCATCGGTCGGCGAGAGGATCAGCGCCATGAGCGCGATGGCAACGATGCTGCCCTCGAACATCCAGGCGCCCAGCAACGTCCCGAGTCACATGGTCAGCGGCA
>CALNZS010000012.1:0-111049 GCA_942491135.1 uncultured Gammaproteobacteria bacterium | reverse complement strand
ACCGGCCTCCAGAACATCCAGGTCCTGAACCTCCGTCCCCGTTACCTGATCGTCCCTGCGGCGCTGGAGACAACTGCCGAGCAACTGATCGCCTCCCTCGTCGATCCGGCGAAGGGCAACGACACGGCGAACCTCGAGTTCGTGCGCGGTCTGAACCCCAGGGTCGATGCGCGCCCTGACGCAGACAGCGAGACGGCGTGGTATCTGGCGGCGAGTCCGACTCAGGTCGACACGATCGCCCGCGGATACCTCGACGGTCAGACCAGCGTCAGCCTCGAACGCGAGGACCTGTTCAATCGCGACGGCGTCGCGTGGAAGGCCCGGCTCGACTTCGCCGCCAAGGCGCTCGATCACCGCGGTCTCTACAAGAACGTCGGCGCCTGATCCCAGTCTCGAAGGAGTTCGGCGTTCTTCGGAAATGGGGCCAGCGGCGGGGCCCAAAGTGACGATGAAGTGGCCTTGCCGGGCCATGGTTTACTTTCGAGGGGTCCAATCGTCACGTCCGCCGCGGGATTAGGCGAGATCCGCAATCTGCGACCCGTCCAAGAAAAACCTTATGGGGCCAGGCCCCTGAAGTTCACTTGGTGTAGTAATCCTCGATGGATCGAATGCGTAGCCAGCCATCGAGTTGCACGAACCTACCGTCCGATGCGAGGCATCCAAAGTAAAGGCTGTTCAAGACCCAGACCGAGGCGAACCGGTTCACTTGCTCGCTTGCTGCTTGACGGACCTTGGCGAACTCAATCGCAGCGCCACTGAAGTTGGCGTAAATAAGCAAATTGAGATTCGAGGCTCCTGCATAATTCTGGCTACCTTGGTGGACAGTCCGTTTACGATCCAGTCCGGCCCCTCCTGATGTCCGCGCGCTGGTTCATACGGAATCGAGCCTAAGCTACCGTCCGCAAATCGGCGGTACTCCAACCCGCGTCGCCGTCCAGGCTCCTGCACCTCAACCAACTGGAACTCATGAACATTGGCGCCTGCCTTAAGATAGAAGTCCACATCGGGCCTGTCTTTTCCCGTATTCACCAACACATTGCACTCTTCAATGTGACGCGCAAAACCGACACCGAACATCGACGCGCACCAAGCCTCCCGCAGCTTCTCGTATCGAGGATCGTTGAACAGTTGGTCCGAGGGAATCTGCTCCAAAGCCTCGTCGACGTTGCTCAGAAGGATGCCGGGATTCTCGAAGTCCCGAGGGAGTATTTCATCCATGGCTTGGATAACAGCTAAACTTCTTGGGGTTCCGTCTCACCCTCGGGCAACCGGGCGCCCAACAATTCGAGAACGCGATCCGCCTTTCGGCTGTTAATGGAACCCATTCCGTGAGCGTCGTCGTGCAGTCCATTCGAGATCCCTATCAGGTGCGGATGCTGAGGCTGCCCAACCGCGGTCTTGGGCGGGAGTCCGAATGCCCAGTGAATCCTCTCGTAGCAAGGAATCAGTTTCATCTGGGCGTACAACCTAGACGCCAGAGTACGGATTTCGTCTCCCACCTCGCGCTCTTTTTCTAGCCCCAGCGTTCCCCGGTTGGAGAAGACATTCGCTCGCATGATCATTGCGAAAGCAATGTCGGAAATCGACCGTCTCATCTCAACGATAGGCTCCACGATGACCCGCAGAAACAGTTGTCCAACGACGAGTGTGGCGACCCCAGCGACCACTGTTAGAAACACGGTCATCCGATACCCCTATGCATCAGACGGGCGCCCTCCGCTACAGGGGGCGCCCGTTCGGCATCTTCCTATGCCGAGTCGCGGAGCAACTCCCGGTAGGTCGATGTCAATTGTAGCAACTGAAAATAGCAGGCTCGACTCTTACCCATTACTCCGTGGTTTGAACGAGCGATTTCCATATAGGGGGTCTTCGCGGCCGAGATCAACTTGTCGTCGGACAACTGCCTAGGCACTTCAAGTTTCCACACGCCCGTGTCGTCACGATCGACGAACACGGAGAGTGCAACGAATGGGAAACAAGATCCCGTCGGGAACGTCAACGATTTCGCGACCCTCCCTGAGAATCGACCTTAAGCCTGTTCCCGCGAAACCTTGATGCGATTTCCACCTCGTGTACAGTGACCAAGCCTGTGGCACGACATCGAGGTAGAACGCGTACACCATCGCCAACAGTTCGTGTTCCGTGTCGTCCGGGTTCTTGGCGCCTTTGTAAATGCGGTCGAAATCACGCAAGCACGCGGCCTTGCGATCGTACGTATACGTCTTGTTCGGCTCACCGCCTTTCCACCACAGCGCGTCAGGAAGTAGTGCCGCTACGACCTGGAGCAGCTTCTCAGTCTCAATGTAGGAGTTGTCGTCCGATGGACGCTCAGTCTCTTTCTTGCGTAGTTCGTGGTCCGGAAACTCTTTCTTGAACCGCTCCTCGATTTCGTCAAGTTCCTGAAGACGCCCAATGATGGAAATCGTCTGCACGTCGTTCTGAAAGTTTCTCGCGATCGAAACCTCGGCCACAAGTTCCGGGTCGGTCGTTATGATCATCTCAATATTGATATGGTTCCCCCTACTTCATGGCCCTCGGAGATCACGTCTCGCACAACGCCTTGCGTCTGCGATCCATTCACAATGCTGGGCTCAAGCAATCGGAGCGACTTACGCTTTTCGTCGACTTCGCTATCCCGCGCGACTAGCACAACGCCACCATTCAGAACGCTGAATAGGTGGGGTCGATTGACCAAAGTATCTCGTATTGCGCGATGCACTTGGGTCGGCTTGCGGCGCTTCAGACCCTCAGCATCGAGAAGGTATGAACGGACGTTGTCGTCGGTCTCGATGGCGAGAATTGACTCCAACAGGAGCACGCCAGAGTAGACCGTCTGATCATTAGCCTCGTCTTCGGGGCTACTAATCTTGCGGATGGAGTAAAACGAAACGTCGCGCAGCCCATGCCGCAGACTGAAGGCTTGGCCATCTCAATTTTCCTCATCAACGACCCGGCTCAGTTAAGAGCGTCATGCCACCTAGCATGCGCAAAACCGTGATCGGTCTAGCGATTTAACACCTGTGGTTCAGGCGATAGCAAGTCCCCTGAATAGGGTAAGAGATGTTCCCTGAGCAAAGACAGAAACAGACCAGGAAGCAAACACACGACAGTTGTCCGTCGTTTTTTCCAAAGATCAACCGCAAAGGGCCTGTCTGGAAACAGCCGATGCGCCATCTCATAGCCAGCGACCCTCGTGAGCACAAGCCCTGCCGAACGCTATTCCCATATCGTGGCTGAGAACGAACCGAGCACACGCACTGTGCTGCGACTCCTAGGGTTAGCGGGCCAGGCTTCCAAGGCCCCGTTCAGACTTTCATGATTGCTTCAAACACGAACAGCCAGACCACGAAATGAACCAACACCGTGTGCAGCGGGTGAGACAGCGCAGGCCAGATTCTTCCACAATCTAACGAAGTGATACACGATTGCGGCCACAGTTAGCCATAGCGTATCTGAGGCAATACCGTATGCCGCAACTGCAGCAACGACGGTCGGTTCTAGGTAAGCCAGCACTAGCTGCATGGCATCCTCACAGGAATTGGCGCATGCGTTTACCGCATCAGATGCACTCACTCCGTCCCACTGAGCCAATGTGTAGCGGTAAGATCTGTGGTGCCCCGCTTATCATTTCAGCGAACTTGTTACCCAAAGCGTTACCCAGAAGGTCAACGGCAAGGTTCTCAAGAACAAACCCGATCAAATCTATGCCTTTGAAAACATTGGCGGAGAGGCAGGGATTCGAACCCTGGGACCGCTTGCGCGGTCACCTGATTTCGAGTCAGGCCCGTTCGACCACTCCGGCACCTCTCCGGGAAACCGTGCGCGTTGGCCGGGGACGCGTATTCTGAGAAAAGCGGCGGCACATTTCCAGCGCGATTCGGCCCGTGGAAGCTCGACGCGGCCGCGGCGGCCGCCTGGGCAGCGCGGGATCAGCGCCAGACGTCGGCCGGGTTGATACCCATGGCCTCGAGGTCGGCGTCGCGCTGGGGCCGGGCGCGGTCGCTGTCCGGGAAGAACTCGTCGAGCTGGGGCGGCGCCACCGGGGTTCCGGACAGCATCGCGTGGATCTGGCCGCGGTGGTGAATCTGGTGTTCGAACAGGTGCAACAGGGTCCGGTCCACCCGCTCGCGCTGAACGTAACGGCCGCGGTCCATCTCCGCCACGCCGCCCAGATCCGCATCGGCGAGCGCCGAGCAGAAGGTGATCAGGCGCTGATCCACGGCCCGTTGCTCACGGTCGATGTCGGCCATGTCGATATACGGGATCTCCGGGTCGAAGGCGCCCGGTCCCAGCGACTTTCCCTCCAGGCTGCTCACGTAGTACCAGTCCACGGTGAGGATGTGGTTGAGCGTGTGGACGATGGAGGGAAAGAAGCTGGTTCGCGGCGCGGCCAGGTCCGCGGGCGAGAGCTCGGCGCAGGCGTTGAGCAATCGGTGGTTGGCCCAGGCGTTGTTGTAGGCCTGGGCCTGCAGCAGGGCGGCGGCGCTCACGGGATAATCTCCTTGGCCGGAGCGTCGGGGCGCATGCCCGCGGCAAGCCGGCGGGTTCAGCCGAACAGGCCGAAACCGTAGCGCGACGGCGTCTGGGTGTCGACATCGATCCAGCCGAAACCTTCGTTCTGGGTCGCAAACTGGAGTTGGCGCACCTGCTCGCGGAACGGCGAGAAGGTGGCATCCAGGCAGTCCGGATGGTTGTTCTGCTCGCTGACGTGGCCGATGACCACGTGCAGGTCCGGGTGCGCGACCTTATTCAGAAGGTCGGCGGCCTGGGTGTTGGACAGGTGCCCCAGGCGGCCCGCCACCCGGCGTTTGAGCGGCTCCGGGTAACTGCCACCCAGCAGCATGGGCAGATCGTGATTGCTCTCCATCATCAGGCCCTGGCAGCCCGCGTACTGCTCACAGACATGAGGCGTCACGTGACCCAGGTCCGAAACCACGCCGAGCCGTACGCCGTCGTGCTCGAAACAGAACTGGGTCGGCTCCCGGGCGTCGTGGGGCACGATCACCGGGTGCACCGTGACCGCGCCGATGGCGAAAGGCCCATGGCTGTCGAACACCGTACCGTGGATCTGCTCGCGGACCGCTTTCAGGGTGCCGTAGGAGGCGTGCACCGGGATCCGGTAACGATGGGCCAGGGCCGCTACCCCGGCGCAATGATCCGAATGCTCGTGGGTGACCAGGATGGCGCTGATGTCGCCCGGGGCCACGTCCAGGCGCGCCAGGCGCCGTTCGGTCTGCTTGAGGGGGAACCCGCAATCCACCAGTATCAGTTCGCCGCCCAGGTCCACCAGCGTGCCGTTGCCACGGCTGCCGCTGCCGAGCGATGCGAATCCGCTCAACTGGCGTACTCGCGGATCAGCACCAGAACCTGTTGCCCCAGCTCCCGGTCCAGCGCCTCGCCGTCGGCGTCCAGCGCCGAGACCGTGAACCCGTCTCCTCCGGGCTGCAGCACCAGTTGAAGATTGAGGATGTCGTCGCCGCCGAAGGAGAACAGCCGGCTCATGAAGCCCGGACCGTCACCCTCCACCTCCAGATCCTCGGGCAGCGCAATCTGGTAGACGCCGTTTGACTCGTCGGACGCCGTGACTTCGATGTCGGCGCGTACCAGAGCCTGGCCGATGGTTGCCCAGGCCCGGTCCCGGTCCAGGCGCAGTTGCAGGATAGGGTCGCCATCAGCGTCCACGGCCAGGTTGGACTTGACCCCGGCACTGATGTCCTGTGCCACCATGGAAACCGTCTGTTCCGCGACCCGGGCCGCAATGTAGGCGCCCAGTTCGTTGAGGGTGTCCTGCTCAACGGCCGAGGCGTGGGACGGCACACTCTCCAGATCGATCAGGTATTGAAGGCTCGGGGTGGCAAAGTCCGAGTTCTCGTAACGCACATGAACTTCACAAGTCCGCTCACGCAACCCCGGCTCGACCCGCATCAGCAGCCGATCCTCGCCGCCCTGGATCTCCGCCGCCTCCTTGCCGTCGCGGATCACCGCCCGGATGACGTCGCGGCTCGGTGCTTCCACGTCCAGCCACACCGTGTCCAGGCGACCGTCGGCCGGCGACTCCCAGGCCAACGCCACGCCGTTCTCTGCCAGAAACTGTTTGACCTTCGGCCACACCGTGGTCGGCGGTTCCGGAATGACCAGCCAGCGCCGCTCGCCGAGACGCTGAATCCGCACTTCGTCGCGGTTGTCGTTGGCGTAGATGGCGTCGGGCCGCGGCGGCCGGTCCGGATAGTATTCCGGCCGCAAGCGATTGGTGATCTCCGGGATTGGAAACGGGTCTTCGACCCGCGCCGTGTCCAGCCCCGAGGGGATGTTCAGCGGCTGGTTTTCTTCCGCCTGCAGGTAGTCGTCGGTCCTGTCGACGAAGGTGCCTTCGTCGTCGCTCATCCAGGAACAGCCGCCGGCCAGCAGCACGGCAAACGCGCCAGCACGCCACATCACAGGGCGCCCGCGCTCTGCAGCAGACGCCGCAGTTCCGGTCGATGCTGCTCGGACAGTTCGATCAGCGGCAGACGGATGCCGCGGTCGATGCGGCCCATCTCGAACAGCGCCCACTTGGTGGGCTGCGGGCTCGACTCCACGAACAGGAACTTGTGCAGCGGCTGCAGAGCCGCGTCGAGTTCCCGGGCGCGGTCACTCTGCCCCGCCAGCCAGGCGTTGCAGAAATCCGCCATCATCCGCGGCAGGACATTGGCCGTCACCGAAATGGTACCGACGGCGCCCAGTTCCAGCATGCGCAGGGTCTGCGCGTCCTCGCCGGACAACACGATGAAGTCGTCCGGGACCCGGGACCGGATGGCGCCGACCCGCTCAGGGTCACCACAGGCTTCCTTGATGCCGACGATGCCGTCCACCTCGGCCAGCCGCGCCACCGTGTCGGCACTCATGTCCGTGGCGGTCCGGGGCGGCACGTTGTAGAGGATCAGCGGCATGCTGGTCACTTCCGCAACGGCCTTGTAGTGACGGTACAGGCCCTCCTGGGTCGGCCGGTTGTAATACGGCGTGACCAGCAGGCAGGCATCGGCGCCCAGGCGCTCGGCTTCCTGGGTCTGATGAACGGCTTCCATGGTGGCGTTGGAACCGGTGCCGGCGATGACCGGGACCCGGCCCGCCGCAACCTCGATGGTGCGGCGGATCACCACCAGGTGCTCCGGCGTGTCCAGGGTGGCGGATTCGCCCGTCGTGCCCATGGGAACGATGCCATGCGTGCCTTCGGCGATATGCCACTCGATCAGCGCCTCGAGCGCTTCGAAATCGACCGCTCCGTCGGCCTTCATGGGCGTTACCAGGGCGACGATGCTGCCCCGCAGCCGGCCCTGGGCTGGGGTATCTGCGCTGAGTGCGGTCAAGGTGCTGGTCCAGGAAAATCCGGCGCCATGTTACTTGAGCACCTGCGCAAGAAAAAGCCGCGCGACGGGTGCGCCCGACAAGCCGAACGGCAGTGGGCTCCGGGGCTGACTGCGGGGGTGAAACGAAAAGCGGAGACCCGAAGGTCTCCGCTGGAGGGCGGCCGTGGGCAGTGTCCCGGCAGGGACGGCCGCGGGGGATGACCGCGGGGGGAGGACGCGGTCAATCCGGCTTCGTCGAATCTACGCTCAGTAGATTTTGACGAACTTGTCCCAGGTCGAGTATTCGGTCTGGGTGCGCTGGCGCTTCCAGCCTTCCACGTAGTGGCGGCTCAGGTAGCCGTCGTGGAACGTGATGCCCTGCTGGACCGAAGACAGCTGCTGGTAGGCGCCCCAGTTGCCGGTCACGACGGACGAGCTCTTCAGGTGCCACATGCCGCTACCTTTCACGGCGGCGACGGCAGCGTTGTCCAGTTCGATGGCGTTGTTGATATCGGTGATGGCCAGTGCGTTCATGTTCAGATCCTCTACGGTGGTGGTTTTGTTCAGTGACCGTTCGTTGTCACTTGCCACCAGGTATTGCGGGATCCGTGCCAGGTTCGCCAAACGACAGAATGTAATTTCTAACTATATGTTTTATAAGGTTTTTTGTGGATTGGTTCTGACCATGACCTGGATCAGCCGACTACGATCCCATCCCTCCTGTCTGCAACGACCAGACAGCAGGAGGGTTCATTGTCGGCCTGCCACCATCACCCGGACGCCTGCCGGTCCGTATGGCCGTCGGAATCCGTGGCCGGGGCGCTGTCGGGCGGCACTGCCAGGTCAAAATCGTGGCGTGGCCAGGCGTTGACGATGGCTTTGACCAGGGTGGCCAGCGGAATGGCGAAGAAAATGCCCCAGAAGCCCCACAATCCCCCGAAAGCGAGAATGGCGACGATGATGGTGATGGGGTGCAGGTCATTGGCCTCCGAGAACAGGAGCGGCACCAGGACGTTGCCGTCCAGGGCCTGAATGATCCCGTAGGTGGCCATCAGCCAGGCCAGGTCCCAGGACCAGCCGAACTGAATGATCGCCACCAGCGCCACGGGCACCGTCACCACCGCCGCGCCGATGAAGGGAATCAGCACCGAGAAGCCCACGATCAGCCCCAGCAGGGCCGCGTAGTTGAGGTCGAACAACGTGAAAGCGACAAACGTGACCCCGCCCACGATCAGAATTTCCACCGCCTTGCCGCGCACGTAGTTGGCGAGCTGACGGCTCATTTCGTCTCCCACCTGGTCGAGCATGGGGCGTTTGGCGGGCAGCAGCGAGACGAACCAGGCCAGCAGTTCGTCGCGGTCGCGCAGGAAGAAGAACACCGAAATGGGCACCAGCACCACGTAAATGAGCAACGCCACCAGTGACGGCACGTTGGCCACCAGGGCCTCCAGCACGGTGCCGCTGAGGGCGCCCGCCTGCCCGGTGGTGGACACCACCCACTGGTCGATCTGGCTCTGGGTTACCAGGTCCGGAAAACGTTCCGACAGATCCCGGCCCACCTCGCGCAGGCGCCCCATCACCTCCGGCAGCGCCTGGGTCATGGCCCGCAACTGCTGCCACACCAGCGGCACCACGAATACCAGAAAGGTGATCATGGCCCCGCAGAACAGCAGAAAAGTCAGGTGCACGGCGGTCCAACGGGGAACCCGCCAGCTCTCCAGCCGGCGCACCAGGCCCTGCAGCAGGAACGCGATCACCAGTCCCGCCAGTACCGGCGCCAGCACCCCGCCCAGCAGGAGCAGCACCAGGAATCCGGCCACCAGCAACGACACCAGATAAATCGCTTCCTCGTGCGAGAAGTAGCGGTTGATCCAGCCGCTGATGACCTCCAGAAAACGCACGTCAGGACGCCTTCTTGCGCAGCAGGTAGACGTAGGTGCCGCCGTCCTGCCGTGACTCCAGCAGCCGGTTGCCGCTCTGTTTCGAGAACACCTCGAAATCGCGCACCGATCCCGGATCGGTGGCCAGCACCTGCAGCAGCTCGTCGGGCGCCATCTCGTTCAGCGCCTTCTTGGCCTTGAGCAGGGGCATCGGGCAGTTGAGGCCCTTGACGTCGAGCACGCGCGCCACCGCGTCCGCTCCGGAACTGCCCTGGTTCGAATCGTCGCCCATGGTTTGTCTACGTCTGGCGTCCTGGTCCGTTGCCGGCAGAATATAGTCCAGGTTGTGAACCCGGCAACGTCCGGCAACGGAACTTTTCCGCGGCCTGCACCGTCCATGCGTTATGATCCCGGCAATGACCGAGTACAAATGACCGAGTACAGCGACCGCTCCGCCGCGGGCGCGTCCACCCGGACGGCCGGGCCGCGCCGCACCCGCCGCATGGTGGCAGCGCCCCGCTTTCTGGTGGGTCTGCTGGCGCTGCTGACGCTGTCTGCGAGCCCGGCAACTAGCGCGGCCGTCGGCAACAACGATCTGCCGGTCCTCGGCGACGCGTCGTCCAGTCTGATTTCCCCCGAACTCGAGAAACAGATCGGCACCCAGTTCCTGATGCAGCTCAACGCGGCGCTGCCGACGGTGGACGATCCCATCCTCAAATACTGGGCGGAAAACCAGATCGCCGACCTGGCCCAGTACTCCCAACTCCGCGACAACCTCATGCAGGTGGTGCTGATCGACAGCCAGGAGATCAACGCCTTCGCCGCCCCCGGCGGCGTGGTCGGGGTAAACCTGGGTCTGCTGCTGGCGGCAGACGACGTGCATGAATACTCCTCGGTGATGGCTCACGAGTTGGCCCATCTGAGTCAGCGCCACTTCGCCCGCGGCGTCGAAGAGCAGCGTTCCCAGGCTATCCCCACCATCGCCTCGCTGATCGCCGCCATCATGGTCGGCGCGGTCGGCGGCGGCGATGCCGGGCTGGCGGCCATTTCGGCGGCGCAGGCCGCGTCCCAGTCCAATCAGCTTCAGTACAGCCGGACCCGGGAGCAGGAAGCCGACCGCATCGGGCTCAATACCATGGTCAACGCGGGCCTCGACCCGTCCGGCATGTCCCGCATGTTCGAAAGCATGCAGCAGGCCTATCGCTTCAGCAGCCGGCCGCCGGAGTTCCTGCTGACCCACCCGTTGTCGGAGTCGCGGATTGCCGACGCGCGCCAGCAGGTGCAGTCGCTGCCGCGCGGCCAGTACCAGAACTCGCCCGACTACGCCCTGATGCGAGCCCGCACCATCGTGCGTTACTCCACCCCTCAGGCGGCGGTGAAGCAGTTCGAAAAGGCGGTGCGCGACCAGCCCGAGTCGGATGCCGCCCGCTACGGCCTGGCCCTGGCGCTGGCCGATGCCGGCGATTATCCGCAGGCCCTGGCCCTGGGCGACAGCCTCTTCAGCCAGGACCGCCGGAGCATCCTGCACGCGTCGGCCTATGCCGAACTGCTGATGAAGGCCGGCAAGTTCGACCAGGCCGAACGGCTGCTGGAAGAGCAGCTCGCCATCAACCCCGACAACATGCCGCTGTCCATGCTTTATGCCGAGACCCTGACCCGGCAGCAGAAATACGCGCAGGCCGAAGAAGTGCTGGCGCGCCAGAGTCGCCTGCGCCGCACCGACGTGGACGTCTGGTACGAACTTGCCGAGGTGTCCGGCCAGGCCGGCGACATCGTCGGCGTGCACCGGGCGCGGGCGGAGTTCTTTGCCCTGCACGGGGCCTATCAGAAGGCCATCGCCCACCTGGAGTACGCGCGCCGCCTGGTGGACCGGCAGAACACCCAGCTGCTGGCGCGCCTCGACCAGCGAATCAACGATCTGCGAACCGCCCTGAGGGTGGCCCGCTCCTGACCGCGCTCAGACTTTGAAATCGAGCATCCGCTGCAGGGGCACCATGGCCTGACGGCCGATGGCCGGGTCGACCTGGATCTCGCTGGCCGCCATGGCCTCCTCGCTGGCCAGGCAGGCGTCCAGTTGCCGTAGTTCGTTCATGGCCATCCACGGGCAGTGGGCGCAACTCCGGCAGGTTGCGCCCTCACCCGCCGTCGGCGCTTCGATGAACCGCTTGTCCGGATTGCGCTGGCGCAGCTTGTGGAAGATGCCGCGGTCGGTGGCCACGATGAAGGTCTGGTGGGGTAGCTCCCCGGCCGCCTTGATGATCTGACTGGTGGAGCCCACCACATCGGCGATGTCGATGACGGCCGCCGGCGACTCCGGGTGCACCAGCACGCCGGCATCCGGATACACCGCCTTGAGGTCGAACAGCGCTTTGGATTTGAATTCTTCGTGGACCACGCAGGCGCCGTTCCAGAGCAGCATGTCGGCGCCGGTCTGAGACTGAATCCAGTGCCCGAGGTGTTTGTCCGGCGCCCAGATGATCTTCTGCCCCTGGTCGTGCAGGCGCTCCACGATGGGCAGGGCCACGCTGCTGGTTACCACCCAGTCCGACAGCGCCTTCACCCGCGCCGAGGTGTTGGCGTAGACCACCACGGTGCGGTCCGGATGCTCGCGGCAGAAGGCTTCGAACACGTCCGGCGGACAGCCCAGGTCCAGGGAACACTCCGCTTCCAGGGTCGGCATGATCACACGCTTTTCGGGCGACAGGATCTTGGCCGTCTCGCCCATGAAGCGCACCCCGGCCACCACCAGGGTGGCGGCCTCGTGTTCCTTGCCGAAGCGGGCCATTTCCAGGGAGTCGGAGACGAATCCGCCGGTCTCCTCGGCCAGATCCTGGACGTCGGCGTCCACGTAGTAGTGCGCCACCAGAACGGCGCCACGTTCGGCCAGCCGTTCCTTGATACGGTTGCGCAGTTCGACCTTCTCCATGGGGTCGAGGTGTTCCGGCTCGAACAGCGGAATGCGTTCGGCGGGTAATGTAAAATCCAGTGCTTGCATCGCTTCGTCCAGACATCGCCGGCGGGCTGGCCGGCTCGCCGGCGGGAAGTGCCGGCAGGCTCACTGCTACTGTACTTGGGTTATCCGGTCCGGTTCCATATCCCTTTCGATGGCGCTGCGGCCCGCCGGTTCCCTCCGGCACCCTGGCCCATCCGCGGAGTCTGACAGGAAACCGGACAGCATGCCCGCCATTGCATTTCTTCTCGGCGATACCGCCCAGGCCCGTCATGACCACCACCTGCGGTTGCCGGCGGCTTTCCGCCAGGCCGGTTGGGAGACGGTCGAACTCGACACCGAGACCCTGGCGCTGACCCCGGCAGGAGTCACCCTGGACGGGCGCGACCCCGCCGCCTTCACCCTGGTCTGGCTGCTCGGCATGGGCCGCCAGCAGACGTTCCTGGACCGTATGCAACTGCTTGCGCTGTTGCCCCGGGGTCAGCTCGTGGTGGCCACCGGGGCGCTGGTGTACCGGCATGCCAAGTACGCCTGGTGGCCTGACCTGCCGGAAACCTACGCCAGCGCCGATGCGCAGGTTCTGAAAGCCCGGCTGGCCCGGGGCGGGGACTGGGTCGTCAAACCGCCGGCCGGCAGTTTCGGCCGGGACGTGGCCCGGGTCCGTGACGATCCGGCGGGCCACGCCGCCATCGATCGCCTGTGCGCCGGCGGCCGTTACGCCCTGCTGCAGCGTTACGTGCCGGAGGTCGAGCAGGGAGAGAAGCGCACCCTGGTGGCCGGCGGGCGGATCATCGGCACCTACCTGCGCCGGCCGGACGCCACGGGGGCCGGCGACTTCCGCGCCAACCTGGCGGCCGGCGCCGAAGCAGCGCCGGCGGCGCTGGACGCCATGGAGCGGGATCTGGTGACGCGCCTGGCGGAGGAACTGGTCCGGCAGCGCATCGGCTTTGCCGCCGTGGACACCGCCTACCCGTACCTGATGGAAGTCAACGTGGCCAATCCCGGCGGGCTCGGCACCCTGGCGGAACTCTACGGGGAAGATCCCGCGCCGCAGGTGGTGGAAGCGCTGTCCGGCTGGCGGGAACTGGCCTGAGGGACCGGCGGCCGGGCCCGGGGTCCGGCCGGGTCAGTGGGGCAGCTTGCCGTCCGGCGGTTCGTCACCCTGCTCGGCGAGCTGCATGGCGCGAAGCTGATCGAGCGTGTCCTGACGCTCGTCCAGCGCCCGCACGTGCCAGCGGATGATTTCGGCCCGGTCCGGGTGATTCGACAGCCGGTAAGTCTCGAGGGACTCCCGCAACCGCGCAATCTCACGCTCCAGCAACAACACGACGTCGTCCAGGGAACGGTTCAGATGAGCCTCTTGATCGTCGCGATCGCTCAAGAAAATCCCCAATTGTCGCGTGTCTGCGCCTTCGCGAGCCGTACGGATCCAAGGTCGCCGATTCCACGGCAGATTGCCAATTCCCGATCCCAGTGACCAATCCAACGCGCGAACACCTCCGCCCAAGAATGCTATCAGCTTAGGCAAGAAACTCGATGGCGTGTCGGAGCGGGTAAGCCTCGTCGACAAACCGACAACCCGGTCACGTCGCGTCTGGAACCGGGTTCGGCCATTGCCCGGAACCACGATACCAGTCGCTCCGGATGGCCGGACCGCCGAGCCCCTTGCGTTCGACCTGCCGACTCGTAGACTGACGGGTTTGATCGAAAAACGAGTATACGGAGAAGGAGGAATCGACATGGGAATGCTCGACGGCAAAGTAGCCATCGTGACCGGGGCCGGTGGCGGCATCGGCCGGGCCCACGCGCTGCTGCTGGCGAAGGAAGGCGCCTCGGTGGTGGTCAACGATCTCGGCGGATCGCGCGACGGCACCGGAGCGGGCCACAACATGGCTGACCAGGTGGTCGAGGAGATCAAGGCCGCCGGCGGCAAGGCGGTGGCCAACTACGGCTCGGTAACCGAGAAGGCCGATGCCCAGGCCATGGTGGACCTGGCTGTCAGCGAATTCGGCGCCCTGGACATTCTGATCGCCAACGCCGGTATCCTGCGCGACAAGTCGTTCAAGAACATGGACGACGGCCTGTGGGACGCGGTGGTCAACGTGCACCTGCGCGGCACCTACCTGACCACCAAAGTCGCCTACGACCGGATGATCGAGCAGGGCACCGGCGGGCGCATCGTCATGACCAGTTCCACCTCCGGACTGCTCGGCAACTTCGGCCAGACCAACTACGGCGCCGCCAAGGCCGGCATTGCAGGGTTCATGCGCTGCCTGTGGCTGGAGGGCCTGAAGTACGGCGTGACGGTGAACGTGCTGGCCCCCACCGCCATGTCGCGGATGACCGCAGACATCATTCCGGAAGGCGCCCAGGACCGGTTCCCGCCGGAGAACGTGTCGCCCGCCATCGTGTGGCTGTGCAGTGACGATGCCAAAGAGGTCTCGGGCCGTCAGTTCCTGATCGGCGGCAACAACGTGCAGCTGCTGTCCTGGCAGCTCACCCCCATCGCCGACCGGCCCCTCGAGGACGGCCCCTGGGAGGTTGCCGAGATCGGCGAGAAGATCCTCGCCAGCAAGGACAACTGGCCGCCGGTCAACCCCATGCGGGGCGCCTGAGCTCCGTGGCAGGCCCTCTGGCGGGCTTCCGGGTCCTCGATCTGTCGGCGGTGGTGTCCGGTCCTCTGACCGGCGCCCTGCTGGCAGATCAGGGCGCCGAGGTCATCAAGGTCGAGCGCACGGGTGCCGGTGACATCCAGCGCCACGTCGGCAGCCAACGCAATGGCTACTCGGGTTTTTTCCACGTCCTGAACCGAGGCAAGCGGTCCATCGCGGCAGACCTCGGCACCGCCGAAGGGGTCGACATCGTGCGCCGCCTGGCGCGCAACGCCGATGTCGTGATCCAGAACTTCCGCCCCGGCGTGGTGGATCGCCTCGGCATCGGCTACACCGCCCTGTCGGCGGACAATCCCGGGCTGGTGTACCTGTCCATCAGCGGCTTCGGCCAGACCGGCCCGCGGGCGCGCCAGCGCGCCTACGACCCCATCATTCAATGCTACTCCGGCATGGCCGAGGTGCAGGGCCGGATTCATCCGGAACATCCAGACCAGCCCGAGCAGGTGAACATGCTGCTGCTCGACAAGCTCACCGCCGCCACCGGCTGTCAGGCCATCACCGCGGCGCTGCTGGCCCGCTCGAAATCCGGTCAGGGGCAGCACATCGAGTTGTCCATGCTCGACACGGCCATCGCGTTCGCCTGGTGCGACGTAGCCGCGGACCTGATTCTGCAGGGTGATGGCGTGGCACAGCGGCCGCCCATCGGCGCCTCGGGAACGGTCCAGCGTTTCGCCGACGGCTGGGGCGCGACCATGACCCTGACCCAGGCCGAGTTCGAAGGCATGTGCCGGGCTTACGGCGTACCGGAACTGGCCGCGGACCCCCGCTTTTCCTCCCTGGAAGCCCGCCAGGGCAACCGCGAGGCGCTGCGCGATGCCCTGGAAACGGTGATCGCACCGATTGCCGCAACGCTGCCGGTGGCCGATGCGGAAGCCCGCTTCACCGCCGAACAGGTGCCGTTCGCCCGGGTCCGGCGGCTTCGAGAACTGCACGAGGACGAGCAGGTCCGGCACAACGAAATGTTCCGCGAACTGGAGCATCCGGTGGCCGGACCGCTGCGTGATGCCCGACCGGCGGCCCGTTTTTCCGCGACCCCGGCGGCGCCTGGCGCCCCGGCGCCCACGGTGGGCCAGCACACCCGGGAGATTCTCGGCGAAATCGGGCTCGCCGACGCAGCCGTCGGCTACTTCGAGCGCGGCGTGGTGTCCTGACTGGGCGCCACAGCAGCGATCCAGGTAAAATTAGAACCCGTTCAGATTTCCCGGAGGGTCAGAGCCCATGAACTTCGGCTTCAGCGAAGAACAGAACCTGCTGCGCGATCAGGTGCGCCGCTTCATGCAGGAGGCGTGCGCGATGCCGCGGGTGCGCGACATCATGGGCCGCGAGGATGGCTTCGACGCCGACCTCTGGAAACAGGTGGGCGAGCTCGGCTGGATCGGCCTCACCGTGCCGGAAAGTCACGGCGGGTTGGGCCTGAAGTGGGTGGATCTGATCGTGGTGCTGGAGGAGACCGGCCGCGGCCTTTCGCCGCTGCCGCTGGTTTCCCAGTCGCTCTCCAGTGCGGCCATCCTGCGCTGCGGCAGCGAGGCGAACAAAGCCGACTGGCTGCCGCACATGGCCAGCGGTCAGGCCATCTGCACCCTGGCGCTGTACGACGAGCCCAACTGGATTGCGGCAGACGCGATCACTCTGACCGGCGAGACCGCGGACGGCGGCGTCACGCTGTCCGGTAGCAAGCCGTTCGTCGCCGATGCCATGGCGGCAGACTACTTCCTGCTGGCGTTCCGCGGCCCCCAGGGACTCGGCCTGGCGGCCGTCGCTCGCGACGAGGTGTCGGTCAAAGCGCAGCCGACCATGGATCGCACGAAGCCCACCGGCAGCGTCACGATCGACGGATTGTTCGTACGTGATGAGCTGATCCTGCCGCTGTCGGACGCCGACCTCGCCTACCTCACCGACGTCGGCGCGCTGGCGGTGACCGCCGAAACCGTGGGCGCCGCGGATGCGGCCCTGACCATGACCAGCGACTACGCCAAAGAGCGTGTCCAGTTCGGCAAGCCCATCGGCCAGTACCAGGGGGTCAAGCACCGGCTGGCGGACATGTTCGTGGACGTGGAGTCGGTCCGCTCGCTGCTCTACTACGCCGCCTGGACCGTGGATGACGCCCCCGAGGAACTGCCGCGGGCAGTTTCCCTGGCCAAAGGCTACGCCTCGGACGCCTTTGCGCGCCTGGGCATCGACGGCGTCGGCCTGCACGGCGCCATCGGCTTCACCGCGGAGTACGACGTACAGCTCTACCTGAAGCGCTCCAAATGGGCCCGGCCCATGTTCGGAGACTCCGACTACCACCTCGACCGTGTCGCCAGCCTGGGAGGTCTGTGATGGATTTCGAATACTCCGCCGACGAACAGGCGTTCCGCGACGAAGTGCGCGATTTTCTGGCCGACAACCTGCCGCCGAAAAAAGAGCGCGGCCGTGAGTTCCTGGCGTCGTGGCTCGAGAAGGTCCGCGAGAAGGGCTGGGTGGGCTTTTCCTGGCCCAAGGAATTCGGCGGCAGCGATGGCGGCCTGATCGAGCAGGCGATTCTGCGCGAGGAAATGGCCCTGGCCAAGGCGCCGCCGCTCGGCACCTCGTTCATGGGCCTGGCCTGGGTGGGGCCCGGCATCATGCAGTACGGCACCGAGGCGCAGAAACAGAAGTTCATTCCGGACATCCTCGACTCCAAGGTGAGCTGGTGCACCGGCTATTCCGAACCGAACCACGGTTCCGACCTGGCCTCGATCCAATGCAAAGCCGTGTTGGAAGGAGACCATTACGTCGTCAACGGCCAGAAGATCTGGACCTCCGGCGCCCCCTGGGCCGACTGGATCATCCTGCTCACCCGCACCAGCTGGGACCCGGAACACAAGCACCAGGGCATCACCTGTCTGCTGGTGCCCATGGACGCGCCCGGGGTCGAAGTGCGCCCCATCGAGAACATGGCCGGCGACAGACATTTCGCCGAGGTGTTCTTCACCGACGTGAAAGTGCCGGTGGAAAACCGCCTGGGTAAGGAAGGTGAAGGCTGGATGGTCACGGTGTCGGCGCTGGCCAACGAGCGCTCGAGCATCGGCGAAGTGACGCAGATGTTCGACAAGCTGGATACCCTGCGCGAGCTGGTGAAGAAGTCCCGCAAGCAGGGCCGCCCGGCCAGCGAGGACCCGCTGGTGCGGCGCACCCTGGCCATGTTCGAGGCGCGCATTGCGGCCATGAAATACAACGGCCTGCGCTACCTGACCAAACAGCTTCGCGGCGAACCGCTGACCTCGGAAACCTCGGTGAACAAGCTGCACCGGGCGGCGCTGGAAATCGAGATGGATGACTTCGCCGTGGCCCTCGGCGGTGAAGCCGGGCTGCAGATGCCGGGCGGTGACGGCGCCGTGGACGGCGGGCGCTGGGCCAAATCGAGCCTGTCGTGGCCCAATGTGGTGATCGGCGGCGGCACCCCGAACATCCAGCGCAACATCATCGCGGAGCGACTTCTGGGGCAGCCCAAAGACTGATTCCAAGGACCGCGGGCCAGACTCAACCGTTCTGGTTTATTCGCCAAGACTCAACCTAGTTGGTTGATTCATCCATACTGGTTGAATTACGGAATTTCAACCAGTATGGTTGTGGCATGTCTCGCCTCATCGTTCTCATCGGTGATCTCGTTGCCTCCCGCGCCCTGGCGGACCGGGGGTTGGTACAGCAACGCCTGTCAGCCGCGCTCGCGGACGCCAACGCCCGTCCCAGCAGCATCGCCTCGCCCTACACCATCACCCTCGGCGACGAGTTCCAGGCGGTACTGCGGCGCCCCGACCGGGTATTCCGCGACGCCGTGGCCATTCAGGCCACCCTGCATCCGGTCCAGGTGCGCTTCTCCCTGGCCGTCGGACCCCTCGCCACCCCGGTCAATCCGGACCAGGCGCTGGGCATGGACGGTCCCGCGTTTCACGCCGCGCGGGCCGGTATCGACGCGCTCAAACAGCGCGGCGGCCGCTACCGGATCGACATACTCGACCCGGACGTGGCGGATCTCGCCAACGCAGCCCTGGGGGTGATCGCCCACGCCATGGACAAGTGGCAGACCCGCCGCTTCCGCGTGCTCAGCGCCCTGCAGACGAACACTCCAATTGCGGCCATCGCGCTGCAACTGGGTGTTTCCGAGCAGGCCGTGTACAAGAACATCAGTGACGGTGACCTGCACGATACGCTCGCCACGTTCGACGCCATCAGCCGCCTGATGGAGCGCGCCCTGCAGGCCCAGGAACCGGCTGATGCGACGCAGGCGCAGTGCTGATGGCCGCCGTCTTCGTGCTCAACGTGGTGATGTTGACCCGGCTCGGGCTCCTGAGCCGGGAAGTCCCCGTCAGCACGCGCCTGCAGGGGCTGCTGTGCGTCCTGCAACTGGCGCCGCTCGCCGTCCTGCACTTCGACTGGCGCGTCGCGGTCCTCGCCGCGGTGCTGGTGCTGGCCAATGCTGCCGGTCTGGCGCTGGAACGCCGCGGGCGGCATCTGGCGGGGACCCTGTTGGGGACCCGATTCCTGGTGTTCTCGAGCATCGCCGTGACCGTCGCCGCCCTGGCCGGCGGCCTGCGCTTCGCCGGATGGCTGGTTGAGGCATTTCCCGCCCTGACCGCGGCCGGCACCCTGTGGCCGGCCATCAACCTCATCGCCGGCGCGGTGCTGATCCTGACCAACGAGGTCAATCTGGCGATCCGTTACGGCTTCTACCGCCTGAACCTGGAGCCGAAACTCGATGATCCCGGAACGCCCGCGGACGGCGCGGCGCCGGCCACCGATGCGCGTCAGTACAACGCCGGCCGGGTAATCGGCATCCTCGAGCGTTACTTCATTCTGACCCTGCTACTGGCGGGATCCGATCTGTCCGCGCTGGCGGTCATTCTGGCGGCCAAGGGGCTGGCCCGCTTTCAACAACTCGATCGCCGCGAATTCGCCGAGTATGTGCTCATCGGCACGCTCGCCTCCGCCCTGAGCGCGGTGCTGGTCGGGATGGCGGTTCGCTACGCGCTGACTCAGTCCGGGTCGTAGGGAAACGGCGTACTCAGGGTTCGCTGCGGGCGCGGACGGGCCGGCAGATGCTCCGGCCGCTGACCGGGGCGATGACCGGGCCGGTGACCCGGCCAGCGGCCGGGATGGAACACATACGGGTAGTCGTCGTAGCTGTCGCGGTAGATCACCTGGGGCTGGGCCCGCGCTTGAGCGGCTGCCGCTTCGGCCCGGGCTTCCGCGCGGACCCGCTCACGGGCCAGACGCGAGGCTTCCAGGGCGTCAGCCACATCCAGGGTCTGCTCGATACGCCGCTGCGATTCCGCCAGCACGTCAGGCGAAACCGGGCTCACGGCCAGTTCCAGCCGTTCGGCGCCAGGCTGCGCCAGATCGGAGAAACTCACCTCGCCGTGATCCCCCGTGGAAACGTAAACCTCACGGACCTGCTGCGGGCCGTCCGCCGCTGCCCCCAGGGCGATGAGGGGCAGCGGGATCAGTACGCTGCCCAGCAGGCGGATTCCGAAACGATTGCACCAACCCTTCATCGCGTCAGCATAACGCGAGTCCTACCCGGGTTCGCAAGCCGCGGGCCGGTTCAGCGCTCGCCGGTGGCCGCTTCCGGCTGCAGGTCTTCGTCGACCCGCCGCACCGACGTGGCAAGCATGGCCAGAGCGGCCACCGCAATCACGAAAGCCACCCCGGCCACTTCCAGCGCCACCGCCACGCTGTAGCGCTCGGCAATGATGCTGATGGGGATGACGCCGAGCGGCATCAGGCCATGAGACATCATGTCGATGCTCATGATCCGGCCGCGCATCTCGTTGGAGACCTGGAGCTGGAGCAGCCCGCGGTTGAGCGACATGTTCCAGGCCGACAGCCAGCCGATGGCACCCACCAGGATCGCCGCCAGCCATACCACCTGGGCCGAGCCGAAGGCCGTGGTGAAGACGCCCCAGGCAACGCAGGTGCCGATCAGCCACAGCCCTTTGTTGCGCAGTTCACCCATGGCAGCCAGCATCAGCGAGCCGAGGATGGCGCCCACGCCCATACACGACATCAGCAGGCCAAGATCGTCCGGGCCGCCGCCCAGAATGTCCTCGTTGAATGCCGGCAGCAGGGTGTTCAGCGGCATGCCGAACAGGAACGGCACGATGGACAGCAGGATCAGCCCGAATACCGGCGGGTTGGAACGCACGTAGCGCAGCCCGTCCATGACGTCGTTGAGCGGGCTCTTGTCGTCGGCCACCTTGAGGTTGCCCGGCCGGCGCACCAGCAGCATGGTCACGGCGGAAACGAAGTACAGGGCGGCAATCACCAGATAGACGATGCCCACGCCGTAGGTCGACGAGGTGTCGCCGGCGGCGACCCAGGCGATCAGGAAACCGGCCAGGGCCGGGCCGAGAATGCGCGACAGATTCCAGCTTGCGGTGTTCAGCGCCATGGCCGTGAAGATCAGGCGGCTGGGAATCAGTTCCGGTACGTAGGCCTGCCGCGCCGGCATGGACATCGCCAGGATGGTGCCGTTGAAAAACCCGAACCAGATGAAATCCCAGAACGTCACCCGGTTGCTGAGAATGATGACCGCCATTACCACCGTGGCCAGGCAGTTCAAGGTCTGAGCCGCCACGATGATCCTTTTCTTTGCCACCCGATCCGCCACGACGCCGCCCCACAGCGAAAACGCAATCTGCGGCACCATGAACGAGAGTGTGACCCAGGCCAGATCCATGGCCGACGAGGTCAGGGTGTAAACCAGCCAGCCCCGGGCAATGATCTGCATGTTCATGGCGAACGAGGAACCCAGGCTGCCGATCCACAGCCAGCGGAAATCCGGCACGCTCAACGCGCTGAATATGTCTCGGCTGGCCAAAGGTTGACTACCTGAAACTCCCCGGGAAGGCTTGTGAGTCTAGCACGGCCGCCGCCCGGCACCGTGAAGGCGCCGCGCGGACCGGCGCCTGCCCCCGGTTACCCGGTCGCGGAGGCCCTGGTGCAGCGGCTCTGTATAATGCCGGGCTTTTGCCCCACGCCTGCCGCCCGCGCGCCGGGCCAGCGAGTAGTGCCGTGTCTCAGACCACCCCGCAAGCCGAGCCGCCCGCGCCGCGGCGCGCCCGCTATCTGCTGTTTCTGGCCCTGGTGGCGGTGGGGATGGCCCAGACCATCGTGTTCGCCGTGCTGGCGCCGCTGGGCCGCGAAGTGGGCCTGTCGGAAATCCAGGTGGGCGGCATCATCTCCGGTTCCTCGATCATGTTCTTCTTCGCCAGCCCGATCTGGGGCCGCGTCAGCGACCGCTGGGGCCGGCGCCGGGTGATTCTGGTCGGTCTGTTCGGCTACACCGCCGGTACCCTGGTGTTCGCCTCGGTGTTCCAGGCCGCCCTGGCCGGACTGCTGGCACCGCTGCCGGCGTTCCTGGCCCTGACCCTGGCCCGTATGGGCCAGGCCTCGGTGATGTCGGCCACCCCACCCGCGGCCAGCGCCTACATGGCCGACATCACCGACATCCATACCCGCACCCGCGGCATGGGCGCCATCGGCGCGGCCAACAACGTCGGCGCGGTGCTCGGCCCGGCGGTAGGCGGCCTGCTGGCGGTGTTCTCCCTGTTGACCCCGATCTGGTTCGCCGCCGCAGTGACGCTTGGCGCCGCTCTGATCGTACTGGCCGCGCTGCCGGAACCGGCCCGTCACGTCACCAGTACGGTCCGCCAGCGCCTGTCCTACTTCGATCGCCGCATCTTTCCGTTTGTGATCGTCGGCGTGTTCATGTTCATGGGTATGGCCGTGGTTCAGCAGACCCTGCCGTTCCGGCTGCAGGACGTGCTGCAACTGAACGGCGCCGACACCGCCCGCACCTTCGGCACCGCCATGATGCTGATGGCGGTTGCCTCACTGCTGGCCCAGGGCGTCGTAGTTCAGCGCCTGGACCTGGCGCCGTTCACCCTGCTGCGCGTCGCCATGCCTATCCTGCTGGCGGCGTTCGTGGTCATCAGCGTGGCGGAGTCACAGATCTGGTTTCTGGCCGCCATGGCCGTGCTCGGATTCGGCATGGGACTGGCCGGACCCGGTTTCATGGCCGGCGCGTCGCTGGCGGTGAGCCCGGACGAACAAGGGGCGGTGGCTGGCGTTGCCGGTTCCTGCGGGCCGCTCGGCTTCACCGTCGGACCGCTGCTGGGCACCGGCCTCTACCAGATCGAACCGCACCTGCCGTACCTGGTGACGGTCGCCATCTACCTGCCGCTGCTGCTTTACACCTTCGTCATCAAGGCGCCCGGATCGGATACTACCGGTTGACTCAATAGTTAATGTTCGGGTTAACTATCTGCCGTCACCCTGAGGAGGAAGCCTCATGTCCGACCTGCCTTCCGAGCAACCGAACGGTTCCGACTCGGCCCGCGCCAGCCTGACCAGCGCCCTCAGCTACCAGGATCCCAAAGCCGCCCTGGACTGGCTCGCGCGCGCTTTCGGTTTCGAACTGGTCATGCTGATCGAGAATCCCGACGGCTCCCTGGCCCACGCTCAGATGACCTGCGGCAGCAGCGCCATCATGATCGGCGCCGAGTGGTCCGCCGACCACAAGAGCCCGGCTTCCCTGGACGGCCGCAACACCCAGACGGTGCACATTCACTGCGATGACGTGAACGCCCACTGCGAGCGTGCCCGTCGGGCCGGCGCCGAGATCCTAGAGGAGCCGCAGGATCAATTCTACGGCGACCGCACCTACCGCTGTCGCGATCCGGAGGGCCACATCTGGACCGTCTCGCAGACCGTGCGCCAGGTCTCCCGGCAGGACGCCGAAGCCGCCAGCGGCCTCAGGATCAGCGGCTGGATCTGAGTCCATGACCCGACCCGCCAGCAGTTCCGAGGCCCTCGACCGCACCCTGTCGGCACTGGCTGACCCGCACCGGCGCCGGGTCGTGGAACTGCTCGGCGAACAGGCCCGGCCGGCCGGAGAACTGGCCCGGCTGGTGGGTCTCTCGGCACCAGCCATGAGCCGGCACCTGCGCACCCTGCGCCAGTCCGGCCTGGTCAAGGAGCGTCACGCCGAGTTCGATGCCCGGGTGCGTATCTACGAACTGCAGCCGGACCCGATGCGCGCGCTGCGCGGCTGGCTGGAGCAGAGCGAACAGCTCTGGACCGAGCAGTTGCGGGCGTTCAAGCAATTCGTCGAGCGCACCGCGGACGATCCGTCATGAGCAGCCGGGTGTACGTGGCGCTGCGCGTCGACGCCCCGGCGGACCGTACGTTCGACCTCTTCGTCCATCAGATCGGCGCCTGGTGGCAGCCCAACGGCCTGTTCCGGACCACCCCGGGACGGCCGGGGACGCTGGCTTTCGAAGGCGGCGCCAGCGGGGCGCTGGTCGAAACCAGTCCGGACGGCTCGCGCTACGAGATCGGCCGCGTGCTGACCTGGGAACGGCCCCGCCAGCTCTCGTTCACCTGGCGCCAGCCGGACTTCCCGGAGTCACTGACCACCGAAGTGGAAGTCCGTTTCGAAGCCGTCGAGCCGGCGGTGACCCGGGTCAGTGTCGAGCACCGGGGTTTCCACGCGGTCCCGGCGGACAGTGCCGCGCGGCACGGATTCCCCGACCCGGCCCTGCAGATGCGGCTGGCCGAATGGTGGCGGGCGCAACTGCAGAGCCTCAGCCAGCACACCGCCTGAACCCGGACACCCCGGCATCCTGTCTTGAGCTACGCGCCGAGAACCTCGACAATCCGCGCCCTTCCCCGTCACCGAATTGAGGCTGCCATGCCCGGACTGCTTCCCGACATCGACCCAGACGGCCTGCTGGAGTATTCGGTGGTCTACACCGACCGCTCGTTGAACCACATGTCCGTGGCCTTTCAGGAAGTCATGCGCGACCTGTCCGGCATGCTCCGCAACACCTACGGGGCGGAGGCGGTGGCCGTGGTACCCGGCGGCGGCACCTTCGCCATGGAAGCGGTGGCCCGCCAGCTCGCCACCGGGCGACGGACGCTGGTGATCCGGAACGGTTTCTTCAGCTACCGCTGGAGCCAGATCTTCGACGCCGGCCGGATTCCGCAAGAGAGCCACGTGCTCAAAGCCCGCCGCCAGAGCGAATCCCTGCAGGCGCCCTGGGCGCCGGCGCCCATCGACGAAGTGGTGCGGGAGATCCAGAAACACAAGCCGGACCTGGTGTTTGCGCCCCACGTCGAAACCGCCTCCGGCATGCTGCTGCCCGACGACTACCTGCGCCAGGTGGCCGACGCCGTCCACGGCCACGGCGGTCTGTTCGTGCTGGACTGCATTGCCTCGGGAACCCTCTGGGTGGACATGCGGGACGTCGGCGTCGACGTGCTGATCAGCGCACCACAGAAAGGCTGGAGCGGCTCGCCGTGTGCCGGCCTGGTGATGCTCGGCGAAGCGGCCCGTCGCCAGGTCGAGGATTCCAGGAGCACCAGCTTCGCCGCCGACCTCAAGAAATGGCTCGAGATCATGCAGGCTTACGAGAACGGTGCTCACGCCTACCATGCCACCCTGCCGACGGACGGTCTGCGCACATTGCGCAACGTCATGGCCGAGACCCTGGATTTCGGCCGCGACCGGGCCCGTGACGGGCTCCTGGAACTGGGCGCCCGGGTGCGTGCGCTGCTGATCCAGAACGGCTACCCGAGTGTCGCCGCCGAGGGCTTCGAAGCACCCGGCGTGGTGGTGAGTCATACCGACCGGGCCGACCTGCGCAACGGCAGCCGCTTCGCTCACGCCGGTCTGCAGATCGCCGCCGGCGTGCCGCTGATGTGTGACGAAGGTGAAGCCTTCAGCACCTTCCGCATCGGCCTCTTCGGTCTTGACAAGATAGTCAACATCGAGCGCACCGTAGCCACGCTGGACCGGGCCCTGGAGCAGGTCTGACGCGGCCGCGTTGCAAAACCGCCGGGCCTGATCGAACATCGGCCCGGACACCAGACACGCGCCGGGGAGCAGACGGTCCATGGAAGAACTGAACGTCGAGCATCATGGCCACGTCGCCTTGGTCGAGATCAACCGGCCGCCCAACAACTTCTTCGATGCGCCGCTGATCAACGGCATTGCCGAAGTCTTCGAGGAACTGGACCAGGAGACGGACACCCGGGCCCTGGTGCTGGCCAGCGCCGGCAAACACTTCTGCGCCGGGGCCAACTTCGGTGACCAGCAGGGCCAGCAGGACCGTCGCGAGCGGCGACTGGAGGACGGTAACCCCCTGTACGCGGCGGCGGTACGGCTGTTCGCGTGCCGGAAACCGGTGGTCGCGGCCGTGCAGGGCGCGGCCATTGGAGGCGGCTTCGGACTGGCGCTCATGCCGGACTTCCGGGTGGTCTGCCCGGAGGCACGCTTCTCCGCCAACTTCGTGAAACTGGGGTTTCACCCGGGTTTCGGCATTACCCACACCCTGCCGCGTCTGATCGGCCAGCAGCGGGCCGCCCTGATGTGTATGAGCGGCCGCCGGATCGACGGCGAAACCGCCCATGACTGGGGATTGGCCGACGTGCTGGTTCCCCAGGACCAGGTCCGGGAAGGGGCGCTGTCGCTGGCCGCCGAAATCGCCGAAAACGCGCCGCTGGCGGTGATGTCGGTGCGGGCCACCCTGCGCGAGGGGATCACCGAGGCCATCCAGCGCCAGACCGATCACGAGTTCGCGGAACAGTTCCGGCTGCAGCAGACCGAGGATCACAAGGAAGGGGTACGCGCCGTGGCCGAGCGCCGGCCCGGGGTATTCCAGGGGCGTTGAACCTACGCCGTGCGCACTGACAGCCCGAGCCAGACCGCCATGGCGGCCGCGTTCCTGCGCGCCCTGCACCCCGTCGTCGACGATGCGCCCCTGGTGTTCGACGATCCGCTGGCCGAGGCCTTCCTGCCCCAGTACCTGCGCCGCTACCTGGCCGGGCTGGATCGCGTGCCGCGCGCCCTGCGGCGGATTGCCCGGCAACGGCGCTCGGCCATGGGCAGCATGCGCGCCCAGATTGTGGTCCGCTCCCGCTGGGCCGAGGACGCACTGGCCAGGGCCAGGGCCGACGACCGCGCCATTCGCCATCTGGTACTGTCAGCCGGGCTCGACACCTTTGCCTGGCGTCAGCCGGCGCCGGCCCTGCCGGTCGTGGAAGTCGACCATCCGGCCACCCAGCGCTGGAAGCGCCGGGTGCTCGCCCAACGCGGCCATCCGACACCGGCGGCGCTGGAATTCGTCAGCGTGGATTTCGAGCAGCAACGCCTGGACGAGGTGCTGAACGGAAGCTCCGGGCCGCAGTTCATCACCTGGCTGGGAACCAGCTACTACCTGACCCGTAGCGCCATCACCGCCACTCTCCAGGGGCTGGCCGGGTTATCCGCGCCGGGCACCCGGCTGGCACTGGACTACTGGGCAGAAGCCCCGCTATGGGGGGCAAGCTCGGCGCTGCTGCTGGGGACCCGGCTGGCCACCGCCGCGCAGCGGGAACCGCTGCGGACGTTCATGGGACCGGCGGAACTGGACGGCATCGCCCGTCAATGCGGCTGGAAGGTGCTCGAGCAGATCGATGCGGCCGGTCAGAACCAGCGCTACCTGAACGATCGCAGCGATGATCTGAGGGTACCCCGCTTCGCCCACCTGGCGTTGCTGGAGCGTTGAGGCTCAAGGCCCGTCGTCGCTCACCACGGCCGGGGTCGCGGCCGGCTCGGCGTCCCGTTCGTCCAGGGCTTTGCGGATTTCGGCGTGGGCTGCTTCGTCGAGGGTAAAACGGCTGAACAGCAGCGCACCCACCAGATAACAGACCAGCGGAAACAACCCGTACAGCGTAACCATGGCCACCTGCACCGTCATGCTCTGGGGCTGATTAGGGGTGAAGCCCACGAACTGCAGAACGAATCCGGTCAGCAGCAGCATTACCCCCATGCCGCCCTTGTACACGAAGTTCCAGGCCGCAAAATACGAACCCTCCTTGCGCTCACCGGTCCGGTACTCGTCGTAGTCGATGACGTCGCTCTGCACCGACGGCGAGATGGTACCCCCGCATCCCGCGGCCAGCCCGGCAAACACCGCCGCCACGGCGATGTAGACCGACTTCAGGAGCAGCCCGTCCAGAAACGGCAGCGCAAACATGGCGCCGAAAGAAACCCCCGTCAGCAGCATGGAAAACATCCACAGCCGCACCTTGCCGAAGCGCCGCGACAGCGGGATCCACAGGGGCACCGACGCGGTGGATGGAATCATGTAGCAGAGGATGAACAACGGCGCCAGAGTGGGCGCGCCAACCACGTACTGGGCGATATAAAGCGTCAGCACGCCGATGGCCGCGCTGCCGATGTTCTCGATGAAGGTCACGACGATCAGAAGGCGCGCGTGGGCGTTACCCCAGACGTCACGGATGGCCTGGAACGGGTTGGCGTTCATGCGGCCCTGGTATTCGGCAGGCTCGCGTAGCTGGGCCCCGGCGTAGGCGATGAGGCCGCTCATGACGACGGCCATCACGATGGCCAGGGTGCGGGCCAACTCGCGGGCCGCCTCGGGACCCTGCTGCTCGGCGCGGATCAGGAAATAAAACGTCACCAGCGACAGGATCGAGCCGAACGTGTAGAAGGCGTGGCGCATGCCGAACAGGCGGCTGCGCTCGTGGTAGTTGCGCGACAGCTCCGCGCCCAGCGACAGATGCGGCACGAAAAACACGGTCATGGCCGAGTAGAAGCCGATGATGGCCACCGCCATCCACGCCACCAGCGCCCCGTCGGTCAGATCCGCGGGGGGTGCAAACACCATCACGAACGCAAGGCCGATAGGCACGATGCTGCCGATCAGCCAGCTGCGGCGCCGGCCCAGCCGGCTGCGGGTACGGTCAGACAGATAACCGACCAGGGGATCGGAGATCGCATCCCAGATGCGCGAAGCGCTGAAGATCAGACCCATGACCGCGGGCGCAATGAGCAGCACGTCGGTCGAGAACTTCATGACGTACAGGCCGAGCAACAGGTACATGTACCCGGCGCCGACGGCGGGCGCCCCGTAGGCCAGCACCATTCGCGCCGGAACCCGGCCGTCGAACGCGCGGCCGGCTGGCAACGGGCTCGGGCCCGTTGCGCTCATGCGTTGCGGATAGTCAGGCCGCCGTCAACGGGCAGGGCTACCCCGGTAACGAATCCGGCAGCCGGCAGAACCAGCGACAACGTCAGATGTGCTACCTCCTCCGGGTCACCATAACGCTTGAGCGCGGTACGGCGGCGAGCGAACTCGTTCTTGGCTTCGTCGGGAATGGATTGGGTCATGCCGGTGTGAATCGGGCCGGGACAGATGCAGTTGACGGTGATGCCCTCGCCGCCCAGTTCCACGGCCAGCGACCGGGTCAGCCCGATCACCCCGGTCTTGGCGGCCGTATAGGGGCTGCCGAATTTGGTGGCGCCCAGGCCCTCGGTGGAGGCGATGTTGACGATGCGCGGATGTTCCGCCTTACGCAGCCACGGCAGCGCGGCCCGCACGGTTCGCGTGTGGGCAGTCAGCAGCACGCTCAGCGAGCGCTCCCAGGCAGCCTCGTACTCGTCGCTGTCGATGGGCGCGAACATCGAAATGCCGGCGTTGTTGACCAGGATGTCGATACCACCGAAATGGTCGGCGATGGCCGCGAAGGTCTCCTGAACCGCGTCGCGGTCGCCCAGATCCAGCGCCCAGCCTTTCACCGGGCTGGAACCACCGGGCCCGTCCTCGCTCTGATAGGCCTGGTCGATTTCGGCGATCACCCGCTCGAGCGCCTCGGCATTGACGTCCAGGGCCGCAACCCGGGCGCCCTGGTCCACGAACAACTGCACGGTGGCGCGGCCCATGCCGCTGGCGGCACCGGTAACCACGGCCACTTTGCCGACGATGGAACGGGACAGTGACGATAACTTCATGATGACCCCACGAATGGTCCATAGTCAGGCCCGCGCCGAAGGTGCTGGCCGCCATCCACCGACAACACCGTGCCAGTGACCCAACTCGACTCCGGGCCGCACAGGAACCGCACCGCATTGGCGATGTCTTCGGTGATCCCGGTGCGGCCGAGCGGGATGTTCTCGATATACGACTCGTAGACCGCTTCGGTAGCAAACAGCCCCGCCGCGATCTCGGTATCCACCAGCCCCGGGCAGACGCTGTTGACCCGCACGCCACTGGCGCCGAGTTCGTCCGCCAGATTGCGCACCAGCATGTCGACACCGGCCTTGCTGACCACGTACGGATGCATGAACCGGTGGGTGCGCACGCCGGCGATGGAGGAGATCGCGCACAGCGCGCCGCCGCCGCTCCGGGCCATGGCTTCGCCGGCGTGCTTGAAGGTGTAGAAGGTGCCGGTCAGGTTGGTCTGCAGGACCCGTTGCCAGTCCTCGTCGCGGGTCCCGGCCAGCGGGGCGATGGCGCCGGTTCCGGCATTGGCCACGGCGATGGTCAGCGGCGCCCGCTGATGGGCTGCCGTCACGACCCGCGCCACGTCGTCTTCAACGGCCACATCGGCACACTCGGCGTGTACTTCGCCGAGCCCATCGAGTTCCGCCAGCGCCGAGTCCAGCCGTTCCCGGGAGCGGCCGACGATGGTGACCTGCGCGCCGTCGGCGAGAAAGGCGCGGGCGCACGCCAGGCCGATGCCGCTGCCGCCGCCGGTGACGAACGCGTGCTGGCCGGCTAGTTTGTCAGACAAAACTTCCCCCTTTTGTACGCGGCGAACTTTGTACGCGGCGCGGCGGAGCCGTGTCCGGGTCTACGCCCGCTGCACTCCGCCGGCAGCCTGAAACTGTCGTTGCAAAGATTTGGAGTATCCGGCTAACGTTACCGGTCTTCCACCCCAACTTGCCAGATGGCACTTTCGGATCGTTTGACGTATGGCGCAGCCCTATCGGCACCTGACGGCAACCCTCGAGCGTACCCAGCGCGGCGCACCCGGGTACTGAGCCGGCCATGCATCCAACCCTCAAGCCACTGGGCGAACGTTTCGCCGCTTATCTCGGCAATCGCTGGAACGAAGCGGTTGCGGTGGAGTACATCGAGCAGATCCCCGGCGGTGCCTCCCGTGAGACCTACCGGGTCGGCCTCACCATCGGCAGCGGCCGGCGCGGCGTGATCCTGCGCCGCGATCCCAAGAGCAGCCTCATCGATACCGAACGCGCGCTCGAGTACCGCACCTACGAAGCCGTGTACCGCAGCGGCTTTCCGGTTCCGGAACCGCTGCTGCTCGAAGAAGACCCGGCGCCTCTGGATCGGCCCTTTTCGGTAATGAGCGAGATTGCCGGCTGCGAAAGCGCCATCGCCACCCTGGCGCAGCCGGCCTATGCCGCCCATCGGCAACGGCTCGGCGAGCGCAAGTGGACGCTGCTTGGCGAACTGGCCTCCCGGGACCCTGGCGCCCTGGGCGTCACCGGGTTCATGGCTACGCCAGCGCATCCGGCAGCCCATGAACTGGAATACTGGGCCGGCGTCATCGAGTCCGATGCCCTGCACCCGCAACCGGTGGCGGCGGCCACGATCCGCTGGCTGCGGCGCAACCTGCCGGCGCCATCGCAGCGCCTGTGTCTGGTGCACGGCGATTACCGCTCCGGCAACTTCCTGTTCGATGACCAGGGCGAGATCCGCGGCGTGCTCGACTGGGAAATGGCTCACATCGGTGACCCGCTGGAGGATCTGGCGTGGTCCCTCGATCCGCTCTGGGCCTGGCCCGAACGGGAGCAGGCCGGCGGCCTGCTGCCGCGCCGCCAGGCGGTGGAGATCTGGTCGGCCGCCAGCGGACTCGAGGCCGATCCCGCTGCCCTGCGCTGGTGGCAGGTGTTCGCCTCGCTCAAGGGTCTGGCCATCTGGATCTCGTCCACCGAGGACTTCGTCAACGGCGAATCCAAGGAGCCGATCCTGGCCACCGCCGGGTGGCTGATGACCGATCGGCAGAACCGCATTCTGGTGGATCGGCTGCGGCCGGACTCGCCCCACGCCATTGCGGAGCCGCTGCTGTGATCCCGCGGCTGCCACAGGGCATCGCCGACCTCGCCCTCAAACTGGCGACCGGCATCGCACCGGAGGCCGGCTCGCGTTTCGCCATGGCCAACACCACCATGATCGCCATGCTGCTCGGCGCGGCGGCCACCGAAGCCGAGCGGGCGGTGGCGGTGCGCATGGCCGACATCGACGACATGAAATCGCTGTTCGCGGACCTGGCGGATCAGGCCGATCCGCCGGCGCTCGACGCGCGCCAGGCATTCCGGGCGCGTTCGCCCCGCAGCCTGATGCTCTCCGACGTGGACGCGCTCCACGCCGAGGGCCTGAAGCTGGTGATCTCGCTGCACGCCTGGGCGGAACAGCACGACCCGGCGCTGGACCGGCGCATCTGGGATTTTCTCGCCAGCCACACCGACCGGCACCGCATCGACCTGCCCGGCCAGAGCTGAGGCGGCGGCCGGGCCGATCGGGCTCTCAACCCAGCGCCGGCGAAGCGGCACCCTCCCGCTCACGCTCGCGCAGGTACAGGTAAGCGGGCAGCGCGCAGGACAGCCCCACCAGCACGTTGGCGGCAACGAACCACGGGGCGCGGCGGCCATCCCCATTGGCGCTCATCAGCAGCCAGAACACGGCCGACGAGATCAGCAGATCCGCCGTCAGCCCGGCGGCCACCCCATTGCCGAATGCGGCTGTCAGAAAGCCGCCAAGGGCGAGCCCGTACTCGGCGAACCACGGGATAAAGAACAGATAGGGCACCACGGTGCCGGCAATGGCGAGGAACAGATAAGCATGCTTCACGATGGGTTCTCCGGCCTTGTACGGTCACCACGCTAGCCGCACCTGGTCATCGCTCCAATTACTCCGTGGGTAATGAACACGCTCCCCGCCGCGCGTTAGACTGAGGCCCGCCGTATGGCAGGCACCAGGAGAGTCCGCATGAACCGCACCACCACCCAGCCTCACAGCCACGCCGTGTCGACCTCCCGGTTTCCTGCCTCGCGATCTACCTCCGGACGTTCTCCTTCAGGGCATGGCCAGTTCGGGCACCTGCTGCGCGACTGGCGCCAGCATCGCCGGCTGTCCCAGCTTGCCCTGTCCAGCCGCTCAGGGATCTCCCAGCGCCACATCAGTTTTCTGGAAACCGGCCGCTCGCGGCCGAGCCGGCCCACGGTGCTGGCCCTTTCCGACGCTCTGGACATTCCCTTGCGGGAACGCAATGCGCTGCTGCAGCGCGGCGGGTTTGCGCCGCTGTACGGTGAGGCCCGCCTGGACGACGCCACCATGGCCCTGTTCCGCGAGGCGCTGGACACGGCCCTGACCCATCACGACCCGTACCCGGCCATCGTCCTGGACGGACGCTGGAACCTGGTCATGGCCAATCCCGGGGCCCTGCGCTTCTTCGGTCAGTTCGTGGACATCGGTGCGGCCCTGGAGGCCATCGGATCACCCCGGGAGTTCCAGATCGTCCGGTTGTGCATTCACGACCACGGCTTCAAGCCGTTCATCGTCAACTGGCAGGCGCTCACCTACAGCTTTCTGCAGCGCGCGCGCCGCGCCCTGCTGGTGAATCCCAACGACCCGCTGTTGCCCATTCTGATCGAAGAGATCATCAGCGCGCCGGATGCGCCCCAGGACTGGCGCGCGCCGGACTGGACGACGCCCCCGGCGCCGGCTCTGAACATGGTGATGCGCAAGGGCCAGCGCGAGTATTCGCTGTTCACCATGCTGGCCCACTTCGGCGCGCCGCGGGACGTGACCGTGGAGGAACTGTCCATCGAGAGCTTCTACCCGGCGGACGAGGCGACCCGGACCTTCCTGCAGGAGCTGGCCTGTGATGCCTGAGGGGCTGCCTGGAAATTCTCGCCAGGTGTTGTGTCCGGCCCGACCGGATCATACAATTCGCGCTCGCTTTTTCAGGGTCGTTAGCTCAGTTGGTAGAGCACCGGGCTTTTAACCCGTTGGTCCTGGGTTCGAGCCCCAGACGACCCACCATCTTTTTCTGGTTCTGAATCAGAGGCTTGCGATAAATTCGCCAACGGTCTTCGGAAGACCGCACAGGCAGACGAATTTAGCGCGGGCTATTCCACGCCACTACGCGCATACTGAGGGCTGATTCGGGAACACCTGTTCCGATTTCATCCGAGCTTCACCTCTCGCCTGTTCATCGGCAAGCAAGCGCTTCTTCAAATCACGACGAACCTGCTCGACCCATGTCGAGTCAATTTCGCGCACCCGCCCATCACCGGCGCGTGCGCCAGCCAGGGCTCCCCGAGAGCCGGAGAATTTCATGAAAGTATATGTTGGAAACCTTCCCTGGAGCGTCACGGACATCGACCTGAAGGACCTGTTCACCCCGTTCGGGAGTGTCGAGTCAGCGCAGGTCGTCACTGACCGCGACAGCGGTCGCTCCCGCGGATTCGGCTTCGTGGAGATGGCAGAGCGCCACGCCGCGCAGGCCATCGCAAAGCTCAATGGCCACGAGATCGAATCCCGCTCACTGCGGGTAAACGAAGCTCAGTCGAAGGACCGGGGACGTGCGGCGTTCTGACGCAGTCTACCGGGGCGGGTCGCTAACGCGGCCCGATCCATTTCTCTCACCTTCTTTCCTCACCATCGGAGGCCTGCATGGACGAACACGAGCGGGAACTCATGGCTCAGTACGGCATCACCGCGGAGACCAGGACGGTGTTCCTCTTCGAGGGCTACCGCTATGAGCGACTTACCGATGCGGTGAACTACGCCAGCAGGATACGAGACCCGCAGCCGAGCGGTGACGCGTCGCCGGACGCTGGCGGCCCGCGTTGATCGAGCCCCTTCTGCTCACCACCACGTACGTCACGACCATCCAGCATGACCAGGCGCTGACCCACGCCACCGGATTCTTCTACCAGCCCGACGAAAGACTCTTCCTGGTAACCAGCCGCCACGTGTTCGTCGATGAGGCCTCGGGCCATCACCCCGACCGGATCGAAGTCGAACTGCATACCGACCGGCGCAATCTCACCCAATCGATCGGTTTTTCCATTCCGCTCTATCGCCAGGGCCTGAGCTTGTGGCGGCAGGCGGAGGACAGTTCCGGGTTGATCGACGTTGCCGCGATAGAGCTGGACCGAAAAGCACTTCCCGACACGATGTTCCATCGCGCCTTCACACCGCAGAGTCTTCTGAGCCACTCCGGATCCGTCGACATCGGTACGTCGATGCTGGTGGTGGGTTTCCCTCTCGGATTTCACGACGCGTTACATCATCTGCCGGTGGTCCGTCACGCAATCAATGCCTCGTCGTTCGCCATGCGGTTTCAAGGCAACGGGTACTTCCTGACGGATTCCCGTACCCACCGGGGAACCAGCGGCGCGGCGGTCGTCATGCGGACGGCGGAGAGTTCGAAGTTCAATGACCTTCCCTGGACATTGCTGGGCGTGCATTCCTCGCGGCTCGACGTCGGCACCCGGGAGCTTGCGGTCGATGAAGCACTCGGCTTGAACTGCGTCTGGTTTGCGGACGTGCTCCCGACGCTCACCGCGTGAACAGAACGGCTGCGGCGGCGTCCTCAGGAATCACGGAGAATCAGCGCAAATGACAGCACCATTCACGATTGGCGAGCGCGTGCGTCCCAGTCAGATAACCACCTGGGAATACCTCGGCCTCAGCGGAACACCGGGCCTGGACAAGCAGTCGGTCCGCCGCTTCAAGAAGGGCGAGTGGATACTCGAGCTCTACGCCCACGAGAGCCCCCGGGCCACGACGCGGGTAGTTTCCATCCGCACGCTCGCCGAGGACGATCAGCACTGGTCCGAGACGCGCGCGCGGTTGATGCGGCACAAACGCTGACAAATCAGCCCGATCCGGCCCCGCCGATCAGTTCCAGCGGCGAGATACGCCGGATCGCCCCGTCCACCGGGTCTCGAAGCAGGATCGACAGATCGCGGCCGCGAACCTCACAGTCCTCCACGACATAGGATCGGCCCTGGAGTGAGAAGACCTTTCCCAGATACCAGCGGAAGGGGTTCGCTTTGTCTGGCCGCGTTTCTGTCATGCTGTCTATTGTGCCCTGGTGATCGGTGGAAATTGTCAAGGAAGGTAAGTATAAAATCACCCGTTTGGGTGAACCGTGACCGAACTCACGCAGGGCTCGCCGGGGCCCGATGATCACCTCCAGACCCCGCGATAGCGCCACGCGACGCCCTTTGCTCCACTAGAATACCTGCACCACAACGGCGCATGGAGGCCCCGTGATCGGCGACAACAGCGAGCAGATCGGTATTCTGCTGGACAGGATCCGCGGGCGGCTCGAACACGAGGAACCGCTGGCGCTGGAATTCGCCCGACTGTGGTGGTCGCGGATTCCCGAGGAGGACCTGAGGCCCCGGGACGCCGACAACGATTCAGCCGCCAGCCTGGCCTGCTGGCGCGCGTTCTCCCGGCGCGACCCGAATGCTACCCAGATCCGAGTCGACAACCCCCGGGCCACCACGGACGGCTGGGTATCCAGGCACACCGTGGTGGGGGTAATGACCCCGGACATGCCCTTCGTCACCGACTCGGTACTGATGGCGTTGTCCCATGACGGACTGGTGACCCATCACCTGGGCAACGTGGTGCTCTCCACCCGGCGCAGTGAAGACGGCACCCTGCAGGCCATTTCCGCGGATCAGACCTGGCCACAACGCGAAGTCTTCATCTACGCCGAAATCGACCGCATTCCCGACAACGAGATCCCGGCCCTGGAGCAGCGCCTGGAACTGGCCCTGGCCGATGTGCGCGCCGCCGTCGAGGACTTTCCGGCGATGAAGGCGCGGCTCGCCGAAATCACCCGGAACCTGGAAACCGAGCCGCCGCCAGTCGCCGATGAGGAAACCACCGAAGCCCTGGCATTCCTGCACTGGCTGGCCCAGAACAACTTCACCTTCCTCGGCTACCGCGCTTTCGACTACACCGACGGCATCATCCGCCAGCGCGAAGGGCATGCCCTGGGGGTGATGCGCAATCGACGCACCGCCACTCCGCGCCCCATGGAAGAACAGGCCGATCGGGTGAAAGCGTTCCTGCTCTATCCCAGCGTGCTGTCGTTCTCCCAGTCCGGAACCAGGTCCCGGGTCCACCGGCCCGCATACCCCGACTACATCGGCATCCGGCGCCTGGATGACCAGGGCCGGGTAATCGGCGAGTGCGGATTTCTTGGTCTGTACACCTCCCGGGTCTACCTGGAACGACCGGAGAACATTCCGGTGGTGCGGCGCAAAGTCAGCCACGTGGTCGAGCGCTCGGGTCTCGACCCGGCCGGTTTCGACGGCAAGGTGCTCAACCAGGTGCTGGCCACCTTCCCCAAGGACGAACTGTTTCAGGTCAGCGAAGACGAACTGTTCGGCACCGCCATGGCCATCACCTACATTCACGAGCGCCGCCGCACCCGGCTGTTCGTGCGGCACGATCCGTACGGCCTGTTCGTGCACTGCCTGATCTACCTGCCCCGGGATCTGTACAGCACCCAGACCCGCCGCAAGGTGCAGGAGATCCTGGTCCGGGCCTACGGCGCCGAGGACGCCGAGTTCGAGCCGTTCTTCAGCGAATCGATTCTGGTGCGGTTGCAGATCACCCTGCGCATTCCGCCGGGCGAATTGCCCACCATAGACGTGGACGCACTGGAACAGCGCCTGGTCGCCGTCACCCGGGACTGGAACGCCGACCTGCAGGAAGCGCTCATCGCCCGTCATGGCGAGTCCCGCAGCCGTCAGCTCGGCCGTGACTATGGCCTGGCCTTTCCCTCGGCCTACCGGGAGCGCTTCGGGGTCGCCGCGGCGGTGGAAGACCTGGACATCATCGAATCGCTCACCGACGCGGAGCCCATTGCCTGCTACTTCTATCGGGAGCCCGCCGCCCCTGCCCAGGATGTGCGTCTGAAAATTTTTCATCGCGGCGGCGGCATGCCCCTGTCGGAGCTCATCGCCACCCTGGAAAATCTGGGGCTCGAGATCTGCGCCGAGAACCCCTACCAGCTGGAACGGGACGGTGAGACCCTGGTCGCGCTCCACGATTTCGAACTCAACTACGCGGCCGCCCTGGACCTGCGCGAGGCCGGCCCCCGTTTCGCCGAGGCTTTCAGGCACATCTGGGCCCGCCATGCCGACGACGACCGGTTCAACCGGCTGCTGCTGGCCGCCGGCCTGAACTGGCGGCAGATCAACGTACTGCGCGGCTACGCCCGCTACATGAAGCAGATCCGCTTCGGCTTCAGCCAGGATTTCATCAGTGACACCCTGTTCCGACACCCGAAAATCACCGCGGATCTGGTGGCCTATTTCGAGGCGCGCTTCGATCCGTCCCGGGTGCAGGATGCGCTGGCCAGCGAACTGGCCGACGGTCTGACCGCGGCGTTCGACTCCGTGGCGCTGCTCAACGAAGACCGCATCCTGCGGCGCTACCTGGCGCTGATGCAGGCCACCCGCCGCACCAACTACTTCCGCACCGACGCCGAGACCGGCGCGCACCGGCCGTTCCTGTCGCTGAAACTGCAGCCGGGCGACCTGACCGAGATGCCGAAGCCGGTGCCGGCGTTCGAGATATTCGTCACCTCACCGGCCATGGAAGGTGTCCACCTGCGCGGCGGCCCCATCGCCCGCGGCGGCCTGCGCTGGTCGGACCGGGCCGAAGACTACCGTACCGAAGTCCTGGGCCTGGTGAAGGCTCAGGCGGTCAAGAACGCGGTCATCGTTCCCACCGGCGCCAAAGGCGGGTTTGTGGTCCGCGAACCGGCAGAGGATCCCGAGACCTTCCACGCACGCGGCGTCGCCGCGTACCAGGATTTCATTCGCGGCCTGCTGGACGTGACCGACAACGTCGCCGGCAGTGACGTGATCCCGCCGCCCGGCGTGCGCCGTCACGACGGTAACGATCCGTATCTGGTGGTGGCCGCCGACAAAGGCACCGCCAGCTTCTCGGACACCGCCAATGCGGTGGCCGCCGAATACGACTTCTGGCTCGGCGACGCCTTCGCTTCCGGTGGATCCAACGGTTACGACCACAAGCAGATGGGCATCACCGCCCGCGGGGCCTGGGTATCGGTGCAGCGCCACTTCGCCGAACGGGGCGTGGACGTGCAGACCGATCCCGTCACCGTGCTCGGCATCGGCGACATGTCCGGCGACGTGTTCGGCAACGGCCTGCTGCGTTCGCGATCCCTGAAGCTGGTGGCCGCCTTCAACCACCGGCACGTCTTTCTCGATCCCGATCCGGACCCGGCTGCCTCGTTCCAGGAACGTGAACGCCTGTTCGCCCTGCCACGTTCCGGCTGGGGCGAGTACGACAGCACTCTGATCTCCCGCGGCGGCGGCGTGCACTCCCGCTCCGCCAAGTCGATCCCGATCACGCCGGAAGTGGCGAAGCTTTTCGACATCGAGGCCAACGCGCTGTCGCCCGACGAGTTGATTCACGCGTTGCTCGCGGCGCCCGTCGACTTGATCTGGAACGGCGGCATCGGCACCTATGTGAAGGCCGCGGCCGAGACCCACGCCGAGGTCGGCGACCGGGCCAACGACGGATTGCGGGTCGATGCGGAGGCGCTGCGCTGCAAGGTGATCGGCGAAGGCGGCAACCTGGGCATCACCCAGCTCGGCCGGGTTGCTTTCGCCCGCGCCGGCGGGTCCGTCAACACCGACTTCATCGACAACTCCGGCGGCGTCGACTGCTCGGACCACGAGGTCAACATCAAGATCTCGCTGAACCAGCTCGTTGCCGACGGTGAACTGACCGGCAAACATCGCAACGACCTGTTACGGGACATGACCGACGCGGTCGCCGATCTGGTCCTGACCAACAACTTCCGCCAGGCGCAGATGCTCAGCCTGGCCCAGCGTCACGCCGCGGAGAATCCCGAGGAGTACCGGCGTTTCATCGGACTGATGGAGACCACCGAGCAACTCGACCGGACCCTGGAAGGGCTGCCCAGCGACGACGTTCTGCTGGAGCGGGCGAGCCGCCAGGAGCCCCTGACCCGGCCGGAACTGGCAGTACTCATGGCGTTTGCCAAGACCCACATCAAAAACGCTTTGAACCGCACCGACATTGCCGCTGACCCGGACGTCGCGGCGGTGCTGCTGGAGCCCTTTCCGGAGCTCCTGCGCGAGCGTTTCCCCGGCGCCCTGCACGGACACCGGCTGGCCCGCGAGATCGTCTCGACGCAGCTCGCCAACGATCTGGTGCACCACGCCGGCATCACCTACCTGACACACCTGATGGAGTTCGTCAGCGCCAGCGTCGAAGAAACGGTGCGCGGCTACCTGGCCGCGGCCCGCTGCTTCCGCCTGCGCGAGCGCTTCCGGCACATCGAATCGCTGTCCGGCGTGGACGCCAGCACCCGGCTCGAGGCGCTGGTGGAACTGGTCCGGCTCGGCCGCCGCGCTACCCGCTGGCTGCTGCGGCACGAGCGCGGCAACCTGAATGCCGCGGAGCTTGCCAGCCGCTACGAGAAGCCCATCGAGACCCTGCGCGGGCTGCGCGAGCACCTGTTCAGCAGCACGGTACTGGAGCAGCGCAACAACCGGCTGGCACGGCTGCGTGAGCGCGGTCTGCCGGATGCCACCGCGGAGGAGCTGGCCGGGTCGGCCGATCTGGCCATTGCCCTGACCGTCATCGCGGCGGCCCGCGCCACGGACGCCGACCCCGCGGAACTCGTGAAGCTGCACGGCGAGGTCGGCAGTAAGCTCAGCCTGCACTGGCTCACCAGCCGCTTGACCGGTCTGCGTACCGCCAGTCACTGGCAGTCCATGGAACGGGACTCTCTGGTGGACGACATGGTGATGGAACAGAGCCGCCTCGCCGCCATGGTCTACCGCAACCACAACGGCAACGTGGACGACTGGCTGGCGGCCGCGCCGGATCTGTGTCAGGCCTGGCAGAACACCATCGAGCAGGCCCAACACGTGAGCACACCGGATTTTTCCCTGTACGCGGTGACCTGTCGCAAGCTGGTCGACCTGAGCCGGCGCTATGCGCCGGCGTGAGCCCGAACCGGCGTCCGGCCACACGAGCGCCGTGCTCTGATCCTGCGTCGGCGCCGTGCTAGCATGGCGTTTTGTCCGTTGGGGAGAGTCCATGTTCCGTTCCTTCCGCTATCACACGGCGGGGCTGCGTCACGCCTTTGCCTTGTCGTTGGCCGTGGCCCTGACCGCCTGCGCCGCTTCGGAGCCGACCGGAAACCCGGGCCCGGCAGCGGCTGCCGACGCGCCGCAAAGCCCGAGCGAAGACCGGGGCGCGACGCCAACCACTGACCCGGATGCCGTGGTAGCAAGCCTGGTAGAGCGGGTCCGGCAATCGGGCCGGACCGGCGACGTGCTGTTCTGGCCTCCGGAACAACGCCGCTGGGGCTTCAGTCACATGGCGGACATCCTGCCCACCCGCACGGTGCATGCCGGAACCAACGTGCTGCCGCTGCCCGACCGGCCGGTGGATCTGAGCGGGACGGCCTATTCACTGGACGGCGCCAGCCTGACGCTGGCCGAATTTCTGGCCATGCCTGAGAACATCGGCCTGATCGTGGTTCAGGACGGCCAGGTTCTCTTCGAGCACTATGCCCCCGGCAACGGCCGCGACAGCGTCTGGATATCGTTCTCGGTGACCAAGTCGATTTCGTCGCTGCTGATCGGCGCCGCCATCCAGGACGGCTACATCGAAAGCGTCGACGAGCCCGTGGTGAACTACCTGCCGCGTCTGCGCGGCACCGCCTACCAGGACGCCAGCATTGCCGACATCCTGCAGATGTCATCCGGGGTGGCCTGGAACGAAGATTATGCGGACCCGGAGTCCGACGTCGCCCAGGCCGGTGGCGCCAACGACCTGGCATTGATCCGCTATCTGGGCGAGTTGCCCCGGAACTCGGCGCCCGGTCAGACGTTCAACTACAACACCGGCGAAACCAACCTGGTGGGCGCCCTGCTGCGCGCCGCCATCGGCAACAACGCCGCCGATTACCTGGAACGCCGGATCTGGCAGCCGTTCGGCATGGAACACGACGCGTACTGGATGGTGTCGCCGGACACCAACACCGAACTGGGCGGATGCTGCCTCAACGCGAGCCTGCGCGACTACGCCCGGCTCGGCCTTTTCGCCATGGACCAGGGGGTACTGCCGGACGGCCGCCAGGTTCTGCCGGAAGACTGGATGGTCCGCTCTACCGCGCCCTCACCGAGTTACCCCGGCTACGGCTATCTGTGGTGGCTGGCCGACGACGGCAGCTACGCCGCCCGCGGTATCTTCGGCCAGATGATCCTGGTGGACGCCGAGCGCCGCCTGGTGATCGCCATGCACGGCAACGCGGCGCGCGCCTCGGGCAGCGATTACCACCGGCACGCCCGCGCGGTCACCGAGGCCATCCGCCAGGCGCTGTGACTCCGCAGGTTCCTGCGAGGGCTCTGCGGTCGTGCGGCCGGTCGTCCGACAGTCCTGGAATCAGCCGGCCGAAGCAGTATCGGCCGCTGGGAGAGTCAGTTGGCGTAGCGGGTAGGGTCCGGGACGCCGGCGGCGGCGAACCCTTCCCGCCGCAACCGGCAACTGTCGCAGCGCCCGCACGCGGCGCCGTGGGCGTCCGGCTGGTAGCAGGAGACCGTGTCGGCGTAATCGACACCGAGCGCGATGCCCTGGCGGATGATGTCCGCCTTGGTCAGATCGATCAGCGGGGTGTGGATGGAGATTCGCCCGCCCTCGACCCCAGCCCGGGTCGCCACGGCGGCCAGCCGTTCGAAGGCCTCGATGAAAGCCGGGCGGCAGTCGGGATAGCCGGAGTAGTCCACCGCATTGACGCCGATGAAGATGTCATGGGCGCCCAGCACCTCGGCATAGCCGAGAGCCAGGGACAGAAACACCGTGTTGCGGGCTGGAACGTAGGTGACCGGAATACCCTCGGTGGGCGCCTCGGGAACCGCGATGTCCGGGTCGGTGAGCGCCGAGCCGCCGAAGGCGCCCAGGTCGATGTTGATGATCTGGTGCGCCGCCGCCCCGTGGCGCGCCGCTAGCCGGGCAGCGGCATCCAGTTCCACGGTATGCCGCTGGCCGTAGCGCAATGACAGGGCGTGGCAACGGAAACCGTCGGCCACGGCCATGGCCAGCACGGTTGCCGAGTCGAGCCCGCCGGAAACCAGCACCACGGCGTTGCGCGCCGGCGTCTGCGGGGCGCCGCAACGCGTTGCTTCATCGCTCATCAACGGCCGGCCTCGTCGCCCCAGAGGATCTTGTGAAGCTGCATCTGGAAGCGTACCGGCAGCCGGTCGGCGACGATCCAGTCAGCCAGCTCGCGCGGGGCGAGTTGACCCGTGGATGGCGAAAACAGCACCTCGCCGAATCGTGCGGCCAGATTCAGTTCGTCGCACTTCAGGCGCGCCCAGTCGTAGTCGTTGCGGTCGCAGATCACGAACTTGACCTGATCGCGCGCCCCGCAATGCTCGACGTTGGACCACAGGTTGCGGTTCACCTCGCCGGACCCCGGGGTTTTGATGTCGAGGATGCGGGCCACGCGCGGGTCCACCCGGGACACGTCCAGGGCGCCGCTGGTTTCCAGGCTCACCGTCAATCCCGCATCACACAAGCGCTGCAGCAGCTCCAGGCAGCCGGGCTGCGCCAGCGGCTCGCCACCGGTGACCGTGACATGGCCGACCCCGTGACTCGTGACCTGGCCAAGCACGTCGTCCAGGGCCAGGGGCCGGCCGCCATGGAAGGCATAAGCGGTGTCGCAGTAACCGCAGCGCAGCGGGCACCCGGTCAGGCGCACGAACACCGTCGGCAGGCCACTGAATGTGGTTTCGCCCTGCAGCGACAGGAAAATCTCGGTAACGCGCAACTGCGCGGCGTTCACGACGCCCTCCCGGGGTCAGAGCTCGGACAGGTAGCTCTGGGCCAGACCGGCCGCCGACGACTGCGGATAACGGCTGCGCACCTGGTCCAGATATTCGCGGGCCCGGGTCTCGTCACCGAGCCGGTGGTAGGCAACGCCGAGCTTGTACAGGGCGTCCGGCACCTTCTGATGATCGGGGTACAGATTGACCACCTGGGCAAAGGACTGACGCGCTGCCTCGTTGTCGTTCTGCGCCAGATGCAGTTCCCCCAGCCAGTAGAACGCGTTGGGGGTGAAGGCCCCGTTGGGGTATTCCTGTACCAGTTGCTCGAAAGCGGCCGCCGAAGCGTCGAACTGGCGCTGTTTCATCAGCTCGAAGGCGGCGGCGTAATCGTCGCGCTCGGAACCCGTGGAGCGGGGCGCGCCGGCCGCGCTGCCGGCCGCCGTGGCGCCGCCGCCGGCGGCGGCACCTGCGCCCGCCGCTTCACTGCCGGCGCTGAGCGATGGCTGTTGCCCGCCGCGCAGCGCCTGCATGCGGCGGTCGAGAACCAGGTACTGCTCCTGCTGGTCCCGGGCCAGCCGTTCCAGCCGGTGCTGCTGTTCTTCCATGGCGCCGCGCAGTTCCTGAACTTCCTGCTGCAGCACCTGCAGCTGGTAGAACAGCTCCGTGAGACGGCCCGATTCCGCCCCACCGGAGGTGGAACCGGCTGCCCCCGCGGCCGGCATGGCGCGGCTGTCGACGGCGCCCGCCGGGGTGCCCTGGGATTCCTCTACCGGCACGGCCGCACGGACGTGACCTGGCATGACCAGCAGCGCCGCCAGCGACAGGATCGCGAACGTCGCGGCGCTGGCCCTGGAGGTTGCGCCCTGTTGGCTGATCACGATCACCGGTAAATCAGCACGGCGCGTCGATTGCGGGCCCAGGCTGCCTCGTCGTGACCGGGATCCTCGGGCCGCTCCTCGCCATAGCTGACGATCTCGACCTGGCGGGGTGAAACGCCGGCGGAGACCAGGAAGCTGCGCACCGAATCGGCACGCCGCTCACCCAGGGCCAGGTTGTACTCGCGGGTGCCGCGCTCGTCGGCATGACCCTCGATGACCACGCTGCGGTCCGGATTGTCACGCAGGAAAGACCCGTGCATTTCCAGCGATGCCAGGTCGTCCGGACTGAGCACCGCGCGGTCGTAGGCGAAGTAGAAGATCCGGGTCATCAGCCGGGTGGTGCCCGGAATGAATGGGTTGCCGTTCTCGTCGACCTCCGGAGAGCGGGTCACCGGCGGCGGCGGCGTGGTGTCCGGCGTTTCGACCGGTTCCACCGACGGCTCCGTCGGTTGGGTCTGGGTACCCGAGCCGGCGCAGCCCGCCAGCAGCAGGCCACCGATCACAACGGCCAGAAGGTTCCTTAACCACAGGTGTGTCATGAAGCGCTCCGATTTCCTCTTTTCCGGTTGCCCAAGGGAGGGGTTACATCCTGAAGTCCAGATACGGCGACCAGGCGGGTTCCCTGACGTCTCCCGAGGACGACGGCAGACGATACTTGACCCTGCCGTCTATCGAGACGACGGCAAGTATACCTCTCCCCTTATCTTGCGTCGCATACATCAGCATGGTGCCGTTGGGCGCCAGCGACGGGGATTCGTCCAGACCGGTGGAAGTCCGGGTCAGCACCCGTACGTCGTCGCGCTCCAGGTCCTGCCAGGCGATGTAATCGTGGCCGTTGACCCGGTGTACGTACACCAGGTGCTTGCCGTCCGGCAGCAGCCGGGCGCGGGCGTTGTAGCTGCCTTCCCAGGTCAGCCGCTCGGGCAGGTTGTTGCCCAGTTCGAGCCGGTAGATCTGCGGGCCGCCACCCCGCTCCGAGGTGAAAATGACATGCCGGCCGTCCGGGGCGAAGCTCGGCTCGGTGTCGATGGCGTGGTGCCGGGTCAGCCGCCTGAGGCTCTGATCGGCAATGTTCATCAGGTAGATCTCGGTGTTGCCATCCCGCGACAGCACCATGGCCAGGCTTCTGCCGTCCGGCGAGAACACCGGCGACCCGTTGATGCCCGAGAACCGGGTGATGATTTCCCGGGCGCCACTGGTAATGTCCTGAATGATGATGGTCTGGCGGCCGGTCTCCCAGGACACATACGCCACCTGGCGCCCATCGGGACCCCAGCTCGGCGACATGATCGGCTCCCGGGAACTGAACAGGGTCCGCGAACGTTCGCCGTCCGAATCGGCCATTTCCAGGGAGTAGCTGGCGTCGGGGGATCCCGCATTGCGCGCCAGCACGTACAGAATCTTGGTGGAGAACGCGCCCGGAACGCCGGTAATGGCCTCGTACACCGCGTCCGCCACCTCGTGACCCATGTCCCGCCACTGGGCGCGGGTGCCGGTGGTCTCGCCGGCAATCATCTGCCGTTCGTTGACCACGTCGAACACCCAGTAGCGCACCCGCGTGTCGCCGCTGGCGATCGTGGCCAGATTGCCGATCACCACGTACTCCATGCCGAGGATGCGCCAGTCGCGGAAGAACACCTGATCCGGCTGGCCGGGAAACGACAGCATGTTGTCCCGCGCGAGCGGCGCGAACTGGCCGCTGCGCGACAGGTCGAAGGCCACGATGTCGGACATCTCCGGCTGGCCCGAGAACTCCGGCCCACTCTGGAACGGCACCACGGCGACCCGGGTCTGCTTGTCGTAGCCCGCATCGATGATGATGGTGTCCAGGGTTTCGGCGCCGTAAGCGGACGCCGCCAGGCTGATCAGGATGCCGGCCAACAGGGTCGCGCCCATGACTTCCACAACTCTCACCGCAACAGATCCTCCGGTCTGAACAACAGGGTAAAGCGACGGAAGTACTGCTCGAACACTTCCGGCTCCTTGGGTACCTCGAAACGCCGCGCCTTGCGCACCGCGGCCTCCGCGGAACGGTCGAATGCCACGTTGCCGCTGGATTCGACCACGGTCACCGATACCACGTCGCCGGTGGGCACCAGTTCCACCAGCAGCTTGGCCTCCATACGGTTGCGTGCCGACGGCGGCCGCGACCAGTTGGCCACCACCGCCTGGTAGATACCCTGGCGGTACGACTGGGCGACCTCGGCGTCGGCCTGGGCATCGAGCGCGGCCAGTTCCGAGGCTTCTTCCTGCAGAGCGTCCTGGAAGGCGCTCTGGGACAGCGCGTCCAGCCGCTCCTGGCGCTCGCGCTCCCGGGCCCGTTCCTCGGCCTGGCGCCGGGCGGCCTCTTCCTCGGCCCGTTGCCGCGCCTGCGCCTGTGCCTGCTCCTGGACCCGCTGGCGCTCCGCTTCGGCCCGTTTGCGGGCCGCCGCTTCCTCCGCGGCCCGGCGTTCCTGGGCCGCCCGGTCGGGCTGGGGCTGCGGGGCCGGCTGGGATTTCGGCGGCGGCGCCGGCTGGCTGCGCGGTTCCAGCATGATCAGCTTCGACTGCACGGCCTGGGGCCGCAGCACCACCCGCTCCACCGTGGACGGGTTCCAATTGCCGTAGAGCGCCATGGCCGCCGCTACGTGCAGCAGCAGGGCCAGCAGCAGCGGCAGCCCGTAATGTCGAACCGCGGTTACCACGTGGCTGTCAGCTTTCCACCGTTTCCGGTGGTTCGGTGATGAGGCCGACGCTGGCGGCACCGGACTTCTGCAGGGCCGTCATCACCCGCACCACGGTTCCGTAGTCCAGCGTGTGGTCGGCCTTCACGTAGACCGGCACGTCCGGCCGCGCGCCCAGGATTTTGCCGGCCTGGTCCTCCAGCGAATAGATCGTGACCCGGGTGCCTTCGTCGTCGGCGTTCTGAATGCCGAGGTTCAGGAAGATCGCGCCATCGGAGCGTACCGAAACGACCAGCGGGTCTTCGTCGTTGGAATCCACCGGTTCCGAAGGCGCGTCCGGCAGATCCACCACCACCCCCTGGGTCAGCAGCGGCGCGGTGGCCATGAAGATCACCAGCAGCACCAGCATCACATCGATGTATGGCACCACGTTGATCTCGGACATGGGTTTACGTCGTGCGGCCATGGCTGTCGATCACCCCTGCCTGGCGTGGGCAACCCGGTGCAGGATGCCGACCAGTTCGTCGCTGAACGCTTCGTAATGCTTCATCAGGTTCTCCACCCGTGCCGAGAAGCGGTTGTAGCCGATCACGGCGGGAATCGCCGCGAACAGGCCCATGGCCGTAGCCACCAGCGCTTCCGAGATGCCGGGGGCCACCGACGCCAGGGTCGCCTGGGTCATGTTGGCGAGGCTGCGGAACGAATTCATGATCCCCCACACGGTGCCGAACAAGCCCACGTACGGACTGGTCGAGCCCACCGTGGCCAGAAATGGCAGATGGGTGGACAGCCGCTCCTCTTCGCGCAGCAGCGAGATACGCATGGAGCGCTGTACGCCCTGCATGATGGCGTCCGGATCGCCGCTGCCGTCATCGCTCAGCCGGGTGAATTCCTTGAAGCCGGCGACGAACATGGACTCGATGCCGGTCAGGCCCTCCTGATCGGACAACTCACCGTAGAGCTGGCGCAGGTCGATGCCGGACCAGAAGTGATCCTCGAATTCCTCGATCTCGCTCTCGATGCGGCGCAGGAAGAACCAGCGCTGAAAGATCATCACCCAGGAGACCAGCGACGCCAGCAGCAGCACGGCCATGACCCCCTGCACCAGCAGGCTGGCGTTGGCGATGAGTTCGAATATGGAAAGTTTTTCCGGCAATTGACGCTCCTTCGTGTTCGCCGCAAACAGTTCTTTGGGACGGCCGTGGTCCTTGGGTCAATCCAGGTCGAGTGGGCTCTGGCCAGGAGCGGGGTCCGCGCCCGGGCGCAGCGGCCGTTCGAGGCCAAAGTGCAGATAAGCCTGATCGGTCACCACCCGGCCGCGCGGGGTCCGCATCAGGTACCCCTGCTGAATCAGATACGGCTCCAGCACGTCTTCAATGGTGTCCCGTTCCTCGCTGATGGCCGCCGCCAGCGAGTCGATGCCGACCGGGCCGCCACCGAACTTGTCCATGATGGTTTCCAGCAGGCGCCGGTCCATGCTGTCGAATCCGGCCCGGTCCACGCTCAGCATCTTCAGGGCCTCGTCCGCCACGTCGCGGCTGACCACCCCGTCGGCCCGCACCTCGGCAAAGTCGCGCACCCGCCTGAGCAGCCGGTTGGCGATGCGTGGCGTGCCGCGGGACCGGCGCGCCACTTCCGTGGCGCCGTCGGGGCGGACCGTGACCGCCAGTTTGGCGGCGGAACGAACCACGATCTCGGTGAGCTGCTCCTCGCTGTAGAACTCCAGCCGCTGAACGATGCCGAAGCGGTCGCGCAGCGGTGAAGTCAGAAGACCGGCGCGGGTGGTCGCGCCGACCAGGGTGAAGCGCGGCAGGTCCAGTTTCAGCGATCGGGCGGCCGGCCCTTCCCCGATCAGAATGTCGATCTGATAGTCCTCCATGGCCGGATAGAGGATTTCCTCCACCACCGGGCTGAGGCGGTGGATCTCGTCGACGAACAGCACGTCACCGGCTTCCAGGTTGGTCAGCAGGGCGGCCAGTTCCGCCGGCCGCTCCAGCACCGGGCCGGACGTGGACTTCAGGGTGACGCCCATCTCCTGGGCGATGATGTGCGCGAGGGTCGTCTTGCCGAGCCCCGGCGGGCCGAAGATCAGGGTGTGGTCGAGCGCTTCGCTGCGCCCCCGCGCCGCCTGGATGAAAACCTCCATCTGCGCTTTGACGTCGTCCTGCCCCACGTATTCGGCCAGGCGCACCGGACGCAGGGCACGATCGATTCGGACCTCGTCGGACTGCTCGGCGGCATCCACCAGACGATCGGGCTCGATGGTCATGTCGCCGCCGGCGCCTGTTGCGCCACCCGCTTGAGGGCCGCCCGCACCAGCGCTTCGGCGGTGGCGCCATCGTCCTTCACGGCGCCTACCAGGCGCGCCGCCTCAGGCGGGCGGTAACCCAGGCTGACCAGTGCCTGCTCCGCTTCCGCCGCGGCGGCCCGCCCGGTAGCGGAGGTGACCGCGGCCAGCGGCGGCGGCGCGACCTCCGGCAGCTTGTCCTTCAACTCCACCAGCAGACGTTCCGCCTTCTTGCGTCCCACCCCGGGCACCCGGATCAACACGTCGACGTCGCCGGCCTTTACCGAGGCCGCCAGTTCCACCACCGTCATGCTCGACAGCAGCGCCAGCGCCAGTTTCGGTCCGACCCCGCTGATGCGGATGAACACCCGGAACAGATCGCGCTCCGCCCGGGACGCGAAGCCATAGAGCTGCTGAGCGTCCTCGCGCACCACGAAGTGGGTGTACAGGCATACCGGCTTGTCGCGGCCGGGCAGCGCGGCCAGCACGTTGTGAGTCACTTCCAACTCGTATCCGACCCCGCCGCAGGCCACGAGAATGACGTTGTCGGTGATCTCGACAAGGTGCCCTTCTATTCGGCCTATCATAGGGTTACAGACGATTCCTATCGTTCTATCAAGCGCGCAGTATTGACGTGACAAATGGCAATCGCAAGGGCGTCGGCGGCATCCGGCGCCGGATTGCCCGGCAACTTGAGCAGGGTCCGGACCATATGCTGAACCTGGTCCTTGCCGGCCTTGCCGGTACCGACCACGGCCAGTTTGACGGTCCGGGCAGCGTACTCCGCCACCGGCAGACCCGCCGCCACGGCGGCGGCTATGGCGGCGCCGCGGGCCTGGCCCAGTTTCAGCGCCGAGGCGGCGCTCTTGGCCAGAAACACTTCCTCGACCGCCACCTGATCCGGTTCGTGCTCACGGATCAGGGTAGCGATCCCCTGGTAGATATCGCCCAGCCGGTCGACGAAGGAGCCGGACTGCGACGGCCGGATACAGCCGCTGGCCACGTAGCTGATGCCGGACCGCCGGGACTCGACGATGCCGTAGCCCGTGGCCCGGGAGCCGGGGTCGATACCGAGAATTCGTGCAGGCCGCTGCCGGACCGGCTCAGTCACCGTAGGCGCTGTCCGGAAAATCCCCGTTGCTGAAAACGTTCTGCACGTCGTCGAGTTCCTCGAGCGCGTCTACCAGTTTGAGCGCTGCCAGCGCCTGCTCGTCTTCCAGCGGCACGTAGTTACTGGGCACCATGGACACGTCGGCGTCTTCCGGCGTCAGATCGGCGGCCCGTAGTGCCGCCACCACATCGGCCAGACCTTCCCATGGGGTGGTCACGGTGACGCTGCCGTCTTCATCCAGATCGATGTCCTCGGCCCCTGCCTCCAGGGCCACTTCCATGACCCGCTCTTCGTCGACCCCGGGCGCGAAACTCACCACCCCGCGCTTCGTGAACAGGTACGCCACCGAGCCGTCGGTACCCAGATTGCCGCCGTGTTTGCTGAACGCATGGCGCACTTCTGCCACGGTGCGGTTGCGGTTGTCGGTCATGGCCTCCACCAGCACCGCTACCCCGCCGGGCGCATAACCTTCGTAGGTCAGTTCCTCGACGTTGCTGCCTTCGCCGCCGCCGGCGCCGCGTTCGATGGCGCGCTCGATGGTGTCCTTGGGCATGTTCTGGCCCAGGGCTTTGTCCATGGCCGCGCGCAGCCGTGGGTTGTCAGCGGGATCGCCGCCGCCGAGCCGCGCGGCCACGGTGATTTCCCGGATGATCTTGGTGAAGACCTTGCCGCGCTTGGCGTCCTGGCGCGCCTTCTTGTGCTTGATGTTGGCCCATTTGCTGTGTCCGGCCATGGTCTCAGCTTCCGCTCTCGGTCTTACGCAGGCGGATGTGCAACTCCCGCAACTGGTGCTCGTCGGCCGGACTGGGCGCGCCGCTCATCAGGCAGGCCGCGGTCTGAGTCTTGGGGAAGGCAATGACGTCGCGGATCGCGTGGGTGCCGGTCATCAGCATCACCAGCCGGTCCAGGCCGATGGCAATGCCGCCGTGCGGCGGACAGCCGAACTTGAGCGCGTCCAGCAGAAAGCCGAACTTGACCTCGGCTTCCTGGGCCATGTTGAGCACTTCGAACACGGCGTTCTGGGTGGCTTCCTCGTGGATCCGCAGCGAGCCGCCGCCCAGTTCGTAGCCGTTCAGCACCACGTCGTAGGCGGCCGCCTTGGCCTTGACCGGATCCGCGAGCAGCGCCTCGGCACTGCAGGTCGGGCGGGTGAACGGGTGATGGGCCGGCGCCAGATGGCCATCGCGGGTGCGCTCGAACATCGGCCAGTCGACTACCCAGCACGGCGCCCAGCCGCTGCCGGTGAGTTCCAGGTCACGGCCGAGTTCGCCACGCAGTGCCCCCATGGCATCCGCCACCACGGTGGCCGAGTCAGCGCCGAAGAACACCACGTCGCCGTCCTCGGCGCCAACCCGCTTCAGCACCTCGAGCACCACCGGCTCCGGCAGGAACTTGAGAATCGGCGACTGCAGCCCGGCACTCCCGGCGGCCAGTTCGTTGACCTTGATATAGGCCAGGCCCTTGGCGCCGTAGCGGGCGACGAATCCGGTGTAGTCGTCGATGACCTTGCGGCTGAGGCGGGCGCCCCCCGGTGCGCGCAACGCCACCACCCGGCCCGCCGGGTCGTTGGCCGGCGCGTTGAAGACCTTGAACTCGACCTCACGCATGACGTCCGCGACATCCACCAGTTCCAGCGGATTGCGCAGATCCGGCTTGTCGCTGCCGTAGCGGCGCATGGCATCGTCGTAGCTCAGTACCGGAAAGTCCTGCAGCTCGACGTTCAGCACTTCGCGGAATACCTGTTTGAGCATGCGTTCGGTCAGCCTGCGCACGTCCTCTTCGGCAACGAATGAGGCCTCGATGTCGATCTGGGTGAATTCCGGCTGGCGATCGTGGCGCAGGTCCTCGTCGCGATAACAGCGCGCGACCTGGTAGTACTTGTCGAAGCCGGCAACCATCAGGAGCTGTTTGAAGATCTGCGGCGATTGGGGCAAGGCAAAGAACTCGCCGGGATGGGTGCGGCTCGGCACCAGGTAGTCCCGGGCGCCTTCCGGCGTCGGCTTGGTGAGGGTCGGCGTTTCCACTTCCCAATAGCCTTCGCTCTCGAGAAACCGGCGCACACTGCTGACGATACGGGCGCGCTGGTGCAGGCGTTGCTGCACCTCCGGACGGCGCAGGTCCAGGTAGCGGTGCTTGAGCCGGACGTCCTCGCCGGCGTCGGAGTGCTCGTCGAGCTGAAAAGGCGGCGTTGCGGAAGGGTTCAGAATCTCCAGGCTCGCCCCGAGCACCTCGATCTCCCCGGTATCCATGTCCGGGTTCACGGTGCCTTCCGGACGCGGCCGGACCCGTCCGGTCATGTGCAGCACGAACTCACCGCGAACCCGGTCGGCAGTCGCGAAGCTGTCCTCGGTATCCGGGTCGTAGACCACCTGCACGATGCCGGTGCGGTCACGGATGTCGAGAAAGATCACCCCCCCGTGATCGCGGCGGCGGTGCACCCAGCCGACCAGTTCCACCTGTTCGCCGACGTGGCCGGCTCTGATTTCGCCGCAATAATGGCTGCGCATTCTTTCTGACCCGTTCTATTCCGACTTGCCGGTGCCGCCACCGGAGGTGGCCCCGCCGCTGGCGCCGCTGCCGGCATTCGTGCTTTTGGACGACGTGCCGCCGTCCGACTTCTCGCTCTTGGCGCCGGTGCTGGAACCGTTGCCGTCGGCGCTGCTGCCCGCAGCCGCGTCCGCGCCGGCGACGTTTTTCTTCGACCCTTTCTTGAAGTCGGTTTCGTACCAGCCGCCGCCTTTGAGGCGGAATCCGGCTGCGGAGATCTTCTTGCGCAGGCCGTCCTCGGCGCAGGCCGGGCAGGTTTTCAGCGGGTCCTCCGACACCTTCTGGATGGTCTCGAACTCATGACCGCAGTTGTCACAACGGTATTCGTAGATCGGCATGGCTCTGTTCTCGCGGGGCGGCACTTCCGGAAGCGGCGCATGATCGTAAAAAAATCAACAAAAATACAGCGATTTCGCTGCAATTTTGTTGCCTGCGCCCAGCGCATAAGCTATAAAGCGCCGCATTGAGATCCCGCGGATGTGCAGAGGTTTCTCAATAGGAACTGGGTGAAACCCCGGTGTTCGACAGGCAAGCGAGAGCGGGTCCCGTCGAACCGAGAGCGGAATTGCCCCGTTTAGTTAATCACTGCAAAGGGAATGATGAATGGCTACCAAGAAAGCTCCAGCCAAACGCAAGGCCCCCGCCAAGAAGGCGCCCGCCAAGAAAAAGGCGGCGGCCAAGCGTCCCGCGGCTAAGAAGGCGCCCGCCAAGAAAGCACCGGCCGCAGGCGCAGCCCTCAGCCAGAAAATGACCAAGACCGGGATCCTCAACGAACTCGCCGAGCGCACCGACCTGACCCGCAAACAGGTCGACTCGGTTCTGGTCGAACTGGAAAACCTGATCGAGCGCCACATCAAGAAGCGCGCGGTGGGTGAGTTCACCCTGCCCGGCCTGCTGAAGATCCGCGCCGTGAAGCGGCCGGCCACCAAGAAACGGATGGGCCGAAACCCCGCAACCGGCGAAGAAATCGTCATTGCGGCAAAACCGGCTACGACCCGCGTGCGGGCTACCCCGCTCAAGCGGCTCAAGGAAATGGTCGGCTGATCCCAGCCCCAGTTCCGTTTCCTCGAAAGGGGCCGTTTGGTACGCCAACCGGCCCCTTTTTCGTTCGGATTTCGTTCAGAATTCACACTTCGCAGGAAGTCGCCGATAGCAACCCGCCCGCCATGCGGGCCACTCAGGACCGCCCCCATGCGCCAGAGCCAGCAGCTCATTCCCACGATCAAGGAAACCCCCGCCGGCGCCGAGGTAGCCAGCCACCGGCTGATGCTGCGGGCCGGCCTGATCCGGCAGGTCGCGGCGGGCCTCTACACCTGGCTGCCGCTGGGCCTGCGGGTGTTGCGCAAGGTCGAATCCATCGTGCGTGAGGAGCTGACCCGCAGTGGCGCCCAGGAAGTACTGATGCCCGTGGTGCAGCCCGCGGAGTTGTGGCTGGAGTCCGGGCGCTGGTCGAAAATGGGGCCGGAAATGCTGCGGATGCATGACCGCCACCAACGCGACTTCTGCCTCGGCCCCACCCACGAGGAAGTCATCACCGACCTGTTCCGCCGCGAGGTGCACAGCTATCGGCAGCTACCGGTCAACTTCTTTCAGATCCAGACCAAATTCCGCGACGAGATCCGTCCCCGCTTCGGCGTCATGCGGGCCCGCGAGTTCACCATGAAGGACGGCTACTCCTTTCACGTCGACCAGGACAGCTTCGACGAAACCTATCGGGAGATGTACGACTGCTACGGCCGCATCCTGAGCCGGATGGCGCTCGACTTCCGCGCGGTGGAAGCCGACAGCGGCAACATCGGCGGCAGCAACAGTCACGAGTTCCACGTCCTCGCCGACTCCGGCGAAGACGTGATCGCCTACGCGACCGGCGGTGACTACGCGGCCAACCTCGAAAAGGCCGAAAGCCCCGCACCGGCTCCCGCGACCGGCGGCCAGGCCACGCTGGAAACGGTGGCCACGCCGGGGGCAGGCACCATTGCCGACGTCTCGGCGCTGCTGGAGGTGCCCGCCTCCCGGTGCCTGAAAACCCTGTTGGTGCACGGCGAAGATGGGCTGGTGGCACTGGTGCTGAAGGGCGACGACGAGCTGAATGAGATCAAGGCCCAGAATCTGCCCGGCGTGGAGGCCCCGCTGCGCTTCGCCGCAGACGCCGACATCACCGCGGCCGCCGGCGCCGGGCCCGGCTCGATCGGCCCGGTGGGATTGCCAGTGCCCGTGTTCGTCGACCAACATGCCCGCGGCGTGGCCGACTTCGTCTGCGGCGCCAACCGCGACGGCTATCACCACACCGGCGGCAACTGGAACGTCGACGTGACCGTTGCCGACGATCACGTGGTGGACATCCGCAACGTCAAGGCAGGTGACCCGGCACCTGGCGGCCAGGGCCACCTGGCGTTCCTGCGGGGCATCGAAGTGGGCCACATCTTCCAGCTCGGCCAGGTCTACAGCGAACCCATGGAGGCCCGGGTACTGGACGCCAACGGGCGTGGAATTGCCCCCATCATGGGCTGCTACGGCATCGGCATCACCCGCATGGTGGCCGCCATCATCGAACAGAACCATGACGAAGTCGGCATCAAATGGCCGGAGCCCATCGCACCCTTTCAGGTTCACGTGCTGGCGCTCAACTATCATAAGTCCGAGGCGGTACGCGCCGCCGCCGACCAGACCTACCGTCAACTCACGGACGCGAACGTGGAAACGCTGCTCGACGACAGAGACGAACGCCCGGGGATCAAGTTTGCCGACGCGGACCTGATCGGCCTGCCGCACCGGATCACCATCGGCGACCGGGGACTGAAGGACGGTAACGTCGAGTATCTGAACCGCACCAGCGGCGAGAGCCGCAGCGCCCCCCTGGCGGAACTGCTCGCCCAGCTCACGGCGCCGGGCGCCGCCAGCGGAGATCGATGAGAGCCGGCCGCCGCAGGTTCGGGTGTGACGGCGGCAGCAAGCGCCGGCCGGGCCGCGCCCGTGGCAGGGCCGCGGCAGTCGCCGCAGCCCTGCTGATGGCGCTGGCTGGGCCCCTGGCGGCCAGCGCCTCGCCCGGCGCCGATCCGGCGCTGCAGACGGAATCCGATGCGGCGTTGATCGGCAAACTGGCCATCAGCCTGGCGGACACCAGCGAAGCCGTGGACCGCTACGACGCCGAAGTCTGGCTGCGGGCCTCGGAACAGCGATTGACGCGATACCTGGACGACCATCAGGAGCGCCTGGACCTGCTGCGCATCGTGTACCGGGAAGCCCACCGCCAGAACCTGGATGCCGACCTGGTGCTGGCAGTCATGCAGATCGAAAGCGCCTTCGACCGGTTCGCCATCTCCCGGGTCGGCGCCCAGGGATTGATGCAGGTGATGCCGTTCTGGCGGCTGGAACTGGGCCGGCCCCAGGACAACCTGACCGACGTGGAAACCAACGTCATCTACGGCACCACCATCCTGGCCCACTACCTGGAGGTGTCCAAAGGTGATCTGGTGGATGCCCTGGCCCGCTACAACGGCAGCCGCGGCCGCCTCAAGTACCCGGAGCTGGTGGTGGGCGCGTGGCGCCGGACCTGGCGCAACAAGACCTCGGCCGATCTGCCGCAACTGCAGGCGAGTTGCCAGAGCTACGGCCTGAAGGCCTGCCGGTACCAGTAACCGGCACAAGCAACGCGGCGGCGCCGTTCACACTTCCGAGGTCAGGTTGACGGCCCGCGCCAGACTCTCGTAGGTCTGGGGGCCGACCAGCACTTCCCGCAACTCCCCCTCAGGGTCGATGACCAGGGTGCTCGGCAACACGCTGGGACGGTCCAGTTGCCAGCGTGGGCCCGGATCGTCTACCAGCACCGGAAAGCGGATCCCCAATTGGCCCATCAACGCGGTGAGAGTCTCGCCCTCCAGACCGTCGAAGTTCACGCCGAGCACGGTGACGTTACCGGCCTCCCGCTGCAGGCGATTGAGCTCGGGGATCTCCTTGCGGCACGGCGCACACCATTCGGCCCAGTAGTTGATCAGCAGCCACTGACCGCGCCATTGGTTCCAGGTGGTCGTCCGGCCATCCGCCAGCCGCACTTCGCTCTGACTGCACCCCGCCAGCCAGAGCACGGCCGCCAGCGCCAACATCCGCGATACCGATCGATTCATATTGCCGTCCAGGTCCATCAACTTGCTGCCGTTGGAAGGTTGCTGCGAGCACCGGCGCGCTCGGCTACCATGCGCGGCATGCAGGTCACTATCTATCACAATCCGTGCTGTTCCAAGTCACGCCAGACCCTGGCGCTGCTCGAAGAGCACGGCATCGAACCACGGATCATCGCCTATCTGGAAGATCCGCCCGATCCCGCCACGCTGACCGGGCTGCTCGAACGACTCGCCCTGCAGCCGAGGGCGCTGATGCGCCGCAAGGAAGCCGAGTACCGGAAACTGGAACTGGACCGGGACGACCTGTCGGATCAGGCGCTGATTCAGGCCATGTGCGAACATCCGATTCTCATCGAACGGCCCATCGTGGTCACCCCGAAAGGGGCGGCGCTGGGGCGTCCGCCGGAAAACGTGCTCAGCATCCTCTGATGAGCGCGGTTTCCCGGACGGCTCCCGACGCCGCGGGTCCGGTGGTGGCGCCATGAGCCGCCCCTACGTTCTGGTGCTTTACTACAGCCGTTCCGGCGGCACCGCCAACCTGGCCCGTCAGATTGCACGCGGCGTGCAGGACCGCGGTGGCGCCGATGCCCTGGTGGAAGCCCGGTTACGCACCGTCGCGCCGGTGTCCGCGGCCACCGAACAGACCCTGCCGGCCATTCCCGAAGACGGCGCCCTTTACTGCAGCAAGGACGATCTGGCCGGATGCGCGGGGCTGGCGATCGGCTCCCCGACCCGGTTCGGCAACATGGCGGCGCCGCTCAAGTTCTTTCTCGACGGCACCGTGGACCTGTGGCTGGCGCACCGCCTCGCCGGCAAACCGGCGGCGGCGTTCTGTTCCACCGGCTCCCTGCACGGCGGCCAGGAGAGCACCCTGCTCAGCATGATGCTGCCGCTGCTGCACCACGGCATGCTGCTTGTGGGCCTGCCATACAGCGAACCCGGCCTCAACGAAACCACCAGCGGCGGCACGCCCTACGGCGCCAGTCATGTTTCCGGCGCCGAAGGCCGGGCCCACCTGACCGACACCGAACAACGGCTGGCGCGGGCTCTTGGCGTGCGCCTGGCCGATGTGGCGTTGCGCCTGGCGGCGCCGTCGGACCGCTAGCGGAGGCCGGATGAAAGGATTTCAGTTCCTGGCGCTGGTGCTGCTCGGCAGCCTGTTCGCGATCACCGGTCTGCGTCAGTTCTTTCTCGAGCCCCTGCCGGATCCCCTGAGCAACGCTCTGTGGTTCCTGATCCAGGTGGCGCCGATTCTGCTGGTGCTGCCCGGGGTACTGCGCGGCACCCACCGCGGCTACTTCTACGCCGTGCTGGCCGCGTCGCTGTACTTTGTACACGGTGCGGTGGAAGCGTCCACTGCCGACCTGCGTGGCGCCGCTCTGTGGGAAACCGGCTTCGCGGTGGGGCTGATCACGGTGGCCTGTCTGGCCATGCGCCGGCTCGGCGCGGCACCCGGCAATCAGTGAATGACCGGTCCGCCCTCACCGGCGCTGCCAGCCCCGGCGGGCCCCGAGTCGTCCGTCTCGCTGCCTTCTACTTCGTCTTCGTCGACACTCTGAACGGCATAGCGGCGGGTGGTGATCTGTCCGGACAGCACATCGGGCAACGCCTTCAGAAAGGCCTCCATGTGCGGGGTCTGAAAGTGGCGCATGAGCGATTCCATGGTCTCCCACTCCTGAAACAGCATCAGGGTGTTGGGATCGGAAAGTCCGACGTAGAACTCGTAGGAAAGACAGCCCGGCTCGGACCGGGTCGCCTCGGTCATGCCACGCGCCAGGCGCAACGCCTGATCGCGGCAATCCGGCCGGATGGGAATGGTGCCGTGAACGATGATCATGACGACTCCGCTGAGCGCATCAGGCCCCTGGCCTGCAGCGCCTCGGCAATCTCCGGCAGAATCGCCATGTCGTCGATGGTGGACGGAACGCTGTAGCTCGCGCCATCGGCCATCTTGCGCACCACCTGGCGCAGGATTTTGCCGGAGCGGGTCTTGGGCAGCCGTTTGACCACCACCGCGCGCTTGAAGTTGGCGAACGCTCCGACCTGCTGGCGGACCATGGCCACCAGTTCCGCTTCGAGCTCCGCCGGATCCTGATTGACGCCGTCCTTGATCAGGACCAGGCCGACCGGCACCTGGCCCTTGTCCGGGTCGGCGAGACCCACCACCGCACACTCGGCCACCGCCGGGTGGCCGGCGACCACCTCCTCCATCTGGCCCGTGGAGAGGCGGTGCCCGGCGACGTTGATGACGTCATCCATGCGACCCATGATGTAAACGTAACCATCGGCGTCCCGGTAACCTTCGTCGCCGGTGAAATAGAAGCCGTCGTACTGCGAGAAATAGGCATCCAGAAACCGCGCATGGTCACCCCATACCGTGGGCAGCGCGCCCGGCGGCAGGGGAGACTTCAGAACCACGGCGCCTTCCTGACCAACGCCCGCTTCCTGACCCGCGTCGTCGAGAATCCGCAGGTCGTAACCCGGCACCGGCAGGGTCGGCGATCCGGGCCGGGTCTCGAGCAACTCCACCCCCGCCATGTTGGCGCAGATGGACCAGCCGGTTTCCGTCTGCCACCAGTGGTCGATCACCGGAATACCGAGGTGCTCCTCGAGCCAGTGATAAGTGGGCGGATCGAGACGCTCGCCGGCCACGAACTGATAGGCCAGCGACGAAATGTCGTAGCCGGCCTTGAGCCGGCATTCGGGATCTTCCTTACGGATGGCCCGGAACGCGGTGGGCGCAACGAAGAAGCTCTTGACCCGATGCGCCTCGATCACCCGCCAGTAGGCGCCGGCATCGGGCGTGCGAACCGGCTTGCCTTCGTACAGCACGGACGTACAGCCGGCAATCAGCGGGCCGTACACGATGTAGCTGTGGCCGACCACCCAGCCCACGTCCGAAGCGGCCCAGAACACGTCCTCCGGACCCACGTCGTAAATGGCGCTCATGCTGTAGTTGAGCGCCACCGCGTGGCCGCCATGGTCCCGCAGCACGCCCTTGGGTTTACCGGTGGTGCCGGAGGTATACAGGATGTAGAGCGGGTCGGTGGCCGCCAGCGGTACCCAGGGCGCCGGTTCCGCCGCCGCTTCCCAGGCGCGCCAGTCCAGGTAACCACTCGCTTCGAGATCCGCCGGCGCCTGGGGACGCTGCAGCATGACCACGTGTTCCGGCTTGTGTTCGGCCTGATCGATGGCGCCGGTAAGCAGCGGCTGATAGGGAATGGGGTCGCTGAACTCGATACCGCAGGAGGCCGACAGCACCACCCGGGGTCTGGCATCGTCGATGCGGGCCGCCAGTTCCCGGGATGCGAAGCCGCCGAACACCACCGAGTGGATGGCGCCGATGCGGGCGCAGGCCAGCATGGCGATGGCCGCTTCCGGCACCATGGGCATGTACACCACCACCCGGTCGCCGACGCCGACTCCGAGGTCACGCAGCGCCCCGGCCGTTCTGGCGACCCGTTCGGTGAGCTCGGCGTAACTGAAGCGCTCGATGGTGCCGGTCACCGGCGAGTCGTAGATCAGTGCGGTGACGTCACCACGGCCCGCCTCCACATGCCGGTCCAGGGCCAGCCAGGCGGTGTTGGTGACGCCATCGGCGAACCAGCGCCAGACGCCCTGGTCGTCCTGCCCGAGAATCTGCCTGGGAAACTCCACCCACGGCAGGCGCCGGGCCTTGTCGGCCCAGAACCCTTCCGGGTCGGTCAGAGACCAGCGATATTCTTCCGCGTAGCTCAACCGCGTCCCCGGGCGTTGCGTCGGGTCCGGCCGCCGCTCTTGCGGGCCGCCAGCATCCGCTTGACCTGAGCCTCACTCGGTTGCGCCTCGAGCAATGCCCGGTAGGCGGCGGTACGGCGGCCGATCTTCTTGTGCCTGGCGTAGAAGTCCACGGCCCGCTGCCAGGCTTCCTCGACACCGAACTTGTTGATCGACACCGTGGTATTGACGATGCGCCCGTCGAGCAGCGACATCACCCCAATCTGGAACACCGGCGTGCGGTTACCGCTCTTCTCGGCCTTCAGCCGGCACAGGATGCCCCGTACCTGCCCGCTGCTGTCGACGCGGATCTCCCGGGCCCGGCGTTCGTGCAGCTTGTCCTGCTGACGTTCCAGTTCCGCGTCACGGGCTTCGGCCGTGGCCTTGACCTCGGCGCGCCGTTCACCGCGGATGCGTTTACCGTTGTCCTTGAGCGAGAAGTACTCCTGGTAGGTCTTGCCCATGATCTGCCGGCGCACGCGGTATCCGTAGAACCGCGGCGAATCCAATAGTTCGACGCTCATGCGTTTCTCCCTGTGTGCCCCTATGCTCCCCCCGCTGGCGCATCACCCCCCGCACCCGGTGGACGGCGGCCCCCGGTCGCCGTCGGCTCCGGACGTCAGCTACCGGGAATCACCGCCTCCTTTCGCAATGCGGCAATCTCATCGGCGCTGAACCCGCAGTCGGCCAGTACCGACTCGGAATCGCTGCCCGCTGCCGGCGCGGCATGGGAAATCTCGGGCACAGTGCGCGAGAATCTCGGCGAGGGCGCCGGCTGGGGTACGCCGTCGATCTCGACGAACGTACCTCTGGCTCTGTTGTGTGGATGCTCGGGCGCTTCGAAGATGGACAGCACCGGCGCAAAGCAGACGTCGCTACCTTCCATGATCTCGCACCACTCGTCGCGAGTTCTTCTGCTTGAAGATCGCCGCCATCTCGAGCTTGAGCTCCGGCCAGCGCGTGCGGTCCATCTCGGGCCACTCGGCCGGGTCCTGGCCCGTGTGCTTCAGCAGCAGCGCGTAGAACTGCGGCTCGATCGACCCCACGGAGACGTACTTGCCGTCGGCGGTCTCGTAGGTGTCGTAGAAGTGCGCGCCGCCATCGAGCAGGTTGGTGCCGCGCTGATCGGTAAATGCACCCGCCGCGCCCATGGTGAAGAACATGGCCATCAACGTGGCCGCGCCATCGACCATGGCCGCATCCACCACCTGACCTTTACCCGATTTCTGGGCTTCCAGCATGCCGCACACCAGGCCGAAGGCCAGCAGCATTCCGCCACCGCCAAAGTCGCCAACCAGGTTCAGCGGCGGTACCGGGCGTTCGCCCTGCCGGCCGGATGCGTGCAGCGCGCCGGTCAGCGCGATGTAGTTGATGTCATGGCCGGCGGCCTGCGCCAGCGGTCCATCCTGACCCCAGCCGGTCATGCGGCCATAGACCAGCTTGGGATTGCGCGCCAGACAGCCGTCCGGGCCCAGACCCAGGCGTTCGGTGACACCGGGGCGGAAACCCTCGAACAGTCCATCAGCAGACTCCACCAGGCGCAGCACGGTTTCCACCCCTTCCGGACTCTTCAGGTCCACGGCTATGGAGTGGCGATTGCGGGACAGCACATCTTTCGAACGGCCCGGCCGACCGGATTTGCGGTCAACCCGGATAACTTCTGCGCCCATGTCCGAGAGCATCATGCCGCAGAAAGGCCCTGGTCCAATGCCGGCCAGTTCGATGATTTTGAATCCTGTGAGTGGTCCCATAGTTTCCCCTCTTGTTCCTGTCTGAAGTCAGTTTTGGTACACGCTTGCGTTACCCAGAGTGACGCAGCAGTGATAGGCCGTTGAGTTTAGCGGCCTTGTTCAGCCAGTGTCATCCCGACCGGCTCCCTTGACTGGCTGGCAAACTGGATCTCGACAAATCGACGATACAGCGGATTGTCCGACCACCAGCTGAGCAATGAGTGCCGATCGGCAAGCACCCGGCCCGCCTCTAGCACCACGATCCGGTCGGCTTCGCGGACTGTGGACAGACGGTGGGCAATCACCAGCACCGAACACCGGCCGCGAAGCTCGAGCTGCACTCTGTCTGATATGTTTTTCGCTGTCCGCATCCAGCGCGCTGGTGGCTTCATCGAGCAGCAGCACCCGCGGCTCCGGCAGCAGCGCCCGGGCGATGGCCAGACGCTGTTTCTGGCCACCGGAGAGGCCTCATGCCACTTTCACCGATCACGGTATCAATACCCTCCGGCAGCGCGTTCAAATCGTCTGCCGCGTGCGCCTGCTGCAGCGGCGGGCAGGTATCCTGCTCACTGGCCTGCGGCGCGCCGTAACAGCAGATTGTCGCCGATGGTGCCGGCAAACAGCACCGGATCCTGAGGCACAAAACCGATCTGGGCCCGCAGGTCCTCAGGCTCCAGCTGCCGCAGATCCACCCCGTCCAGCAGAACGGCCCGCGGTCGGATCGTAGAAAGCGCAGCAGCAGGTCAAACAGCGTGCTTTTGCCGGCACCGGACGGGCCGACCAGGGCCACCATTTCTCCCGGCGCAACGCTGAAGCCAACGTCGCGAGCACGGTCTGATCCCGGCCGGGTGGGATAGACGAAACTGACCCCACGCACCTCCAGGCGCAGTTCGCCATCGCCGGCAAGGCAGGCTGCGGGGTGTCCGGCTCCGGCAGCTCGGGCGCGGCTGCAGCAGTTCCATCAGCCGCTCGGTGGCACCCGCGGCGCGCTGCAGATCGCTGTAGACCTCGCTGATGGCGCCCACCGACCCCGCAACGATGAAGGCATAGAAGATGAATGCAGCCAGTTCGCCGGCAGAAGTGCCGACCGCTGAAGACATCCTGACCGCCCACCCAGAGCATCAGCGCAATGGCGCACAACACCAGCAGCATCACCAGCGCCACCAGCCAGGAGCCCGCTGGCGGATACGCTGTGCGGCGACAGCGAAGGCGACCTCCACCCGCCGGCGAACAGACTGTCCTCGTCGATGTCTGATGATTGAACGCCTGCACCATCTTGATGTGGCGGAGCGATTCCCCGGCATAGCTGCCCACGTCGGCCAGGGTGTCCTGACTGCGCCGGGACAGCTGCGGACTTTCCGGCGCCCGAACAGAATCACCGGCGCCACCACGAACGGCACGCTGGCCACCACGATCAATGACAACTTGGCATTGGTGATGAACAGCAGCACCAGCCCGCCGGCAAACATCAGCGCGTTGCGCAGCGCAATGGACACCGACGAGCCGATCACCGTCTGCAGCAGCGTGGTATCGGTGGTGATGCGCGATTGCAGCTCCGTGGGCTGATTGGTCTCAAAAAACCCCGGGTGCAGCTGCAGCAGGTGACTGAACACCGCCTTGCGCAGATCTGCGCTGACCCGTTCACCCACCCACGAGACAAAATAGAAACGGGCAAAGGTGCCGACGGTCAGCAGCACCAGAGCCGGCAAAAACACCGATGCTGCGCTCCAGCACGATCCTGGGAACCGGCCCGACAGGCCCTGATCGATGACCAGGCGCATGCCCTGGCCAATGGACAGGGTCACGCCGGCGGTCAGTACCAGCGCGATACTCGCGGCCACCACCTGCCGCGGTAGGGTTTCAGAAATTGCAAGTGCGGGCGCGAGATTGGTAATCTCCCGCGAAGCGGGTCTGTCGAGTCCATCATCCATGGCGGCATTATCACACGGTTAGGCTGCGGATGATTTGCCGCAATCCTGCTGAACTTACAGTTGCTGCACGATTTGGATGACACCGTGCAAACCCCCGTGACCAGGAACACCATGGCCGAACCACGACCGAACTGAACTGGACCGCGAGAACTCGAACCGCCGGCCACGGCCGTCGGCAGCGTAATCTGGCTGCACGGTCTGGGTGCCGACGCCCATGACTTCGAACCCATCGTGCCGATGCTGGAACTGGACGCAGCCGCTGCGCTTCGTGTTTCCCAACGCGCCGGTGCGGCCGGTGACCATCAACGCCGGCATGCAGATGCGCGCCTGGTACGACATCGATCCCCGCGCACCGCTGGCCGGCAGCGACGACATCCGTGAGTCCGCCGCCGCCATCGAACGGCTGGTGGAGCGGGAACTGAGCCGCGGTCTGGCGTCCGACCGCATCGTCCTGGCCGGGTTTTCCCAGGGCGGCGTCATCGCCCTGCACCTGGGCCTGCGCTACCCGCAGACCCTGGCCGGCATCATGGCCCTGTCGACCTACGTGCACGATCACGAACACCTGGCGGCTGAAGTCAGCTTCGCCAGCGTCGACGTGCCGATTTTCATGGCCCACGGCAACGCCGACCCGATGATCCCCATCAGCCGGGCGGTGACCGGCCGTGACGCGCTGACCGCACTCAATTACCAGGTGGAATGGCACGAATACGCCATGGGCCATGCCGTGTGCCCCCAGGAGATCGGCGACATCGGCAACTGGCTGAACCGCTGCCTGCCCGGTTAGCGGGATCGCAGCAGACGAACTAGACTATCGGCAAGCCCCCGACCAGCGCGCGCCACTCCATGAGCCCGCCCGATCAGCCGAGCCTGCCCGAGAACCCCGACCTGGCCTGGGATCTCGACGATTTCAATGACCGCGACCGGGCCATGGACTTCGTCCGCCAGTTCGAGACCACCATGTGCGTCTACTCGCCCTCGGTGGAGCAGCTCTATACCAACTACACCATGTTCTTTCCCGAGGAGTGGCAGCGCAAACTGGTGATCCTGCCGGACCCCATGGCCTTTCATGACACCTTTTTCCACATTCAGCCCGAGGCCGTGGTCTCTACCGGGCTGTACATCGTTCCCGGCGAGCTGGTCGGCAAGCCGGGGCTGTACCTGGCCAACGTCAAGGAGGACCGGACCCTGGGTGAGCGCCAGATTCCGTTCCGGGCCGGCATCGAAGCCATCATGAAGAACCGCCCCCGGGACGATCAGTTTCTGCCGGTCCTGGCCAAGGGCGACCTCCGGGAGCTGGAGCAGGCCTGGCCGGTGCTGCACCTGCACCGCATCAAACCGCGGGTGCTGGCCCGCATCTCCGATCTGGACCGCGCTTCGCTGGCATCGGTCATCAACGAGAAACTCGAGAGCCTGTTCGTCGCCTGGCAGAAGTCCGGCGTCGAGTAACGGCCAGCGCCATTGAACGGCCCTGATACATCGACGCAGCCGGGGCGGCGGGTTGCCGCCACCGTGCTGCTGGCGGTGGCCGTGGCACTGTCCTGGACCCAGTTCCTGGACCGCACCGCGCTCACCGACACCGGCGCCACCCTGCAGCGGGCGCTGGCCACCTTTGCCGCGGCGCGGGCGCTGAACGGGGTCATTTCGGTGGCCCAGGGCACGGAACTGGCGGTCCAGCCGGTGGGGGTCGGCGTAACCCTGACCGTGGGCGAAATCCTGGACCCCCTGAACGATCTGGTGGAACAGTTCTCGTGGCTGGCCCTGCTCGCCTGTGTCTCCCTGGGCACACAGCTGCTGCTGGCCGAAGCCGTGGTCGGACCCTGGATGAACGGGCTGCTGTCGGCCGCGGCCGTGGCCGCCCTGGTGGCGCTGTGGGCACCCCGGCCCGGCGCGCTGCGCACCGTCGCCCTGCGCGCGTTCACCCTGTTGTTGTTCGCCCGATTCCTGTTTCCGCTGATCGCCCTGGCCACGGCATGGGCGGATCAGTCGCTGCTGGCGGAACGTCAGGAGGCGTCGCTGCGCGAAATCGAGACCGCTCAGGTGCAGATCGAAGCCCTGCAGACCACCCCGCCGGGCCCCGTGACGCCGGATCTGGAACCGCAGCAGCCGTCGATGCTGGACCGCCTCGGCGCCCTGCTCGACGAGCAGGCCCAGGCGCTCAATGTCCGGGCGCGCCTCGATGCCGTGACCGCCCGGGTCGAGTCGGCCATCGAACAACTGGTCAATCTGATCGTCATATTCACGGTGCAGACCATCGTGGTACCGGTGGCAGCCCTGCTGGCCGGCTACTGGGTGTTCCTGTGGCTGTGGCGATGGTGCCTGTCGTAACCGGCGGCTGAGCGACGGCCGAAGGGACATCAGCGGCGATTTCCCCTAGAATGCCGCGCCTCGAATGAGCGTTACCCGGTCGTGACAAAGGTATTCATCGACGGACAAGCCGGCACCACCGGCCTGCAGATTGCCGAGCGCCTGGCCCGGCGGGACGACCTGTGCCTGCTCACCATCGACGAACAGGCGCGCAAATCGCCCGAGGCCCGGGCCCGCCTGTTCGAGGCCGCCGAGGTGGCCATTCTGTGCCTGCCGGACGACGCCGCCCGGGAGGCGGTGGCTCTGGCGGCAGACCGCTGCCGCCTGATCGACGCCAGTTCCGCGTTCCGCGTGGACCCGGACTGGGCCTATGGTCTGCCGGAACTCGATGAACAGACCCGCCAACGCATCGCCGGCGCCCGGCGGGTCTCCAATCCCGGCTGCTACCCCCAGGGTTTCATTCTGCTGACCCGCCCGCTCATCGATGCCGGGGTGCTGCCGGCCACGACGCCACTGCGGGTCAACGCCGTGTCCGGCTACTCCGGGGGCGGCCGTAACCTGATCGAACGGTATCAGGCCCTGGACGCGGCGGACGCCGACCGGCTTGCGGTGCAGGACTACGCGCTGCACCTGGCCCACAAACACGTGCCCGAGATGCACCATTACTCCGGCACCGCCCAGGCCCCCATGTTCACGCCCATGGTAGGCAACTACTACCAGGGCATGCTGGTCCACGTGCCCCTGTTCGTCAGTGAACTGAACGGTGTCCGGGGCCCGGACGACGTGGTGGAGATTCTCGCTGCCCGTTATGCCGGCGAGCCGTTCGTCCGGGTGCTGCCGGCCGGCGCCGCGGACGCCGTCGACGGCGGTTACCTGAACGCGACGGCCTGCAACGGCAGCAACCGCATCGAGCTCATGGTCTTCGGCGACGAGCAGCGGCTGTTGCTGCTGGCCCGTTACGACAACCTGGGCAAAGGCGCCTCCGGCGCCGCCATACAGAACCTGAACCTGATGATCGGAGTGGAAGAAGCCCTGGGACTGGAAGTATGAGTCAGACACCCACCCGCGTCGCCGACCTGGACGTCAAGCAGCTCGAAGACCTGCGCGCCGCGCTGTCCAGCGATCTGGAACTGCAGAAAGGCAACCGCATCGCCCTGGACCTGACCCGGGGCAAACCGGCGCCGGATCAGCTCGCCCTGTCCGACCCGCTCGACGGCATCCTGGGCGGCAACTTCCGCGCCGCCGACGGCACCGATTGCCGCAACTACGGCGGCCTGCGCGGACTTCCCGAGGCCCGCGCACTGGGCGCCGAGCTGCTCGACGTGCCGCCCGCCCAGGTGATCTGCTGGGGTAACTCCAGTCTCACCCTCATGTATCTGGTGGCCGAAACCGCGCTGCGCCAGGGTCTGTGGGGCGACGATCGGCGCTGGTCGCGCAGCGAGCGGCCCAAGCTGCTGGCGCCCGTGCCTGGCTACGACCGCCATTTCACCCTGTCCGAGTCCCTGGGTCTGGAACTGGTCAACGTGCCGATGACCGACGATGGCCCGGACATGGCGGCGGTCGACGCGCTGGTCCAGAGCGACGACAGCATCAAAGGCATCTGGTGCGTACCCAAGTACTCCAACCCCACCGGCTGCGTGTATTCCGACGCGGTGGTGAAGAGCCTCGCGGAACTGCCGCAACGGTCGGCGGCCGACGATTTTGTGGTGTTCTGGGACAACGCCTACGCGGTGCACGACCTGAGCTTTCCCGGCATTCCGCTCGCGTCCATCCTGCCGCTGGCGGAGCAGGCCGGCTGCGCCGACCACATCGCCCTGTTCGGCTCCACCTCGAAGATCACCCATGCCGGCGCTGGCCTGGGCTTCGTGGCTGCCAGTGAAACGGTCCTGGCTACCCTGGAACAGCGCATGAGCGCTTTTGTGATCGGCCCGGACAAGGTCAATCAACTGCGTCACGCGCATTTTCTGGCTGGCCGCCTGGAGGCGCACATGCGCCAGCACGCGGAACTGATCCGGCCCAAGTTCGAAGCGGTCGAGCAGGCCTTGAGCCAGGAACTGGCGGCGCTCGACGTCGCAACCTGGACTTCGCCTCGAGGCGGCTATTTCGTGTCGCTGGACACCCGTCCCGGGCTCGCCGGCAAGGTCGCCGACCTGGCAGCGGAAGCGGGCCTGAAACTGACGCCGCCGGGCGCGACATTCCCGTACGGGCACGACCCGGACGACCGCAACCTGCGCATTGCGCCGACTTTTGCCAGCGTGGACGACGTCAAGGTCGCCATGCAGATACTCGTGCTCTGCATCAAGCTGGCCAGCGTCGAGGACGAACTCGCGCGGCGCGGACCGGCGGCGTGACGGGCGCAACAAACCCCGGTGGCGAAAGGCCACCGATAAAGTAAGGAAGACCCAATACCGTGACTGACTGGCAACTATCCGACTTCGACGTACCGGAAGATCCGGACAAGGACCGCTTCCACGACTTCGCGTTGCCGTTGCCGTTGCTGCATGCCATCTCCGACCTGGGTTTTCGGTACTGCACGCCCATTCAGAGCGGAACCCTGCCCTACAGCCTGTCCGACTACGACGTTACCGGCCAGGCCCAGACCGGCACCGGCAAAACCGCCGCGTTCCTGATTACGATCCTCACCCGCATCTGGGAGAACCCGGACCGGGGCGTGCGGCCCACCGGCACGCCGCGGGCCCTGGTGCTGGCCCCGACCCGGGAACTGGCGCTGCAGATCGAGAGCGACGCCATGGACCTGACCCGGCACATGGACATCGGCGTCTGCTGTGTGGTCGGCGGCATGGACTTCCAGAAACAGCTCGAACGGATCGAGTCCGGCCGCCTGGACCTGCTGATCGCCACCCCGGGCCGGCTCCTGGACTTCATCAACCGGCGCCGGCTGAACCTCAAGCAGGTGGAAGTGCTGGTAATCGACGAAGCCGACCGCATGCTCGACATGGGCTTCATTCCGGACGTGCGCCGCATCGTCTACCAGACCCCGCACAAACGCAGCCGTCAGACCCTGTTCTTCAGCGCCACCTTCAACGACGACGTCATGCGTCTGGCCAGCGCCTGGACCCTGGAACCGGAACACGTGGCCATCACCCCGGAAACCGTCGCCACCGACACCGTCGCGCAGGAATTCTGGCTGGTCAGCACCGACGACAAGACCAAGGTGCTGCTGGATTTCCTGACCAACGCCAAGCCGACCCGGGCCCTGATTTTCGCCAACCGCCGCGATCAGACCCATCGCCTGGTCAGCTACCTGGCCAAGCGCGGGGTGTCCGCCGAAGGCCTGGCCGGCGACATCCCACAGCGTAAACGGCTGTCTACCCTGCAGCGCTTCAAAGACGGCGAGATTCCCTACGTGGTGGCCACCGACGTGGCCGGCCGCGGTATCCATGTCGACGGCGTCAGCCACGTGGTCAATTTCGACCTGCCGGAGGACCCGGAGGATTACGTGCACCGGATCGGCCGCACCGGCCGCGCCGGCGCCGAAGGGATCAGCATCAGCTTCGTGTCGGAAGACGACGCCTTCAACCTGCCCGGCATCGAGACCTTTCTCGGCACCAAGGTCACCTGCGTGCAGCCGCGCATCTCGGCGACCGCGGACGGCGAGTAACGGAAACCGGCATGGCGCTGCCCATCGAGCCCGCCCGCGTCGCCGCGGTTCAGCTCTGCGCCACCCCTGACGTTTCCCGCAATCTGGATACCGCGGGCCGGCTGACCCGCGAAGCACGCTCGCGCGGCGCCGCCACCGTGCTGCTGCCGGAAGCCTTCGCCTTCCTCGGCCCCGAACAACAGAAGGCCGGAATTCTCGAAGCGCTGCCCGATCCGACCCGCCCGGAAGGCAATATCGAACCCGGCCCCATTCTGGCGGCCTGCCAGGCCCTGGCCCGGGAAACCGGCGTACATCTGATCCTGGGCGGGTTTCACGAGGCCAGCGGCGAACCCGGCCGCAGCTACAACACCTGCCTGCACCTGCGCCCGGACGGGGAAATCGCCGCCCGTTACCGCAAGATCCATCTGTTCGACGTGAGCCTGGCCGATGGCACCGTGCTGCGGGAATCCGCCCGCACCCTGCCCGGCGCGGAGCCGGTCAGCACCCACACTCCGGCCGGCATCCTGGGGCTGACGGTGTGTTACGACCTGCGTTTCCCGTATCTGTATCAGGCCCTGGTGGACCAGGGCGCCGTGGCGGTCACGATTCCGTCGGCCTTCACCCGCCCCACCGGCGCCGCCCACTGGCACGTGCTGCTGCGGGCCCGCGCCATCGAAACCCAGTGTTACGTAATTGCACCGGCCCAGCACGGCCGCAACTGGGAAAAGCGCGCCAGCTACGGGCATAGCCTGATCGTCGACCCGTGGGGGGAGATCGTCGCAGAATTGCCCGAAGGTGATGGCGTGATCACCGCCGATATCGACCCCGAGCGGGTTGCCTCGGTGCGGGCCCAGCTTCCGAGCCTGGAACATCGGCGGACGCTGCCGGACCGCAATCCCTGACCAACCGGTGAACGTGACCCGATCATGAGCTACGAGCGAGACAACATCCGGCGGATGCACGGCTATCAGTGGGGTGAGCAACCGGACACGGCCGACGTGACCAAGCTCAACACCAACGAAAACCCCTATCCGCCGAGCCCGATGGTGGCCCGGGCCCTGAGCGAATTCGACCCCGGCCTGCTGCGCACCTATCCCCGGCCGACCGCCGACCCGCTGCGCGATCAGCTCGCCGGACTGCACGGCGTGACCCGGGATCACGTACTGGTCACCAATGGCGGCGACGAAGGCCTGCGTCTGGCCCTGTCCACGTTCGTCGACCCGGGGACGACGTTCGCCATGGCCGAACCCAGCTACTCGCTGTACCCGGTGCTGGCCCAGATCCAGGACGCCCGGATCACAACCGTGGACCTGGACGCCAACTGGCAACTTCCGCCGGACAGCGCGGCGCGCCTGAACGCCGCCGGCGCCCGGCTGACCTGTCTGGTCAACCCTCACGCACCTTCCGGGCACCTCACCGCGGCGGCGCGGCTGGAAGCCCTGGGCCGGGAACTGGACGGCGTGCTGCTGGTGGACGAGGCCTACGTGGACTTCGTCGATCCGGCGCTGAACCACAACCTCGGTCCGCTGGTACGTGACCTGCCGAACCTGCTGCTGCTGCGCACCTTCAGCAAAGGCTACTCCCTGGCCGGACTGCGCCTCGGCTACCTGCTCGGCCACCCGACCCTGATCCGGCCGATGATCGAGAAGACCCGGGACAGCTACAACGTCGACGCCATCAGCCAGGCCCTGGGCGGCGCGGCCATCGCCGACCAGGACTATGCGCGGCGCACCTGGCAGCAGGTCCGCGAGTCTCGCCAGGCACTGGCCGCGGGCCTGGCCCGGCTCGGCCTGGACTGCGCGCAGTCCCAGACCAACTTCGTGCTGGCCCGGGTTGCGGACGACGGGCCACGCAGCGCCCGGGATCTCTATCTGGGCCTGAAGGCCCGCGGCGTCCTGGTCCGCTACTTCGATACCCCGCGCCTGGCCCAGCGGCTGCGCATCAGTGTCGGCACCCCGGAACAGAATCAGCGCCTGATCGCCACCCTGGAGGAGCTGCTGCATGAGCAACCGTCCCGCTGATCCGGACGCCCCGGCCCGCCCGGCGTCCGGGTCGCCGCACCTGCTGCGTGCCGCCGACATCGCCGCCCTGCCGGAACGCCGCCACCAGCATCAGTTCAACGACAACGCGGTGCGGATGACCCGGACCCTGGGGCAGCTCACTGGGATGGAACGGATCGGCATTCACATGATCCGCCTCGAGCCCGGCCGCGACAGCACCCAGCATCACTTCCACGATGCCGACGAGGAATTCGTGCTGGTGCTGGCGGGACGCGGTATCGCCTGCATCGGCGACGACCGCTACGAGGTCGGCCCCGGCGATTTCATGGGTTTTCCGGCGCCCTCCCCGGCCCACTCCCTGAGCAACCCGTTCGATGAGGACCTGGTGTATCTGGTGGGCGGGGAACGCAACGCCGTGGACGCCGTACACTATCCGCGGATCGGCCGGTCCATGCTGAAAGCGCACGGACGGCGTCAGTGGGTGGACTGGCCACACCTGCAGGACCTGGACTGAAGGCAGCGCCCCGGGCGCATCAATCGAGCCGCCGGTAGAGCGCCTCGAGTTCGCGCTGCCAGGCGGCCTGCAACGCCGGTTTCTGATGGCGCGGCTTGCGCGCCCGGTCGGCGTCGAGCAGCGCCTCCAGCTCGACGATGCGTTCCAGAATCGCCTCCTGTCCGTCCGCCGGGCGGCCGTCAGCGATCGGCGGCGCGTCAGCACCGGTTTCGCCCGGGTGCCGGGGCGCGGCTTCCACCCCGGGGCCGCGCGGCTCCCGTGCCGCGGCAAAAAACTCGGTGGGATCGTTGATCTCCAGCACGGTGCCCGCTTTCACCCAGAGAAACCGGTCGGCCACGGCGCCGAGAAAGTGCCGGTCGTGGGAGGTGATGAGCAGCGTGGCCGACCCGGCCAGGAGCTGCGCCTCCAGCGCTTCCTTGCCCTCGATGTCGATGTGGTTGGTCGGCTCGTCCATGATCAGCAGGTTGGGCGCGTTCAGCGACAGCACCAGAAACAGCAGCCGGGCACGCTCGCCGCCGGACAGGGTGTCGATCGCCTTGCCGTGCTCGGCAAACGCGAAGCCGGCGTGAATGAGGGCGTTGCGCACGGCCTGCTCACCGCGCCGGGTCCGCCGCACGGCAAAGTCGATGATGGAAGCGCCCGACGCGGCGCCACCGACCTCGGCCAGTTCCTGATCGTAGTAGCCGAGCACGGTCTGGGGGCTGAAGCGGATGGACGGATCCGGCGCCTGCTCGGCCGCCTGAGCCTGGGCGGCTTCCACCAGGCGCCGGATGAATGTGGTCTTGCCGACCCCGTTGTGACCCAGCAGGGCCACGCGCTCACCGGGGCGCACCACCAGTTCGTCGACACGGAACAGGGTCCGGCCCGCCACCGCAACCTCGAGATTCTCGACGATGACGGCCTGCCGGGAACGGGCGCTGCCCAGTTCCAGTTCCAGGTTCAATGGCGAGCCGTCGCTGACGAAGGTGCGTTCGGCCTCCATCCGTTCCACCCGCCGCGCCATGCTGCGCGCCCGGCGGGCGAACTTCTCGTTGTCGTAGACCCTGCCCCATTGCGCCAGGCGTTCCGCGCTCTGCCGCAGACTGTCGATGCGGGCCTGTTCGGCCCGGCGGCTGCGGGCCGCGGCGGCATCCGCTTCCGCCAGCGCCAGCCGGGCCCGGGTGTAGGGCAGTTCGAAGTGATAGAGGCGGCCATCGCGCAGGAACACGGTCTGCCGGGTCACCGCATCGAGAAATGCCCGATCGTGAGACACCAGCACGAACGCGCCCTTGAATCCTTCCAGAACCTGCTCGAACAGCACCAGCGTAGCCAGGTCCAGATGGTTGGTGGGCTCATCCAGCAGTAACAGATCGGGCTCGCTCACCAGCGCCCGGGCCAGCATCAGGCGGTTCTGCTGACCACCGGACAGGTCGCGTGTGGCGAACTCGAACTCGCCTTCGGCGAAGCCCAGTTCCATGAGCAGGGCCTCGGCGCGCCAGCGCTCCTGGTCAGGGGTTCGTCCCCGCACCGCGTCGAGCAGCGTGGCAGCGCCAAGTTCCGGCGGCAGAAACTGCTCCACCCGCGCCAGCCTCAGGCCCCGGCGGCGCACCACGTCTCCGCTGTCCGCGGTCACTGCCCCGGACAGCAGATCCAGCAGCGTGGTCTTGCCGCAGCCGTTGTGTCCCACCAGGGCCAGGTGGTCGCCGTCCTGCACCGACAATTCCAGGGCGTCGAACAGACGCCGGTCCCCGGCCGAGTGTCCCAACCCCTGAACCTGCAGCAGCGTTGCCATGAGCGGCAGGGTAACCCGGAGTGCCGGGGCAGTGCGCTACACTGTGAGACCCCGTCAGTCGAGGCGGCGCGAGCCGCGGCATACAAGCAGTTGTTCCCGATCAGCGACGACAATCCGCGCGTCCACCCGCCGGTCGCGACCCTGGCCATCATCGGCCTGAACGTGGCGGTGTGGGCGCTGGTCCAGGGGTTCGGCAGCCCCCGGGCCATTGCCGAATCGCTGTGTCTGTACGCCCTGGTACCGGGCGAACTGCTCGGCGCCGTCAGTCCCGGCACCCAGATCCCGGTGAGCGCCGACCTGTACTGCCGATTCGACGGCAGCGCCCGGGTCTGGTCGGTTTACACCTCCATGTTCATGCACGGCGGCTGGTTCCACGTCATCGGCAACATGTGGTTCCTGTGGATCTTCGGCGACAACGTCGAGGATGAAATGGGGCCGGTTCGCTTCGCGCTGTTCTACCTGCTGTGCGGCACCGCGGCGGCCGCCGCCCAGGTGGTATCGGACCCCGACAGCCTGATCCCCATGGTCGGCGCATCCGGCGCCATCGGCGGCGTCATGGGCGCCTACGCCCTGCTGCACCCGCGGGCCCAGGTCAACATGCTGATCTTCCTGGGCATCCTGGTGACCACCATCAAAGTTCCCGCCATTTTCATGCTGGTGTACTGGTTCCTGTTGCAGCTGCTGCAGGGTATCCCGGCCCTGGGTTCCGAAGAGGGTGGCGTGGCGTTCTGGGCCCATGCCGGCGGGTTCGCCGCCGGCCTGCTGCTGGTGTGGCTGTTCCGCCGTCCCGGCGGTGGCTTTCGGCCCCGCCGCCGGGCGGGGCAGGGCTCCGGCGGCCGCTGGTTCTGAGCCGGTGCGACCGGTGACCCGAACCGGGCCGTCAGATGAGCTCGGCCGTCGGCGGCGGGACGACATACCGGCGTACCCCGGCCCTGATCTGCGCGGCCAAGCCGGCGAGGGGGACCAGATGGCTCGGCACGACATCCGCCCGGCACGGATATTTCATACCCCAGCAAAGCGTGTGCACCCCCGACCCCGATCGGGCGAAACGCGGTCCGCCGGCGGGCGAGCCTTCAGGTGAGCTCGCCAGCCGGCGGCGGAACCACCTGGCGGGTGACGCAGCCCTCTTCTTGCGTGCTGAAGTCTGAGACGGCGGCGCACAGCCTGTGTGCAGCTACCCGGCCCGACCGTAGCGGGCCAGGCATCGCGGCCTGGTAAAGATCGCCAGGGTGTCTCCGGTCGCCGCCGCGTCCGGTTCACACAGCCGCCCTTCCGCGGAAACAGAACCGGACACTTCACGTGCTACGAGACAGAACCGGACACTTCACGCGCTACGAGACCGGACAAGTCCTGTGTGACCTGAAACCCGACGGGGGAGTGGTGTGTTGGTAGCAAATAGATCTGTCCGGTTTTGTAGCACATGAATTGTCCGCTTTGGGTGGTCCGCCGGCGGGCGAGCCTTCAGGCGAGCTCGCCAGCCGGCGGCGGGACCACGTAGCGGGGTTACGCAGCCCTCCTTTTGCGTGCTGAGGACTGAGCCACAGGCTCAGAGCCGCTTTCCAATTCGCCCGCCTGGGTATAACGGGCCAGGTACCGCGGACCATGGAAGATCGCCAGGCTCTGATCCGGATACTCGTGGACCCGCACCGTCGCCTTGACGAAGTGACACCGGTGCTTATGCGCCGGGATCTGCAGGGTCTTGCCTTTGTAGGTCACGCAGTTGTCGGCTCGCACCGTGCGCGGCTCCTGGATGCACAGAATCTCCTCGAGATCGATCCCCATCAGCGGCACGAAAGCGCTGCCGGGTTCCGGCGCCGGCACGGTGAACGAGGCGTTGAACCGTGGCGCTCACTGCGGCCGCGGCCCTGGGGGCAGTAGGAGGGGATCATCTCTATGCCGAGGTGGATCATGGCCCGTCCGTGCGCTCGCACTGCGAGCGCCAAGCCGAACTTCGTTCGGCCGAACTGGGTGAGCACCTGCTTGTCCACCTGGCCGCCCGACTTCGGGGTAAACCAGTGATGCGAGCCGCGATCGCTGTAGAAGCTGCTGAACAGGCCCTTGGCTTCGAGGGTCTCCCGCACACCGCGCAGGCTCGACAGCGTTCCTTCCTGCTCGGCGAAAAAACCGGAGTACACGGTGCTCGTGGCATCGTCCATGGTCACGATCAGGTCCCACGACTGTCCCGGGACCCACTCATGGGTCGAGCCATCCTGGTGGATCATCATGCCCTCCAGAGGCTTGCGGGGCCGCTCCTTGCGATGCTGACCTTTGCGTCGGCCGGCCTTGACCAGGCCGGCATCCTGCAACCGCTTCTTGACCCAGGTGTAGGATCGTTCACCGCGGTGCTCACCCAGGTAGCGCTCGTAGAAGTGCTTGACGTTCCAGGCAGCGTCCGTTCGCAGACCCCCAGCATCCGCGCCGCCTCCGCTTGCGTGAGCCGCTTGTCCTGCCAGCTCGTAGACGCTTCTTCGAACCTCATCATCCGGATCTCCTGTAGCAGCCGGGTCCGGTTCACACAGCCTCCTTACGGCTGAAACAGAACCGGACACTTCACGCGCTACGAGACCGGACAAGTCCTGTGTGACCTGAAACCCGACGGGGGAGTGCTGTTGACAACAACATAGCCCTATTCTTGTGCGTATGCTTGTTTCAAATCAAAGCCGACAACTCGCCCTCCCGGTCGAGCAGCCTCGCTCGTTCGGCGGCCGACAAGCTGGCGCCGGACGGCCGCCGGGGCCGAGACCCCGGGTTCTGCACCGCGTCCGCCCGGATCTCTCCCACGACCACCCCCTGCATGTCACCTTGCGCATCCGACCCGGTCTGCCGTTGCTGCGCCGGCCCCGCTTCCTGCGGGCGTTCCGCCAGACCCTGGCCCAGGTCACCGACCAGCGGGCCGACTTCCGGGTGGTCCACTACTCGGTCCAGCGCGACCATGTGCACTGCCTGGTGGAGGCCGATGGGAAACGAGCGCTCGGCAACGGCATGAAGGCCCTGGGGGCCCGGTTCGCCCGAGCCGTGAACCGGATCTTCGAACGCTCGGGGCCGGTGCTCGACGGCCGCTACCACGCCCGGGTCCTGAAGACGCCCCGGGAAGTCAGAAAGGCCCTGGCCTACGTGCTGCTGAACGCCCGCAAGCACTTTGCCCAGCGTTCCCGTCGGGTTCCGCCGGTGCGGCTGGATGTCGCCAGTTCCGGGGTCTGGTTCCAGGGCTGGAAGCCGGGGCCTTACCCCAGGCCCCGCTATTCCCGGGAGACCGGCATTCCGCTCACCTGGCTCCTGTCACGGGGCTGGCGACGCCACGGGCTCATCGATCCCAGGGAGGTGCCCGGATAACCGGTCCCGGGCGAACAGACCCATCGGGCGCGCACTCGAGGGTCGAAGCGGTGGCCCGCTGACGAGCAGCGGTTGGCACTGGTGGGCAGCGGTGGTCCGCGGGCGGGCCGCGGTGGGCCGTGACCCTGTGCTCGCCACCGCTCGATCGGATGCCAATTGCCATTGCTCACGTAATCCGCGAGGCTTGGAGCCTGGCCGCCGCCGGCACGCGCCGGCGCGCGGCGATCGACCATCAGCCATCGACACCGTCACCGACAGAAGGGGAAGCCGCCGATGTCCGCGCAATTGCCCGCTATGAGCCTGGCCGCCGTACCCGGCCGCCGCAACACCATGATCGAGATCGCCCGTGAAGTGGAGCGGCGCGGGTTTCCCGGCATCTACTGCCCCAGCCTTGGGGACAACCTGGCGTTGTGCCAGGCCATCGCCCACAGCACCAGCGAGATCACCTTCGGCACCAGCATCACCCCGATCTACACCCGCAACGTGGCCGACTTTGCCAGCACCGCGGGTTTCATTCACGAGATCTCCGGCGGCCGCTTCCGGTTCGGCATCGGAGTCAGCCACGCGCCGGCCATGAACCGGCTCGGTATCAAGCAGGGCAAACCGCTCAGTGACATGCGCCAGTTCGTCACCGATCTCAAGGCCGTACCCCGGGTCGGCGAACAGCCGCCGCTGGTTCTGGCCACGCTGCGCCAGAAGATGATCAGGCTGGCCGAAGAGATCGGCGATGGCATGGTGTTCGCCAACGGCGCCCGATCCCACATGGGCGCTTCGCTCGGGGTGCTGAGCGATGCCAGCCGCAGCGGTGAGTTCTTCATCGGCAACATGATTCCGACCTGCATCAGCGATGACGAGGAAGCGGCCAAGGCCGTGAACCGCCGCACCCTGACCAGCTACGCCATGCTGCCGAACTATCGCAACTACTGGAAGGAAGCCGGCTACGAAGAGGAGATGACCGGCGTCGAACAGGCTCTGGCCGACAAGGATCTGGAACGGATTCCGCAGTGCCTGTCGGACCGCTGGCTGGCCGACACCACGCTGTTCGGCAGCGCGACCAGAGTCCGCGAGGGTATCGAGGCCTGGTTCGATGCCGGGGTCAAGACGCCGATTATCGTGCCGTCGTCGGCGGCGGGGAACCAGCTCAACGCCATCGAGGAGTTCTTCGCCCTCTGGAACTGATCACCAGGGCGCTGGTGCCGCTGCCCGCGGCCGCGCCTTCGCAACGCGACGCCGAACGGGAGGCATCATGGGCTTGCTGATGTTGTTGCTGCTGACGGGACTGGCCTGGTGGCTGGTCGCCCGGTTTCTGCTGGATGGAGAAGACCTGTCCCGCTACGACCTGCCTGCCAGCGCGCCCGTCAACGATGCGCCGAGCCAGGAAAACGACCAGGTGCTGGCGCAGGTGAGTGAATTCGCCAGGAGCGCCAGCGAAACCCGCGGCCGGGACCGGCTCCGCCATCTGCGCGAAGCCATGGACGGAATGGGCGACGCCGCAGACCTGACCGGGGTGGAGATCACCGCCTTGACCGTCGCCGGCCGGCCCGCCGAGTGGGTGACCGCGCCGTCAGCACAACATGGCTGGCCGGCCGCCTGCTGTACATTCACGGTGGAGCATTCACCCTGGGCAGCCCGCGAAGCCATCGCAGCATCACCACCGAAATCGCGCGCCGCACCGGGCTTGCGGTGCTGGCGATGGACTACCGGCTGATGCCCGAACACAGCCGCCAGGCCGCCATCGACGATTGCCGTGGCGCTTATCGTTGGATTCTGGATCACGGTCCGGACGGCCCGGAACCGGCCAGGGACGTATTCGTGGCGGGAGATTCCGCTGGAGGCAATCTGACGCTGACGCTGGTGGCCTGGGTGCGGGATCAGGGTCTGCGCAATCAGCCACCCGCCAGACAGGTGGACGGCGCCATTGCGCTGTCACCACTCACCGACGCCACGTTCGCCAGTCCCAGCATTAACAACAACATCGACAACGACCCCATGCTGGGTCCCATGGCACGCCTGATCCAGAAAGTCCCCAGAACGCTGATGCTGTGGATGTCATGGCTGCAGAACCGGATACGCCCCAGCGCCGCGGTGCTGTCCCCGCTGTACGGAGACCTGTCCGCCTGCCACCGGTGTTGATGCAGGCCAGCGAGGCGGAGATCCTCGCCGACGATGCCCGCCGCTACGTCAACAGGGCCCGGGAAGAGGGCAGTCCGGTAGAGCTGGAGACCTGGCACGGCATGGTGCACGTCTGGCAGGCGTTCGGACCCAGTCTGCCGGAGTCGGATCAGGCCTTCGAACGTATGGCTTCATTCATTCGCGCGGGTAGAGGCGAGCCGGGGGCCGGGCGGACGCTGCCCGACCCCGGCGCCAGGTCAATGACGGCCGTGCTGGCGTCGGTCGCGATCACCGCCCGGGTGCCGGCGCCGGTGGTCATCGAAGCGTTGCCCGTGCTGGTGCCGGCCCCGAACCTCGTCGCCGGAAACGACCCGACATGCCGTGCCGGCAATGGGCCGCATGGCGGCCGGCCCGGCGTCCGTCGAACCCGTGCCCATGCCAGCGCTGAACCCGCATCCGATGCCGCGCATCCCAATGAGGCCGCCAGCCCCGGTTCACGTGCACCGGATGCACGATGCGGCGCCCGTCCCCGTCCAGCACGCTACCGAGCGCCAACCCGACGGCAAACGCCAGGCCATCGTCGTCGTGGTCCGCCGCGGCGCTCATTGGCACCGCCAGCGCCGCGGTCAGCAGGCACGCGACCAGCAGGCCGCCCCGTTTGGTTTTCTGTTCAAGCATGTCGATCTCCTCGTCAGCAGGAGACTTCACCCTAAGATCGATCCACTGAATGACTTCTGAACTCAACCTGTCCGGTTGCTGAATGCCGCTGTACCTGATCGACCTGCTGGCGGTCTTCGTATTTGCGCTGTCCGGCGCCATGGCCGCCGACCGGCGCGGTATGGACCTGGCGGGGTTTGTCGTCATTGCGCTGCTGCCGGCACTGGGCGGCGGGACCTTACGGGACATCATCATCGACGCACCCGTATTCTGGCTCGGAGACCCCAGTTACCTGCTGGTGGCAGTAGCGGCGGCCGGACTCACCTTCGTGGCCGCCAACGCCATTCAACGGGCCGGTCAGTGGCTGGTCTGGGCCGATGCGGTGGGTCTGTCGCTGTTCTGCGTCGCCGGCGCCGACAAGACCCTGCAACTCGGCCACGGACCGATCATCGCCCTGGTGATGGGGGTGGTAACCGCCGTGGTCGGCGGCATCATCCGCGATGTGGTATGCAACGAAGTTCCATTGGTGCTACAGCACGACGTCTACGCTACCGCCGCATTTGCCGGCGCCGCGGCCTTCATCGGCCTGAACGAAGCTGGGGCCGCCGCGGGCCCGGCCGTATGGGCCGGCGCCGGCGTGTGTTTTGCGGTACGCGCCGCCGCTATCGTCTGGGATCTGTCATTGCCCCGGCGCGGCGAGGTACCAGACGAATCGAATCGGCCGCGGACGACGGCTGAGTCACGCGCCGAGGGGGCGATCAGGCCGGCTCGAAGCGCAGCATGGTCACCGTGTCGGAAACCGCATCGAACACCGGGCGCAGCGCCATGCCGACCCGGATGTCCTGGGGGGCGACGTTGACCAGGGTGGACGTCATGCGGAAGCCTTCCGGAAACTCCACCACCGCCAGCAGTTGCGGCACGTCGCCGGTGAAGTGCGGCGACGTCGCCTGCCGGGCCACGGTGAAGGTATAGAGCGACGCACTACCGTCGATGGTCCGCCACTCCAGGTCGTCGGACAGGCAATGGCTGCAGCGATTGCGCGGGTAGAACACCCATTCATGACAAGCGTTGCAACGTTGCACCCGGATTCGCCCTTCCCGCAGTCCGTCCCAGAACGGCGCCGTCACCGGCGTGGGGAGCGGCAGCGGCCGGGTCAGTTCCGTGGATTCCATCTTCCGCTCCTCAGCCGCCCTGCAGCAGCAACGCCATCTGCTCGCTCATGATGCCGCCGGTGCCGGAAACATAGGCGGTGTCGCAACCGCGTACCTGGCGTTGTCCGCCCCGGCCCATGACCTGGCGCGCGCCCTCCACCACCTGGGTCATGCCGCCGGCCGCGCCGGCCTGGCCCATGCCGAGTTGCCCCCCATGGGTGTTGACCGGAAAGTCGCCGCTGCAACGCAGGTCATGCTCGCGCAGAAACGCCATGCCCTCGCCCTTGCCGCAGAAGCCGGCATCTTCCAGGGTCAGCAGCACGGTAATGCTGTAGCAGTCGTAGATCTCGGCCACGTCCACGTCGGCGGGGGTGAGCCCGGCCATGGCGAACGCCTGCTCCGAGGCCGGGCCGACCGGGGTGCGGCACATGTCCTCGGCATAAGTCACCGTCTTGATGGTCAGGTGTTCGCCGAACCCGGTGACGAAAGCCGGCCGATGCCGGCAGCGCTCGGCGACTTCCTTGCTGGCCACCACCACCGCGCCGCCACCGGCGACCGGCATGACGATCTCCAGCATGTGCAGCGGGTCGGCGATGACCTTGCTGCCCAGCACGTCGTCGGCGGTCACCGGTTTACCGTGGAACGCCGCCAGTGGGTTCAGCGCGCCGCTGGCGCGTTGCTCCACCACCAGTTTGGCCATGGCCGCGGGGTCATAGCCGTACTCCGCGGCGTAGCGCTGCGCAACCATCGCGTAACCGGCGTTCTGGGCCAGGTTGCCGTAGGGAATCTCGAATTCGGCCTGGGGGGAGCCCCAGGCATTGCTGGAGGCCTGGAAGAAACGCTGCGGATCCACCGCCCGCGGGCGCGGATCGCTGGGAATGGGCAGGGCCGGCAGCGCACAGACCACCACCTCGCAGATGCCCAGCTCGATGGCGGCGGCCGCGCGCCAGACCATTCCCACCGCCGTGGCGCCGCCCAGATCCACCCGTTCCGCCAGATTGACCGGCTGGCCCAGGTACTCCACCACCGTGGCCGGCGTGAAGGCCGCGGTCTCCCGGATGTCCGAACACACCACGCCGTCGATGTCGCGGGCCGCGAGACCGGCGTCGTCCAGTGCCAGCCGGGTCAGTTCCGCCCATTGTTCCAGGGTGAACTTGCGCGGCCCGTCGTACTTGCGCTGGTGCGGGTACTCGGCGATGCCGACAATGGCCGCCTCGCCCCTCAATCCCATGGTGTGGTTTCCCGTGCGGTGTCCATTGCGCCCCTCCCGGTTCCTCGATGCTGGGATCATAGCCAACGCCTCACCTGCGGGACACCCGGTAGCGGCGCCCGGCGCAGCCGCGCCGCCTCGGAAGGTGGCGCTGCGCAGTGCTAGACTCGGCGCCGAACCTCGCCGGAAAGCAGCCATGAAGCTGTGGATCGTCCGCCACGCCAAGTCCGACTGGTCCAGCGCTGCCGCTACGGACTTCGAGCGCCCGCTCAACGCGCGCGGGCAACGGGACGCACCGCGGATGGCCGAATGGCTGCGCGGCCAGACCGATCCGGCCACGTGGATCTGGACCAGCGACGCCGTGCGCGCGCGCTCGACCACCCGTTTCGTCGAGCAGGGATTCGCCGCCGCGCAGCCGACGGTCATCGAGGACCACCGTCTGTACGGGGCCGCGCCGGAGGAGATACTGGCCGTGCTCAAGGAGACCCCGGCGGATCAGGACTGCGCGGCCGTCGTCGCCCACAACCCGGGGCTGACCCACCTGGCCAACCTGCTGACCGGCACCACGGTCACCGACAACCTGCCCACATTCGGCGTGGTGCGCCTCCACCTGCCGGAGCCCTGGAGCACCCTGTCTTTCGGCGGCGGGCGTCTGGATCTGTTCACCAGCCCGAAGCGCCTGACCGATTAGCGGCGCTCCGCGTTCCTCCGGGGGAGCCCCATAGCACGTCGATGCCGGGCGCTGCGACTGGACGAACCGCGCAGGGGAGGTATAAGTTAGCGCGCAAACGCTCAGCCACCGCGGAGAGGACTGCATGGGATTCTTTTCCTTCATCGTTTTGCTCGCCATTGCCTACCTGGTCTGGCGCGTGACCGATCAGTTGCCCGATCTCATCTTCCGGCTCAGCGAAATCCAACGCGATGTGGCGGACCTGCGGCGGCGCCTGGCCGAGCAGGAATCGGCAGCGGCACCGGTTGCGCCCGCAGCCGCGAATCCGCCGGCACCGGCGACGCCCGCCGCCGCTGACAGCGCCGGGGACGACCCCGTCGGGAGCTGACCGATCCGACCATGTTCGCGCTGGCCAACTGGCGTGTCTGGCTGGGCCTGGCACTCACTGCCGGATGGCTGTTGCTCGGATTCATCTATGTCAGCGGCGTCATCGGCTGGAATCGCTTCGCCTTCCTGCCAGCCGACCAGCTCGGCAGTTTTCTGGAAGGTGCGTTTGCGCCACTGGCCTTTCTGTGGCTGGTGATCGGCTACTTCCTGCAGAAGAAGGAACTGGAGCAGAACACCCAGGCACTGCGCGCCCAGGCGGAGGAGATTCAGCGCCAGTCCGAACAGGCCATCATCCAGTCCGAAAAACTCACCGCCTCGGAAATGCACTCCCGCCAGGAAGTGTTCCTGCAGGTCGCGCGCCACGTGCGGGACCAGCTCGGGACCATCAGCGGATTGTTGTTTCTATCCAGCCAGGGCGCCGGCGACGGTCCGGTGACGCCGGAAGAGATGAGCCGGCTGTTCGCCCAGCGTGCGGCCCAGGACGCAGAGCTGTTCTCGCGCCGGCTGCTGGAACTGCATGTCCAACTCGGCGATGATCCCCAGGCCCAGTTCGACCTGTTCTACGGCACCCAGACCCGGGCGCGGCACGCCAACAACTTCATCTTCACCTTCGAACGACTGATGCGGCGGGCTGCCGAAGTCGATCCCGACTCCATCATTCGCGACAGCCTGACCACCAGCAGCCATGGCCTGTGCTACCGCGTGGCGAAGCGCCATCAGGCCGCCGCCCCGCCGGAGCTCGGCAATCCGGCGCAAACCGGTACTGAAATCCGCTTCTGAGTGACGCGCCGGAGGCGCCGAGGAGAGTCCCATGATCCGCTTACCACTGCCCCGATCCGCACCGAACCCGCCGCGCCGCCGGCCCGTCACCACACGAGGCGGCATGGTGCTGCTGACGGCGCTCGGCATATGCCTCAGCATGCCGGCGCACACGGCGGAGCCCGACGACCGGTTTGCCGGCGTCGAAATCACGGTGATGCCGGTGCGTGACCACGTGCACATGGTGACCGGCGCCGGCGGCAACATCGGCCTGTCGGTGGGCGCCGATGGCACGCTGATCGTGGACGACCAGTTTGCACCGCTGGCGGAGCGCATCCAGGCTGCCATCGACGCCCACGACGGAGCCGCGCCGAAGCTGGTGCTGAACACCCACTTTCACGGCGATCACACCGGCGGCAACCCGGCGTTCGGCGTCAACGGCACCATCATCGCCCACGACAACGTGCGCCAGCGGCTGCTGACCACCGACGACTTCCCCGACGCCGGCCTGCCGGTGCTGACCTTCGCCGAAGAGGTCCGCGTGCACTTCAATGGTGACACCCTGCGGGTCATTCACATGCCCGCGGGCCACACCGACGGCGACAGTGTGATCTGGTTCGAACGCGCCAACGTTCTGCACATGGGGGATCTGCTGTTCAACGGGGCGTTTCCGTTCATCGACCTGAACAGCGGCGGCTCCGTGGCCGGCGTCATCGTCAACCTGACCCGGGTGCTGGAGATGGTGCCGGCCGACATCCAGGTGATACCGGGACACGGCCCGCTGGCGGGCACCGACGACATTCGCGCCACTCTGGAGATGATCCGGGAAACCCGGGCCGCGGTCACCGCCGCTCTTGGCAGCGGACAGAGCGTCGACGAGATCGTCGCCACCGGACTCGATCCGCGTTGGGCATCCTGGGGCAGCGGCTTCATCAACGAGGAACGCTGGATACGCACCCTCGCTGCCGGCTCCGGCTGAGGTGGATGACATCTTGACCGAACCGTCCGACATCGACCCGGTTGCGTGGCTGACGGCCGACCGGCAGCGGGCGCGGGCGCAGCAGGACCCGTGCGCCAATCTCTGCACCCTGGCTAGCGTAGACGCCAACGGGCACCCTCAGGCCCGCACCGTGGTGTTGCGCGACCTGACCGAGCGGCTGGCCATCTTCGGCAACAGCACCAGTCCCAAGTGGCGGCAACTGGCGTCCTCGGCGTCCCTGGCCGTGGTGGTCTGGCTGCCGACCCTGGAAGTGCAGTATCGCTTACAGTGCCGGACCCGGCCGGTCCCCAAGGCGCTGGTGCACGAGAGCTGGCAGCTCCGGCCGGACGTTCCCAAACGGCTCGACTGGTTCTACACCCGGGTACAGGCCCAGAGTTCGGTGATCGAGAGCCGCCAGGCCCTGACCGAAGGGCTCGAGGCGCTGAACCTGCGCGCGCCACTCACGGCGCCGCGCACCGCCGCCGGCCTGTTCCTGGAACCGGAACAGATCGAACGTCTGGAACTGGGGATGGCCGACGGCCTTCATGCCCGCCAGGGCTTCCGCCGCCAGCCGAACGGCTGGCGTAGCTTCACCCTGGTTCCCTGAGACCCTTGCTCAGCCCGCCTCGGCGGTGACGATACCCACCAGATTGTCGAAACAGGTCTGGCGGGCCACCTCGACGAAGCCCTTGATGAACGGCGCGTCCCGCTGGTCCCGGCGCACCGCTGCGTGCAGCACCGGCCAGATCCCTTCCTCGCCCAGAGACTTCACCACGACATAGTCGCGCTCCCGGTATTCGTGCAGCGCCCAGTTGGGCAGACAGACCACGCCGCGGCCACTGGCAACGAGTTGCACCATCATGGTGGTCAACTCGGCGTTGCGCACCCGTTTCGGCTCGATCCCGGCCGGATCCAGGAATTTCTTGAAGATGTCGAGGCGGTCCCGGTCCACCGGGTAGGCAATGAGGGTTTCCCCGGCCAGATCCTGGGGTTCGACCCAGGGCCGGGAGGCCAGGGCGTGGTCGCGGGCCACCGCAAGCTGGGCCTCGTAGCTGAACAGCGGCAGGTAGGCCAGATCCGGGTCGTCGATGGGGTCTGCGGTGATCACCAGATCCAGGTCGCCCCGTCCCAGCGCCGGCAGCGGGGCAAAGTGGAAGCCGCTGGCGATGTCCAGTTCGACCTCGCCCCACGACTCCCGATAGCGGTCGATGGCCGGCAGCAGCCACTCGAAGCAGCTATGACACTCGATGGCCATGAATATCCGGCCGGTTTCGCCCCCGGCCAGACGCCGCAGATCATGCTCGGCACCATGGACCATGGGCAGGACGTCGTCGGCCAGCGCCAGCAGGCGCTGACCCGCCGCCGTGAAGCGCACCGGCCGGGTCTTGCGGATGAACAGACTGCAACCCAGCCGGGTTTCCAGATCCTTGAGCTGATGCGACAGGGCCGATTGGGTCAGGAACACCCGTTCCGCCGCTTCCACCAGGCTGCCGGTTTCGCGCAGCGCCACCAGCGTGCGCAGATGACGTAGCTCAACCGTTTGCGACATGACAACCGGGCTCCGGGTTTAACATGAACGCACCTCACTTTGAGGTCAACGCAATATGCGAGAAATTCACGTGCATCCTATGCATGTGAAACCAGGATGTCATCATCCCGTGAGCGCGCGGGCATTGTGTGGAGCAGCGCACGATGCGGAAATTGGGAAGTGAATAGACTGTCCTGAACTGACCAGGCCATTGCTCATGTTCGATGCCAATCGGATTCTGATCGACGCGTTCGTACGCAGCGCGCGCCAGGCTTACCGGGAAACCTATCCCGGGCTCAGCAGCGACCTGGAAGCCGGGCTCGAACGCGCCGCCCGCACGGCATTGACCACGCTACGCCGCTGTGACTGCCCGTACCACGACCTCGAGCACACCCTGATGGTCAGCGACGCCGGCATCGCCATCCTGCGCGGCCGTCAGCTCGCCCGCGGCGACGTGCCCGCCGCCACCTGGCTGCAGGCCGTGGTGGCGCTGCTGTTCCACGACATCGGCTTCCTGCGCGGCCTGCTGCGCGAGGATCTCGACGGGGACTATGTCGCCGACCAGAAAGGCGGCCGCATCGCGCCGCCGGTCGGCAGCACCGACGCGTTCATGATGCCGTTTCACGTCAGCCGCGGTTGCCTGTTCGTTATCGAACGTTTCGCCGGCGACCCGGTCATCGACGGCGCCATCGTGGCTTCCTACATCGAGATGACCCGTTTCCCGGTGCCCGCGGAATCGCACTATCAGCAGCTCGACACCGTGGGTGCACTGGTTCGCGCCGCCGATCTGATCGGACAGATGGGGGATCCAAATTACCCCATGAAGCAGGCCCGCCTGTTCGCCGAGATGCAGGAAAACGGGGACGCCGAGCGGCTCGGCTACCACCATCCGGAAGAGCTGCGCAGCGACTTCCCGACCTTCTTCTACCGCCAGGTGCATCCGTTCCTGGGGCCGGCGCTGGACTACCTGAACCGTACCCAGGACGGCGCTCAATGGACGGCCAACCTGATCCGCCACCTGCACAGCGCCCGCACCGGGGACGCCCACGGCCCGGTCATCAGCTCCGGGCTGCCGGGCAGCCTGGACGAGTTCAATGCCCGCCTGCCCGTGGCGGAGAAGTCGTCTGCGTTGACTGCCCAGTCCGGCAATCCCTCCGGCAAACCGCACATCGCCATCAGCAACGACTGACGGCGGCAGCGCGGCAGAACCGGCGCCGGGACCCCGGCAGACTCGCTGTGGCGACGCTGGCGGCCGGCCGCCAGCGGTAGCGATCGGCGTCCGTGGTCTTTACACTTCAGCGCCTTTGGCCAGTTGGATCCCAGTCCATCGATGTCCGAGCCCGCCGCTGCCCCCGCTATCGACCCACCTCTGCGCGTGGCGCTGCTCGGTTACCGGAGCAATCCGTACAGTGGCGGCCAGGGAATCTACCTGCGGTATCTGTCCCAGGCGCTGAGTCAGGCCGGCCACCAGGTCGACGTCATATCGGGTGAGCCCTACCCGGAACTGGTGCCGGGCGTGACGCTGGTCAAACTGCCCGGACTCAATCTGTTCGAGTCACCCAATCACGTGACCGCGCTGCGGCCGCGGCACCTGAAGTCCGTCACCGACACCTTCGAGTGGTGGTCCATGCTGACCGGCGGTTTTCCCGAGCCCTATACCTTCGGGCGCCGGGTCGACGCCCTGTTCCGCCGGCTCGGCCGCGGGGCGGAGAGCTACCAGGTGGTGCACGACAACCAGTGCCTGTCCTGGGGCACCCTGGCCCTGCAACGGCGCGGCGTTCCGTTGCTGACCACCATTCATCACCCCATCACCTGGGATCGCGACATCGCCCTGGATCATGCGCCCGACTGGAAACACCGGCTGCTGATCCGGCGCTGGCACAGCTTTCTGCGGATGCAGAGCCGGGTGGCCCGGGAACTGCACCACATCGTCACGGTCAGCGAGAGTTCGAAGCGGGACATCTGCGCCGCCTTCGGCATCGCGCCGGAGCGGGTGCACGTCATCTACAACGGGATCGATACCGACGTGTTCCGGCCCGAACCCGAGGTCGAGCGCGATCCGTGGCAACTCATCACCACCGCCAGCGCCGATCAGCCGCTGAAAGGCACCCAGTACCTGATCCCGGCGTTTGCGACCCTGTGTCAGCAGTTCCCCGAGCTGCATCTGGTGTTCGTCGGCAGACCCAAACCCGGCGGCACCACGGAGCAGCTCATCCGCCGGCTCGGGGTGGGCGACCGCATCCGCTTCGTCCACGGGGTTTCGCCGGACGAGTTCCGCACGCTGTACGCCCGTTCCGCGGTGGCCGTGGTCCCGTCCGAGTACGAAGGCTTCGGCTTTCCCGCCGGCGAAGCCATGGCCTGCGCCACGCCGGTGGTGTCCACCGATGGCGGCGCCCTGCCGGAGGTGGTGGGCAAGGCCGGCCGCATCGTGCCGCGCCGCAACCCGGCCGCCCTGGCCCAGGCCATCGGCGAGCTGCTCACCGATCCCGGCGCCCGTCAGGCCCTCGGCAGTCAGGGCCGGCAAAGGATTCTCGACCGGTTCTGCTGGTCACGCACGGCCGCCTCCCTGACCGGCCTGTACCACGAGGTACGCTGCGATCGGGGCGCCATACGGTGAGTCTGACCACCGTGGACTTCCGCCGGCTGCACCTGAAACCCGGTCAACGGGTGCTGGATCTGGGGTGCGGCGAAGGGCGTCACGCCATCACCGCCTGGCTGGAAGCGCCGCTACAAGTGGTGGGACTGGACCTGGGCGCCGCCGATCTGGCCACCGCTGCCGCGCGGGCGGCCGAGTTCGAGGCGCCGCAAGCCGCCGACGGCCCCGCCCTGGGCTGGGTCCGCGGCAGCGGCCTGGCTCTGCCTTTTGCCGACGACACCTTCGATCGGGTCATCTGCGCCGAGGTCCTGGAACACGTGCCGGACTACCAGGCGGTGCTCGACGAGATCCGCCGGGTGCTGAGGCCCGGCGGCGTGCTGGCGGTCAGCGTGCCGCGTTTTGGACCGGAGTGGGTGTGCTGGCAACTGTCCGACGGCTATCACGAAGTGGAAGGGGGGCACATCCGCATCTTCCGCCAGCGGGAACTGCGGTCCGCGGTGGAACGGCGCGGCCTGGCCCGCTTCCATCTGCACTGGGCCCATGCCCTGCACGTCCCCTACTGGTGGCTGCGCTGCCTGTTCTGGGAGCGTGGTGATCAGGTGTGGCCGGTGCGCGCCTATCACCGGTTACTGGTCTGGGACCTGATGCGGGCGCCGTGGCTGACCCGGACCCTGGACCGCCTGCTCAATCCTCTGTTCGGCAAGAGCGTGGTGATGTATTTCACCGCCGGCGAGGGGGCCCAGGACGTCGACGCCAGGGAGCCGCCCCGGCCAGCCGAGGCGGCCGGCGCGTGAGCGGGGAATTTCTGCGCGCCACGGCCCGTTACATCCGCCAGGTGCAACAGCCCGACGGCGCCATTCCGTGGTTCCCCGGCGGCATTCTCGACCCCTGGGATCACGTCGAGGCCGCCATGGGTCTGTCCGTGGCGGGCTATCTGGACGAGGCCGCCAGCGCCTACGCCTGGCTCACCGAGCGGCAGCGCACCGACGGGGCCTGGCTCGCCGCCTACCGGGGCGACGCGGTTGCCGACGGGACTCGGGCCGAATCCAACTTCGTCGCCTATTTCGCGACCGGAATCTGGCACCACTACCTGATCTCCAAGGATCGGCGCTTTCTCGCCGACATGTGGCCAAGCGCCCGGGCCGCCATGGAGTTCGTACTGTCGCTGCAGGCGCCGAGCGGTGAAATCTACTGGGCCCTGGACACCCGCACCGGCATCAACCGGGACGCCCTGGTGACCGGCTGCAGTTCCATCTACAAGAGTCTGGAATGCACCATCCGCATCGCCCGGGAGCTGGGCGAGGACGACGCACGATGGCGGACCGCCCGGCAGCGCCTCGGCATGGCGGTGCGTCAGCGCCCGGACCGGTTCGATCGTACCTGGAGCAGCAAGGCCCGCTACTCCATGGACTGGTTCTATCCGGTCATGACCGGGGTGCTGCAGGGGGACGCGGCCAGGCGCCGCCTGGACCAGCGCTGGCGCGCCTTCGTGGAACCGGGCCTCGGCTGCCGCTGCGTCGCCGACCGGCCGTGGGTGACCATCGCCGAAACCTGCGAACTCACCATGGCCTGCATTGCTGCCGGTTACACCCAGCGTGCCCGCACCCTGCTGCAGGACATTCGCCGCTATCAGGCCGAAGACGGCTCCTGGTGGACGGGCCATGCCTTCGACGACGACGTCTTGTGGCCGGACGAACGGCCAACCTGGACAGCGGCAGCGGTGCTGCTGGCCACCGACGCCCTGCAGCGCGATACCCCGGCCGCTGGCCTGTTCACCCGGATCGACCTGCCGGCGCGCTGACTCCGCGCCAGCTCACAGGCGTTTCAACACCCCCAGAGTCCGAGTGGTCGGCAACGCCTCGAACAATCCCGATGCCAGCGCCAGCCGGTAGATCTCGATCGGCGCCTGACCGCCCTCGGCCGGATCCGGAAACAGATCGTGAATGGCCAGCACGCCTCCCGGCTGCAGGTGCCCGGCCCACGACCGGTAGTCGGTCAGAGCGGCTTCGCGGCTGTGGCCGCCGTCGATGAACACCAGCGCCAGCGGGGTGCGCCAGTGACGGGCGGCCATGGCCGAAGCGGCCACCACCGGCACCACCGTATCCTCGAGCTCCGCCCGCATCAGGGTGCGGCGGAATTCGCGCAGGGAATCGAAGCGTCCGCTCGGGCCATCCACCAGATCCGGGTCGTGATATTCCTCGCCGGGCTGATGCTCTTCCGACCCGCGATGGTGGTCGACCGCGAACAGCAACTGGCCCTGCGCCCGGCAGGCACTGCCCAGATAAACCGTGGACTTGCCACAGTAGCTGCCGACTTCGAGGCACGGCCCGGCGGCCGCGCACTGCAAGGCCAGGTCATAAAGACGGGCGCCCTCTTCGGCATGCAGGAAACCTTTGACGGCGTCGGGTTCGATGGCAAGGTGCATGGTGTTCACAAATGGGACGGCGGTCTCAATCCCGGCAGACATTGTCGTCTACGGGGGTAGGATCGGCGGGGCCCGGGGGTGCGTCCTGTGGTCAAACGCCTATACTGGATCGAGCTACGCGGAGACTGCAACCATGTCATCGAGCGACGGTCAGCGCCAACTCCTGGTGCGCTGCGAAATCACCAACCGGGACGGCGATCCCGGGGTGCGTTACGTCGAACACAGCACCTTCCGGCTCTGGCAGTACATGATGGCCAACAAGCACGGTCTGGTGGTGCACGGCCTGGCGGTGTCGCTGTGGCTCCCGGAGCAGGAGTGGCAGGCCCAGGGTGAACTGTTCCAGCGCGCCGGCCAGATCGAGTCGGTAAGCCGGCTGAGCTTCGCCATCTACGACCGGGCCACCGGCCTGTGCAATACCATGCAGCGCTTCGTCCCGGCCGAGGAAGTGGACACGGTCAAGGACCTGCTGCTGCAGCGTATTCCCAGCGAAGTGCGCGCCGAAGGCGACTTCGCCATGGAACTGGAAGCGGGCCGGGCCGTCATCCGCAACGATCTGGTGGATCCCTCCACCCTGGGTCACGCCCTGTCGGAGATGCGCCCCGGCTGAACGCCGGGGCAGCGGCGGGCGGCGGCTGGTCAGCCGCCCAGTTGCAGCATGTTGCGCGGTTTCACCGCGGACAGATCAGCAATCGCGGCATAATTTTCGGCCACGTCCTCGACGGTGGCGTCAACGCCCAGTTCCACCCCCGCGTTCTCCATGACGCAGGCCACCGAGAAACGGCCGCCCTGGGCCTGGATCACCACGCCATTGGGCGCCTCCTCGGTGCACAGGTACACCACCGCCGGCGTGACCAGCTCCGGACCCAGTGCCTTCTGGGCCTGTTCCGGGATCAGATCCTCGGTCATCCGGGTCGCCGCCACCGGCGCAATGGCGTTGGTGTGGATGTTGTTCTTGGCGCCTTCGATCTTGAGGGTGTTCATGAAGCCCACCAGACCGAGCTTGGCGGCGCCGTAGTTGGTCTGGCCGAAGTTGCCGTACAGACCCGACGGCGACGTCGTCATGACGATACGGCCGTAGTTCTGCTCGCGCATGATGGGCCAGACTTCCTTGGTGACGTAAACCGAGCCCATCAGGTGAACGTCCAGGACGAGCTGGAAGTCTTCCATCTCCATCTTGGCGAACGACTTGTCGCGCAGGATGCCGGCGTTGTTGATCAGCACGTCGATGCGCCCCCAGGCGTCCATGGCGTCCGTGACCATGCTCTTGGCGCCAGCCCGGTCGGAGACCGAGCCGCCGTTGGCGATGGCTTCGCCGCCCGCGCTCCTGATCTCTTCCACCACGGCATTGGCCGCATCCGAGGAGCCGCCGGTGCCATCCATGGCGCCACCCAGGTCGTTGACCACCACGCGCGCGCCGCGCCGGGCCAGTTCCAGGGCGTGGCAACGGCCCAGTCCCCCGCCGGCGCCGGTGACGATGGCAACTTTGCCTTCGAATGAATAGCTCATGGATGTCTCCTTCGGATAACGTCGATTCTGAAACGGCGGCGATTGTACGCCATCCCATCCACCGGGTCAGGGTGGGCCCCGCAGGCCCGCCACGGCAAAGGCTTCGAACCCGTCACGCAGGTCCCGCAGCGGCTGCAGATCCACCCGCACGTAACCCTCGTTGGGCCGGTCCATGTCGCCGATCAGCAGAATCATGGCTCCGAACGCCACCGCCAGGGCAACGCTCACCGGATAGCGGAACGCGCCCGCCAGACCGAACAGGTAGCCGAGGGAACTCATGGCCATGGCCGTCACCAGGCCCATGGACACCCAGATCTGCGACGGGATGCGGTACTGCAGACCGAATACCAGGCGCTGGGTGTGCAGGTCGATCACCTGATTGACCGACTCGGTGAACAGGCGCGCCGAAACGGACCGGTCGGCATGGCGGGCGGCGATCTGCCAGAGTTGGGCGTGCAGGGCCGCAGAGCGCACCAGCAGGTCGTCCACCTCGACCCGGCCCTCGGCCGCCAGCCGGACCTCGACGTATTCTTCCAGCAGGCGCCGCGCCGGAATGGCACCCTCGCCCACCAGATCGGCCCGCAGCCAGGCCGTGCCGATGGCGTTGCTCTCGTCGAGCACCAGCAGTTTGCGGGCATCCAGGCGCGATGCGGCCATGTTGAAGGTGAAGCCGATCAGAAACGCCAGCAACCCCAGGCAGGCGGCTGCCGCAGCGCCCACCGGGCCCGCTTCGCGGCTGGTGTCGCGTTCCCCGTGACGCCGCCCGATCAGGTAGCCGCCGCCAAGGAAGCCGAACACCAGACACATGGAAAACGCGCCCGATACCCAAAGCGGCATCGAACCGATCGACGGCATGTAACCTCCGTTTCAAGCCGTGGATGCCACGGCACTTTGGACTCCGGATGGCGAATCTACGCTGGCGCTGGTCCTGCCGCCAGCGCCGGAACGGTTAACGCCGCCGGACCGGATTGAGCGGCGCCAGGTGCACCGGGCGGAACGGCGCCAGCAGACGCCGGGTGGCCGCGCGCAGCCGCCGGCTGCGCACCGCGATCAGCGCCGCCACGGCGAGCGCCAGCAGTGCCGCCACGATGCGCCATGGAATCCGGCCGCCGGCGGCGGCCGGCGCGTCGGCGGCCGCCGCAGCGGCGCCTGCCAGGTCGGGATTGGCAACCACCTGGAAGGTGCGGGCCGCAAAGTGCTCGGTGCGCAGACGCTTCGAATCCAGGTCGAACCAGGTGAATCGCACCGCTGGCAGGGTGAACCGGCCAGGCCGTTCCAGCACGTAGGTAATCTGGTCACGGCGCTCGCCGGTCAGGCTGCCACGGTTGGCCCGATCCCGCAGTTCGCGCTTCGGGTACACGCCGAGCCCGTCGACGCGGGCCGCGGGAAAGGGTGGGAACACCATGCCGGGTACGTCCGGCGCGGAAAACGTAATGGTGCGCTTGAACGCCGATCCGGCGGGAATGTCCACCGTGCCGGGTTCCGGGTCCCACTGCTCCCGCACCTCCAGTCGGCGAGCGCTGATGACCGTGCCGAGCCCCTCGGCGCCCGGCGGGACCTGGACCTGGAAGCTGATGGCATCGGTCTGCAGCGACGCCGCAACGGTGTCCTCGTCCAGCGGCTTCGAGCGGTACCGGAAGCGGGCCGTGAGCGACGGCACCGACTGGGCGCCGGCCCGCATCGGCCACACTGACAGGCGATGCCGCTGCACCGTAAACCGCACCCCGTCGATGGTTTCGTTACCGACCACCGGCCGCGACTCCGGCGGCATGACCAGCACGCCATCCGGGTCCGGCAGATCAAAATCCACGCCACTGGCGAAGTAGCCCGGCGCCAGCAGTTCAATGGCCAGTTCCACCCGCTGCCCGACCCAGATGCGGTCGGGCTGGGCAAGGCTGACCCGCAACCGCGCCTCCTCGGCCGCTACGGCGGCGGCCGCAAACCACGCCACCGGGAGCAGGTACCGGGCTGCTCTGAACCACCCCGTCATGGTGCGGGGGCCTGCGGCGGTTCCGGAGCCTGCTCGGCCCGGATGGCCTGATAGGCAAACTTGGCCCGCAGGAAATCCGCTGGCGTGGTCTGCACCCGGCGCAGCCAGGTGGCGCGCAGTTCCGTGTCGGAGAGCTGCTGTTCGTTCATGTCCTGGGGTTGATCGTCCTGTTGATCCTCGCCCTTCTGGTCGACCACGGTCTGGTCCGGCTGGTAGGCGCCCGCGGATTCCTGGTCGCGGTTGGCGCCGGCATCGTCGATACGCTTTTTCCTGGCCAGCGCCAGGGCTTTGTTGTCCTCGGCGTCCTGCCAGCCCGGGCGGAAGCCCAGGGCCCGGTCATAACTGTCCACGGCACCATCGTAGTCACCGTGCATGAGCAGGGCATTCCCCTGGTTGAAAGCACCGGGCGCGCCGGGAACCCGGGCGAAGGTCCCGGCCGCCGCTTCGAAGTCGCCGTTGCGGAACTGGGCAACGCCGATCCGCCACGGGTCGCGGTACAGGCCGGCGGCTGCCTGGTAATCGCCGGCAGCCATGGCCCGATCCCCCTGTTGTGCCGCTGTCGCCCAGAAATCGGCAACCCGCCAGCTCTGAACGCCCAGCACGATCAGCAGCAGCACCACCAGCCCGGCCAGGCCGCGCACCACGGAACGGGCATGGGCCGCGGCCACTAACCGGACCTCGCCAGCGATACCAGCCAGCCGCGGCGGAAGAACCACAGCAGCAGCAGGGTAATGACCGGAGTCAGCCAGTAGCCGCTCTCGGCCCACTGGGTCTGACTGTCGCTCTGGATGGCGGCGAACTGGGCGGCGCTGGCCACGGTCGCGACGTCGGAATCGTCCGCGGACAGGCGTACCACCCGGGCGTCAACGGCATCCGCGGCAGACGCCACCGCATCCAGTTCGTCGCCGGCCAGCAACGGCGGCCACAACCGTACCGCCGTTGCCGAACCGCGCCGCCACTCGGCCAGTGCGGCGGTCTGTTCCGGAGCCACGGCATCGGTGATCCAGACGATCGACCCACCGCCGGCATCCGCCAGGGCCCGATCGGCGAGGGCCAGAGCCGCGGCCGCGGCGTCGCCGTCCCGCGGCATGATGTCCGGGGCCAGCGCCTGCGCGAAGGTATCGATAATGCCGCCGTCACGGGTCGCCGGCATCACCAGATGTGCCGAACCCTGGTAAGCGATCAGCGCGGTCTTCGCATTGCCCCGCGCCTGCAGCAGGTCGTGGATCTTCAGCGTGGCGCGCTCGAGGCGGCTCGGCGCCACGTCTTCGGTCTGCATGGACGGCGCCACTTCGAGCACGATGGCCAGCGCCGCGGTGTCGTCGGCAAAAGGCGAAGGCACGTGCCGCCAGGCCGGACCGGCAACCGCGACGACGGCCAGCAGCCACAGCACGCCAACCAGGTTCAGCGGATCGAAACGGCCTGGCCGCTCCCGGCCCGACCACAGATGGGCCAGCAGGTGCGGCGCCACGAACCGCCGCCAGCCCTGGGTCGGGTCGGAACGGCGCCGCAACAGCCACCACAGGAGCGCCGCCGGAAACAGCGCCAGCAGCCACTCGGCGCGAACGATGTGCAGGGTGAAGGCGTTGTCCGCCAGACCGGCCGGAGCCGCCGCGGCCAGCGCTGCCGGTGCAAGGGCAGTCAGGGTTGCCCGCGGCACCCCGCGCTGCCTGTGCCCCAGCGCAAGGCCGAGGGCGAAATAGGCCATGGATGCCGCCAGCGCCGCCGCCAGCGGCCACCAGTACACGTCACGGCGCGGCCGGTGGGAAACGGTCTGGACTTTGCGCGTCTCCAGCGCGTCCAGTTGATCGTAGATGGCCTCGAGTTCCTGACGGCTGCCGGCATGGGAGTAAAGGCCACCGGTCTCTGAAGACACCTGCTTGAGGGTGACCTCGTCCAGCGCATCCTCACCCGCCGCGGTGGGATCGCCGACCGCCACGGTGTGAATGACGATCCCCTTGTCGCGGGCGATCCGGGCCGCTTTGCCGGGCGGCACCTGGCTGGTGGTGTCATTGCCGTCTGTCAGCGCGATCAGGACCCGCTCCTCGACGGTGCTGCGGTCGAAGACGTTGATGGCCAGACCCAGGGCATCGCCGAAAGCGGTCTGCGGCCCGGCCATCCGCACCTGCGCTTCGTCCAGCAGTTCCCGGCAGACGGCCAGATCCTCGGTAAAAGGCGCCTGCACGAACGCCGCGCTGCCAAAGAAGATCAAGCCCACCCGGTCACCCTGGCGCCGCGCCAGGAAGTCGTCCAGCACCCCTTTCACCGCGGTGAGCCGGTCTACGGTCTGGCCATCGGCGTTCTGGAAATCCCGGGTGTCCATGGAACCGGACAGGTCAACGGCCAGCAGCAGATCGCGTACCGGGACGATGCGCTCCAGCGGCGGCTCGATGATCTGGGGCCGGGCCAGCGCCAGCACCGCGCATAGCCAGCAGAACACCAGCATGGTCCAGCGCATGGCACTGCCACGGGACACCGAGGCGCCCCGCGCCGGCTGGCGCCCAACGACAGCGGCAAGGCGCGACAGGTACGGCACCACCAGGCCGCTGCGCGGCTGGCTGTGAGCCGGCGCAAACCACAACACCATTAGCGGCAAAGGCAACAGCGCCAGCAGCCAGGGTTCGGCCAGGGTGAAGCCGCTCACGCCGCGCCTCGAAGCCCGCCATCGCTGACGGCTGCCATTTCACCCGGCACACTCGGGCCGTCCGCCAGCGGCACCTGGTGCTGCCGGATCCAGGCCCGCACCTCATCGGTCAGCGCGTCCAGCTCAGCAGGTTCCAGCACTGCCGCCGCTGGCCGGTAGAGCGCCTGCTCCAGCTTGTCACCCAGCCCCGCGGAAAACCGGGTTCCGGCGGCCCGATCGAGAAACAGGAACCAGGACGGCCCGGACAGCGCCGCCACCTGGCTGCGCGGGTATGCGGTCAGCGCAGTCCGCTTCAGCAGTTCCGACAGTCCGACCACCACGTCCGACTGCCGGTCTCTTCCGGCGGATTCCAATCGGGCCAGTTCCGACAAAGCCTCGTGCCGGTAGCGGTTCCGCTGCCAGCGGGCAAGACCGACCAGCAACAAGGTCACGGTGACAATGACGGCAAACCCCAGGAGCCACAGCCACCCCGGAGCCGGCGGCCAGAATGGTGTGGGCGCTGGCAGCACCAGGTCGTGCAGTCGATCCAGGCTGGTGGGGTCCTGGCTCACTGGCTCACCGGTTTCCCGGGCGGATCCGGGCACCGAGCCGCCGGCGCACCTGCGCGGCCACGTCATCCCGGGTATTGAGCGGAATGACCGGCGTCTCGCGTTGGAGCAGAAAGCGGCGGCCGTCGGCACGGATGGCTTCGAATTCGTCGCGGAAACGGTCCCGCGTCCGGCGCTGACCGGTGTCCACTTCCAGTTGTTCGTTGCCGTCCCCGAATACCAGCGGACCGGCATCCGGCAGTTCGCCTTCGAGCGGGTCGTGGACAAACGCGAACAGCACGTCGTTGTGGCGGGCAATGCGGGTGAGCAGGCGCCGGGTCTCGTCGTCCTGTCCGGCGCCATCACTGATGATGCACACCAGATAGTCGTGTTTGGCCAGCCGGTCGCAGCGTTCCAGCGCCTGGTTCAGCATTCCCGGGTTGCTGCGGGGGCCGCCGTCCGTCCCGGTGCCGAGGGTCAGGGCACGGTTCTGGCGCACGATGGCGTCCAGGATACGCATGACGGCGGACTGACTGCGGCGCGGCCGCACCTCGACGATGTCGGTGTCGTTGAACACCAGCGCACCCACCTGATCCTGCTGGTCCAGCACCCGCCAGGCGCCCAGGGCAGCCGCTTCCGCGGCGGTGACCGATTTCATGCGCGCAACGCTGCCGAAGAACATGGTGATGCGCTGATCTACCAGGAACAGCGTGGTGCGCTCCCGCTCCTCGGTGAAGACCCGGGAATGGGTCTTGCGGGTTCGCGCCGTCACCTTCCAGTCGATCTGCCGGATGTCGTCGCCCGGCTGATAACGCCGGATCTCTTCGAAATTGAGGCCGCGGCCGCGCAGCCGCGAGGCATGACGGCCGGCCAGCAGCGACGACACCGGCTGGCGGGGCAGGAAACTGAAACCGCGGGCGCGCGGGCGCATGGCGACCAGTTCTTCCAGGCTGGTGTAAACGCCGCGCTCCATGGTCACCTCGCCGCCAGCGCGTACGGGCTCAGGCCACCGCCACCTGGGTCAGCACCTCGTCGAGCACCTGATCCCGGGTAACACCCTCCGCCTCGGCCTCGTAACTGAGAATGAGCCGGTGGCGCAGACAGGCGTGGGCCACGGCCTTGACGTCGTCGGGTGTGACGGCGTCGCGCCCGTCCAGCCAGGCGTGTGCCCGGGACGCCCGGTCCAGCGCCAGGGTGCCGCGCGGACTGGCGCCCACCCGAAGCCACTGGGCCAGCTTGGACTCGGCATACTCGTCCGGACGCCGGGTCGCCGCAATGAGCGCCACCATGTAACGCTCCACGGATTCGGACACCGTGACCGCCAGCACCTCGCGGCGGGCGTCGAGCACCGCCTGAGCCGGAATCTTGCCGTCGTGGGTTTTTGCGGCCCCCGCATCTTCGCCCCGCACCAGACGCAGAATCCGCCGCTCGTCGTCGTCGCTCGAATAATCCACGTAAACGTGCAACAGAAACCGGTCCATCTGCGCCTCGGGCAGCGGATAGGTGCCTTCCTGCTCGATGGGGTTCTGGGTCGCCAGCACCAGGAACAGTTCCGGCAGGGCATGGGTGGTGCCGGCCACGGTGACCTGGCGTTCCTCCATCGCCTCCAGCAGCGCCGACTGCGCCTTGGCGGGCGCCCGGTTGATTTCGTCCGCCAGAACCAGATTGCCGAAAATCGGCCCGGGCTGGAACTGAAAACGCTCCGCCGCCGTCTCGCCCAGGTAAATTTCGGTGCCGGTGATGTCGCTCGGCAACAGGTCCGGCGTGAACTGCACGCGCCGGAAGTCGCTCTCCAGATTGGCCGCCAGGGACTTGATGGTGCGGGTCTTGGCGAGGCCCGGCAACCCCTCCAGCAGCACATGGCCATTGGCGAGCAGCGCAAACAGGAGCTGATCGATGACGGCTTCCTGGCCGACGACCGATTCGCCCAGCCGGTTTCTGAGGTCGAGGACCTGCTCCCGCGTACTCATGACAGTCCTTTCATCGTCACAGCGGACTGCAGGCGCCGGACGGCGGGTAGCCGCCCATCGCCTGCGTTGCCGCCGTGCGGATCGTTGACGATGCCGACCACATTGTTCAGACCCTGATCGCGCGCGCGCCGCACACTTGCCGCGACGAAATTGCTTGCAATGTCGACCGCGTAGATCCTGCCGTCAGGGCCTACCTCGCGCGCCATCAGCGTACTGAAGAACCCGGTGCCGGCGCCCACGTCTGCCACCGCCTGACCCGGCTGTAGCCGGAGATGCCGGATGATGTCGGCGCGCCTGTCCCACACCTCGCGGCCGTCGCGCTCGAACACCCCACGCCACTGGGTGACATTCGGGTTCGCATAGTGGCGATTGATCTCGGGGTTGACGCTCTGCTCAGCGGCCAGCGGTGCGGCGAAAAGCAAAAGCATGAACAAGCGCGTCAAGGTGCGGGGCAACAATCGATCCTCTCGAGAACACTGCGACAAGACTGCGATATCGGGCATCCGGCCCAAGTATCCGTCAGTTCGGATCAAATGGCACTGGGCCGGGTGCTCGCGCTCCGATGTATTCGAACAGCGGGAAGCTGTCAAGCGGTCCCTGGAGACACCGCCAATGCAGATGCCCCGCGGCCCGACCGGATGCACAGTTCCGTCCGCAGGCCTGTTGACCGATAATGCGCTTGGCAGCAGATGATATCGAACAATCCTTCGCAACCCTGTGCAGACTAAGACACCAGTCTTCCGCTCCCTATTCGACAAAGGGCCCGTTCGCCGGGCGCTTACCGGATTATCTGATTGCCTCACAGCTTGACGTCGCTGGCCGGATCCCCGAACCCCAGCTGATTCACGGACGGAAACACCAGCCATGTGGATGAGACTGGTGCTCGTGTGGCTGTTGCTTGCCGGCGCCGCCACGGCGAACGCAGAGGGTCCGGCCTGGACCACCCTGGACGCCGATGGCCGGCATCAGGTCCATCTTTGGTTCTTCTGGTCGGAGCACTGTCCGCACTGCCTCGACGCCAAGGTCGTGGTCGAGCGCATGGATCGGGAATCCGCATGGCTGCTGCTGCATTCCCATGAGGTAACGTCGGACCCGCTGAACGCGCGCTTCTATACGACCATGGCCCGCCTGGTGGGACAGGATGCACGCTCGGTCCCAGGCTTCATCCTGTGCGGCGAAATGATTACCGGCTTCGACAGCGATGCGACGACAGGCCAGCTGTTGCGGCAGCGGGCAAACGACTGCCGCGTGCACAGCGAGCAGACCGGTGCCGGTGCTGTGGCTGCGCCGGGTCCGTCGGACCCGCCGCAAAGGGTCGGCGGGTTCGACCTGGCACAGTTGTCGCTGCCGGCAGTGACGCTGCTGCTGGCCGGCATGGACGCGTTCAATCCCTGTGCCTTCTTTGTGCTGCTGTTCCTGCTCAGCCTGCTGACCCACGAACAGTCCCGCGGTCGCATGCTGATCGTGGGCGGAGTCTTCGTGCTGGTTTCCGGGCTGGTCTACTTCGGCCTGATGGCGGCCTGGCTCAACGTCTTTCTGATTGCTGGCGAACTGCGCATGGTAACGATCGGCGCGGGCCTGGTGGCGATCGCGATGGCGGCATTGAATCTGAAGGATTATCTGTGGTTCAAACGGGGTCCGTCGCTTTCCATCCCCGACAGCGCCAAGCCGAGGCTTTTCGAACGCATGCGCACACTGCTCGAGGTGCGCAGCCTGCCGGCCATGCTGCTGGCCACCGTCACGCTGGCACTCGCGGCGAACAGCTACGAACTGTTGTGCACGGCCGGCTTCCCAATGATTTACACGCGCTTGCTTACGCTGCAGGGTCTGTCCGGCTCCGCGTATTACGCCTACCTCGCGCTCTACAACCTCGTCTATGTGTTGCCGCTGTTCATTATCGTACTGATCTATGTCCGCACCCTGGGCTCGCGTAAGTTGAGCGAGCGCGAGGGGCGTGTGCTCAAGCTGGTGTCGGGCCTGATGATGCTGGGGCTCGGAAGCGCTTTGGTGTTCGCGCCCGGGTACCTGTCCAAGCCGCAGGCTGCCGGGGGCCTGGTGCTGTTCGCGCTGCTGGTGGGCCTGGTGGCCTGGCGATACGAGCGCCGGTCCTGAGCCGTCTTGACCGACCAATCCCGCTACAATACGGTCGCATGCCAGCAGCCTCCGACAGCATCGACAATGTATCCCAGACCCTGCAAAGGATCTTCGGCTACCCGAGCTTTCGTCCGCAACAGCAGGAGATCATCGAGGATCTGATTGCCGGCAGGGACGCGTTCGTTCTGATGCCCACCGGCGGCGGCAAGTCGCTGTGCTACCAGATCCCGGCGCTGCATCGGCCCGGTGTCGGCATCGTGGTCTCCCCGCTGATCTCGCTGATGAAGGACCAGGTCGACGCGCTGTCTGCGAACGGCGTGGCAGCCGCCTATTACAATTCCAGCCTGGGTTCTGCCGCCGCGCGCCAGGTGCTGGCCCGGCTGCATGAGCATGCGCTGGACCTGCTCTACATCAGTCCGGAACGACTGATTTCCGGCGGTTTTCTCGACCGGCTGGCGGATATCGACATCGCGCTGTTCGCGATCGATGAGGCGCACTGCGTCTCCCAATGGGGACACGATTTTCGTCCCGAATACGCGTCGCTGGGCAGCCTGCGCGAGCATTTCCCCGACGTACCGCTGGTGGCATTGACTGCCACCGCTGATGCACAAACGCGGGAAGACATCGTACGCGTGCTCAATCTGGGGCACGCCACGCGTCATGTCACCGGTTTCGATCGCCCCAACATCCGCTACAGCGTGCTGGAGAAACACAAGCCGATCGAGCAGCTGCTGCGGTTTCTCGACGGCCACCGCGGTCAGGCCGGCATCGTCTATGCGCTGTCGCGCAAGCGAGTGCAGGAGGTTGCCGACAAACTGAGCATGCAGGGCATACGCGCGGCCGCCTATCATGCTGGCCTGCCTGCCGAGCGGCGCCAGGAGGTGCAGGAGCAGTTCCTCCGCGACGAACTGCAGGTCGTCGTGGCCACCGTGGCCTTCGGCATGGGCATCGACAAGCCCAATGTGCGTTTCGTGGTGCACTACGCGCTGCCCAAATCCATCGAGTCCTATTACCCGGAGATCGGGCGGGCAGGGCGCGACGGCCTGCCGTCCGACGCACTGCTGTTGTACGGCGCGCAGGACGTGGTCACCGCCCGCCGCCTGATCGACGGCAAGCAGAACCCCCAGCAGCAGCGTATCGAAATCCACAAACTCAACGCGATGGTCGCACTGGCCGAAGCCGTCACCTGCCGGCGCCGGGTGCTGCTGGGCTATTTCGGTGAACCGTTGGCGCAGGACTGCGGCAACTGTGACGTCTGCACCGACCCGCCGGAACGCTTCGACGCCACCGTGGAGGCGCAAAAGGCCCTGTCCTGCGTGTTTCGCGTCGATCAGCGCTTCGGGATCAAGCATGTGATCGACGTGCTGCGCGGCGCCGATACCGACCGCATCCGTTCACTCGGCCATACCCGCCTGTCGACCTACGGCATCGGCAGCGACAAGAGCGAACAGGAATGGGCCTCGATCATCCGCCAGCTGATCCATCACGGCTTTCTGGACCAGGACATTGCCAACTATTCGGTGCTTAAGCTCACCGCAGCGGCACGCCCCCTGCTCAAAGGCGAGATCGCCTTGCAGCTTGCCAAGCCGCGCATCAAGCAGACCGGAAAGGCCAAACGGCCCAGGGCGGACGCGTCCCAGGGCCCCTACGACGAGGCCCTGTTCGACGAGCTGCGGCTGCTGCGCAAGCAACTGGCCGACGACGAGGGCAAGCCGCCCTATGTCGTGTTCGGCGATGCCACGCTGGTGCAGATGGCGCGCGAAAAGCCCCTCAGTGAAAGCGAACTGCTGGCGATCAGCGGGGTCGGTCAGCACAAACTGGAAAAATATGGCGACGATTTCCTCAACGCAATCACCGAATACTGTGTCGCCAAAGGCGGGTAGCGTGGACAAAGTCAACCCCGATCCAGTATCGCATTGCGCGATCGCGACGTTTCGGTCAGGCAGCGCGGCGCACGGTGCCCTGAAGGCCAGCGTTGAACCTGTCTGCACACTGCGTGCCGTTTCCACCCCCTTGCCGGAGCCGCGTTCTGCTATTTTTAACGAAATGCAGCCCGTCTTGACGTTAAAGACATCTACTTTGGGACTGGCGCTCCGACGAGTTCGATGCGCGGGCGTCTGCCGCACGGATGCGGCAGTCGAGCCTCCAGGGACGGATTCACAGCGCCCTGCGGGTCGAACTCGCTGGAGCGCTTTGCGACCGCCGATAGCTGCTTGATTCAGCACCATCGGGCTCAAGGCCCGATCTGAGACTCACCAAATCCCACCAGTCGACAACAAGCATCTCGCCTATGCCAGCCTCCACTACCGATCCGACCCGCAGCTATGACTACATCATCGTGGGTGCCGGCTCCGCCGGTTGCGTCCTCGCCAACCGACTCTCCGCCGATCCCGCTACGCGCGTGCTGCTGCTCGAGGCCGGCGGCAAGGACGACTACTTCTGGATCCACATCCCGGTCGGCTATCTGTACACGATCAACAACCCGCGAACCGACTGGTGCTATAAGACCGAGCCCGATCCCGGGCTCAATGGGCGCTCACTGCACTATGCGCGCGGGCGGGTGCTGGGCGGCTGTTCGTCGATCAACGCCATGATCTACATGCGTGGTCAGCCACGTGACTATGACGAATGGGCCAGCCTGGGAAACACCGGCTGGGACTGGCAGCAGGTGCTGCCCTTTTTCAAGGCCAGCGAGCGTTACGTCCACGGTGCCGATGAGATGCACGGTGACCAGGGCGAGATCAGCGTGGAGGAGCGCCGCGTCGACTGGGAGATCCTCGACGCCTGGCGCACTGCGGCCGAGGAAAGCGGAATTCCCAAAGTGGCCGACTTCAATCGCGGCGACAACTTTGGCTGCGCATATTTCCAGGTCAATCAGCAGCACGGCCGGCGCCAGAATACCCATCAGGCGTTCATCGAGCCGGTACGACAGCGCGCCAACCTGGACGTCCTGACCCACGCCGAGGTGCAGCGTATCCGGCTGACTCGCAACGATGGGATGTTGCGCGCAAACGGCCTGGACGTCCGTATCGCCGGCTCGGGCGCGCAGTTGTTCGAGGCGCGGCGCGAGGTGATCCTGTCTGCGGGGGCGGTCGGCTCGCCGCAGCTGCTGCAACTCTCAGGTATAGGCCCCGGTGAGCTGTTGCAGCAGCATGCAGTCGCTGTGCAGCACGAACTACCGGGGGTGGGCGCCAACCTCCAGGACCACCTGCAGATTCGCACCGTTTACAAGGTCGCTAACGTAGTCACGCTGAACCAGCGCGCGAACAGTCTGTTTGGCAAGGCGATGATGGGCCTGGAGTACCTGTTGTTCCGCAGCGGCCCGCTGACCATGGCACCGAGCCAGTTGGGCGCCTTTGCCTACAGCGACCCCTCGCACGCCACGCCGAACATCGAGTGGCATGTGCAGCCGCTGAGCCTGGACAAGTTCGGTGAGCCGCTGCATGCGTTTCCGGCCATTACCCCGTCGGTCTGCAACCTGCGCCCGACCAGCCGGGGACAGGTGCGTATCAAGGGCCCGGGGCAGGGCACGCATCCGGAGATCCGCCTGAACTACCTGTCGACCGAAGAAGACCGCCGGGTCGCGGTCGACGCACTGCGCTTCACCCGCCGCATCATGGCCGCGCGCGCGTTGCAGAAGTACCGGCCGGTCGAGTGGAAGCCGGGTGCCGGGGTGACCGAGGAGGGCGATCTGATAAGTGCCGCCGGCGACCTCGGCACGACCATCTTTCACCCGGTCGGCACCTGCAAGATGGGCACGCGACCGACGATGGCCGTCGTGGACGACCGGCTGCGCGTGCATGGCGTCCAGGGTCTGCGCGTGGTCGATGCCTCGATCATGCCGACGCTGACCTCCGGCAACACCAATGCGCCGACCATCATGATTGCCGAAAAGGCGGCGCAGATGATCCGCGAGGATGCATTGAAAACCTCGAAATTAGTTTAAGTTATTTGGCTAACAGTCTTTAGCGCAGTATAAGTTGCGATCGGGTTCCAGCGCAGGTGTTCGCGGGTCAGGCATCGGTCAGCTCCTCGGATACCCCTGTTGGGTCCTGAACCTGTTCAACTGATGCTGTTGTTGAAGTCGAAACTGCCTCTGCTGGTCGATCGCCTCCAGGCGCAGTCGTCCTTCGGGGTCGATATTCCTGTGGGCGCGATGGTTCAGGAACAACAGATCCCTGCGCTGACCTTCCTGCAGCGACTGCTGGTCGACCTGCTGCTTTCGGTTCAAGCGCTCCCGCGTGAGCTGCTCCGCGTCGGACGGCGTGGCCAGCGGAAACGGGGGCGGACGTTGAATCTCGCGCAGCTCCTGCTGACGCTCGCGATTCAGTTGCATCTGCTGGGGCACGCTGCCCGGCAATGGCTCAGCAACCGCTGCCGGCGCGACCAGCATCACGAGGGTGATCGCCGACAGCCCGAAAGCAAATGGTAGAACTGACTTTAATAATCGCCAATAAATCATTGAATAAGATTTCAGCAATAATTTTGGACGCCGTGTTTCACATCCACTGCGGTTAAGGCGCGTGCCTCCACCTGGCTGAGGTGTCAACGCCCCTGGATCCAGACTAACCCGCTCGGCAGTTGGCTCGCCGTTCTTATCCCAGCGTCAGTGCAAGATGGTTTTGACGATGCGCGTTATTGTCTCGTGTCTGGTGGGCTGTCCAAGGATCCGATCGGTCTCAGTGGTTCTCGAAGTGTGCAGAGGTTGGGGGGTCGCATCACGACGAGTTTAACATCGATGATGCATTGCCCGAAACCGGCCCGACTGTCGGACGGTTCGGCTCAATTGCCCGGGGGGGGCCCGCGGGCTCTGGTGTCGCGGCTCGCCGGCAACGATAATGGAGTACCTGGGGGAGAAGGCCCCCTTGATCGCAACACACGGGCTCAATCATCGACGAGACACCCCTTGGCTAAACATGTCATTTAACATAATATACATTATGCGCAATCGTCGCGGATGGGGTTTTCGATACGGGCCAACTGTCGCGCCGCGATGATCTCTGGCCCAGCGTCTGTTTCTGGGTCGCAAGTGCCCCGAGTCATGCGTTGCGGTCGTTGACTAGGATCGCGCGGAAATCGTTGACGTTGGTCAGTGTCGGCCCGGTGATCACGGCATCCCGCAATGCGCCGAAAAAGCCGTGGCCATCGTTGTTGGCAAGTGATTCATTGGGGTTGATGCCCAACTCCCAGGCCCGTGCCAATGTCGATGGTGTGAGCTGTGCGCCGGCAACTCCTCGAGGCCATCGACCCCGTCGGTGTCGCCGGCAATCGCATGGATACCGGCCTGGCCCTTGAGCGCCAACGCCAGAGACAACAGAAACTCCACATTGCGGCCACCGCGCCCGTTTCCGCGCAGTGTTACCGTCGTGTCGCCGCCAGACAGCAACACACAAGGCGGCTCGAACGGCATCCGATGCCGCACCACCTGCAATGCGATGCCCGCCATCACCTTGCCTGCATCGCGCGCCTCGCCCTCGATGCTGTCGCCCAGAATGTAAGCCGGTATGCCTGCCTGGGTCGCGACCGCGGCCGCGGCCTCGAGGGCCATCTGCGGCGTGGCGATCAGGTGTGTCTCGACGCCTGCCAGTCGCGCATCGCCGGGTTTCACGGTCTCGCCACGACCGCTCTCCAGTAGCTCCCGGACGGCCGCTGGCAGCACGATCCGATAGCGATCGACGATCGCCAGTGCATCGTCGCAGGTGGTCCTGTCGGCGACGGTTGGACCGGACGCAATATCCACCGGGTCGTCGCCGGGAACATCGGAGATCAGCAGGTTGACCAGCCGCGCGGGATGACAGGCTGCGCCCAGCCGCCCACCCTTGATGGCCGACAGGTGCCGGCGCACACAGTTCATCTCGGATATCGAGGCGCCACACTTCAGCAGTTCGCGGCTGGTCGCCTGCTTGTCGGCGAGCGTCAGTCCCTCCAGCGGCAATGGCAACAAGGCCGACCCGCCGCCGGAAATAAGGCACAGCACCAGATCGTCTGCGGTCAGACCGGCCACCCGTTCGAGAATGTGCCGTGCCACCTGCAGGCCGGCCTCGTCCGGCACCGGGTGCGCGGCCTCGAGAATCTCGATTGATTCACAATCCACCTTGTAGCCATAACGGGTCACCACCAGGCCTTCGACCGGCCCCTCCCAGTGGCGCTCGACCGCGCGGGCCATGGCCGCCGAGGCCTTGCCTGCCCCGATGACCACCACCCTGCCCTTCGGCCTTGCCGGCAGGAATCTCGGTATGCAGACGTCAGCCTGGGCCGAGGCAATGGCGGCATCGAACATCTGGCGCAGCAGTCTCTCGGGTGGGGTCGGCATCGAGGGGGCGCTCCTGATCTTCCGCTTAGGTCTTGGCGACTTCGAAATCGGCCAGCGTTTCCAGCGCACGCACCATCGCGGAATGGTCCCAGCCGGCACCGCCTTGAGCGTTGCACGCATTGAACAGTTCCTGTGCAGTCGCGGTATTCGGCAGCGAGATGCCGAGTTCGCGCGCATTGCTCAGCGCCAGGTTGAGGTCTTTTTGATGCAGCTCGATGCGAAATCCGGGATCGAAGGTGCGCTTGATCATGCGTTCGCCATGCACCTCGAGGATCTTCGACGCGGCGAAGCCCCCCATCAGGGCCTCGCGCACCCGCGCCGGGTCGGCACCCGCCTTGGCCGCGAACAGCAGGGCCTCGCCGACCGCCTCGATGTTGAGCGCGACAATGATTTGATTGGCGACCTTCGCCGTCTGACCATCGCCGTTGGCGCCGACCAGGGTGATGTTCTTGCCCATCAGCTCGAACAGCGGTTTGACCCGGTCGAAGGTGGCCTGTGTCCCGCCGACCATGATCGAAAGGGCAGCGTTCTTCGCGCCGACCTCACCGCCCGATACCGGGGCATCCAGGTACTCACAGCCCAGCTCGTTGATCCGTTTGGCAAAGGACTTGGTCGCCATCGGGGAGATCGAACTCATGTCCACGACGACCTTGCCCGAGGAAAGGCCCGCAGCCACGCCATCCTCACCGAACAGCACGCTGTCGACATGCGGCGTGTCCGGCACCATCAGGAAGACCACCTCGGCCTGCCCTGCCACTTCCGCCGCGTTGGCGCATGGCGTTCCGCCGGCATCGATCAGGGTCTGCGGAACGCCGGAACGACTGTGCAGGAATACCTCGTTCCCGGCCGCTACCAGGTGACCCGCCATCGGTGTGCCCATGATGCCCAGACCAATGAATCCGATTTTGCTCACATGTCTTCTCCAGTTTGGTGTTAGGTGTCGAGGGTGTGACTATTCCCAAACCACGAATCTGCGCCTGACAATGCAACAAGCCCCGGGAGGCCGTGTACGGGGCCGCCATTTTCAATCGCGAAGTATCGAGGTACCGCGTTTTTCGCTTTTCCGGATCGATGCCATTTTCGAGGTCCGCTTGCGATGCGCGCGTTTCCAGTTCCAGGTCAGCCGTGCGCGGATGATGGATATTCCCGGCGGTGTGCATTGCGCCGGCAACAGGCGGAAGCGCGGTTTGCCTTCGACCCGGCCGCTGGGATAGCTTCGGCTTCAAGCTCGTCCATTCGAACCCACGACATCCGATGCTCTACCTGCCTGCTGAGTTTCCACAGGAATCCGGCCTCTGCTACCTGAATCATGCGGCGGTCGGTCCCTGGCCCCGACGCACCGCGCAGGCCGTTGCGAACTTCGCCCAGCAGAACATGACCCGCGGGGCGACCGATTATCCGGCCTGGCTGGAGGTCGAAAGACGCCTGCGAGAACGTCTGGCACGC
>CALNZS010000011.1:0-508974 GCA_942491135.1 uncultured Gammaproteobacteria bacterium | reverse complement strand
CATGGTGGTAGGCGTTGCCCAGAAACCTTACGTAGGTGTTCAGATCGAAACTGCCGATCGCGACGTCCGCCAGAATGGGCGACGAGTACAGGTAGTCACGGGCGTCACGGGTTTCGGCTTCGAGTCTTTCGAATGGGGTCATGGGTGGGTGTCCTCAACGACTTGGATGAACATCTGGTCCAGCAGGTTGCGGTAGGCTCTGGCGACCTGGGTGCGGCGCGGCCGACCGTTGTCGGTCAGGCAGCATCGGGCTCGGAAATCGGCGGGTTCGACCCGCCGCCACGCGGCGACTCTGGCGTAGTCCGGCAGCCGCGAGTTGGAGGTGGATACGGCAGCATCGAGGTCCTGATCGGTCACCGCGCCGCGCGGCACGATGACGGCGACGTTGCCGGGCAGGGACTCGCCGAACACCACGGCCTGGCCGATGGCCAGTTCGCTCACCAGTTCGCTCTCGATCCATTCCGGGTTGATGTTGCGCCCGAAGGCGGTGCTGTACACGTTGCCGGCGCGGCCGCGAACACGCAGGTAGCCGTCCTCGTCGATGGCGCCGTGATCACCGGTTCGGATCGTGGCCGGCGCCGGCGGCTCGCCCAGATAGCCGAGCATGGACCGGCCCCGGACCATGACTTCGCCGTCGTGAACCGAGACGATCACGCCGGGCAGCGGCCGGCCCACGGTTCCGGGTCGGCAGGCTCCGGGCCGGTTCAGAGTGACCACCGAGCCGCATTCGGTCAGACCGTAGCCTTCGTACACGGGAATACCGGCCCGGGAAGCCCGCTCCAGCAGCGACTCGGATACGCGGCCGCCGCCGACGGCGACGAATCTGAGATTGCCGGGAAGGGCAAGGCCGAACTCCGCCATGGCGGTCAGGGCCAGCAGGAGTTGCGGCACCAGAATCAGACTCTGCGGGTCGAAACGCTCGAGGCCGCCGACGAACCGTGCAGCGTCCAGCCCACTGGAGCCGTCGATCCCGAGCTCTGCCAGGTCCGGCACACAGACCGCATTGCCGTTGCCTAGGTTGGCGTAGAGGCCGGCGGTGTTTTCCAGCAGCAGCGCCAGCGGCAGCACGCTCAGATGGCGCCAGGGCCCGCTGCCGCCGAGCGCATCGCGGATCTGATTGGCGGTGCCGAGCTGGCTGTCGGCCGACAGGCAGACCCCTTTCGGAGCGCCGGTGGTGCCGGACGTGAACGTGATCTTGGCAGTGCCGGAATGAAGGCCGGCAGGCTCGGCCCGGGGGTTGACGCACAGCTCCCAGCCGGGCGCGAGCACCCGCCGCCGCCAGCCCGAAGGCCGGGCTCTGCCGCGCCGGTCGAGGACCAGGGCGTCGGCGCCACTGACCGCCAGGGCATGGCCTTCCTGAGTCGGGGAGAAGAAGTCCGGGACCGGAATGGCGGTGCGACCCGAGTCCAGAAGCGCCAGATCCAGTGCCGCCCAGTCCAGGCCGTTGGGAAGACGAAAGGCGACCCGGCGGGCACCGACGTCGTCCAGCCGGTTCCGCCATTGTGCTACGGCGTTGAGCAGGTCGTGGTAGTTCCACTGGTCCCGCCCGTCGGTAAGCGCCGGCCGTCCGGCGTGCCGGCGGAGCGCCGCGAAGAATCCGCTCGTAGCGTTCATCTCAGCTTCCGGCGGGCTGCAATGCAAGCCGGCCCAGGATGCCGCTGGCCATCAGTTCGCCGGCCAGCACCCGCGGCTGGGCGTCATAGTAGCTGCCCCAACGGGAACGCTCTGCGGCGGGGAGCGCCTCACGGGTCGCCGGGCCCAGCGTCGCGCAGGGTAATCCGCGGCGGCGGAAGTACATTTCCAGGCACCGGGTGGCTGTGCAGGTCAGGTAGCGGTAGCCGCGCAGCATCAGCGCTTCCGGCAGCAGGGCGATCAGGTCACGCAGAAACCCGGGTCGTCGGGCGCACAGGTGGGTGACTTCGATGATGAGCTCTGCGGGTACGGCCATACCGTAGTGTGTGGACAGAGCCTCTGCGACGGACTGGTCGAGGTAGTGCTCGCAGAAGAACCCGCTGCTGGCGTCTCGCAGACCGAGCGCGGCAACCAGGTTGTGATCGCGGTCGAACGCACCGATGAGGCAGGGCGAGTCGTCGCCAATCTCGGCCTGGTAGTGCTCCTGGAAGACGCGCTGGGTGAATTTCAGGATGCGCGTCCGGGCCACCTGGCTGGTTGCCGCCTCCAGCGTCAGGGACTCGCCGCCCGTCAGCCGGACGAAGCGCTCCGTGGTCCGATCATCGTTCGTGTCGTTCGGTAAATGTTCGTTCATCGGGGACTGACGCCGCTCCAGGGGTTTGCTTCCGGTCAGACGTCACCGGCTCCGGGAATCAACCGCCGTCGCCCGGGGAACTGTGTATCAATGTGTGACAGAGTGCTCAACGGGGCGGCTCCGGCCTTCGCGGTAGGCCGCCGCGAACGCCTCGCGTTCGGCAGGTGTCAGTTCGGCATGCCGATGGAAGCGGTCCAGGTCGCTGTGCCGCCGCAGCGGGTTGTGCCGTGCCTTTTCCAGGTCGATGAGGGTGACCCGGTAGTCCGGTCCCGCGCCGACCAGAATGTGGCAGGGGTACAGGGCCCCATGGCACCACCCCGCACGGTGCAGTCGGGCGATGGTGGCGGCGGTCTGGCGCACGATGGCAGCCCGGTCAGCGTCGGGTTCGAGCAGCGCCTGGTCGAGCGGCAGGGATGCCGGAACCTCGGCGAGCACGAGCTCCGCGCCCCCGTGCTGCTCCTGGTACCAGATCACGGGCGGCACCGGGATGCCGAGCCGGCAGCAGGCCTGCAGGCCCCGCAACTCGCGGCGCAACGTTGGCGTGCGGCGTAGCAGCCGCCACAACGGCCGGCAGAAGTAGCTTTGCTGGCGCTTCACGTAGACCCGCGGGCACGGAGCGGACCAGGCATCGCCCGGCGCCAGATGGACTTCGCTGACGCCCTGTCCGCGCATCTGTGGCGGTTTGACAAGGAGGCTTTCAGGGGGCGGCATGTTCGAGCAGATAAAGGCGCCACATGGCGATGCGCGGCCAGACGTCGTAGTGACGTACGATCCGAAGCCCGGCGGCGGCAAATTCCGCCGGTAACTCGCCACGCCGGCGGCAGCGGCGCTTGCCGTAGCCGGGAACGGCTTCCGGTTGCGGGCGCCGCAGCCGATTCCGCCCGGCCAGACTGCCGTCCACCCACAGCGAGATGGCCACGTGGCGGGTCGATACCCGGCCCAGTTCGGCCAGCAGGGCCTGGCGGTCGGCGGGCCGGCCGAGGTGATGGTAGAAGCGCAGGCAGGCGGTGAAGTCGACGCTGCCGTCGGCCAGCGGAATGTCGAAGGCCGAACACTGCAGCAGGCGCTGGGGCAGGCCCGCTGCAGTGCGGTGGCTGCCGGCGATCTCCACCATGGCCGCGCTGCCGTCGGCGGCGATCAGTTCACTGACGCCGGCGCGCTCGAAGGCCGGCCAGAAGCGCCCGGTGCCGCATGGCAGATCCAACGCCCGGGGCGGCAGCCCGGCATCGCGCAGCGCGTGCCGCAGACACTGGCGCTCCCGCCAGGTGGTCAGCCGTGTGCGCAGGCTGTCCGTGTGATGGGCTTCGTAGTGGCTGGCCCGCCGTGAGTCGTAGTGGTCGTTCGAGGAAGCGATGCTGTCCGGACGCATGAGTGCTCCTGCAGGGTTCCTGCCGGGTTAGAGGGGCTCCGCCGGGCGGATCAATCGCGGGCGATTGACTTCACGACTCGATGGCGTCTAATCCAGGGAATCCACGGGATACTGCAGACATGCAGGACGCAGACCGGGAACTGGCCCGGGACATGGCGAGGGGCAGCGACCAGGCGTTTCGGACGTTCTTCGACCGCTACTTTCCGCGCGTGTACCGGTTCTGTGTCCGGCGCCTGGATGCTACTGCGGCCGAGGAAGTCACCCAGACGGTGATGGTGAATGCGGTGCGGCACATTGCCGGCTATCGGGGCGAAGCCAGTCTGTTCACCTGGTTGTGCCAGATAGCGCGTAACGAGATCAGCGCACACTACCGGCGCGACCGGCGCCACGAGTCGGTAACGCTGATCGATGACGATGAGTCGGTGCGCGCCGAGTTGGAGTCGCTGAGCGCCGATCCGGATCTGACCCCGGAGCGCATCGAGGACCGCCGGCGCGGCCAGGAAATGATTCAGCTCATTCTCGATCACCTGCCCGGCGACTATGGTCGGGTACTGGAGCTCAAATACATGGAGGGGCATACCGTGGAAGAGATCGCCGAGCGCCTTGCCACGACCCCCATTGCGATTCAGTCGATGCTCGCCCGCGCCCGGACCGCGTTCCGTCGTCAGTACGCGGCGGTCAGCGAGGAGCTGAGCAGCTTCGCCGCAGGGCCGGAGAATTCGTCATGAACCCGGAAGACCAGGACGTGGAATCCCTGTTGCGTGGCGCTGCGCCGCGGCCGGAACCGCCGGCCGCCGTGCGCGCCCGGGTGCTGGCCGCCACCGAGCAGGCCTGGAAACGGAAGCAACGGCAACGCTGGTATGTGCCCGGGGCGCTGGCTGCGGGGCTGGTGCTGGCCGCGGCCGTGTCGCTGCTCATCGGCGGGCAGCCGGCGGCCATCAGCGTTCAGGTGGCTGCCACGGGCGGCGTCTGGATGGGTGATCACCACGTCGAACGTGGCGGTGAGCTGCTGACTTTGTCACCGGGGGCCGACGTGTCCGCGGACACCACCACCCGGATGCTGGCGGAACACGTGGACCTGCGGCTGCGCGCCGACACCCGCTTGCGGTGGCTGGAACCGGCACGCATCGAACTGCTGGCGGGCTCCGTTTATGTCGACACCGGCGGCGCCGGGCGGCTGCACGTGGTGACGCCCATGGGGGTGATCCGCGACATCGGCACTCGGTTCATGGTGACCGTGGACGGCGACCAGCTCGAAGTGGCCATGCGTGACGGGTCCACGTCCGTGAGCACCGACGGCGGCACCTACGCTGCAACGACCCGGGCCGAGGAGGGCGACGTGCTGCGGATCGGGCTTTCGCAGGTGTCGTTGCGGGCCGAGCCGCTGAGCGCGGACCGCTGGCAATGGATCCAGAGCGTCCATCCGGGCTACCGGGAGCGGGACCTGCTGCCGCTGCTGGAAGCCATCGCCGATGACCTCGGCTGTCGGCTGGAGTTCGCCAGCCCGGCGGTGAAAGCCAGTGCGCTGCAGGTTCGGGTCCAGGGCGATCTGGATGACCTGGGGCCGGAGGAAGCGCTGGGCGTCGTGCTCGGCAGTACGGGTCTGGTGCGCGAGCCGGCGCCGGCCACCGTGCTGCGGGTCGGCTTCCCGCCGCCGTCGCAGTAGACTCGCCGGTCGGGACACTCGACAACGGCGGTTCATGCTCGAAGGATGGTGGTTGAGGTCGATGGCGGTCGCCGTTGCGGTTGCCTGGCTGAGTACGGCCTCGGGGCTGACCGTGGCGGCCGCTGACGACACGCCGTCGATGACGTTGCGCGGGGCGCTGGAGCAACTGCAACGCGAGGGTATGCCGCTGGTGTTCTCCAACGCGCTGGTGCGTCCCGACGCTCGCGTGGATTATCCGGTGGACCCGAGCCTGCCCCTTGCCGACCGTGCAACGGCGCTGCTGGCGCCTTTCGGGCTGCGCCTCGATCGCTCCGGCGGCGTCTATTTTGTGGTGCGCGGACCCGCATCGGAACCGCCCGCGGATCGGGAGCCCGCGCCGCCGGACTCGACGGCGCCGGTCATCGAAGAAGTGGTGGTCACCTCCTCCCGCTACCGCCTGGTCCGGGCCGAAGTCACCGGTCAGCGGCTCGGCCAGCTCGAACTGCAGGTGCTGCCGAGTCTGGGCCGTGACGTGCTGCGTGCCGTCAGCTATCTGCCCGGGCAGGCATCGGTCGGGGTCAGCGCCCGTCATCACATGCGTGGCGGCGACAGCGACGAGGTGCTCTATCGGGTCGACGACCAGTTGCTTGTGGAACCTTTTCACATGGGCGACTTCCACGCCCTGTTCAGCACCGTCAACCCGTCATTGGTAGACAGCGTGGACGTTCACCACGCGGGGTTCCCCGCGTCCTACGGGTCGCGTATGAGCGGAATCGTGGACGTGCGGGTCATCGAACCGGAGCGGCCCTGGCAGGGTACGCTGAGCGCCGATTCGGTGACCGCTGCCGCCTACGCGGGTGGACAGGCCGGCGCCATCCGCTGGCTCGCCTCGGGCCGCCGGAGCACCGTGGACCGTGTGCTCGATCTGGTCGAGCAGGACTACGGCCAACCGGTGTTCCATGACGCCCTGCTGCGGGTTACCTGGGACGGTGAACGCAGTTCGGTGATGACCGGTGCGCTGCTGGGCCGCGACGAGATCCGTCTGGCCGACGAGTCCGGCGGCGAGACCGCACGCTCCGACTTCCGCAACGCCATGCTGTGGGTGCGCGGTAGCCACGACCTGAGCGACGGCCTGTCGCTTCACGCCGCCGCCAGCCTTACCGATGTGGAGAACCGTCGAGACGGGAATCTGGACGATCCGTTCGACGCGGTCGGCGCGCTGGACGAAGAGCGGGAGTTCTCGGTCGCGGAGTTCGGGCTCGGGGCCCGTTGGGCGCCGGCCGTTGGCTGGCTGGTGGATGTCGGCCTGGACGGCCAGTGGCAGACCGCGCAATTCGACCTGGACCTGGCCAGCGTCTACGGCGAACTGGCCGCTCCGCTGCAGGCGGACGGATTCCTGAGCCGGCGCTCGAGCGTGGACCGTGACGGTTCGATTCTGTCGGGGTATCTGTCGGTGCAGCAGCCGCTGGGCGCCCACTGGCGCCTGGAGTATGGCCTGCGCTACGACCTGCAGGACGCAGACCCCGTGCACGATGCCGAATTGAGCCCGCGGTTCGCGATCACCTGGGCCCGGCCGGCCTGGCGTGCCTACCTGAGCGCCGGCCGCTACGCCCAGCACCAGAACCTCTACGAGCTGCAGCTCGACGACGGCCTGCTGGAACTGCAGCCGCCGCAGCTCTCCGATCAGCTTGCGCTGGGAATCGACTGGCAACTGGCGCAGCGGTTTCGTCTGCGAGTGGAGGGTTACGGCCGGCGCGTCCGGCAGCCGCGGGTCCGCTTCGAGAACCTGTACAACCGCTGGGTGCTGCTACCGGAACTGCACGCGGACCGGGTACGGATCGAGCCGGAATCCGTGCGGACATTTGGCCTGGAAACGTCCCTCGACTACCAGGTAGGGGAGAACCTGCGCTGGACGCTGTCGTTTGCGCTGGCCGAAGCCCGTGAGCGGCTCTCCGGCGACTGGCGGCCGCGGCCCTGGGAGCAGCGGCAGACCGTGGTCACGGGTCTGGACTGGCGCCCTGGGCGGTGGGAAATCGGCCTGGCGGCGACCTGGCATGGCGGCTGGCCCACCACCGCGCGACTGACCGAACCGCCGGTCACGGCGGCCGCTCTCTACGACACGCATCTGCCGGATTACTTCTCCCTGGACGTTCACGTGGCGCGCCGCTTCCCGCTGCGGAACAGCACCTTGAAGGCCTACTTCGATCTGAGCAACGCGACCCTGGCCGATCATGTGGGCGGCTATCGTTATCGCGCCACGGGGTCCGCCGTGGTGGCCGAAGATCGTCTGTTGTTGCCGGCGATTCCCGTGGTCGGGGTGGAGTGGTCCTGGTAATCAGCCCGCCGAGCCTGGCGCCGTATCGCCGCCGCCGGACTGCGGAGCAGGATGTGAGGCCAGTTCCTGCTCCAGGCGCCGGCTGGTTTCCTGGGGCGAGGTGCCGCCGCCGGAGATCAGCCGGTAGGCCACGGGCACGATGAACAAGGTGAAGAACGTCGCCATGGTCACGCCGCTGAACACCACGATGCCGATCACCTGCCGGGTTTCCGCCCCCGGACCGCTGCCGAAGATCAGCGGCAGGGTACCCGCGGCGGTGGTGATGGTAGTCATGATGATGGGGCGCAGGCGCACTTCACAGGCCTGCACCAGCGCCTCCATGAACTCCACACCTTCGTCGCGGAGCTGGTTGGCGAACTCGACGATCAGGATGCCGTTCTTGGCTGCCAGCCCCACCAGCATGACCAGGCCGATCTGGCTGTAGATGTTCACGGTATTGCCGGTGACCCACAGGCCGAGCAGTCCGCCGGCGATGGCGATGGGCACCGTGAGCATGATGGTCAGCGGGTGGCGGAAGCTTTCGAACTGGGCGGCCAGCGCCAGGTACACCACCGTCATCCCGAGCAGCATGACGAACAGGACCGACTCCCCCGATTGCTTCAGGTCGCGGGTCTGGCCCTTGTAGTCCACCACGACCCCTTCCGGTAACTTGTCACGGACCAGACCTTCCAGGAATGCCACCGCTTCTCCCAGGGTATAGTCCGGTTCCAGGTTCGCCTCCAGGGTGATGGCGCGGACCCGGTTGTAGCGGTTCAGACTGTTCGAGTCGGCAAACTCCTCCAGCCGCACCAGATTGGCCAGCGGTATCAGCCGGCCTGTGCTGGCGGAACGAACGTAGATGTTCTCCATGGACGAGGGGGTGCGTTGTGCTTCCCTCTCCCCTTCGAGAATGACGTCGTACTCTTCGCCCGAGTCGATGTACGTGGTCACGCGGCGCGAACCGAGCAATGTCTCCAGGGTCCGGCCGATCTCGGCAATGGAGACCCCCAGATCGGCGCTCCGGTCGTAGTCGATGTGTACCTTGAGCTGTGGCTGAGTTTCCTTGTAGTCCCAGTCCAGCCCCACCAGTCCCGGGTTGTTGGCGTTGATCTCGTCCAGCAGCATGTCGCGCCATTCGGCCAGCTGCTCGTAGGTGCCGCCGCCGATGACGAACTCCAGGGGTTTGTCGGCGCTGGAGCCGAACCCCTGGCGCATCACGGGAAACGCCATCACCCCGGGCAGATCCGCCAGCTTGCCGCGAACTTCGTTGAGGATTTCGAAGCCGGAACGACGCTCGCCGAACGGGGTGAGCACCACGATCACCGCCCCGGAATTGAAGGTCGGCACCCCGCCGAATCCGCCGGGCGCCCGCACCAGCAGGCGTTGGACCTCGCCGGCTTCGATGTAGGGGGTCAGGCGCCGTTCGATCTCGTTCATGTAGGGCGTCATGTATTCGAACGTGGCGCCCTCCGGCCCCCGGACGAATGTGAAGAAACTGCCCCGGTCTTCGTCCGGTGTGTATTCCGATGGCACCGTTCGCAGCAGCCACGCGCTGGCGGCAAGAATGGCCAGGAACGTGACCACGGCGATGATTCTGTGGCGCAGAACGAAGGTCAGACAGCGCCGGTAGATGCGATTCACCACGGTAAAATTGTGGTCGATCATACGGGTCAGGCGGTTTTCACCTTCACTGGCGCGCAGCACCTTGGAGGCCAGCGCCGGAGCCAGGGTCAGGGCGACGATGGAGGAAAAGACAACGGCGGAGGCCATGGTGAGCGCGAATTCCGAGAACAGGCGCCCCACGTCGCCTTCGAGAAAGGCGATGGGCACGAACACGGCAACCAGCACCGCGGTGGTGGCGACGATGGCAAATCCGACCTGACGGGCGCCGCGATAAGCCGCCACCAGCGGGGTCTCGTGATAGTGGTCGATGCGGCGGTGGATGTTTTCGAGCATGACGATGGCATCGTCCACCACCAGGCCGATGGCCAGCACCAGGGCCAGCAGGGTCAGCAGGTTGACCGAGAAGTCCAGGGCGTAGAGGGCGATGAAGGTGGCGATGATGCACACCGGTACCGTGACCGCCGGAACCAGCATGGCGCGCACGCTGCCGAGGAACAGGAAGATGGTCAGCACCACCAGGCCCACGGCAATGAACAGGGTTTTGTAGACCTCCTGCACCGCGCCCTCGACGAACACGGACGAGTCGTAGCTCTGCTCGAACGACATGCCTTCGGGCAGGGAAGGGCCGAGCGCCTCCATTTCGCGTTTGGCGGCTCGGGCCACGTCCAGCAGGTTGGCCGTCGACTGGCGCACCACGCCCATGCCGACCTGGGGATTGCCGTTGCCGCGGAAGAAGTTGCGGTCTTCCTCGGTGCCTCGTTCCACCCGCGCCACGTCGCCGAGGCGCACCAGGTAGCCGTCGCTGCCTTCGGCGATCACCAGCCGGCGGAAGTCATCGGCGTTCTGGAACTCGCGCTGCACCCGCACGGTGAACAGCCGGTCGATGGATTCGACTTCACCTGCGGGCAGTTCCACGTTGCCGGCGCGCAGGGCGTTCTCGACGTCGGTCACGGTCAGGCCGCGGGCGGCCAGTTCCTGGCGGTCCAGCCAGACGCGCATGGCGTAGCGCTGCGCCCCGCCCACGAACACCCGCGCCACGCCATCGAGCACCGAGAACCGGTCCACCAGGTAGCGCTCGGCATAGTCGGTGAGCTCCGGTACCGACAGACGGTCGCTCACCAGGTTGATCCACATGATCACCGACTCGTTGGAGTCGACCTTGCGCACCTCCGGCGGCTCCGCTTCGTCCGGCATGTCGTCCAGCACGCTGGAGACCCGGTCGCGGATGTCGTTGGCGGCGGCGTCCACGTCGCGGCCAACGGTGAACTCGATGGTGATGTCGCTGACCCCGTCCCGGCTCGACGACTCGATGTACTCGATGCCCTCGACTCCGGCGATGCGCTCTTCGATGATCTCGGTGATACGGGTCTCGACCACCGAGGCCGCGGCCCCGCGGTAGATGGTTTCGATGCCGACGATGGGCGGGTCGATGTCCGGGTATTCACGCAGCGGCAGGCGGTCGAAGGCGATCAGGCCGAAGGCGATCAACAGCAGGGAGATGACCGCGGCGAATACCGGCCGCCGCACCGAGGTGTCGGAGATGATCATTCCGCGGCGGCTCCGGCCGATCCCGTGGCGGCGGTGTCGGGCGCGCTCAGATCCCCCACGGGGCGAAGCAGTTCGGCGATGGGCCGGCTGCCGTCATCGACGGCCCTGATGTGGACCGGCGCGCCCGGCCGGACCTTGAGGGTGCCGTGGGAGATGATGGTCTCGCCGGGTTCGAGCCCGGAAACCACCTCCACCTGGCCTGGCATCCGCGCCCCGATCTGCACCAGCCGCTGCTCCGCGGTGTACGGCTCGGCGCTCATGTTCACCACCAGCACGTAGGTGTTCTCGCCCCGGGGAACGATCGCCTCCTCCGAGATCACGATGGCCTCGCGCTCGTTGCGCAGCAGGTCCAGGGTCATGAGCATGCCCGGCACCAGGTCACGCTGCTCGTTGGGAATGATGGCGCGTACGGTGATGGACCGGGTTACCGGATCCACGGTGCTGTCTATCGAGGTGACCTCGCCGGCAAACGCGCGGTTGGGAAACACCGGGCTCGACGCTTCGATGGGGGTGCCGCGCCGCACCGTGGTCAGGTACAGCGCAGGAATGGTGAAGTCGAGCTTCATGCGCGAGTCGTCCACCAGCGTGGTGATGACGTCGCCGGGCGATACCAGGGCTCCCGGGCTCACCCGGCGCAGGCCGACGTGGCCGCTGAACGGCGCCGTGATCAGGCGATCGTTGAGGCGCGACCGCACGGCCTCCAGGCGCGCTTCCGCCGTGCGCCATTCGCGGCGGCGCTCGTCCAGCAGTGATTCGGCGGCGTTGTTCTGGTCCCGCAGGCGCTCGATTCGCTCGAACTGACGTCTGGCCTCGTCCGCCAGGGACTCGGCCTCCACCAGCAGTGCAGCTTCCTCGGCGTCGGTCAGTTCCACCAGCACGTCCCCGGCTGCCACTGCCTGGCCGTCGTCGAAGTTCACCCGCGAGATGGTGTCCGAGACGTTGGCGGTAAGGCGTACGGTTTCGTTGGCCTGTAACGTTCCCAGGGCTTCCAGGCGATCGGCGATGCGTTGCCGACCGACGTTCTCGACGATGACGGGAGTCGGACCCTGTCCGGGGGCGGCCGCGTGGGCGGCGCCTCCCGGCAGGCTCGCCACAAGAGCGGTCAGCAGGGCTGCCGACCACAGCACGGACGCGGCGTGGGATGAGGTGCTCATTGTCGTTCCGGGTTCGTTTCGAGGGGTCCGATCGCGGGCAGACCGCGGCGGGATGGGCATTCTAACCCGCGCCGGGACGCAGATCCCAAGTTACCTTGACCCGGCCGGCGCGCGTTCACGCCCCCGGCGGGCCCGCGCCATACCGCGTTTGGACCGCGAATCGGGTCCCGGGTTCAGCGCGCTCAGGCAACCTGGTATTGCCGATGCGCCACTGGCTGCAGGATTTCCGCCCGGGTCCGGGCGGCCAACCACTCCGGCCGCGGCTGCCGGGCGGCAAATGGCGCCGTGAGTCGGTTTTCCGCGCTGTTGTAGACGAAGAACAGGTTCGGACGGTCGTCCGGCGACAGGTTCTCGGCGGATGCGTGCAGCGTATTGCAGTCGAACACGGTGACGGTGCCCACCCCGCCGCGGGCGCAGGTGACGCCGCCGGTCCGGGTAGCAGTTTCGAGATCCGCTCGTTCCGGTACCCCGACCCATTGGCGCTGCAGCGAGGTGTCCCAATTGCGGTCCGGTGTCGCTCCGACGGTAGGATAGAACGTGCGGTGGGAGCCGGGTACGAGCAGCAGCGGCCCGTTCAGGTGGTGGTTGTCCGTCAGGCTCACGGACACGCTCAGGCAGCGCATGGCGGGCATGCCGTCCTCGGCGTGCCAGGTCTCGAAGTCGCTGTGCCAGTCGAAACCGCGGCCGGTGAAAGCGGGCTTGCGGTTGATGCGCGACTGGTGGATGTAGACGTCCCCTCCCAGGATCTGGCGCGCCAGGCCGAGCAGGCGATCATCCCGTACCAGGGCGTCGAACCGGTGGGACAGTCCGTGGATGCCGAACACCGACCGGATGGCGGTTCCGTCGGGTTCGCGAATGACTCCGGGATGGCGTTCGAGCTCTCGATCCTGCTGCATCGCCTCGAGGTCGCCGATGAACGGGCGAAGCTCGTGCGGCTGCAGGAAGCCGTCGAGGACCAGGAATCCGTCGCGTTCGAAACGCGAAAGCTGGCGGGCGGTCAGGGGACCGCGGCCGCTGCCGTGGACGACGGGTTCCCGGCGGGGCACCGGTCGGGCTCGCTCCGGGAGTCGTGTGGGATAGGGATCGAATGCACTGAGCACGGCTCGCTACCTCCTTCGTTTTCCAGGTTGAGTCGATGGTTGTGTGCTTGTGGGCGGGGCGTGTTCTGCCCCGCAGCGGCGCGGCTGCGCAAGCGAGTGCGCGCCCCGGCCCCGGGGAGCCACCGGCCGCCGGAGTCCTTGGGGACGGCGGCCGGGGATTTCAAGAGACGGGGCGTCGGGGCAGGGGCGGCTCAGCCGGATTCAACGGTGCGCGGAAGCAGCCGGATGCGCATGCCGCAGAGACTCAGCGACCCGCCGCTGGTATCCAGACCCCGGGCGCGGGCCGCCGCCAGCACCGCTTCGGCATCGGCGCTGGTCAGGTCGATGCCGCCGAGGCCCTCGGGACGGCCGTCGCGGCAGGGCACGAAGCGCACCGCGGCATTGTCGAGTTGCAGGGTGGGATGGCCGTCGCTGCCGGTGCTGACGGGAATTTCGGCGATTTCGCTCCAGCGCGCCGCCACCGCCGCCGGGTCATCGCACTGAACCTCGGCGGCGGCGATGCCGGTGACCCGATCCAGGCGCCGCGCCCGCTGCCAGTCGTGGCCGGCGGGTTCCCAGGGGCCATCGGGATCGTGGGCGCCGGGGCCGAGCTGCTCGTCGATCTCGAAGAACGAGCCGCCGGTGTCCTTCGGGTGGAGCTGCATATTGCGGAACTCTTCGGTCTCGAACTGGTTGACCACGCGCACGCCGAGCTGCTCGATGCGGCGGCGGCGCGGCTCGTGGTCGTCACACTGGGTGATCACCATGTAACCGCCGTTGCCGCCACGCCGCGCCAGGTAGCGGCCGGCGGCGGTTTCCTCGCGGACCGGCGCCACCACTTCGAGGAGCTGGTTGCCGATCGGCATGAGGGCGTTCTCGAGCCCGAAATGGGCAACCCCCGGGTCCCGGTAGCAGACCTCGATGCCGAGCACCTCGACCAGTTCCTGCTCCACCGGCGCGAGCCGTTCCGCCACCAGCGCGATCTGGCGCAATCTCAGCCACATGGCATTTCCTCCATTGTTTGCCGGCCCCCGATTCTAGGTCATATTACGCCGCCATTTTCTCCCGGTAGCACGGCATGCCGCGGCCGGGAGCGGCTCCGGGTAGCCGGCGCTTTCCCGCGGCGTTGCAGGTAGACTCCATCCGGTGTGCAGCGGATAACGGGTCTGTATGAGTAGTGACGGTGGCAGTGACGAGGCAGCGGAAATGGCAAGCGTGAAAACACCGGATCAGGCGAGCACCGAAGCGTGGCTTCTGGAGCATGCCATAGACGAGGTCGAGGCGGTGGTTCCCGACATGGGCGGCGTGCCGAGAGGCAAGTTCTTCCCGGCCCGCAAGTTTCTCCGCCACAACCTGCGCCTTCCCGAGTCGATCTTCCTGCAGGGCATCACCGGGGATTACGGCGATGTTCCCGGCGATCTCTACGACATCGACCCCGACCTGCTCCTGGAGCCCGACTACCGCACGCTGCGCATCGTCCCGTGGACCAACGAGCCCACCGCCAGCGTCATCGTCGACTGCTACCGGCGTAACCACGAACCCCTGGCGCACGCGCCGCGACAGGTGCTCAAACGGATTCTCAAACTCTATGAGGACCGGGGCTGGAAGCCGGTCATGGCGCCGGAAGTCGAGTTCTACCTGGTCAAGAAGAACACCGATCCGGATTACCCGCTGGAAGCCCCTGTCGGCCGGGCCGGCCGCAAGGAAACGGCCGGGCGCATGTACAGCATCGAGGCGGTGAACGAGTTCGACCCGATCATCGAGGACATCTACGACTACTGCGACGCCATGGAGATCGATGCCGATTCGCTCTCTCACGAAGACGGCGCCGGTCAGCTCGAGGTCAACTTCCTGCACGGTGATCCGCTGGAGATCGCCGACCAGGTCTTCCTGTTCAAGCGGGTGGCCCGGGAGGCGGCGTTCAAGCACGGGGTTTACGCCACGTTCATGGCCAAACCCATGGAAGGGCAGCCGGGCAGCGCCCTGCATCTGCATCAGAGCCTGGTGGACACCGCCACCGGCCGCAATCTGTTCTCCAACGAAGACGGCGAGATCAGCGACCTGTTCCGCTCTTACATCGGCGGCCTGCAGAAGTACGTGCCGGACGTGCTCCTGCTGTTCGGGCCCTACGTGAACTCCTACCGCCGGTTCACGCGCTATCTGGCGGCGCCGATCAACGTGCAATGGGGCTACGACAATCGCACCGTGGGTCTGCGGGTACCCCATTCCGATGCCGCCAACCGGCGGGTCGAGAACCGCATTCCGGGCGCGGACGTGAACCCGTACCTGGCCATCGCGGCTTCCCTGGCGTGCGGTTACATGGGCATGATCGAACAGCTCCAGCCCACCGAGCCCCTCAGCGGCAGCGCCTACAAGCTGGAGCAGGGTCTGGCCCGGGACCTGTTCGCCGCCCTCGACCTGATGGAAGAGTGCACGCCTATGCACGACATTTTCGGGCGCGAGTTCGTGGCCCTGTACTGCGCCATCAAGCGGGTCGAGCACGAAACCTATTTTCAGGTCATCAGCCCCTGGGAGCGCGAACACCTGCTGCTCAACGTGTGAGCGGCCTCGGCCGCAGGATAGGGGTCAGTTGCGCAGGCTGGCGCCGCCGTACTGGCCGTGCTCCGGGGCGAGGTTCCAGCGATCCGGCCGGGCCTGGCGCCACTCACGACGGATACCCTCGGGCAGCCGGTTGTCGTCCAGTAGCTGACCCGGCTCCAGGTACTCGTACAGCTCGCCGAGGTTGCGCACCCGCAGGTCGTCCACCCGGCGGAAGATGTGTTCGGGCCTGAGTTCGCCGGTGTGGTTCAACCCCATGGCGCCGAGCAGTTCCAGCAGACCTTTTATGGTGTTGCGGTGGTAGTTCGCCACCCGCACGCGCTTGTCGGCGGGGTCCAGTCCGTAAACCAGCGCCGGGTTCTGGGTGGCGATGCCGGTGGGGCAGGTGTTGGCGTTGCAGCGCAGCGATTGAATGCAGCCCAGGGCGAACATCATGGCCCGGGCGCTGTTGCAGAGGTCCGCGCCGATGGCCATGGCCCGGATCATGTGGAAGGCGCTGAAGATCTTGCCGCTGGCGATGATACGGATGTCGTCGCGCAGGCCGGCGCCCACCAGCGAGTTGTGCACGAACACCCAGGCATCCCGGGCCGGCATGCCCACCGAGTTCGAGAATTCCAGAGGCGCGGCGCCGGTGCCGCCCTCACCGCCGTCCACAGTGATGAAATCCGGCCGGATGCCGGTCTCGACCATGGCTTTGCAGATGGCAAAAAAGTCGGTGCGGCGGCCGACGCACAGCTTGAATCCGACGGGTTTGCCGCCGGACAGGGCGCGCAGCCGGTCGACGAACGTCAGCAATCCTTCCGGGGTCGAGAACTCGGTGTGGGCCGGTGGCGAGACCACGGTCCGGCCCGGCTCGATCATGCGGATGCGGGCGATCTCTTCCGAGACCTTGACCCCGGGAAGCACGCCGCCATGGCCGGGCTTGGCACCCTGTGACAGCTTGACTTCGATCATTCGCACGGCGTCGTGGCCGGCCTGGCGCTGGAAGGCTTCCGGATCGAAGCGCCCGTCGGCGCGGCGGCAGCCGAAGTATCCGGTGCCGATCTGCCAGATCAGGTCGCCGCCGTTCAGATGTTCCGGCGAGATACCGCCTTCGCCGGTGTTGTGCGCAAAATCGCCGAGTGCTGCGCCCTGGTTGAGGGCCCGGATCGCGGCGCTCGACAGCGCGCCGAAACTCATGGCGGAAATGTTCAGCAACGAAGCTTCGTAGGGCCGGGTGCAGCGTTCGCCGCCGATGCGGATGCGCGGGGCCTGGTGCAGATCGGCGTGAGCCGCCAGGGAGTGGCTGGCCCACTCGTAGCCCACCTGGTAGAGATCACGCTGGGTGCCGAAGGGCCGGGTTTCCAGTTCGTTCTTGGCGCGCTGATACACCAGCGCCCGCATCTCCCGCTCCACCGGGTTGGCGTCGATGTTGCTGTCGATGAAGTACTGCTGAATCTCGGGGCGGAACGCCTCCATCAGGTAGCGCAGATGTCCGACGATGGGAAAGTTGCGCAGTACCGTATGGCGGCGCTGCAGCGCGTCGCGCAGCCCCAGCGCCGTCAGCGGCACGATAATCACCAGCAACCACAGCACCCCGGGTGCGAACCAGGCCGTCACTGCCACCAGGGCAAGAACCGTCAGCAGTGCCTTCAGCAGCCAGCGTCTGACCATGCCCGGTGCGCCCCTCTTTCCCCAACCGTTACTGCGGCCGCCTGGCGTAGCGCAGTTCGCCGCCGACGAAGGTCATGTCCACGGTGGTGGCCGGGATCAGTTCCTCCGGCACCGTCAGCAGGTCCTGAGACAGCACCGTCACGTCGGCCAGCTTGCCCGGGGTCAGGGACCCTTTGATGTCCTCTTCGAACGCGGCGTAGGCGTTGTTGATGGTGTAGCTGGCCAGGGCCTCTTCACGGGTCAGGGCCTGTTCCGGATAGAAACGTTCGCCGTTGCTCATCATGCGGGACACCGTGGCGTAGAAGGAGGCGATGGCGTCGATCCGCTCCACCGGCACGTCGGTGCCGTTGCTGATCACCGCGCCGCTGTCGATCAGGTCGCGCCACAGGTACGAGGTGTTGCCGGTGCGTTCGTCACCCAGCCGGGATGGGATCCACGGGCCGTCGGACGCACAGTGGATGCCCTGCACCGCGGCGATCACGCCGAGCTGGCCGAAACGCGGGACGTCGTCCGGGTGAATGTGCTGGGCGTGCTCGATGCGCCAGCGCAGGGACTCGCCGTCGGCCCCGGTCCGCTCCCAGACCCGTTCGAACAGGTCCAGCACTTCCCGATTGGCGCGGGTGCCGATGGCGTGCACGTTGACCTGAAAACCGTGCTGAACGGCCAGTTCGGCGGTGGCTTCGATCTCCTCGACCGGCTCGAGCACCAGACCCACCGAATCCGGCAGATCCTCATAGGGCTCCAGCAGCCAGGCGCCGTGGGCGCCCAGCGCCCCGTCGATCTGGCGTTTGATGGAGCGCACGGTCAGGAAGTCGTTGCCTTCCGCAACCATGCGGTAACGCGGCAGGGCGGCCGCGAACTCCTGGTTCGACTGGCGCCGCAGCATGACGTACAGGCGCACCGGCAGGTTGCCTTCGCTCTCGAGCTGGCGGAAGAAGTCGACGGTCTCGAAGTCGGCGCCGGCATCGTGGAACGAGGTGACTCCATGACGCAGGGCCACCTCACCGGCAAGCTGGACCTGCTGGCGCAGCAGGGCCTCCTGCTGCTCGTCGGTGAGGCGCTCCTGATAGGCGGCCACGGCCTCGTCCACCAGGCGCTGGGCGGTTTCGCGCAGCAATCCGGTAGCCTCGCCGTCGGCGCTGCGCACGATGGTCCCGCCCGCCGGGTCCTCGGTCCCGGCATCGATGCCGGCCAGGGCCAGGGCCGCGTCGTTGGCAAAGGCGGCGTGGCCGCTGGCGTGGCCGAGCAGCACCGGGTTGTCCGGCGACACGGCGCTCAAGGTGTCGTTGCGGGGTACCCCGTCCACTGCGTCCAGGGGCACGCTGTCCCATTTGTCCTGGTGCCAGCCGCGGCCGAATATCCACTCGCCCGGTTCGGCCTGGTCGGCGGCCACCGCCACCATGCTCACCACTTCGCTCCAGTTGGCGACACTGGTCAGATCCAGGATCTGCCGGGAGCGGCCCAGGCTCAGGTAGTGGCCATGGCCTTCGATGAGTCCGGGGATGGCGACCCGGCCAGCCAGGTCGATGACCTCGGTCTTCTCGCCGATGTAGGGGTCGATCTCGGCATCGCTGCCGACGGCGGTAATGGTGTGGCCGGTGATGGCCAGGGCTCCGGCGTTGCCGATTGCCGGGTCCATGGTGATCACCTTGCCGCCGCGCAGAACCAGGTCTGCCGGCGACTCTGGCGCCGCCACCGGCTGCGGATCCACCGGTCCCGGTGACGGTTCGCTGCAGCCCGCCAGGGTCAGCATCAGGGTGGCGGTGACGGCCGCGAGTCGCGCGGCCATGGCAGCCGCGAAGCGGCTGGTGGTATGCGGCGCAGGGCGCGCCTGGTGGGTTCCCGTGCCCCGGAACTTGTCCCTCAAAGATCGATCCTCAACGTGCAAGCGAAAGTCACCGACGGTGACGTCTGAGGAGCGGGACTTTCGCACCGGCCGGGGACCTATGCAAATCAGGCGTCCGCGGGCAGGCCCCGGTGGGGATGACTTGCGGGGTAATTGTCGCTGGCCCCGGGCCCCGGCACAGTGCGGCGTCTCCGGGAAAGCCGGTCAACGGGAGATCTCGTCATGCAACTGTGGTCAGGGACTCTGAGCGTGTTCAGCGCCAAGGTGCGTATCGCCGCGGCGGAAAAGGGTGTGTCACTCGATATCCGGGAGCTGCCCTGGACCCGGGCGGCCGGGTGGGGCGAGAAGCCCGCGGCATTGCTGGCGGTCAGCCCCCGGGGCGAGGTGCCGGTGCTGGTGGACGGTGACCTGGCGGTGTTCGACTCCACGGTCATCAACGAATATCTGGAGGAACGCTGCCCTGCAATGGCGCTGTTGCCGGCGGAGCCGCAGGCCCGCGCCCGCTGCCGTATGTGGGAGGAACTGGCGGACGACGTCCTTGCCAGGGCCTTGCCGGTGCTGGTGAGCGAGGTTTACCTCAAACCCGGGGGCGAGGCGCGCGACGAGCCGGCCCTGGCGGCCGCGCTGGCTGCGGTGAACGGTCACTACCAGCGCCTGGATGACGCTCTGAGCGGGACCGGCCATCTGTGTGGCGGCTTCTCCCTGGCGGACATTGCCAATTTTCTCGCCGTGGCGTTCTGCCAGAGCATGGGGGCCGGCATCGGCGAGGGGCAGGCGGCGCTCGGCGCCTGGTTCGCGCGCGTGCTGGAGCGGCCGGCGGTGAAATCCGAGTTCGACGCGATCCTGGCGGCGTCGGCGGCGGCGTAGGGCCCCGGCACGCTGAGGCCCGCACTGGACGCGGCGCTGGGGGGCCGGGACAATGCCCGGCTCCTGAGCACGCGGATCCCGTCATGCAACAACCCGGCTGGTTCAGCCGCGCCCTGCAGGTGCCTTTCCAGGACCGCACCGTGGAGGTTGCCGGCGTTCCCATTCACTACCTGTACTGGGAGGAGTCCGCAGACGCCGACAAACCCGGTCTGGTGTTCGTGCACGGCAACGGCGCCCACGCCCACTGGTGGACCTTCCTGGCGCCGTTCTTTCTGGAGCATTACCGGGTGGCGGCGCTGGATTTGTCCGGCGCCGGCGACAGTGGACGCCGCGAGCGCTACACCCCCGAGCAGTTCGCCGAAGAGGTGATCAGCGTTGCCGAACATGCCGGGTTCGGCAACGACACCGTGGTCGTCGGGCACAGTTTCGGCGGCTACATCACCCTCAAAACCGGCCTCCTGTACCGTGAGCGCCTGGCGGGCGTGGTGCTGGTGGATTCCGCAGTGCGGCCGCCGGACTTCCAGTGGGAGCGTGACCCGCGTCGCTCGCCGATCAAACCCAAGCGGGTTTACGCCAGTTTCGAAGAAGCCCTCGGGCGCTTCCGCCTGATGCCGCCCCAGGACTGCAAGAACGATTACCTGCTCGATTACATCGGCCGCCATTCGCTTACCGAAACCGAGGCCGGCTGGACCTGGAAGTTCGATGACGGGCTGTTCCGCAAGTTCGAGTTCGGCGCCAACATGCACGAAGATCTGGCCGCTCTGTCCTGCCGGGTGGGGGTCATCTACGGCGACAACAGCTACCTGTTCACCCAGGAGATTGCCGACTTCATGTTCAAGGTGCTGGACGAGTCGGTGCCGTTCGTAGCGATCCCCGACGGCCAGCACCATCTGTTCCTGGATCAGCCGCTGGCGTTCGTCAGCGCCCTGCGCACCCTGCTGGCCGAGTGGCGGCACTCGCGGCCCGACCGGGGCAGCCTGGCGTGAGCACGGCCTTCGATCCGTGGACCAGCGATCGTCCGCTGATCGTGTACATGGACTTCAAGAGCCCCTACGCATTCATTGCCAAGGATCCGACCCGGCAACTGGCGCGGGAGCTCGGCATCGCCGTCGACTGGCGGCCCCTGACTCTGGACATACCCAGCTATCTCGGCTCTGCCAGACTCGACGACACGGGCAAAGTGGAGAAGAGCGAGCGTACCCCGGAGCAGTGGACCAGGGTGCGTTACGCCTACCGGGACGCTCGACGTTACGCCGAAGCCGAAGGCTACACGCTGCGCGGCACCGTGAAGATCTGGGATACGTCGCTGGCCCACATCGGCTTCGACTGGGCCAGAACCCAGGGTGACGACGTGCTGAGGCGTTACATGGACATCTTCTTCGAGCGCTTCTGGCGCCGCGAGGTGGATGCCGAGGATCCGCAGGTGGTGGCCGCGCTGTTGACCGAGGCAGGCGCTTCCGTGGCAGGGTTCGACGATTATCATCGCGGCCCCGGCCGCCGGCGCCATGATCAGGAACAGGCGGCGGTGTTCGATGCCGGCATCTTCGGCGTTCCCAGCTACGTGGTGGACGGCGAATTGCTGTTCGGCCGTGAGCACCTGCCGCGGGTCCGTTGGCTGCTGCAGGGGCGATCCGGCCCGGCGCCGGACGTGGCCTACGACACCATCCTGGCGGGGCAGTGATGAGCCGCCCCGGGGATCCGCCGGCCGATGTCGCGCCCTACCGCTTTACGGCGCCGCTGGGCGTCTGTGTGAACGTGGTTCACCCGCAGGCGTATCTGGCGTTCGGCCCGGTGCGGGCGCTGGCGGCAGAACTCGCGGTGGCCATCGACTGGCTGCCGTTCCCGGCGCCGCCACCGAAGCCCGGTCCGGACGGCGCCGCTGGGTCCACTGACCGGGGCACGCGCCACCGCGCCGCCCGGGCCCGCTATCAGGCCAGCGAGATCCAGCGCTATGCCGAGGCCCAAGGTCTGGTGATTCAGGATCCATCGCGTCAGGCCGACCCACTGCCAGGATGCCTGGGCCACCTGTGGCTGTCGCAAGCGGCGCCGGAGCGGGTTCCCGAGTACCTGGAGGTCCTGTTCACCGGTCATTGGGCCGGCGAATTCGACGCCGGGGATGTGGCGCTGATCGCCGACGTGGTCGACGACCTGGCCGGCGGCGCCGAGGCGTTCGAGCGCTTTGCCGCCGGCGACGGACCGGTTGCGCTGGCGGACCTGCGCGGCCGCCTGGTGGCGGCCGGGGTGCCTGCCGTGCCTGCTGTGGTGGTGGAAGAGGAAGTGTTCATCGGTCACGCGCACCTGCCGGCGATCCGCTGGCGCCTCGGCGGGCGCGTGGGGCCGGCGCCGGTCTGACCTGCCACCGGCGCCGCGCCGGAACCCGGAAAATGGGACCTGGATCGCGGTCCCGGCGCACCGGAAGGGGCAGGCTCAGGGCGTTGCCACGGTTTCACGCCGTTATGGATCGACCCGCCGCGTTCCTGCTTCGCGCCCTGGCCCTGGCTGCCGTGGGTATCGCCGCCGTGCTGTTGCTCGGCGCCTTCATCGAGTTTCTGCAACGGGGACGCTGGCCCGACCAGTCGCTGCTGCGGCTCGTCTATGACCAGCGCCTGATCAGCGCCTACTGGTTCATGACCGACGACTGGCGGCGGCTGGTCCGCAGCCTGCTGGCTGCCGTACCGGTGCCACTGGCGGCTCTGGCATTGGCGCCGCCGTGCTGGTGGCTGGGCGGCCGCCTAGGGCGGCGTTGAGCATCGGCCTGACCTGGCCGCGTCAGTTCTCCAGCAGACCGGTCAGGTCGGCCCAGGAAACATACTTGAAATTCTGATTGCCGCGCGGCTTGTCGTTGTAGCCGTCCTGCACCACCAGCAGCCCGTCGGGAAAGCCCGGCAGCGGGGTGGCGGTGACGTCGATGCCGTCGGTTTCCGAGGCGTCGTCGATGCTGGCATCGCCGCCAACGTGAAACGATGTCAGGTAGGCGCCGTTGGCCGTGTCATAGACGACGTAACTGTTGTTGCCCTGGCTGGATGCGACCAGGTAGGTACGCCGAGGTGACTGATACAGGGTCAGACCTTCCACATCCGCGGCCAGCACCCCGTCGTCGATACGCGCGAAAGCCTCGAGTTCTACCGGGGATCCGGGGTCGGCCGCGAGCCGCCATACGCCGACCCGTTCTTCGCCCAGGTACAGCAGGCCCGCCTCATCATCGGCCACGCAGCCTTCCGGCTGGCTGCCGACCTGGAATCGGCGCACCTCGGTCACGGCGTAGTCCCGCGACATCCGGTACTGAACGAAGGTGCCGTCCTTGGCGTTCAGGAACACCCAGGGCTGATCATCCGCGTCCTGGTACAGGCACACGCCATAGGGCTCGGTCAGGTCGACCGGCACCCGCCGGGCTTCCCGTACTTCCCGGGCCGGGTGATCGAGGGTGTAGATCACCAGTTCCGAAGGATCGCGGTGACTGGCCACGGCCACGGACAGATCACGCTCGCCCCAGGGGCGCCGCCGCACATCTACGTTGTTGACCCGGCCCGACGCCAGGAACTGGCGCTGCCGTCCGTTCAGGTCGTACACGTAGAGGCCGGCGTTCTTGTTGGTGGCCAGCACCAGGCTGTAGCGGGGTGCATCCGGGTTGACCCAGATGGCCGGGTCGTCGGCGGCGTCGTCGCGGCTCGCCACCGGCGGTGTCTCCAGCACCGGTCGAATCCAATGTTTGGTCACCGGGGTGAAGGGTTCCGGCGCCGGGTCGCCAGCACACCCGGCCAGCACCAGCACCAGGGCCGCGCTCAGGCCACGGCTGTTACCGGGGTTGATAACGCACCCCCAGGGTGTAGGTGCGGCCGTACTCTTCGTACTGGGCGTTGAAGCGGTCGTTCTTGGCGAAGTTCGCGTAGTACGGCTCGTCGTTGAGGTTCACCAGTTCGACCTGCACCTGCCACGACTCGGTGAGGTCGTAGAACGCGGTGAAGTCGACCTGGAAGTGCTCGCTCTGGTAGCGGTCGAACTGGGGATCGTCGGGCTCCACCAGTTCCTCGAGCCGCTCACCGGTGTAGTTGGTGGACAGCCGCATGGACAGCGGGCCCCGTTCGTAGCCAAGAATGAGGTTGGCCACCAGGTCGGACTGACCCGGCATGGGGATCTTGCCGTCGCGCAGCGCGATCTCGGCTTCGGAGTCGGAGAAGGTTGCATTGGCCGACAGCAGCAGGCCGTCGAACGGCGCCGGCAGTTCGGTGAAATGGCGGGTGAAGGCAACCTCGGCACCGAAAATCTCGGCGCGGTCGCCATTGATGGGCGCGATTACTTCGGCGTCGTCCAGTTCCAGGTCGCCGATGAACGGGGTCAGGTCGATCTGGTCGGCGACGTTGGCGCGCACGATCACGTCGTCGATGTCCTTGTAGAACACCCCCACCGAGAACAGTCCGATGGTGCCGAAGTACCACTCGAAGGAGGCGTCCAGGTTCAGGGACTGGTAGGGGTCGAGATCGGGGTTGCCGATCTCGGCTTCCAGTTCCACCTCGCCGTCGCTGTCTTCGATCTCGATCTCGGCCCGCGGTGCGGAATCGGCGAACTCGGGCCGAGCGATGGTTTTCGAAGCCGCGAAGCGCAGCAGCATGTCGTCGTTCAGGCTGTATCGCAGGGTCAGGCTGGGCAGCAGGTCGTCGTAACGCTTGTCGGTGTCGTAGGGCACCACGGCCGGGTCGTCTTCGCCGACCACGATGGCATTGCCGGTGGCGTCGAACTCGGTTCGTTCCCAGCGCAGGCCGGCGATGAGCCGCAGGTTGCCGACTTCGGCGCGGGTCATGGCGTAGGCGGCGTAGACGTCCTCGTTGACCTCCCAGTCACCGCCCGACGAGGCGATCAGGGTCTCCTCGTCGTCGATTTCGAAGGCATTACGGTTGCGCGCGATGTACCGGTCCGCGGCCCCGGCGGAAATGGCCGGGCCAACAAAAGGCGCGCGCAGATCGTAGTCGTCCAGCGCGGTGGCAAAACCGTCGGCCAGGGTCGGATCGTCGGGGAAGCCGTCGTACAGAGTCTCCCATTCGTCCGAGGTTTTTTCCCGCAGCCGCACCTTGCCGCCGAACTGAACGGTGCCCGGATACCCGGCATCGCTGAGATCGCGCGTCAGATCCAGCTTCAGGCTCCACTCGTCGTCCTCGGTCAGGCTGCCGGCGGTGGAGATTTCGTCGAGTTCGTAGTTGCCGGGATCGTCGGTGCCGCCGCTGCCGAACACGCCGATCTCCTCGCCCAGTCCGTCATAACCCAGGGTGAAGCCCTCGCCGACGAACAGTGTGGTCTGATCGCTGGGCGTATCCTGCTCGGCGTAGGAGTAGCCGGCCTGATAGGCGACCGTCCAGGCTTCCAGGAAATGTTCTCCGCCGGCCGCGATGGAGACGATGGTGGCCTCCTCGTAGCGGTCCTTGAGTTCCTTTTCCAGGGGCGCGTTGTCCCAGGTGGCACGGGATTCCGTGCTGTCGTCCCGGGCGCCGCCGTTGTCGGCTTCGTCGTCCTCCAGTTCGAATACGTTGGCCTGGCGGTATTCCTGGTCCGACGCTTCCGAGTACACCGTACGCAGGTAATACCCGCTGAAGTCGTTGGGGCGGAAATCCAGGTTCACTGCGGCGCCGAAGCGTTCGCGGTTGAGGGTGTATTCGCGCTGTTCGATGGCTTCCGCGCCTATGAACTCACTGCCGTCCAGGCGCTCGCGCTCCGGCCAGCCGTCGCCGTTCTCCACGTTCTGGCTGCCGAACTCGCGGTCGTAGTAACTGAGGGCGACGGCCACTCCCAGGCTGTCCTCGATGCCCGCGAAGTCGAAGATATCGGTGTAGTTGCCGCTGACCCGCGGGCTGGTGTCGTCGGTCAGATCCGAGTAGACCCCCTCGGCGGTGACGCTGAAGGTCCGCTCCCGCTGTTCGAAGGCCGAGATGCTCTGGATGTCGATGGCGCCGCCAATGGCGTCGCCGTCCATTTCCGGGGTAATCGACTTGGCCACTTCCAGCTTGGAGAGCAGTTCCGAGGGCAGCACGTCGAGCTGAATGGCGCGTTTGTCACCCTCCGGTGCGGGAATGCGCAGACCGTTGATGCTGGTGGTGTTGAGGTCGGGGTCGATCCCGCGGATGCCGATGTAGCGCCCTTCACCCTGATCCCGTTCGAGAAAGGTGCCCGGGACCCGGGACAGCGCCTCCGCCGCGTTCTGGTCCGGCAGGACGCCGATCTCCTCGGCCGAGACCACGGCGGTGATACGGTCCGACGCGCGCTGCTGGCTCAGGGCCGAGGCCGTGCTGGCGGACTGCCGGCCGTAGACGACGATCTCTTCGAGGGCGCTGCCGAACTCCAGATCCGAGGTGGTGGTGCGGCCGTCGCTGACCGATACCGTGGTCCGGTACGGCTCGAAGCCCAGGTAACTGACGGTGAGCGCGTGATCGCCGGACGGCACCCGGGGAAACAGGTAGCGGCCGTCGGCCCGGGTGGTGGTTTCCAGGTCCAGTGCCGGAATCCGCACCAGTGCCCCCTCGAGCATGGCGCTGCTGCCGGCCTGCCCCACCCGGCCCTCGAGGCGTCCGTCTGCCAGGGCCCCGGAACAGACCAGCACCGCGGCCATTGCGAGAGGTAAGCGATTCATCGTCGGCGTCCACACTGAAGGTGGACGCAGCCTAGTCAGGCTACGTTACGCTCCCGTGACCGGCAGGTTACCGATTCATGAATCTTTGAATGCGAGCGCGGCACCCGGCGGCCGCAATCTCACGCTTCAGCGGCGGTCGCGGGTTCGCAGTTGACGTCACGTTCGTCGAGTTCCCGGGTCCAGGCGGCAAACTCCAGCAGGACGCCGTCGGGGTCGAGGAAGTAGATGGAACGGACGAACGTGGTCTCTGTCAGCTCCGGGCTGGCCTGGGTCTCCGAGTCGTCGTGATTGACCACCGGCGTGCAGTCGATGCCGGCCTCGGTGAGCTTCTTCTGGTACTCGTCGACCTTTTCCAGCGGGATGTTGAAGGCCACGTGGTTCATGGAACCGTGGGCGCTGGTCAGCTCGCCGCTGCCGGGCATGCCGCCGGCGCTGGCCACCCCGGGCGCCGCCTGGGGGGCGTCGGGGAAGTAGAAGAAGGCGAGCTGGTCACCGTTGCCGATGTCGAAGAAGAAGTGCTGGCCCATACCGGCCGGCAGGTTGATGGTCTTGACCAGCGGCATGCCCAGCACCCCGCTGTAGAAGTCCACGGTGCGCTTCATGTCTTTGCACACCAGCGCCAGATGATTGATGCCCTGTATTTCGAATTTGTCGTTTCGACGTGCAGAATCCGTCATGATGCGTGCCTTTCTTCAGGTTCCACTCGAGCCGAATGTTTCCGGTGCGCGGCGCCGCTGTCAAATCTGCGACAGGAAGCAATCCCAAGGTGAATGCCATCGCGGTACGCAATCTGGCGATTCTGATGACCTGTCAGTGCGTGGCCACGGGCGGGACGGTGCTGGTCGTCACCATTGGCGGGATCGTCGGGTCGGCGCTGGCCCCGGAGCCGGCCTGGGCCACCTTGCCGATGTCGCTCATGGTGGTCGGAACCGCGGCCTGTGCCGCCCCCGCCGCCATGCTCATGCGGCGTATCGGCCGGCGCCGGGGTTTTGCGCTGGCGGCGGCGAGCAACGCCCTGGCGGCGTTGCTCGGGATCCTGGCCCTGGCCCAGGCCAGCTTCGTTGTGTTCTGTCTCAGCGCCGCGCTGATCGGCGGCACCATCGCGTTCAGCCAGCAGTATCGCTTCGCGGCCGCCGAGAGCGTGACCGTGGCGCAATCGGGGCGAGCGGTGTCGCTGGTGCTGGTAGGCGCGGTCGGGGGCGCATTTCTGGGGCCGCTGATGGCGACGCTGCCCGGCGCGTCGGCAACGGCGGATGGCGTTGGCTTTTCGGCCTCATTCGCGCTGCTCGCCGCAATCTCCGCCCTGTCGGCGCTGCTGCTGCTGGCGTTGCGCGAACCGGACCCCCACCAGAACCCGGGCGCGGCGGCGCCGCCGCGCCGCTTCGCCGAGATCGTTCGCCAGCCGCTGTTCGTGATCGCCGTGCTGGCCGGGGTGGTCGGGCAGGGCGTCATGACCTTCGTCATGACCGCAACCCCCATTTCCATGCACGTGCTGGACGGCTATTCGCTGGCCGAAACTTCCGCAGTGATTCGCGATCACGTACTGGCCATGTACCTGCCGTCCCTGGCGTCGGCACTGCTCATCGGGGCGCTGGGTCTCAACCGCCTGATGGCGCTGGGGGTGGCGGCGCTGGCAGCAACCGTGGTCATTGCGCTGCAGGGTCACGAATACCTGCACTACTGGTCCGCGCTGCTGCTTCTGGGTATCGGCTGGAACTTCCTGTTCGTCGGCGGGACCAGTCTGCTGGTCCAGAGCTACCGGCCCGCCGAGCGCTTCTCGGCTCAGGCCGCCAACGACTTCTGTGTCTTCGGCGTGGCCGCCGGCGGATCGCTGCTGGCCGGGGTGGTGATTCACTCGGTGGGCTGGGAAGGTGTGCTTTGGAGTTCGCTGCCAGCGCTGCTGGTGATGGGCGCGGCGCTGGTCTGGCTGGCACTGGTGCAGCGCGCGGCGGAGCCCGGGGCGAAGGCGGTATAGTCGCAGCAGACAGCTTTGTGAGGGCGCCATGACGAAAGACGACAGCACCGAAAACGACCGGGTCGCGAACGAGCGCATCGTACGGTCGTTCATCGAGGCCTGGTCACGGCTCGATGCCGAGGAACTGGCCAGCTACTTCAGCGAGGATGGCTGCTACTACAACATGCCCACCGAACCGGTGCGCGGCCGGGACAACGTGGAGCGGTTCATTCGCGGCTTCACTGCCAACTGGACGGCCACGGAGTGGGAGATTCTCGGCATGGCTTCGGCCGGCGACCGGGTTTACGTGGAGCGTATGGATCGCACCCGCACCAGTCAGGGTAACGTCGACCTGCCCTGTCTGGGGGTGTTCGAACTCCAGGACGGCAGGATCCGCGAATGGCGCGACTACTTCGACCTGAATACCTTCATGCAGGGGCTGCAGCGCTGAACGCCGGGGCCCCGTTCCGTTCCCCATGCTGGCTCTGATCGTCGAAATCCGGCACTGGTTGCAGGAGGACCGGCACACGCCCTACGCCGAGCGGCTGTCCCGCGACCGCGGCATCGGCCGCGAACTGGGGTCCCAGCCGCCGGCGTCGGATCCGGCTGCGCGGGTTGTGGCCTGGTGGGAGCGTCTCGGTCCACGGGAAACATCCGGGCTCGGCCACCGGGTAGCGGCCGGCCGCCGGCTGGCCGGCGCCTGCCTGCTGGTGCTCGGCGTGCTGGCGGGGAGCGCGGTGGGCGGCATCGCGTTCGCCTATGACGGCAGTCATCCGATCAACCTGGCCACGCTGCTCGGGGTACTGGTGGGGCTGCCGGCGCTGATGTTGCTGCTGACCCTGATGGTGCTGCCCGGCCGGGTGCCGGGTCTGGGCGCGGTGCAGGCGGTGGCGGCCGGAATCAGCCCGGGACGCTGGGCGGGCGCGTGGCTGGACCGCCTGCTCGGCGCCGAGTTGTTTGCCCCGGGTCTGCTGTCGGGGTCGTCCACCGGCGCGTTCTCGCGCTGGCAACTGGTAGTGTTTTCCCAGTGGCTGGCGCTCGGATTTTTCGCCGGGGTGCTTGCGGCCGCTGTGTCGCTGGTGACCTTCACCGACCTGGCGTTCGGCTGGAGCACTACCCTGCAGATCAGCACCGCCCGGGTCGAAGGCTGGGTGGAAGCTCTGGCCGCACCCTGGGCCGGCTGGTTTCCGGCCGCCGCCCCCGACGCGGCGCTGGTGGAGGCATCCCGCTACAACCGGCTCGACACCCAGCCGTTGCCGCGGGAAACGGTCCAGCGCCTCGGTGCCTGGTGGCCGTTCGTGCTCATGGTCATCCTGGTCTACGGGGCGTTACCGCGGCTGTTGCTGTTGCTGTTCGGAAGCTGGCGGCTGCAACGCGCCACCGAGCGTCTGTTGCTGGACGACCCGGAAGTCACCGCGCTCCTGGATCGGCTGGATACGCCGCTGATCGGACTCGGCGGCGAAGCCGGCGTCAATGATGCCGAGGCGCCAGCGCGCCCCGCGCCTGGACCGGAGGAAGCCGCCGGCGAGGGCGGTGTCGTGGGGCTGATCTGGAACGGCGCGCTCAGCGGGGACCGGGCCCGGGCCTGGTTGACCGGGCATCTCGGCGCCGCCGCGGCGGATCTGGTGGACGTCGGCATTCTGCAGTCCGCGCCGGAACGGCTGGCGGCGCTCGATGCGGTGGCCGGCGGCGAGGTCCGCCGGCTGGTGTTGATGACCAAAGGCTGGGAACCTCCGCTGCTGGAGTTCATGGACTTCATTGGCCTGCTGCGGGAGCGCTTCGGAACCGGGCCATCCATCACCGTGGTGCCCATCGACGTCGAAGGCGCGGCGGTGCGCCGCGCCGACCGAACCGTGTGGGCCCGGGCGCTGGGGCGCCTCGGCGATCCGCGCCTGTATGTCATGCCGGCGGCGGATGAGGCGGCCGCCGCGGACTCGGGCGGGACCACCCGGGGAGCGGCGCCATGACCCCGACCTTCGCCGTCGTCGGCCACCCCAACAAGGGCAAGAGCAGCATCGTCGCCACCCTCGCCGAAGACGACAGCGTGGCCATCCAGGCGGATCCGGGCACGACCCGAAGCGCCAACCGGTACGTGTTTTCCATAGACGGCGAGCCGCAGTACGTGCTGGTGGACACCCCGGGTTTCCAGCGCGCCCGGGAGGTGCTCGACTGGCTGCAGGCGCGGGCCGCCAGCGCCAGCGAGCGGCCGGCAGTGGTTGCGCGGTTCCTGGAGGAGCACGAAACCGACCCGCGCTTTCACGACGAATGCGAACTGTTGCGGCCCATCGTTGCCGGTGCCGGCATCCTGTACGTGGTGGACGGCACCAAACCCTACGGACCGGAATACGAACTGGAGATGCAGGTACTGCGCTGGACCGGCCGGCCGCGTATGGCGTTGATCAACCTGATCGGTGATGGCGACTTCGTCGAGGCCTGGCGCCAGGGCCTCGGTCAGTATTTTTCCATCGTGCGGGTGTTCGACGCGGTGCGTGCGGATTTCTCCAAGCGCCTCGCGCTGCTCACCGCGTTCGCCGAACTGGACGAGTCCTGGCGGCAACCGCTCGACCGCGCGGTGGCGGCCCTCGGCGAGGAGCGGCAACGGCGGCGGCGGCGCGCGGCCCGGGAGATTGCCGATGCGCTGGCGGAGTGCCTGGCCCTGACCGAACGCCAGCCACTGCCGGACCCGGCAACCCCGGAACAGCGCAGCGAATTGGAGACCCGGCTGCAGGAGCGGCTGCAGAACCGCATCCGCCGGCGGGAGCGGGAAGCCCGCGACCGGGTACAGAGCATCTACCGTCATCAGGGCCTGCGCCGGGAGGATTTGACCGACGAGCTGCTCGGCACCGACGTGTTCAGCAGTGAAGGCTGGGAATTGTTCGGCCTGTCGCGGACCCAGCTCGTGGTCTCCGGGGTGGTGTCCGGCGCCGTTGCCGGCGGCGGTCTGGACGCCCTGCTGGGCGGCGCGTCGCTGTTGATGGGCAGCGGTGTGGGCGCTCTGATCGGTGGTGCCGGCGCCTGGCTCGGCGGCGGTGAACTGGCACGGGTCAAGGTGCTGGGCCGCACCCTCGGTGGACGGGTGCTGCAGGTGGGCCCGGTCACCGCCCCCAACTTTCCCTGGGTTCTACTCGGCCGCGCCTGGGTGCACCATGGGCTGGTCGCGGAGCGCAACCACGCCCGCCGCGAGGCCATGAGCCTGCAGGTGACCCGGGCCATGGCCCGGGAGGAGCACGTCATGGACACGCTGCCGGACAGCGTCCGTAAGCCGCTGGCCAATGCCTTGCGGCGGCTGCGGCGGGATCCTGCAGAGGCCGACGCGCGCCGCTCCCTGAGTGCGGCGGTGGAGGAACTGCTGGCCGTCAGCAGCGCGCCCGCAGCGGCCCCGGAGAAACCCGCCCCGGGCTCCGGGTAGCCCGGCAACTCACCCTTCAGCCATGCAGGACAGGCCATGCCGGCATCCGCCCCGGACTTCAACGACCGTTTCGATGTCGACGGCACGCCGGTGCTGATCCGTACCATGCAGCCCCAGGACCGGGGCCGGGAGGCGGCTTTCGTCAAGGGATTGTCCGAGCAATCGCGCTACTACCGGTTTCACTCCACACTGCGCGAGCTGACCCCGCAGATGCTGGAGCGGTTCACCCAGGTCAACTACCCGGACGACATGGCTCTGGTGGCCACGGTGGAAACCGCGCACGGTACGGAGCAGATCGGGGTGGCACGCTATGTGCGCGAACCGGGTACGGATACTGCCGAGATTGCCATCGTGGTTGCCGACGCCTGGCAGGGCAAGGGCATTGCCACCCGGCTGCTGGTCGACCTGCGCACCATTGCCCGGGAGGCCGGTATCGATCACCTGGTGGCCAGCGTGCTGCGGGAAAACGGCCGCATGCTGAATCTGGTGCGGCGGCTGGGTTATGACCTGGAACCGGGTGACGGGCGGCGCGCCGCGCTGCTGGGCAAGCGCCTCGACGAACCGCCCGATGAGGGTGATCCGTCACCGTTGAAGGATCCCTGAGCGCGTCCGGTCAGCCTTCTGGCATCGCGGCCGGATAGCGGGTGGCGCGGTCGGTGATTTCGAACCAGGGCGCCCGCGTCACGCCACCGCAGCGGGCGCAGAAGTGACAGACTCATGACTTTCCCTTCCGCCAACGCCGTGGCAATGATAAAAAAGAAAACATGGAGAGGGGAGCTTTGCTGTTATGGCTGCTTCTTCACGGAGCAGTCGTATGGGCCAATGTCACCGTCGATCTGGCACCGGGAGAGAGCATCACGCTGCAGCGCGTTGCTGACGGCGAGAGCGTGCACATCGACGGCGCGCTGGACGAGCCTATCTGGTCGCGGCTGCCCGCCTACGACGAGTTCCGGGTCATCGAACCGGACACCCTGGCCGACGGCGTACATCCGACCCTGATCCGCCTCGCCTACGACGACCGCGGCCTGTACGTGGGCGCCGAAATGCTGCAACCGGTGGACACGCTGATCAGCCGCCTGTCCAGCCGTGACGCCCGCGAACTCAATCGCGACAGCATCAACCTCACCCTCGATACCTCTGGCGAAGGCCGCTACGGGTTCTGGTTCGGCATCAACCTGGGTGACTCGCTGATGGACGGCACCGTGCTGCCGGAACGGCAGTTCAGCAGTGACTGGGATGGCCCCTGGTACGGGCGCAGCCAGGCTACCGACCGGGGCTGGACCGCCGAGATGTTCATTCCCTGGAGCACCCTGTCCATGCCCAGCACCGGCGACCTGCGGCGCATGGGCCTGTACATGTCGCGCAAGGTCGCCTATCTGGACGAACGCTGGGGCTGGCCGGCGTTACCGTCCACGGTGCCCAAATTCATGTCGGTGCTGCAGGGCATCGAGATGTCGGAGGTGGCGCCGCGCCAGCAGTACAACATGTACCCGTTCGTGGCCGCGACCCGGGACTTCATCGACGACCAGATGGAATACCGGGTCGGCACCGACGTGTTCTGGCGGCCCTCGTCGAACTTTCAGCTCAACGCCACGCTCAATCCGGACTTCGGCACGGTGGAGTCGGACGAAGTCATCATCAACCTCAACGCGGAAGAAACCTACTATCCGGAGAAGCGCCTGTTCTTCCTGGAAGGCCAGAGCATCTTCGTGGCGACCCCGCGGGCCAGCCCCGGCGGCGAGGGCATCGGCAACACCGGTGCGCCGTACACCATGGTCTACACCCGCCGCATCGGTGGCCCGCCGCGCTACGTGCACGATGGAGCCGGCGACGAGGTTCTCATTCCCGACCGGTCGCGGTTCGCGCCCAACGACCTGCTGGGCGCGGTCAAACTGACGGGTCAGGCTGGTCGCCTGCGTTACGGACTGCTCGGCGCCTTCGAGGACGAGGTGCGTTTCGATGGCACCGTGGCCGGTCAGCCGGTACGCCTGCATCAGGACGGAGACGACTACGCGATCGCGCGGGTGCTCTACGAAGACAATGCCGCCGGCGCCTACCGGGCGCTGGGCGTGCTTTCCACCGCCACGCTGAATCCGGCCCGCGATGCGCTGGCTCAGGGAGTGGATGCTCATTACCTGCGGGCCGACGGCAAGATCAAGCTCGACGGCCAGATCATGACGTCGGACATCGACGACATCGGCCGCGGTTACGGCGGCTTCGTGGACATGGAGTACACGTTCCGGCGCGGCATGCAGCAGCGGGTCGGCTTCGAATACTTCGACGAAAAATTCGACATCAACGACCTGGGCTTTCTGCAGCGCCACGACCACTACCGGCTGCGCAGCTCCTTCATCCTGACCAGCTCCAACATCGACTGGGCCCGCAACAATGAGCTGGACGTGCGCGGATTCCTGCAGAACAACATCTCACAGGAATTGTTCACGGGCGGCGGCCTGTTCGTCTCGGACCGGGTCACGTTCCGCAACCTGGCTGCCGTCACCGGCCGGCTCAACTTTTTCCCCAAGCAGTAGCGTTCCTGTTCTGGGACTCCGACACCACCCGCTCGGTGAGTTACGGCATGGGCGGCGGCATGTTCGAAGAGCGTCTGGGCGGCCGGGCCTGGAAGGCCGAAGCCTGGGTAAAGTGGCAGCCCAGCGACCGCTTCAGCGTCGACCTGGAGACCGAATACCTGGACCGGGACGGTTGGCTGCTGCACCAGCAGGACACCCTGATGGCGACTTTTGCCGCCGAGCAATGGCAGCCACGGGTGGCGGTGAACTATTTCCTGACCGCGCGCCAGCAGCTCCGTCTGTCGCTGCAGTGGGTGGGCATCCGGGCCCGGGAAGAGGACTTTTACCGGGTTCCCGACGAGCCGGGTGACCTGGTGCCCATCGACAAGCCCGAAGGACCGGGTTTCCGGCCGAGCTACGACTTCTCCGTGTCCCGGTTCAGCTTCCAGGCCCGTTACCGCTGGGAGTTTGCCCCGTTGTCCGACGTCTTTCTGGTATACACCCGCCAGGCCGACCAGGGCGCTCTACTGAACGACGAATCGTTCGGCGACATCTTCCAGAGCGCCTGGGATCAGCCGCTGCAGGACGTCCTGGTGTTCAAGGTCCGCTACCGGTTGGGATCCTGACGCGACCCGGCGAACAGCCGGCCGCGACAGATAATCCGCGCCGGGCGACTCTCCCGGGACAGCAACCGGAGCGGGCGACAGATTGGACCGACGCGATGACCGGCAGGCAGCGATGACCGTGGAGCGGCGCGCGAGCGACGAGGCCGATGTCCGGCTGGTTCGAGAGCGGGCCCTGGTCAGACGTATGCGGCGGGGCGACAGCGCCGCCATCGACGAGTTCTGCCAGACGTTCTTCGGCCGTCTGTACCGGTTTGCGCTCAGGCGCCTGGAGCGGCCGGAAGATGCGGAGGAAGTGGTGCAGACCGTAATCGCCAATGCCGCGCGCCGGATCGAGACGTTTCGCGGCGACGCCTCCCTGTTCGCCTGGCTGACCAGCATCTGCCGCCGCGAGATTCATCGCTTCGGCGTCTCGGCCCGGCGCCGTGCCGGAACCCTCAGCCTCGACGGCGCCGCTGACGATGACCCCATCGGGGCGCTGGCGGATCGGTTGAGTGCGCCCCGGGGTTCCGAGCCGGATGCCGCTTCCGAACGTCGCGAGATTGCGGATCTGATCCGGGAGTGCCTGGACCGGATGCCCGAGCGGCAGGCCCAGGTGCTGATCATGAAGTATGTCGACGGTCACAGTTCCCGCGAAATCGCTGCCAGACTCGAGGTCCGCGACGAGGCTGCGCAGTCGCTGCTGGCGCGGGCCCGCCGCACGTTTCGAGCGCTCTGCCACGAGACGCTGCACGAGGCCCTGACCGATGACGGTTGAAGCGGTGCGGAGGTAGGCGTGAATCAATCCGACCCCGAAGAGGAGCAACGGTTCGAGGCGCTGTTTGCCGCGCTCGAAGCGCCGCTCGAACCCACCGAGGCGCAGCGGCGACGCTGGCGCCAGACGCTGGTTGATCAACTGGCCGGCCGCCGCCGCCGGCGCTGGTATGCCGCCGCCGCTGCCGTTGCTGCATCGGTCGCCATCGGGCTGGTTGCGCTGTCAGGCCCGGGTCCAGAGGCCACGGGCCCCACGGTTGCGGACGTGGTGGCCGCATTCGGCGGCAATGTGGTGCGCGAGGACGGCGCGGTGGTTCGCACCCTGGCCGCCGGCGATACGGTGTATGCCGGGGAGCGGGTGGAGTCCGGGCTGCGCAGCGGCCTCGGTCTGCGTTATCAGGGCCTGGATCTGCGCGTCGACGCCCAGACCCGCCTGCGCTTCGAAGCGGGTCATCTCGCACTGCTGAGGGGTCGTGTATATGTCGACGCGGAGCCGCAGGCGCTCGACCCGGGCCCCGCGGCCGGGCCTGAGCCGCAACGGGTGTCGATCCGTACGCCCTGGGGCACGGTCCGGCACACCGGTACCCAGTTTGTGGTGGCCGTTGGCGCGGACCGGACCGTTGCCGCGGTGCGCGAAGGGGGGATCGTGGTGAGTCATCGTGGCCGGGAACTGCGCCTTCAGGCGGATGGCGGAGAGGCGGTGCGGATTTCCCTGCAGGACGGTAGCGAACCCCGCCAGTCCCGGGTTTCGGCGGTTGGTGAGCTCTGGTCCTGGACCCTGGCCGTATCTCCCGGCCTGGTTCTGTCAGGGCGTTCGGCTGACGAGGTGCTGCAGTGGGCGGCCCGGGAACAGGGCCAACGCCTGGCCTACGGCGACCCGGACGTGGCGCGGATTGCCGGACAGGTGCTGCTCGGTGGCAGCGGGTCGCGCTTTGCGGCGGATCAGGCGCTGGAGGTCGTGGCTGCGGCGGCCCCGACGCTGCGGATCGAAGCGCGTGGAGCAGTTCTGAAGGTAACGCGGGAAGAACCCGCGGCCCCTGCGGACGGAGCCGGCCCCCCGCCTAGAACGCAATGAGGATTCCGATCGTCGGAATTCGGGGCAGCACGTACTCCACGCTCCTCTCGAAAGTGATCACGTCGTCGTCTTCCTCCGGGTCGTACTCGATGCCGGCGACGTTGTCGCGGTCGGTCAGGTTGGTGACCCCGGCGAACCCGGTAAGGGTCAGGCGCCGCAGCGCCCAGGTGCGGCGCACGCCGATATCAATGGACAGATAGTCATCCAGTTCGGTGCCGCTCAATACCTCGGTGAGGTCCAGGGTGGTCCCCGCCGGCAGGGATTCCGGAACCGCGGCGCCGCGCCAGCCGGAGTGCCACGTCACGGCCATGGAGGCGGTGGTTCGCGGCCCCTGCCACTGGGCCATGGCGGTGGCCGTGTGGCGTTGCGACCAGCGCCGCGGCAGCCACTGGCCGGCGATGTGATCTTCGGCGTCCAGGTAACCGTAGCGCACGGTGAGCGATGCCGGATTCGCCCACTGATAGCGGATTTCGGCGTCCAGCCCCCGGGCTCTGGCCCGGTCCGGTTCCAGGCGGATCCGATCGGGTTCCACCTCGGGAATCAGTACGAACGGGTTGTACAGGTTTTCGAAGCGCAGCCGGGTCTGCCGGTAGTGTTTTTCGTACACGTCGGCCTGAACCTGCCAGCGCGGGTTCGGCTGCCAGTCGACGCCGGCGATGAAATGGTCGGCGCTCTGGGGCCGGGTGAAGTGCGATACCCCGTCGGCGGCCTGCAGTTCCTGAATTTCCTGGGGCTGGCGGTAACGGCCGGCATCCAGCCGCAGCGTGACAGCGTCTGCTGGCTGGAAGCGCAGGCCGAACCGCGGCGACAGGTGATCGTTGGTGCCTTCGGGATCGAATCCCTGGGTGTCCCAGCGCAAGCCCGGCTGCACCGTCAGGTTGTCGGTCAGCGTCAACTCGCCGCCCCAGTAGAGGCTGCCGGACCAGCCGTCCGGGTCTTCGTGGATGTCGTGCTGGTCGATGGCCGAGCCGTCGATGATCTCACCCAGGAGTCCGCGATCGATGCGCGCCACGGAGTCGTAGTGGGCGCGGGAGAACTCCACATGACCGCCGAACTCCATCAGCCAGCGCGACCCCAGGTAGCGGACGTCGCTGCTGGCCCGCAGTTTCCACAGGTCCACCGAGTGGTCGAGAAAGCCGCCGGCGCCGGAATCGTCGTCCAGGTCGAACTGTTGTTTGCCCCGGTTGGACGCGGTGTAGGTCACGGCGTGGGACGACCACAGGGCGTCGTGGTGCTGCCAGTCGAAACGTCCCCAGAGGTAGCGGCTGTCCACCTTCGACTCGGCCGCCGTTTCGTCCTCGGTGAGGCGCACGTCGTCCGAGGTCAGCAACACGCCGAAGGACAGGCGCTGGTCCGCAACGGGCCGGTGGCCGACGGTCATCAGTGCGTCGTAGTAGCGGGGCCGCCCGAGGTCCGGGTCGGTGTGTTCGAGCACCAGGTCGAGGTTACCCCGGCGGGCGGATGCCAGGTAATCGGTGGCGCCGTCCTGAGTGGTGCCCTGCACGTTGGCCTGCAGTGAAAACAGCGAGATCCCGAGTTCGATCCGAGCCGGATCCTGCGGCCGGTTGCTGCTGATGTCCATGACGCCGCTCATGCGATTGCCGTAGCGGGCGGGAAAACCGCCGGTGTAGACGTCCACCGCCTCCACGGAGCGGTCGTCGACCACGCTGAACAGGTTCTGAAAGTCCACCAGGTGATAGGCATCCAGCAGTTCGACACCGTCCAGACGGATCAGCAGCTCGTCCTGTACGCCGCCGCGAACGTAAGGTTTGGCCGATACGCCCATGGACGCCATGCCGGGCAGGGCGCTGGTCGCACGCATCGCGTCACCGGCCAGGGTCGGTACGCTGTAGAGGTCTTCGGCCCACAGCGTCGTGGTGGAGCCGGACCGGGTGCCCTGCGCCAGACGATGCCGGGTGCCGGTGACGATGACGGTCTCCACCGGCGGTCCCGGCGCGCTGGCGGTTGCGCTGGTGCCCGGCGTAGCTTCGGGTCCGGAGCTGGCCGGCGCCCGGGCGATGACCCAGCCGCCGGCAATCGGCTGCAGGGTCAGGGACCGGCCCGCCAGCCACTCGAGCAGCGTCGCCAGATCGATCGGGTCGTCGGCGGGGTCCAGGTCGAAGGGCGTCTGCGGATCGATCAGGTCGGTGCTGTAGAGGACCGACTCTCCGTTTTCGCCGAGCTGTTCCACCACCGATTCCAGGGTTGCCGCGTTGGCCGTCTGCGCGGCCAGCGTCAGGATCAGCGCCGTCCGGCGCAGGCTTGTCGGCTCGGCGGTCGCCATCGTTCGGTGCCTTGCATGGGCGTGCCGGAGCCGATGGGGTTACTCAGGCAGCGCCGCTGCGGAGCAGGTTGAAGAACTCGCGCCGGGTTTTTGGTCCGTGGGTCAGGTAGCTGGGATTGGCCTGGTCCCGGTACTCCAGGCGGGCGCTGGCGACCCGGTCGGCGCCGGTGCGCAGCTTAACCTCGTCGGCGCTGATGTTGTACGGCACCGTGGCGTTCAGGCCGAACACCTTGGCTCGAATCGCGGCGGTGATCTCGGGATAACCATGGGCCTCGCGCAGCGGCTCGGCGATCTGAAAGGTGCGGAAAGCCTGAATCTGGTCCTGGGGCGAGCCGTACCAGATCGAGTCGGTGCCCCACAGCACGTTGTCCTCGCCCACGTATCTGAGCAGTTTGCCGAGGGCGTGGGCGGCATCGTCGGGCTCGCGCATCAGGAAACGCCAGGTGCTGCCGAGCTCCGCGTAGACGTTGGCGCCGGGACCGATGCCGTTGTCCGCCAGGGACTGAATGAGGGTGTCGATACCATCGCGCCCGGCGCCCGGGGCAAACGCCTGCTCGGGTTTGCCGGCCACGTAGCCGGAGTGATACACGATGAACGCCACGTCCGGGTACTGCCGGGCGACCACGCCGATGTCCCGGCAGGTACTGTATTCGTAGGCCTGGTCCGACAGGGGCAGCCCTTTGTGCACGCACACCACCTTGACCCCGAGGTCGCGGCCCCGCTCGATCATCTCCAGGCCCGCGTCGTCCGACAGCCAGTAGCCGCCGCCGGGGCCGAACTGGGTGTAGGTTTTCCAGGCGCAGACGTTCCAGTCCCGGGCCAGGGATTCCATGCGCCCGACGTCGCCGGCCTGGTTCGGGTTGACCCGGCCGTGCAGCATCAGGCGCTGGGTCCCGTCGAGCTGATCGACGATGCTGCGCACCGCATCCGCCGCCTCGATGGTGACCGGTTCGGCGTCGGCGCTGGAGGGCACGAACGACAGCACCATCATGTCGGTATCGGAGTCCAGGAACACGTCTTTGACGAATTCGTCCGGCCCCAGGCAGTCCAGGTAGCCGCGGCGCTCGTCCGCAGAGCCCAGATCACAGTCGGCCTTGGGAAAATCGGAGAACGGCCGGGCGAACTCGGGTACCTGGGCCAGCCACTTGCCGGTCGGGTCCACGTAGTGGCCCTGAACGTCGAAGATGAACTCCTCGCCGCCGAGGCTGGCGGCGGCCAGGTCGGCCTCGAAGGCGGCGTCCGGCGGGACCTCGAAGTACCCGCCAACGCGCCCGGCCGCGGCATTGGCCTGGTTGAGGGCCAGCAGGGTGGTGGCCGCGCCGCAGCCGGAGATCAGGAAGTTGCGGCGGCTCTGGCCCAGGCGCCGCGCGTTGTCAGTGGCGCTGTTCAGGGCGGTGCGGTTGCCCAGGCGGTTCGCCGCTGACAAGGGAATGGGTACGAATTCGCCATTCGACGTGGTGTCGATTTTGATCGGCAGGCGGATTCCGTCGGGGTCGTGATCGTTGGATTGCGTCGTCACCTGAGCCTCCCCTGTTCTGACCGTCGATCATGGCCCAGCATTCACCAGGTTTCCAGAAGGGTCTTGCGCTGCATGGGATCGAGGCGGTTGATCTCCGGGTCCAGGTAGCGGGAGTCGCCGCGCCGGTCGGTGGTCGAGATCTCCTCGAAGATGCCGCCGCCGCGGCTGGCGAACGAGTGCGGTGTGCCGCGCTCGATCAGCAGCGTGTCGCCGGGTTCGAGGTGTACGGTTTCGCCGTCGCGCTCCACCGTGAGGTCACCCCAGAGGAGCTGGAAGGTCTCTTCCTTCTGCTCGTGGTGATGGGTCGGGTGCTGCTGGCCGGGCAGCATGATGCCGAGTTTCTTGCAGTACTCGCGATTGACGACGTGGACGAAGATGGCGCCCACCTCGCGGAACCGCTCGACGCCATAGTGGTGCGAGATCTCCACCTGATGTTCCGGATTGATCTGAATGCAGGCTTCGAACAGCATCCCCTTGGCGTCGTGCAGGATGGTGCGCAGGTCGGACACCGGATCGGCCACCGGCGCCTCGCTGACCGGCGCATGTTCCGCGTAGTCGACGGAGGTGCGATAGGTGGCCCGGTAGCGTCCAAATTCGCCGGAACTGAGCTGGTCGGCCTGGCGCGGCATGGCGAAATACAGGTCGTCGCGAGCCAGGGTGGCGCCCTGGCGCAGCGGACGGCGGGCATAGACACCGCGGGCCAGCGCGCGCAACGATTCGCGTTCGTCTTCGCTGACCACCTTCTCGTTGTCCGGCCCGCAGATGGCGCGGGCCCGCAACGCCGCCGCAACCCAGTCGTCCGCCTGCTGTGGATTCATGGAATAGCCGTTCAGGCTGATGGAGTCGGTGGCGACTCCGACGTGACGCTCCAGCAGGTCGGCGCCTTTGGCCACGGCGGCCACCACCACGTCCAGGTTGTCTGGCGCTTCGTGACCGGAGTAGCCCACTGCCACGCCCGGATAGCGGCTCTTGATCCGGCCGAGGAAGTTCATGTGCAGGCGCTCGTTGGGGGTGGGGTAGATGGAAACGCAGTGCATGAGCGCAAACGTGACGGCGCGATGACCGAGAAAACTCACCAGGTTGTCGATTTCCGGGAGGGTGACCCCGCCGGTGGAGACGATGACCGGGCGTCCGGCCTCGGCCACCGCTTCCAGCAGCGGCCAGTCGGTGGCGCTGCAGCTTGCGATCTTGAGAACGTCCACATCGTGATCCAGGCACTTGCCTACCGAAACCTCGTCGAATGGCGTCACGATGGTCACCAGTTCCCGCGCCCGGGTGTGCTCGATCAGGGCGCGGAATTCGTCGTCTGCCAGGCGGGTGCTGAGAAAACGCGGGATATGGGCTACGTCGTCGCGGTTGCGGAACGCCGGATGGATGAACGTGTCCAGGTCGCGGTACTGGAACTTGACCCCGGCTCGGACTCCGTGCCGGCTGGCGATGTCGGCAACGGCGTCGATGATGCGGCAGCCGTGTTCCACCGACCCCTGATGATTGTTCGCCATCTCGAAGATGAACAGATTGCTGGGGATGTCCTTCATGTTTTTTCCCGTTGCTGCATGTCGATGTGTTCTGGTGCTCGGCGGCGGGCCGTCAGGTCGGGGGTGCCGTCAGCGCCGGCGCGGCGCGAGCGCCGCGGCGATTTCCAGGAACGTGGCAAGGTCCAGGGCCCGTGTGTCCACCAGATAGTCTGCGGCGGAGCCAGCGGCGGCGCTGCACTCCAGGCTGTCGAACGGTACCGCCCAGCGCTGCAGCCAGGCACGCGCGACCGGTTCCGGCGCCCGCTCGGCGGCGTGCACGGTGATCCGGTGGCCGGCGGCGTGCAGGCGCTCTACCGCGGCGACCACGTCGCGCCGCGGTTCCGCCGCCTCGATGTTTTCCGCGGCATGGGCCAGTACCCCGTCCAGGGCGATGCGGAAATGCCGGCGGCGCGGGCCGCCGGCGCCCAACCGCTCCAGGTCGGCATGGGTGTCCACGTCGTGGTCGGCCGTCATCAGGTAACCGTGGATACGCCGTCCGGTCATGGAGCCCTGTTCCCGCAGAACCCGGCTGCGTACTGCGTCGATGCAGGCATTCTGCAGGTACACCGCAGGCAGCCGTTGCCGCGGCGCGTTCCAGGCCTCGCAGTCGAGATCGGCGACCGGCGTCAGCAGGCCGTCGTCGGCGCGGGTCCACATCTTGTAAGGCGTTGCCGGCGCCGGCGCCACACTGCGTACCGAGTCCAGAGTCGGATCGCCGATCAAAAGCTCAAGCATGGCCTCGATGTCCCGTGGGTCGCGGTCGGGGTACGTTGGCCGCAGATGCACCACGATGTCCGGTTCCCAGGCCTCGTGGTCGCGTAACCAGTCCAGGGCGTGCAGGAACGCCTCCAGGTCGGTGGAATCATCGGCAGCCAGTTCCGGCGGCCGCAGAAACGGGGTCTCCGCGCCCCAGGCGCGGGCCACTTCGGCGTAGTGGGGGCTGTCGGTACTGACGATGACCCGGTCGATGCCGGGGCAGACCAGGGCGTGTTCGATGGAGTGTGCCAGCAGCGGCTTGCCGGCATGGTCGCGCAGGTTCTTGTCGGGTACCGACTTGGACCCGCTGCGCGCGGGCACCAGCGCCAGCACTCGGGGGGTGGCACTCATGGCGCGGAGTCGGCCCCCAGCGCCGCCGCACCGTTCGAGCCGGTAGGGCGGGGAGAACCGCGGCCACCGGTTGCCGCCACCGGCACGGTGGCCGCCGACACTTCGAAGATGAACCGTGACCGGCGCGCCACGGTGACCCCGTCGAACCGCCCCAGCAGCTCACGGAAGCGCGTCAGGCGCTGTTCGATGTCGGCGCTGGAGACTTCCGGGTAACGATGCTCGTGGTAGGCCCTGCCATTGCGATGCTTCGGGCGGAGCCGGTTGAACAGCTTCACCGCGGTGCGGCCGTTGGCATGCAGCCACGCGCCGGCGTAGCTGGCCGCCGCCGGCCGTGGCCGCACCGTGTCGCGATAGCCGGCTGCTTCCAGCACGTCCATCACCCGGTCCGCCGCCAGCGGTCCGCTGGCGCCGGCGACGTGGTGCGCCAGCACCTGCGCCTTGAGCTCGGCGCTGCAGGGGCCGAGGCGTCCGTCGAGGATGGCGCGCAGGCCGTCGCGCACCTGTTCGGGGGTGCTGGCCCGGTGACTGAGCGCGTTGGGCAGCGGGTAGTCGTAACAGTCCGAGGTCACCGGCTGATAGGTCAGGGCGGGTTTGTCCAGCAGCGCGGCTTCCACCGCCGTGGTGCAGCCGTTGTGCAGCAGCGCCCGCGACGCCAGCAGCCAGGGCACCACATTGCCTTCGTGCAGCACCTCGATGTTGGGCAGGCTGCCGGCCACCCGGCGCCAGGTTTCGTGGTCTTCCGACGGGTGTGGCCGGACTACGATCTTGTGGTCCGGGAACCAGGCGCTCAGTTGCGGCAGCAGCTGCTTGAAATGTTCGCAGATGGTCTGGATGTGGGCCGCGTAACCGCGGGCGAACTCGAGGCTCATGCCCAGCCCGGTGCGGCCGACGGTTTGCTGCCCGGATGCGCTGGCGCGCAACAGGTGGAGTGCCGGCACGAACGGATTGACGAAGGGAAAATTGGTATTGAGCAGAATGAAATCGCCGTGGCGGTCACGGAGTTCCCGGGTTTCGGCGTCGAAGAACCCGCGCAGTTCGGGACGCAGCATGTCCAGGCGCGGATTGCCGGTGACGTGAATGGGCACGCCGGTGTAGCCGCGGTAGTTGCGGAACAGTTCGGCGTCGTCCTCGCCCCAGGCGAACAGCCGGTCGACGTGACCGAAGGTCTCCTCGGAGTAACGGAAGTCGTAGTACTCGGGAGACGAAAAGCGCACCAGGCTTTCCTCGTCCCAGGCTACGATGTCGTGGCCCAGGCCATGGACGACCCGGAACATGCGGCCACTGATGGCGCGCAGACTCTTGGCCAGGAACACGCCGCGCGGCAGGAACGGCATGGCGAAGTTGACGTAGGTCCGCGAACCCAGCGTGACGGCAAACCCGCGCTCCGCCGCCACGCAGGCGAACAGCAGCTTGGCGTCCAGTTCCCGTACCTGATTCTCCACCGGCACAATCAGCCGTGGTTTGGCGTTGTCCATGACTCCGACTTCCTTCATCGTCTGAATGGGCCCCTCGGGAGTGTCCCGGGCTGGTCAGCGAACTTCCGAATTGCGTCTGCAAGGCACGAGACTTTATCACCAGACCGGCGCCGAACGCCTGCCGATTGCGCGCACCGAGCGCTCGCCTGGCGCGGGCGGCTCGATCGCGCGCCGGCGCCGGATCTTGTAGGATGCGCGCTTCGCAGTCGTACCGCGGCACCCATGTCCGTCCCCCGTCAGGCTTCCCGGCCGCCCGGCCCGCCGTCGGCCCAGCTCGCCGAGTTGATCGAGTTGCTGAATCTCGAGCGCATCGAGCAGAACCTGTTCCGGGCCCATCATCCGGCGGGCCGCCGGCACCGGCTCTACGGCGGCCAGATCATGGCCCAGGCCCTGCGTGCCGCCATCGCCACCGTGGATGCGGAGCGGCCGCCCCATTCGCTGCATGGCTACTTCCTGCGCGCTGGCGACCCGGCGGTGCCGGCGCTCATCGACGTGGAACGGCTGCGCGACGGCCGCTCCTTCAGCACCCGCCGGGTGGTGGTGATTCAGCGCGGCGAAGCCATCTTCAACATGGACGCCTCGTTCCAGGTCAGTGAGCCGGGACTGGAGCATCAGGCGGACATGCCGGCCATGACCCCCCCGGACCAGCGGCGCATTCCCAAGGTACTGACCGAAGCCCCCTTCATCGCCTGGCGCCAGGAGCACAAGGCGCTGAAGCGCGAGGCGCCCCACGCGCCGAACCAGCACATCTGGTTCCGCAGCAGTGGTGCGCTGCCGGAAGACCCCGTGCTGCACACCTGTCTACTGGTCTACGAATCCGACAACGCGCTGCTGTCCACCGGACGGCTGCCGCACCGGGGCTCGTTCGAACGCTCGCGCATGCAGATGGCGAGCCTGGACCACGCCATGTGGTTCCACCGCCCGGCCCTCACCGGCTGGCGGGCCGACGACTGGCTGCTCTACGCCCTGGACAGTCCCAGTACGTCCGCTTCCCGCGGTTACAACCGCGGCTCGATCTACAGCGCCGACGGGGTGCTGGTGGCCAGCACCATGCAGGAAGGCCTGATGCGCCACCGGGGCTGACGGATCAGGGCTCCGAGCGGGTGTGCTGGGTGCGGAAGGGTTTCCCGGCGCTGTTCCGGCCCGCGGCTTTTCCGTGCTGCAGGCCGCGCCCCTTGCGGCGCTGACCTTCCGGGGCGCGCCCGGTGCCGGCGGGCTGATAGGCCGGAATGAGGTGGCGCTTGCCGTTGCCGATGAGGTCGGCCCGGCCCATGCGCCGCAACGCGTCGCGCAGCACGGGCCAGTTGTCCGGGTCGTGATAGCGCAGAAACGCCTTGTGCAGCCGCCGCTGCTTCAGGCCCCTGGGTACCACCACGGCTTCACCGTTGCGGCTGACCTTGCGCAGGGGGTTGGTGCCGCTGTGATACATGGCCGTGGCGGTGGCCATCGGAGAGGGCAGAAAGGCCTGTACCTGATCGGCGCGGAAGCCGTTGGATTTCAGCCACAGGGCCAGTTCCAGCATGTCCTCGTCGGTGGTGCCCGGGTGTGCGGCGATGAAGTAGGGAATCAGATACTGCTCTTTGCCCGCCTCCTTCGAGTAGCGATCGAACAGTTCCTTGAACCGGTAGTAGGTGCCCATACCGGGCTTCATCATCTTCGACAGCGGCCCATCCGAGAGGGCCTCCGGAGCAATCTTCAGGTAACCGCCGGTGTGATGGGCGGCCAGTTCGCGCACGTACTCGGGTGATTCGATGGCCAGGTCGTAGCGTACGCCGGAGGCGATCAGTACTTTCTTGATCCCCGGCAGTGTCCGGGCCTTGCGGTACAGCGATATCAACGGCGTGTGGTCGGTGTTCAGGTTCGGACAGATGCCCGGGAACACGCATGACGGTCGCCGGCAGGCGGCCTCGATCTCGCGGCTCCTGCAGGCCAGCCGGTACATGTTGGCGGTGGGGCCGCCCAGATCGGAAATCACCCCGGTGAAACCCGGTACCGTGTCGCGGATCGTTTCGATCTCTCGCAGTACCGAATCTTCCGAGCGGTTCTGGATGATGCGCCCCTCGTGCTCGGTGATGGAGCAGAACGTGCAGCCGCCGAAGCAGCCGCGCTGGATGGCGACGGAAAAGCGGATCATCTCGTAGGCGGGAATGCGCGCGCCGCCATAGCTCGGGTGCGGCCTGCGGGTGTAGGGCAGTTCGTAGAGCGCGTCCATCTCCGCGGTAGCGAGTGGCAATGGCGGCGGGTTCAGCCACAACAGTTTGTCGCCGTGCTGCTGGGCCAGAGCCCGGGCGTTGCCCGGGTTGGATTCGGTGTGCAGGATGCGCGAAGCGTGGGCGTAGAGGATGGGGTCGTCCCGCACCTGCTCATAGGCAGGTAGCCGGATCACCGTACGGGCGCGGTCGGCACCCTTGACCGAGCCAACGAAGCGCACCACCTGCACGTCAGCCGGGTCCGGTTCGGCCGGCGGCGGGGTAGATGCGGCCGGCGCCTCCAGGGTTGCCCCCGGCGTCATGGCATAGGGGTCCGGGTGCGCGTCGATCCGCCCCGGCTTGTCCAGATGGGTCGAGTCCACCTCGATCCAGCCGCCGGGTACCGCGTCTCGCAGAAAAACCGTGCCGCGGATGTCGGTCAGCTCGGCGATGTCCTCGCCGGCGGCGAGGCGGTGGGCCAGTTCCGCCAATGCCCGCTCGGCGTTGCCGTACAGCAGCAGGTCGGCGCGGGAATCCAGCAGCACCGAACGCCGGACCTTTTCCTGCCAGTAGTCGAAATGGGCGATGCGCCGCAGGCTCGCCTCGATACCCCCGATGACCAGCGGCACCGACTTGTAGGCTTCGTGCAGGCGCTGCGCGTAAACGATGACACTGCGGTCCGGGCGGCTGCCGCCGACGCCCCCCGGGGTGTAGGCGTCGTCGCGGCGGATCTTCCGGTCCGAGGTGTAGCGGTTGACCATGGAATCCATGTTGCCGGCGGTAACCCCGAAGAACAGAGTAGGCGCGCCCAGGGCCTGGAAGTCCGCGCTGTTCTGCCAGTCCGGCTGGGCAATGATGCCGACCCGAAAGCCCAGGGATTCGAGAAATCGTCCGACAATTGCCATGCCGAAACTGGGATGGTCCACGTAGGCATCGCCCGTCACCAGGATGACGTCACAAGCATCCCAACCCAGCAGGTCCATTTCCTCACGGCTCATGGGCAGGACCGGCGCCGGGGTCAGCTTGTGCGCCCAGTAACGCGGATAGCGGCGCAGGTCGCGGGGCGTGGCCGCCGCAGCGGTGGGTGTTTTTGCCTGGGGCACGGGGGTGGATATAACCTTGTTGGCGTTGGGTTGGCGTTGCCCGATTTCGATCGGGTGGCCGATGGCGTGATGGCCTGGCCGGTCACCGCTTCGGCGGTCACGCGATAATCACGTCGGGGCCGCGATCATACTAGAAGCCTGGGGTCTGCGGCGAGGGCCGATGGTCTGGCCGCCGCGGGTACCACAAGGAGTTGAAGCCATGGCCGGTAATCATTCAGCAGACGTATGGCGGGGGCTGTGGCTGATACTCGGGGCTGCCGTGGTGGCGGGCTGTGCGTCGGCGCCTGCGGTGGAAGTGTCTCTGATTGGTCTTGCCCCGGTGGAGGCGACACTGCTCGAGCAGCGGCTGCGCCTGGATTTCCGGCTGCAGAACTTCGGCGACCGGGCGCTGTCCGCCCGCGGCGTGGACCTGGAACTGGACGTCAATGGGCAGCGCCTGGCGCGCGGCGTCGATAACCAGCCGTTTCACGTCGAGGCGCTGGGTGAGGCCACGGTCAGCACGGTGGTCAGCACCTCGCTGTTCAACGTGGCCCGGCAACTGCTCAGCCTCCGTGATCGGCAGAGTTTCAGCTACGAGTTGAGTGGAAAAGTGCATCTGGATGGCTGGCCCCGTTCGGCCCGGTTCCGGCGCACCGGCGAGATCAGCCGTGACGGGCTTGCGCGCCTGGTGGGCGGCGGTGGGCGGGCACCGGAAGCACTGACCCTCTAACGCCCGAGTCTGGACGGAGCGGACCTATGACATGGCCTGGCGAAATTGAACTCATCTCCCATGCACTGGCGCTGCTGGCGTTGTTCGGCGTCGGGATTGTCATGTGGCTCGTCAGTGTGGCGTTGCGGGACGTCAGTATCGTCGACCTGGTGTGGGGGCCGATGTTTCTGGTGGTGGCGCTGGTGCACTGGCAACTGGCGGTGGACCCCGGGACACGTGCCGGCCTGATGCTGACGCTGGTGGCGCTGTGGTCACTGCGGCTGGCGGGCTACCTGCTGTGGCGCAACTGGGGTCAGGGTGAGGACCGGCGCTACCAGCGCATGCGGGCCCGCAACGATCCGGGTTTCTGGTGGAAGAGCGTGTACATCGTGTTCGGCCTGCAGGGGCTGCTGGCCTGGGTCGTGGCGGTACCGATTGCGGCGGCCATGCACACGGAGACCGGGCTTGGATTCCTTGCCGGGCTGGGGGTGGCGTTGTGGGCATTCGGGCTGTTTTTCGAGACCGTGGGAGATCTGCAGCTCGCCGCCTTCAAGCGCGACCCCGACAACCAGGGCAAGGTCATGGACCAGGGCCTGTGGCGCTACACCCGGCACCCCAACTACTTTGGCGATTGTTGTGTCTGGTGGGGCCTGTTTCTGATCGCGGCCGATGCGGGCGCCTGGTGGAGTGTGGTGGGGCCGCTGGTGATGACCGTGCTGCTGCTCAAGGTGTCCGGGGTGGCACTGCTCGAACGCAGTCTGGGCCGGCGCCCTGAATACGCCGCTTACGTGGCGCGCACCTCGGCCTTCCTGCCCATGCCGCCGGCGCCGCCTTCGACTACGGCAAAGTGAATGGACGCCCTGTTGCGGCGTCTGGTCACCATTCCGGGGCTGCTGGTCGTGCTGGTCCTGGTCACGGTCACGGCGCCGCTGTGGATCCCCCTGACCTGGCTGATCGGCCGCCTCACCCCGTGGCACGGCTTGTCGCGGCTCAGCCTGTTTCTGCTGGCCTACCTGTGGTGCCAGGCGATCGGCATCGCCGCCTGTTTCGGCATCTGGTGCCGCTGGGGATTCTGCCGCCGCGGCTCACCGCGCTACCCGGCGTTCCTGGCCTCCAACTTCCGGCTGCAGTGCTGGTGGGCCAACGCGCTCAAGCGGTCCGGCGAGTGGCTGTACCGTCTGCGGTTCCAGGTTTCCGGCCAGGACGCCCTGCCCGGGCCGCCGGTAATCCTGTTGCCACGCCATGCCAGCAGTGGCGACACGGTGATTCCCATCGTGTTCTACGCCCGGCCCTGCCAGCGCCCGGTACGTTATGTGATGAAACGCGAACTGCTGATCGATCCATGCCTGGACGTGGTGGGCCATCGTCTGCCCAACTATTTCGTCGACCGCCGCTCCCGGGATTCCGATACCGAGATCCAGGGAGTGGTGGGACTGCTCGATGATCTCGGCGGCGACAGCATCGTGATCTTTCCCGAAGGCACCCGCTTCACGCCGGAGAAACGCGCCCGCATCCTGCCGCGGCTGGAGGGTGAGGTTGCGGCCCGGGCTCGCGGCTGGGAGCGGGTGCTGCCGCCGCGGCCCGGCGGCCCGCTGGCGCTGCTGGCGCAGAACCCCGGACTGGACCTGCTGCTGTGTGCGCACAGCGGGCTGGAAGAGGCCGCCAGCGTGCGCGCGTTACTGACCGGCTCGGCCGTTGGCGCCAGCATCCGGATCCACTTCTGGCGGATCCCGTTCGCTGACATTCCGGCCGGTTCGGACCGGCACTGGAGCTTCCTGCTGGACTGCTGGGCGCGCATGAACGACGAGGTGGCGCGGCTCAGCGATACTCCGGCGTAACGGCGGCGCGATGGTTGTCCAGGCCGCGGGCGGTGGCCTGAGCCTGGGGCCGCAGCATGTCGTGAGGGAACCCCATGCTGATGGCGCTGACCTCGTCCAGACGCTCCAGGTGCCCGGGCTCCAGGCGGACACCCAGGCAGCCCAGGTTGTCCTCGAACTGCGCAAGGGTTCGCGCACCCAGCAGCGGAATGACGTTGCCTTCACCCTGGCGCGCCCAGGCGATGGCAACCTGGGAGGCGCTGACCCCAAGCTCGGCGGCGATGTTCAGCACCTCGGCGGCGATCTTCAGGCCCCGCTCGGTGACCTGATCGCGCTGGCGGGCGCGGCCTTCGGTAGCGGCGTCGAGATTGTACTTGCCGGTCAGCACCCCGGAGCCGACGACGCCCCAGGGAGTCACCGCCAGGTCCAGGGCGCGGGCCATGGGCAGAAGTTCCCGTTCCGCCGTACGGTCGATCAGGCTGTAACGGATCTGCAGCCCGATGAAACGCGTCCAGCCGCGCAGCTCGGCCAGTGTGTTGGCTTGTGAAACGACCCAGGCCGGGGTGTCGGAGACGCCGACGTAGAGGACCTTGCCCTGCCGCACCAGATCATCCAGGCCCCGCATGACTTCTTCGATGGGGGTGATGTAGTCGCGTGCATGAACCCAGTACAGATCGATGTAGTCGGTGTTCAGCCGTTTCAGGCTGGCGTGGACCGAATCCATCATGTTCTTGCGGCTGTTGCCGGCGGCGTTGACGTCACGGCCGCGCATGGGGCCGGTGAACTTGGTGGCGATCACCAGCCGTTCCCGCTCACCGGCGGTGAACTCTCCCAGGAAGCTCTCGCTGGTGCCGGCGGTGTAGACGTTGGCGGTGTCGATGAAGTTGCCACCGGCATCGCGGAACGCCTGGTAGACGCGCCGGCTTTCCTCTTTGTCGACGCCGATGCCGGATTCGGTGCCGAAGGTCATGGCGCCGAGGGCGAGCTCGGACACCTTCAGACCGCTTGCGCCCAGTAGCCGGTATCGCATGTCGTCCCCTCCGGGGATGGCGTTGGCGGCTAGCTTAGCGTACCGGCAGGTGCTGTTCGAACCAGGCCAGAATCTCCCGGGCCGCATGCTGCATCTGCCGGGGTTCGGCCAGGGCATGGCCAGCCCGGGGATAGGTGACCAGCCGGGTGTCCAGGCCCTGGCGCTCGAGGGCCCGGTACAGGGCCTGTCCCTGGTCGGCGGGTACCCGGCGATCCATCTCGCCGTGCAGAATCAGGGCCGGCGTGGTGATCTCGCCCGCGGCCTGCAGGGGCGAGCGCTCGCGGTAGCGTTCGGGTATCTGCCAGATCTCGCCGCCCAGGTAGTCGGGCAGCAAGCCGGGGATGTCGGTGGTCAGCGCCATGTGGGTCAGGTTCGTGACCGGCGCGCCCAGGACTGCGGCCGAGAAGCGGTGGGTCCGGCTGATGATCCATCCCCCCAGGTAGCCGCCGTAGCTCCAGCCCACCAGGCCCAGCCGTTGTGGGTCGGCCACGCCGCTGGCGATCACGTGGTCCACGCCGCTCATCAGATCCTGGTAGTCGGCGCCGCCCCAATCCTCGCTGATGGCGGCGCGGAAACCGTGGCCGTAGCCGCCGGAGCCGCGGGGATTGGCGCGCAGCAGCGCATAACCGGCGGCGGCCAGGTCGGCCAGCGGTACACCGCGGAACTCGCCCAGGTAGCGGTTGCTGAAGGCGTCGGCCGGACCGCCGTGAATGACCAGAACGAGCGGGTGCTGCTGGCCGACCTGGTGCCCCGGCGGCAGGGTCAGCAGGCCTTCGATGCGCCTGCCGTCGGGCGCTTCCCAGTCGATGCGGCGGGTGCTGATGGCAGGCAGCGGCGGCACCGTGGTATTGGCGCGGCTGACGGTGCGGGGGCGATAGCGGCGCAGCTCCGTCACCGCGGCTTCCGGCGCCGTCCGCGCGTTGCTCGTCACCAGTCCCAGGCGGGTGCCGGGCGCATTCAGGGCCACCGATTCCAGCACCGCGTCACCATCGTCGAAACGGCGCGGCCGGCCGCCATCCAGCGGCAGCGTCCACAGGGCGCTGACGGTACCGGCCCGTTCCCGGACCAGCAGGGTGCGGTTGCTGATCCAGCCCATGGTCTGGGGCTGTTCGTCGGCGGTGGCGGCAAGCAGCTTCAGTCCCTCGCCGCCGGTGCGCGCCACCCCGATGCGGGACTGGGCGATCCAGCTCGGCGGGTAGACGCTGACGTTGAAAGCGATGTGGCGGCCGTCCGGTGAGAACACCGGCGCAAACTCCGCGGCATCGGACTGGCGGAACGCGCGAACGGTGCCGTCGGCCACGTCCACCAGCGCCAGGTCGGCGCTGGTCCAGTCGTCGATGGCCGCACTGCGGGTGCGGGTGAAAGCGATGGTGCGGCCGTCGGGCGCCATATCGAAGGCTTCGCCGAGCAGCGGGTTGCCGACGTTGAAATCACCGTGGGTGAGCTGGCGCAAGGCGCCGGCCCGGCCGTCCGCGGTCAGGTTCAGCAGCCACAGGTGACGATGCCCGGAAGCGGCGCCGGCAACCCTTGCCACCACCGGCGCCTCGGGTTCGGGCGTACCGACCAGCAGGGCCATGAGGCCGCCTCGCGGTGACCACTGGAAGGCCTCAACCGGGTGTTCCGGACCGGTCAACGGGCGGGGCGCGCCGCCGTCCGCGGGAATCACCATGAGCGTTGCGCCGCCGCCCTCGGGCGACTGGACCAGGAATGCGATGGCATCGCCGTCCGGCGACCAGCGGGGTCGGCTGACGGAACCCGGGGCAAAGGTGTACTGGCGCGGTGCAGCGGTTTCCGAGGCAACGAAGAGCTGGCCGGCGAAGGCGCTCGGCGCCTGATTCAGGTTGGCCCGGGCCACCACGTAGGCGGTGCGGCCACCGTCCGGAGAAGGCACCACGTCGCTGACCCGGGCGACCGCGAGGAAGCTGTCCGCGGACCACTCGGCATCCGCCGCCGCGGCCAGGGCCGGGCCGAACGGCAGCAGCAGCGCCAGCAGTCTGAGCGCGCGCAGCAGTGGATTGCGGCGATGTCGAGTGCTCAAGTTCGCCCTCCAGGGGCGGATCGGATCACTCCAGTTTGGGCGGTTGCCGGTTGCGTTTCAGTGCGCCGCGTTGCTTTTTCAGATCCCGGCGGCGGCGCTTTTCGGTGCGCGAAGGCCGGGTAGGGACCCGGAACTTGGGGGCCCGGCGGGCGCGTTCCAGGAGTTCGGCCAACCGTTCGAAGGCGTCTTCACGGTTCTGAAGCTGGGTGCGGAAGCGCTGTGCCGAGATGAGCAGCTCGCCGTCCCGGGTAATCTGACCCGGCACCAGACCTTCCAGGCGCTTGCGTACACCCAGCGGCAGGCCGGCCCGGTTCAGGTCCACCCGAAGCTGCACGGCGGTTGCAACCTTGTTGACGTTTTGTCCGCCCGGGCCGCCGGCCCGCACGAACTGCAGGCTCACGGCCTCGGGGACAATCCCGGCGGGCGGCTTGGGCGGCTCGCTCATGTGGGGTGGGCCGGCGCCCGCTCAGGGCGACAGGTCGGCGCGGCCGATGGTGTTGTTGTCGGTGCCGAACCAGATGGCATCGGCATCGAGGTCGTAGAACATGTGCCGTACCGAGCCGCCACCGCTCGGGATCTCCACGGTGGCGAAAAACGATTCGGTGACCGGGTCGAAGCCCACCAGGCGGTTGGGGCTCAGCCCGGATTCGACGAACCAGAGGTTGTTCCGGCTGTCCACGGCCATGCCGTAGGGTCGGCTGCCGCTGCCGCCCGGGGATGGGTATTCCTTGAACATCCCCGAGTCGGGATGAACGAAGCCGAGTAGCCCGTCGGCGTAATCCGCGTACCAGATCCGGCCGTCGGTGGTAGCCGCCAGGCGCCGGGGCCGGGCCGAGTCCCGCGGCAGGATGATTTCCGACACGCTGAGGGTTTCCGGATTCAGCTTGAGCAGCTTGTTGGTGCCGTAGGCCGTGGCCCAGACCAGGCCGGACGGCGCTACGATGATGCCGTAGGGCCGGGCGCGCTGGGTGACGACCCGGATCAGTTCGACCCGCTCGTCGGTCAGGGTCAGCTTGCCCAGCATGTTGCCGCCCTGGACCGTGAAGTAGATGTCGCCGGCGGCATCGAACACCAGGGTGTGGGGGTCCTTGGCGCGGCTGTCCGGCATCGGGATCTTGTGCACGATACCGGTGATCGGATTGACCCGGCCGATATGGGCAGCCTGGTTGCCGGTGTAATAGAGGGTGCCGTCTTCGGCCACGATGAGGTTGTGCGGGCCGCTGCCCTGATCCAGGTCGATGCGCTGGAACTCGCCGTTCAGGGGGTCCAGGGCCGCGATGTAGTCACCGCGCTGACCCACGAACCAGACGTGTCCGAGGGGCCCGACGTAGGGGTCGCGCGGGCGCGTTTCCTCCCACGGCACCGGCCACTCCCGAATGACCGGTTGCCGCGCGCCGGTGGTGGCGCCGGGGGCCGCGGCGGCGGCCGCGGCGGCGCCGATCAGGGCGGCCAGCAGGGCCATGAGGGTCAGACGTTGCCTGGGAATGAGTGTGGTGGTCATGGCTGGCCTCCGGTCAATCGTCGTCGCGCCGGTACACCACGGCGCCGTCCACGATCGTGTACAGCACCTTGGCGTCGAGCAGGGCGGCCGGGTCGTCCTGGCCGGCCTGGACCAGGTTGGTGTCGAACACGGCGATATCGGCCAGTTTACCAGGCTCCAGAGTGCCCTTGATGTGCTCCTCGAAGGCGGCCCAGGCGGGGCCGCGGGTGTAGGCGGCGATGGCCTCCTCGATGGTCAGGCGCTGATCGGGGAACCAGCCCTCGGCCGGTTCGCCGCCCAGGGTCTGACGGCTGACGGCGGCGTACAGTCCGTACACCGGGCTGAGATAGTAGCGGGCAGCATTGGTACCCGGCGAGTCGCTGCCGAAGATCAGCACCGCGCCGGCATCCTTGAGCTTACGGAACGCATAGGCGCCGGTGGAGCGGCCGGCGCCGATGCGCTCCTCCATCCAGCGCATGTCGTCGGACACGTGGTAGGGGTTCACCTCCGCCACCAGATTGAGTTCGCCGAAGCGCGCAATGTCGTCGTCGCGCACCACCTGGGCGTGAATCACCCGCCAGCGGTGGTCGGCGTCCACCATGTCGTGCCGCTCCAGAACCCGCTCATAGATATCCAGCAGGATGCGGTTGCCCAGATCGCCGATGGCGTGGATGTGCGGCGGCACGCCGGTAGGCAGCCAGGCCTCGATGTAGTTCTCCATGGTGCCGGGCGGGAAGGCGGTGTAGTGGTCGCCTTCGGTCATGGACAAGGCGGCGCCTTCTTCGCCTTCCGGCAGCATCGGCGGCCGCAGCACGCCGCGGTTCTCCGGATCGTGGTCGTAGGGCTGGAAGAACATGGCGCTGGAGTTGCCCATGATGCCGTCCACCCAGCCCTTGTAGCCGATGAGCTTGAGCCAGTTGCTGCCGAAACCGCGGGACAGGCCGAGGGCCGCCACGTGCTCCACTTCGAAGATCTGCGGCCGGATCATGATGCGCGCGGTCAGTTCGCCCTGCCGGCGCAGATGCTGATAGGCCATCACCTGCTCGGCGCTGGACAGGTCCTGGATGGTGGTGACCCCGCCTTCCCGCGCCTCCTTGAGCACCGCGCGCACGCCGACCAGGCGCTGTTCGAACGGCATGGGCGGAATCACGTCTTCCACCAGCGCCGCGGCGCTGCCGCGCAGGATGCCGGTCAGCTCGCCGTCGGCATCCTTGTCGATGCTGCCGCCCATGGGGTCTTCGGTTTCCGGGGTAACGCCGGCGAGTTCCAGCGCCACGCTGTTGGCCAGGTACATGCTGCGGTCGAAGCGCGACAGCAGCACCGGATGATCGGGCGTGACCGGATCGATCAGGTCCCGGTGAGGGGTGAATGGCCCGGCCGGGGCTACGGCTGCTTCCGGCGGCCCTTCCGGCGCGGGGTTACCGGCGCTGCCCTGGCCCCATTGCTCGTAGGCGCCCCAGTCACCGCGCAGGATCCAGCTCCCGGCGGGCAGCCGGCGGGTGGCCGCTTCGACTCGTTCCACGAACGGCTCCGGCGTGTGCACGTCCAGCAGGTTCACACCGGTCAGCAGGGCGCCGGTGGCATCCATGTGCACGTGGGCGTCGTTGAAGCCGGGCACCACGAAGGCGCCGTCGAGGTCGATGACCTGCGTGTCCGGGCCGCGGGTGCGCATGACCTGACGGCGGCTGCCCACCGCCAGGATGCGGTTGCCGGCGATGGCCAGTGCGTCCGCCCACGGATCGTCGCGGGTGACCCGATATACGGCGCCGTTGGTGAGAATCACGTCGGCGTCGACGTTCGCACCGGCCGGCGGCGCGCTCAGGGCCAGCGTGCTCAAGATCAGGGCCAGCTTCAGCAGCGAGCCGCGTTTCCAGCGGCCGGGGGCCGCGTCCGTGCGCCTTGTCATAGTCGGTTCCATACGTCTTGACGTCGCAAAGTCCTTTACGTTGCAGGGGCTTGGAGGGGATTTCAATATGTTTCGAGACTTATTCCGATTTGTAACTCATTGAGGTAATCTCGACCGGGTCAGGCTGTTCGAGGCGGTGCGCGAGCCCGGGCGGCATGCTTCAGCGCGGTGCGCACGGGATCGCGAACCCGTGTCCGCCCGGTGTAAGCGATGTCGCCGCAGGCTTCCATCGGGGGCCGCGCCATCCACTCACCCGCCCGGCTGCCGAGGGGAGAGCCAACAACGAGATTGCACGGAAGCCATGCAATCCACAATGGAGAGAATATCTACCATGGATGAAACACGAGATTCCGCCTCGAGGGCAGGAAGCGCCGGGCTGCGTGCCGGTCTCGTCGCGGCCCTGGCATTCACGCCGGTGGCGGCCCCCGTCGTTCACGCGCAGGGCGCCGAGTCCATCGAAGAGGTGGTGGTCGTCGGCTCCCGCCGGGCCGGCCGCACCGCCACCGACTCGCCGGTTCCGGTGGATGTCGTTACCGGTGACGACTTCCAGAACCAGGGGTCGTCGGACATGGACGACATGCTGCGCAACCTGATTCCGTCCTACAACGTACAGCGCCTGCCCATCAGCGACGCCGCCACCATCACCCGGCCGGCGACCCTGCGCGGGCTGCCGCCGGACGACACCCTGGTGCTGGTGAACGGCAAGCGCCGCCACCGCGCGTCGGTCATCGCCGAACTCGGCGGATCGCTGGCGGAAGGCTCCCAGGGTCCGGACGTGTCGGTGATTCCGACCCTGGCCATCGAGCGGGTCGAAGTGCTGCGGGACGGCGCCGCCGCCCAGTACGGCTCCGACGCCATCGCCGGGGTCATCAACTACGTGCTCAAGGAAGACAACTCGGGCATCACGGCGGAAGCCAAGTGGGGCGAGTTCTACGAAGGGGACGGCGAGTCCTGGCTGGGTGCCGTGAACGTCGGCCTGCCGCTCGGCCCCAACGGTTTCGCCAACGCGACCTTCCAGGCCAAGAGCAACGACGCCACCAGCCGCAGCTTGCCGCGCACCGACGCTCAGGCGCTGATCGACACCGGTAACACCGACGTGGTGCAGCCGGCTCAGGTCTGGGGTCAACCGGATGTGGACGATGACTATGCGTTCTTCCTGAACGCCGGCATCGACCTGACCGACAGCCAGGAACTGTACGCGTTCGGTAACTACGCCGAACGGACCGTGACCGGCGGCTTTTTCTACCGCAACCCGAACTCCCGGGACGGGGTATTCACCAGTGGCAGCCAGCGCGCCATCATCGACCTGGATCTGGCCGGACTCTCCGGAGAGACCAGCAACTGTCCAGTACTGACCAGCCCCGGGGGAACGCCGACGGATCAGGCCGCAGTGGACGCGGACCGGGCCGCGCTGGCAGGGCTGCCGGCCAACTGCTGGGTAGCGAACAACCTTTACCCCGGTGGTTATACCCCGGCTTTCGGCGGTAGCGTCGAGGACATCTCCGGGCTGGTTGGACTGCGGGGCACTCTGGACAGCGGATTGACCTACGACTTCAGCCTCGGCCTCGGCCGCAATGAAACCCAGTTCCAGATCGACAACACCTGGAACCCGTCGCTGGGACCGGACACGCCCACCTCCTTCAATCTGGGCGAGTACGTACAGACCGAACAGAACTACAACGCCGACTTCAGTTTCCCGGTGAACATCGACGCCTTGTACTCGGATCTGAACGTGGCGTTCGGCGCGGAGTACCGGGTCGAAACTTTCGAGATCGTCATGGGCGACCCCACCTCCTGGGAAGCGGGTCCGTTTGCCTTCCAAGGCGGCAACTTCCACTTGGACGGCGTGACGCCGCTGGTGGCGATGAGCATCGGCGCTCACGGTTTCGCCGGATTCAGCCCGCAGCAGGTGGGGGAGTTCGACCGCTCCAACTACGCGGCCTACGTTGACCTGGAGGCAGACGTCACCGAGCGGCTGCTGCTCGGCGTGGCCCTGCGCTACGAGGACTTCGACGATTTCGGCGACACCACCAACGGCAAAATTGCCGGGCGCTTCAACATCACCGACAACCTGGCGGTGCGGGGCTCCTACAGCACCGGTTTCCGGGCGCCGACTCCCGGTCAGTCCAACGTGACCAAGGTGTCGACCATCACCGTGCAGGGACAACTGCAGCAGCAGGGCCAGATTCCGCCCACCAACCCCATCGCCCAGTTCCTGGGCGCTGAGCCACTGGATGCGGAAGACGCGGAAAACTTCACTGTGGGCCTGGCCTGGGACGTTACCGACAGCCTGACCCTGACCGCCGACTGGTTCCAGATCGAATTGACCGACCGGATTTCGTCGACGGGCACCATCGACATTACCACGCAGCCGGTGCCGCCCGGGGTCGACTGTCCCGGCGCTGCCAACCTCTCCGCGTGTCTCGAAGCCCTCGGCGTTCCCGGCGCGTCGGACCTGAAGAGCGTGGCCTTCTACACCAACGACTTCGACACCACAACCACCGGTGTCGATCTGGTGGCCACCTACAACCATGACTGGGGTGACGCCGGGGTCACGACCTTCACGGCGGCCTGGAACTGGACCGAAACCGAGGTGGACGACGCCGGCGAAGAAGTCTCCCGGGACAAACTGGTGGACCTGGAGAACTTCAACCCCGAGAACCGCGGCATCTTCACCGCCAACCACATGATGGGGCCGTTCCGGTTCATGCTGCGGGCCAGCTACTACGACGACTGGGTCGACGCCGACGCCGGCAGCAGCGATCCCACCCACGTCGATGGGGGAACCAACTACACCATCGACTGCGAGAAGAGCGGTCCGGACAACTGCTACGACGGCGACTGGATCTTCGATGCCGAAATCGGCTACACCCTGAATGGCCGTTACGACTTCATCATCGGCGCTCAGAACCTGTTCGATCAGGATGCGCCGGACGATGCGGACAACGATGCCGGTCCGAACTTCTCCGATAACTCGGGCCAGGAGTTCACCACCACCAGCCCCTGGGGCTTCGACGGTGGCTTCTACTACTTCCGGTTCGTAGCCAATCTGGACTACTGACCGGCAGCGGATCGAGGCGGCGCACGCTGCCTCGATCCGGTCAGCATCATTTCCAAATGTTTCAAGGCGCCTTCGGGCGTCTTCTTCTTTGCCGCGTTCGATCCGGCCGCAGGGCCGCTGCGCGCGGCCTGGCACTTGACCCGGGTCAATTTCAAGGCGAAACAAGTGTTGCTAATGTATTTCCCTTGTTGATAATGGCTGCTCCCAATTCCCGCCAAGCCGGGTTGGGCATCAGTACAAATGGAGTAGGGGAGTTATTCATGTCGCATCGCTGTACACGGTGGCGCCGTAGCGCCATCGCGGTATCCATCGCCTGCGCACCCTTCAGCGCCGCTCCGGCGTTCGCACAGGAAGGCGCGATCGAGGAAATCGTCGTAACTGGTTCGTTCATTCGAGGCACACCAGAAGACGCGGCGCTTCCCGTCGACGTCATGAACCGTGAAGACCTGGAAGACGTCGGAAATCCAACCATCACCGAGATGATCCGCAATCTGGGTGTCGCCAACGGCAACCTCGGGGAAACCAACCAGTTCAACGGTTCCGGCGGCCAGGGCAACGAAGGGGTCACCACGATCAACCTTCGCGGTCTCGGTTCCGCGCGCACCCTGGTGCTGCTGAACGGCCGCCGGCACGTCACCACCTCGACCATCGGGGTGGACGTCAGCGCGGTACCCTCGGTTGCCATTCAGCGGGTCGAGATCCTCAAGGACGGCGCCGCCGCCCTGTACGGCTCCGACGCCATCGCCGGCGTGACTAACTTCATCACCCGGTCCGACTTCGAAGGCATCGAGATTCAGGCCTCCGAACAATTCCTCGACGAGAGTGACGGAGAGCATTCAGTCAGCCTGATCGGCGGCTGGGCCAACGACAAGTGGAACCTGGTACTCTCCGGTGAGTGGGATCACCGCAGCAAGGTCACCATTCCGGACCGCGACTGGGCGATTCGGCCACTGGCGGACAACCCCCAGGGCGGCTATTCCAGTATCGGTAATCCCGGCCGCCTGTTCCCGATCTCACCATCCGCCATTTCCGCGGCCAATCCATCCGGATTCGTGCCGGTGGCGGACCCGGAGTGTGAAACCCTGGGCGGTACGGCATCGGGCTCTACCTGCTACTTCCAGTTCACCAACTTCGACAACCTGATCGAGAAGCAGGACACCTACAAGGTGTTCGGCGAGGCGAGCTACCAGTTCAGCGACAACGTCGAGTGGACCCTGGAGGCACTCTACTCGGAAATGGACATGCCCGACTGGAACACGTCGCCGTCCTATCCGCCCCAGTCTCTGTTTGGTCCGGACCGGCTGATTCCGTTGGACCATCCCGGACTGCTGGACATGCAGGCCAAGTATCCGGGCATCATTCCGGACGATACCGTGGCGCTGTTTGTCATCAACCGAATGGCTGGATGGGGCGGGTTTCTCGGCGAGCCGGAGAACGGCAAGCGGGAAACCGAGACCTACCGGTTTGCAACCGGTCTGAACGGAACCCTGTTCGACGAGGCGCTGGGCTTCGACGTGGCGGTGAGCTGGTCCAAGCGTGACCGCCGCACGCAGGGTCCGGACATGTACGTGGAGCGTATGGCCTATGCCCTGAACGGTCTCGGCGGCCCCGACTGCGACCCGGCAACGGGTACGCCGGGCGCCGGCGGCTGCATGTACTACTCGCCGTTCTCCAACGGCGTCGCCCAGTCTGCCATCACGGGGGCCGTCAACCCCAATGCCAACCCGGACCTGGTCGCCATGAACGAGGCGCTGTACCCGTGGCTGGTCACCGACCTCGGTACGGATACCAGCTACGAGCTGCTGGTAGTGGACGCCACCTTCGATGGCATGTTGCCCATCGAACTGGGTGGCGGCCCCATCGGTTGGGCGGCGGGGATCCAGACCCGGAACGAGAAGTTCGATGCCAGTCCGGACGCCATCAACAACCTGGGCATCAATCCTTGCCCGTTCCAGTTCCAGGAGTCGGTAGACCGCGGATTTACGCCGTCCCTGGACTGTGATTCGCCTACCGGCCTGTTTGCATTCCTGTCAGGCTCCCATCCGGAGTCCACCGAGCGCACCGTGTACGGCGCGTTCATGGAACTGGCGCTCCCTATCACCGACACCATCGACGCCCAGCTCGCAGTGCGCTTCGAGGACTATGGCGGAAATGTCGGCTCGACAGTGGACCCGAAGCTGGCCCTGCGCTGGCAGGCCACCAATTCGCTGGCGCTCCGCGGTTCCGTGTCGACCACCTTCCGCGGTCCGCCGCAACCGTTCCTGCAGGGCCGCGGCACCTCGCTGCAGTTCGTCGGGCCGGTGAACGCGTTCAAAGCGGTGGATACGCTGGGTAATGGCGACCTCGAGCCGGAAACGGCACTGGCGACCAACCTGGGCGTGATCTTCGAACAGGGCGGTTTCTACGGCTCGCTGGACTACTGGCGTTTCGATTTCGAGGACCCCTTCCAGGTGGAGGGTTTCAACTCGATCCTGAGCGCCTATTCGGCCAATGGTTGTAACATCGTGGGCGGCGTGCCGGGACCAGGCGCAGGATCGCAGACCTGTGACCTGCTGGACACCCACATCGTCTTCCAGGACGGCGAGCAGGGTAATCTGGCCGCCATTGCGCGTCTGGAGGTCAACTGGATTAACGGTACCGACATCACCACCTCCGGCATCGACTGGCTGGCTCAGTACGACTTCGACCTGGGCAACGGCATCCTGACCCTGGGCACCCAGGGCACGCACACCATTGAGTACGACGTGGACGACTTCGAGGACATCAACGGGGTGTTCCTCGTGTCCGGCGGCGACTTCGTGGGGAACCTGAATGACGACAACAGCGCGCTGACGCCGCTGGTGGACCTGCAGGGTAACCTGTTTGCCAAGTACGCTATCGGCAATCATCGATTGAGCCTGGTCGGCCGCTACTGGGGTGAGTACGACGATCCGGGCGCCATCGAATCTCTGCAGACCATCGACGACATGATCAGCGTCGACTTCGTCTACAACCTGAGCCTGCTCGAGGATTCACTGCTGCTCAACGTGTCTGTGTTCAACGCCTTCGACGAAGATCCGCCGCGGGCTCAGACCGACCTGAACTACGACCCGTATACGCACTCCGCGTTCGGCCGGATGATCAAAGTCGGCTTCACCTACCGCATGTAGGCTGACCGCCGGACCCGGTCCGGCGCCACCTCCGGGTGGACCAGCCAAGTACAAAGGGGGCCGTTGGCCCCCTTTTCCTTTCCGGATGCCCCGCCTCGAAGCGGTGCCAGCTCCCGGGGACCGCGACCTACCCGCCCGGCAAGAAAGTTACTGTAGATCGCTACCTTGGTCCGACAAGGCGGCGCAAACACCTGTCAGCGCGGTTCCGTTGGAGTAGGCTCCTGCCACCGGAGAGCCGGTCTGTTCGAACGTTCCGTTCAACGGAGCGAACTGGTCGATTTCACAAGGATCGACGTCAGTGAACAATCCAAGGGGAGCAATCGTCATGAATAACGAACTGGGCAGGACCCTGCCCGGCGCATTGCTGTGCGCGCTCGTCGCGTGGGCGCCGTCGGCGCAGGCACAGGAAGGCGCCATCGAAGAGGTGGTGGTAACGGGATCGTACATTCGCGGCACGCCGGAAGACGCCGCTTCGCCGGTGGACGTCACCACCCGGGAGGACCTCGATATCACCGGCAACCCCAGCATACTCGAGATGTTGCGCAGCATGGGCCCGGTGGCCGGCATCGACGGCGAGACCAACCAGTTTCAATCCAACGGCCTCGAAGCCATCTCCAACGTCAACCTGCGAGGCCTCGGCGCCGGGCGCACCCTGGTGCTGCTGAACGGCGCCAGGGTGGTGCCGAGTCCGTTCTACATTGGTCAGGACGGTCAGCAGTTCGTCAACACCAATGCCATTCCGACCATCGCCCTGGAGCGGGTGGAGCTGCTGAAGGATGGCGCCAGCGCCACTTACGGATCAGACGCCGTGGCCGGCGTGGTCAACTTCATCACCCGCTCGGATTTCCGCGGCATCGAGTTTCAGGGCGCCTACAAGGACATCGAGGATGCCGAGGATCCGGACTACGAAGCGGGTCTGATCGTCGGGTTTGGTAACGACCAGCTCGACGTGGTGATATCCGGTGCGTATCAGTTCCGCGGTGAGCTCATGGTGCGGGAGAAGGATTGGGCGCTGCCCACCTTCGCGGAGAATTCCACGCCGGGGGGATACACCTCCATCGGCAACCCGGGGACCTACGTGCCGCTGGTACCGCTGCTGTCCGGTGGCGGCGCTCAGTTCACGCCGGATCCGGATTGCGAGACGGTGGGAAACACCAATGCCGGCGGATTCTGCCGCTTCCAGTACTCGCAGTTCGATAACGTTGCGGAGGAGGAAGAACACTATCAGGTGTTTGTGGAGGCCACCTACCAACTGAGCGACCGCACCGAACTGCACGGTGAGTTTCTCTATGCCCACGACGAGGCGCCGGAGTGGAATACGTCGCCTTCGTACCCGCCTCAGGCTCTGCTGGATGGTGATCAGATCGTCGTCCCGGGAATGCCGCACTTCGATGACTTCCTGGCTCGCAATCCGCAGCTCGATCCCGCGGACTGGGGCGCCGGTGCTCTGGTCTGGGGCCGTACCCTCGGGGTCGCAGGCCCGGCCGAGGTGGGACCGCGCAAGTACGACCTGTATCGGGTCAGTGGCGGCCTGACGACGGAATTCAGCGACGGCATCCTGATGGATGCCACCGTGACCTACGGCTGGACCGAGGGAGAGCGTTTCACCGACGACACCCGCACCGACCATCTGGCATTCGCTTACCGCGGCATGGGTGGAGCGAACTGCGATCGGGACGCGTTCTACGCCGATCCAGCCGGCTCGGGCGTCGTGCCCGGCAGCGGCAACCTGGGAACGGGCGATTGCTTCTACTACAACCCCTTCACCAGTGCCTTTACGGCGTCCCAGGCCGTGGGCTTCGAGGGTGTGCCGGGGCCGGGCAGCGAAAATGCGTCCCTGAACAACAACCTGGACATGCTCGAGTGGCTCACCGAACCGCTCGGCAGCGAGCCGGAGACCAAGCTGCTGGTCCTGGACCTGGTGTTCAGCGGTGAATCGGGCATCAGCGCCGCCGGCGGTTCCGTGGGCTGGGCCGCCGGGCTGCAGTACCGGCGCGACGACTACGAAACCAACCTGGCGGACAACAGCAACCTGTCCATCGAACCTTGCGCCTTCGGCATTCAGGAGGGCGAGAACTTCACGCTCCCGGACACGCCGATCGACGGCGGGGTGATCCCCGCCTGGGAGTACACGTGTATCGGTGCCGGCGCCTTCAACTTCCTGGCCGCCAGTGACCCGTTCGAGGACGATCAGGACGTGATTGCCGGTTTCGGGGAGTTGATGGTGCCGCTGACCGATTCCTTCGAGTTGCAGATTGCGGCCCGCTACGAGGACTACGGCGGTGACGTGGGCAGCACGCTGGATCCGAAGGTTGCCGCCCGCTGGGACCTGACCGACGAGGTGACCCTGCGCGGTTCGCTCGGGTCCTCGTTCCGGGCGCCGACCCTGAATCAGCTCGGCGGGCGCTTCACCGCCTTGTCGTTCGTCAACCCGGCGCTGGCGTTCAAGGCCATCGACACCACGGGTAACCCGCAGTTGTCCCCGGAGCAGGCCATTACCACCAACCTCGGGATCATCTGGCAGCCGGGTAACGGCTACTTCTCGCTGGACTACTGGAACTTCGACTTCAAGGAACCCATCGTGCTGGAGTCGTTCAACGACGTGGTAGTGAACTGCTTCGATCCCACCAGCCCGATCCAGGAGAACGCCTGCGAGAAGATCATCTTTCAGGATCCTGCGAACCCAACACCGGGTGGCATCTCGCGTATCCAGGTGGACTATCAGAACGGCCCGGATATCGAGACCGCGGGTATCGACTATCAGGCCAGCTATGACTTCGAGATGGGCGGCAGCCTGCTGACCCTGGGAACTCAGGGCACCTGGATCAGCAAATACGACGTGGACGACTGGATCTGGGCCGAAGGCTTCGATGCCGCCGGGCGTCTCAACGCCAACACCGCCACCGTGCGGCCGCTTCCGGAGCTGAAGAACAATGCCTGGGTCAACTGGGCCATGGGCGGCCACAACCTGCGGCTCGACGTGTTCTACGTTTCCGAGTACGACGACGACCGCGCCGGGGTGGTGGCCGGGGTGCCGGCCGGGACCAAGATCGACGACCATTGGACCGTCGACCTGAGCTACAACTTCCGCTTCAACAACGACAACACCCGGCTGTTTGCGTCGGTGTACAACATCACCGACGAGGACCCGCCCATGGTGCGTCTGGACCTCAACTACGATCCCTACACCCACAACCCGTTCGGGCGGATCGTCAAAGTGGGGGTGCAGCACCGCTTTGCCGGGGGCATGTTCCAGTAGCACGGTGAACGCGGAAGTGAGCGGCCCTGCGGGGCCGCTCCTGCTTCACAGTCTGCCCACGGCCGGTTGACGGCCGCGGCGGGAGCGGTCAGGGCCGGGCCAGCACCACCTCCACTTCCACCAGCATACCCGGTGCCGCCAGGCCAGCGACCTGGAAGGCGGAGCGGGCCGGCAGGTTCGGCTGCGCCTCGGTGCCGAAGAACCTGGTGTAGGCGCTCATGAAGCCGCTGAAGTCCATGGCCCCGTCGTGTTCCGGCACGCCCACCAGATACACCTGCATCTTCACCACGTCGCCGAACGACAGGCCTTTCGCTTTCAGGGACTCCTCGAGCCGCGCGAATACCGACATGGCCTGGGCTTCGGTGTCGCCCCAGAACTCGGTGCTGTACTGCTCGGCATCGGGGTTGGCCGGTCGCGGCGTCATGCCGCTGTGGTAAACCAGCGTGGTGCCGGCGGGAATCTCCACCGCCTGGGCAATGGGGAAGTCACTGCCGGGCAGCGGGTAACGGGTCACCTCTGCGGCGGCGGCGGTGGCGGCGCCAGCCAGGCAGGCGGTTACCAGCGCGGCGGCGGCTGCCCGGGCTCCGATGTGCTTCAGGCCGGTTCGCGTCGCGGTATCTCGAAGCTCTTTTCGAATGAGCATGGCAGGTCTCCTCGGTCGGTTGACGTTGCTGGTGCGAAGATCAGTGGGCCGGCAGCGTATTGATGTACGCGACGACGTCGCGGATCGCCTGCTCGTCGGCCAGGCTGAGGGCCGCAGTCCGCATCAGGTCCCCCTGGGTATCGCTGGGCGAAGCGCCGCGGACGCCGGCCCGGAAGTGCTGCAACTGGGTCACCAGATACCAGTCGCTCTGGCCTGCCAGCGGCGGTGACTGCAGCGCCTCGAGGCCCTCGCCGTCGGCGCCGTGGCAGGCGGCACAGGGCAGGTACAGGGTTTCGCCGCGGGCCGGGTCGCCGTCGACGGTGTGGGGCGCCGCACGCTGGGGAACGCTGGCCGCGAAACTGACCGCCCGGGCCAGCTCTTCGTCGTTGAGTACGGCCGCCTGGGGCCGCATCTCCATGCCGTTCACGTCCGCGGCGTGGCTGCCGCGCAGACCCTGGCGGAACCCCTGCATCTGGCGCTCGAGATACCAGGCCGGCAGACCCGACAGGTTGGGTGCATCCACCGCCGGGTTGCCGCGCAGTTCCACACCGTGGCAGACCACGCAGTAGCGCAGCGGTTCGGCCGCTGTCACCAGGGTGTCGGCGTTGACGTCATAGCTGCTGCCGGCAGCACTCCGGGCGATGGTTTCGGCATTGAGGTTGCCGCTCACCGGTCCGTCGGCGCTGGCGGCCATCACCGGCTGTCCGCTAGCGGCGCTCAGAGTCACCATCAGCAGCGCCATGACGGCTGCTGGCACCCCCCCTGCAGACGGCGGCACGACGGTACGGCGAGTCATGATCAGGCTGCCCCCCGTTCGGCCCGCACCCGGCGCTCCAGGTCCGCCAGCGCATGGTGGGCGCTGCTGATGGCGCCTTCCTGCCAGCCGGGGTGGTAGCTGATCTGATCGCCCATCAGGTAGTGCCGGCCGCTGGGCCGCTGCAGGGTGGCGAAGTAGTCGCGCCGGGCATCTTCGGTCCACTGGGCGGTACAGCCCATCAGGTAGTTCATGCGGTGCCAGGCGATGGTGACCCCGCTCTGCACGTGCTGGCGGTACCCGGGATGAATCTGTTCGCCGTTGCTGATCACCAGGTCCAGGCGCTCCTGCTGGGACAACCGGGCAAAACGGTCGTTGGTGGCCTCGTCGAATACATAGGCGCCGAGCATGACGCCCTTTCTGCCGTGAATGCCGTGGCTCGGATACCAGATCTGTTCCACCGGCTGGTCGGTCCAGGTTATCCCGCCGTAGATGGATTCCTGTTCCCAGAAACGCTCGTTCATCTGCAGCCCGGCCTTGAACAGCTTGCCGCGGCCCACGTTGGCCATGGCGGTGGTGTACTCCGGGGGAAAGTTGTTCGGGATGCCGGGAATCAGGTGCTTCGGAATGCAGTTGAAACAGTAGTCGGCGCTGATCCGGCGCACGGCGCCGTCGTAGTCGTAGAGGACGTCGACGCCGTCTTCGCGCAGCATGATGCCCTGCACCGGCGCCCCGGTCAGTATGGGGCTGGAAATGTTGCGCACGAAGCCGCGAACGATGTTGTCGTTGCCGCCAACGGCCTGCATGAGCGGCGCCGCCTGATCCTCGCCCTCACCCCAGTGCATGCGAAAGCGCCAGAAACTGCTGTTCAGGATCTCGTTGAAATCCAGTGGCGTTTTGAGCACCGGAGCTTCGGTCATGCCGCCGCTGGCGTAACCGGCGCGGCGCGAACCGTGGTACAGGTTGTCGGCATCCAGATCGCCGTAGGCGCGTAGAAAGGCCAGCAGCCGCTCGCTGTCGTACTCGGAGAACTCGGCATCGAACTCCGACTTGTTGACCGCTTTGGAGATCAGCTCGGTCATGAAGCCGCGCGCATCCGCCATGTATTCGCGCATTTCCACCGGCCGGCCGCCGAATGCGTCGGGGTCGTGCACCAGCGCGTGGTAGTTGACGTTGACGAAGATCTCCAACGGCACCTCGAGGGTCTTGCAGTAATGCAGGAGGTTCCGGTGGTGGGCAGGAATCCGTGCCGGCCCGCAGTTGAAGTAGAGGTTGGGCTCGTCGTCGAACTCGCAGATCTGCGGGTTGCCCATTTCGTCGATGCGATCGCCGCGCCGCACCGTCAGATTGCGCCCGCCGATGCGCTCGGATGCTTCGATCACGGTGACCTGATAGCCGGCCCGTTCCAGTTCGTAGGCGCACACCAGGCCCGAGATGCCGGCGCCGAGGATCACCACCCGGGGGCCCGAGCCGCCCCAGTTGCTGAGTTCGGCGCGCGGAGTTGCCGCGGCGCTGTCGGGAATCAGGCCCAGCGCGACGCTGGCCTGGTAGACGGCGGCGCTGCCGCCGGCGGCGCCCACCAGGTTCAGGAACTGTCGTCGGGAGAACGGTTGCTGCATGTCCTTGGTTTGCCTTCGCTTCGTGCTGCCGTACTGCCTGGCCGTCAGGGGCTTTTGATGAGTATCTGCGCCATCTCGTCGTGGTCGTGGCTCAGCTTCTCGGTGCCGGCGGGCAGGTCGTTCAGCTCGAACACGTAGGCGAGCAGGGCGGCGTACTCCCGTGGTTTGAGTGCGCCGGGACGGTCCTCGGGCATCTTCAGCTCGATCAGGTCGTACAGGGCGGAGACGGGCTGGTTCTGCCAGGACAGCAGGAAAGCGGCCTGATAGTAGGAGTAATGGTGGCACTTGGCGCAATAGGTCTCGTGCACCTCCAGGCCCTGCTGAGCCTGCGCTTCGGTGTACACCCCGTCGCCCGTGGTGCGGGTCTCCGCCGTTGCGAAAGCGCTCGCCAGCGCGAGCGCTCCCACCACAGCCTGGTAGAAAGTGCGCATCATCAGATCCATCAATCCTCTGGTACCGTCAGGGCCACGAACTCGCCGGGATTCCCCGCGCCACCGACCGACACGATGATGTACTGGCGACCATCGTGCAGGTAGGTCATTGGTGCGGTGTTGCCCTGGGCGGGGAGTTCGAATTCGCCCAACTCCTCGCCGCTCGCCTTGTCCACGGCATGCAGCAACGGCGCGCCGCTGCGGCCTTCGGCGTAGAACAGTAACGACCGGGTGGTCAGTATGTTCGCATGAGAACGCTTGCCGGTGCGAGGCAGTTCGACCCCCTGCAATGCCGGATGATTCTTCACCTCGTCCGGGGTGTCGCCGTTGGGGATGCGCCAGGCGATGTCGCCGGCGGACAGGTCGATGGCCACCACGCTGCCGTACGGCGGTTTGAACAGCTCCAGGCCCTGAGGGCCGCGGACTCCGCCGGGGCCGGTGGACACGTAGCCGGCATTGGAGCCGCGTTCGTCGCCGGGTACCAGGGCGATGACGCTGTGACCCCGCTCCGTCGCCACGTACAGCATGCCGGTTTCGGGGTCCACCGAAGCGCCCCCTGGAATGTTGGCGCCGCCGTTGGCGCCAGGCATCACGAACGCGCCTTTGGTGCCGTCGCTGTCTTCCAGCAGGGACGGCGGCGTGAACAGCGGCCCCATGCGGTAGTTGCGGGCAATAGCCAGAGCCTGTTCGCGCAGCTCGGGGGTGAAATCGATCAGGTCGTCTTCGGTAGTGCCCTGCAGCTCGAAGGGCGGCGGTTTGGTCACGAACGGCTGGGTCCGGGACAGCTTCTCGCCGCGCACGTCGGATGCCGCGACCCGGCGCTCCTCGATGGGCCAGATGGGTTCGCCGGTATCCCGATTGAACACGTAGGCCCAGCCCTGTTTGGTGGCTTCCACCACCAGCGGGACGGTGCGCGACCCGATCTTGACGTCCAGCAGCTTGGGCGCCGTGGGGTTGTCGAAGTTCCAGACGTCGTGGTGCACCATCTGGAAGTGCCAGCGCCGTTCGCCGGTCTGCACGTCCAGCGCCAGAATGCTGGTGCCGTACAGGTTGTCGCCCAGCCGGTCGCCGCCGTAGTAGTCGTTGGTCGGGGTGTCGGTCACCACGTAGACCAGTCCGCGCTCGGAGTCGGCGGACAGCGGCGCCCACGCCGACACGTTACCGGTGTAGGCGGCACTGTCGTCTTCCCAGGTGTCGTGGCCCGGTTCGCCCGGCGCCGGCACCACGTTGAAGCGCCACAGCATCTTCCCGGTAGCGGCGTCGTAGCCGCGGATGTGTCCGGGCACATTCTCCTTGGCGTCGGGATAGTAGCCGCGGTCGTGGGAGTTGCCCACCACGATCACGCCATTGACCACAATGGGCGGTGACGACGAGGTGATGTCGCCGGCATCGCCCATGCCGGTGTCCGGATGGATGGCGTAGTCGCCGAGGCCCAGGTGCAGGTCCACGACCCCGTTGATGCCGAAGCTCGGGATCGGCTGGCCGGAAGCGGCGTCCAGCGCCGCCAGGTAATAACCCGGTGTGATCACGAAGATGGTGTCGCGGCCGTTGACGCTGGCGTAGGCCACCCCTTTGCCGTAGTTCTTGCGGGTGGATTTCTGCCAGCGCGGGTTGTCCTTCATCCGCCACATCCACAGCGTTTCGCCGGTGGCCGGGTCGATGCTGACCACGGTGCGACGCTGACCGGCTACGGCGTACAGTTTGCCTTTCACGTACAGCGGGGTGGCGCGCAGGATGTAGTCCACCTCGGGGCCGAAGTTATCGGCTTTCCAGCGCCAGGCAATCTCCATATCGGCGAAGTTGTCCGCGTCGATCTGGTCCAGGGGTGAATAGCGGCTGCTGGCCTCGTCGCCTCCCCAATAGCGCCACTCGCCGCCGGCGGTACCGTCGTTGAGCGCCGCGCCTGCGGATGTTCCGGTGAATGCCAGCGCGGTCGCGAACAGACCGCCGGCCATGACTTGCCGTCTTCTCTTGCGAAGCATGGATGCCCTCTCTCCCCTGCCCATCAAAGGTTCCAAAGCGTCCGCGGGGCCATGCCGGCACGGCCCCGCGGAAAGGCCCATTAAGCCTTGGGGACCGGGCATATTCAATTCTCGAACGGGCTTATGCGGATCTGCTGTAAGGAAGGTCGGGGCGGCGCGTCAAGGCAAAAAAGTGACCACTTCGGGGCGTCCGCCAGAACGTTCCGAAGTGGTCGAGGGGGTACCGTGGGAAGTCGGAGGTGGGTCCTCAGTTGCGGGCCACCTCCATGGGGGTGGCCTCGCGGGCAGCGTACTGTCCCTGGTCGACGCTGATGCTCAGGACGCGGTTGCCGCTCAGGGTGGTGTCGCAGGCGATCCGGACCGGCTGGCTTTCGCCGCCGATGAACGCCTGTCCGTTCAGGTAGTAGCGGCGCGAGTCGTCGTGCTCGTAGATGTAGTAGTTGGAGCGCATCCGGATGACCTGGGTCTCGCCGTCGGCGGCGTCGACGCAGTTCTGATAGCCCTTCGACTCGGTGAACGAACTGGGGGCGGCAGCCTGGGCGGCTCCGCTCAGAATGACCGCGGACAAGCCGGCGGCCAGGGCCACGGACGGTTGCAGCCGTCGAATCAGGGAAGAGTTGGTTCGCATCGGGAAGTCCTCGGCCTTGCGTTAAGGTGTTACGTAAGGTAACAATGAGGCCTCGATGTGGGAACGAACGTAACGTAGAACCGCGTTCTCGCACCTTTGCGTAGTGCCGGGCGTGCCGACCCGGCGCAGAGCCTGCCTCTACTGCCGATGGCGGGCGCGAGTGGAGATTCGAACCCATGACAGTCGAACTGGGCGGTGATCTGGACTGGAACCTGGTGCGGACCTTCGTGGCGGTGGCCGATCGCGGCAGTCTGGCGGCGGCGGCGCGGGAACTCGGGCTGGCTCATCCCACCGTGGCCCGTCACGTGCAGAATCTGGAGGCGGCGCTCGGCATCTCGCTGTTCGACCGCCCCACCACCGGGCTGGTGCTCAACGACAACGGGCGCCGCCTGGTGGCTGCCGCCCGCGGCATGCTGGATGGGGCGCGGACGTTCGAGAGCACGTCCCGCACCCTGGGGTCACGCGCCACCGGACTGGTGCGCATCACCGCCTCCGATTTCATCGCCGACGTGTTTCCGGAAATGCTCTCGCCGCTGCGCCGGTTCGGTGAGCAGGAACGCATCAACGTCGAACTCATCATCGCCAACGACCTGCTCAACGTGCTGCAGGGCGAGGCCGACATCGCCATCCGCCACGTCGAACCCCAGCAGCAGGACCTGGTGTGTCGGCGCTTGTCGGGGCTGCCGGCCGGCCTCTACGCCAGCCGCGGCTATGTTGCCGAACACGGTATGCCGGGGGTCGAGAACTTCGCCGATCACTGGTTCATCGACGGGGTGCGGTCGCCGAAACTGGCGCGCAATGCACGCCGGCTCGGATACCCCATCGCCAAGGATCAGTTCGTGTTCCGCTGTGACAGTTTCTCCGGGCGCCTGAACGGGGCCGAATCCGGCTGGGGCATTGCCGTGGTGCCGGCCCACGTGGCGGCTTCGCGGCCGGATCTGGTCCGGGTCTTCAACGATGTGGCGTTCACCGAGGTGCAGATGTGGCTGGTCGGCCGCCCGGACGTACGCACCACCCCTTACCTGCGCGACGCCTTTGCGCTGGCCGGTGAGACGCTGAACGCTTTTGTTGCCGGCCTGGCCCGCGCCGATGGCGGGCCGGCGCCGGATCAGCGAGGCGCCGGGGTATCCGCACGGCCGCGGTCCGCCAGGGCGGTGAGCCAGTAGGCGGCCGCTCCGCTGGCCACGATGGCCAGGCCCAGCAGACCTTCCACGGGGCGCTCCAGCAGAATGTAGGTCAGGGTCCAGCCGGTGAATCCCAGATAGACCAGGGCCGGCAGCGGGTACAGGGCCGCCCGGTAGGGACGCGCCAGATCCGGCTCGCGCCAGCGCAGCACGAACACGCCGAGCACGGCGAAGAACGTGTTCAATCCCAGGGTGAAGCCGGCGAATACCAGGATCGACTCGAACGATGAGGTGAGGATGAAAATCAGGGCGAGCACGGACTGCAGCGCCACCGCCAGGTCCGGAATGCCATGCCGGTTGGTGCGCGCCAGCAGCCGGAACGCGGCAAAATCCTGCCCCATCACCTGCAGCACCCGGGGTCCGGCCAGCACCATGGCGCTGACCGTGGAGATCAGCAGCGCCGCCAGCACCACCCCCATGATGCGCGCGCCGTGCTCGCCGAAGGCGTGCTGGGCCGAGACATAGCCGATCTCGAGGCGGCCGGCCATGGCGTCCATGGGTGCGACGTAGAGGAAAGTGAAGTTGAGCAGGACGTACAGCACCATCACGGTGACGGTGCCGATGATCAGTACCCGGGACAGATTGCGTTGCGGATCTGCCAGTTCACTGGTCAGGTAGGTGGCGGCGTTCCAGCCGGTGTAGGCATAGTTCACGAAGATCAGCGACACGGCGAAAGCGCTGCTGGTCAGCAGCGCGCCGTCGCCGCCGGCAGGCAGCAGCCGGACCTGCTGCGGATCCGGCACGAAAATCCACGACAGCACGCAGAAACCGCAGATCAGCAGTACTTTGAGGGCCGTGAAGATCCGCTGCACGCCCCCGCTGTTGCGGCGGCTGCTGGCGTGTACGGCAGTCAGCGCCAGGACCAGGCCCGCTGCCAGCCAGTTGGGGGACAGGCCCGGTATGGCGGAGGCCAGGTAGGTACCGAAGGTGATGGCTGCCAGCGCCGTCGGCGCGGCAAAGCCGATGGTGGCCGATACCCAGCCGGAGACGTAACCGGCGGCCGGATGGTAGATGCGCGACAGAAAGTTGTATTCCCCCCCGGAGCGGGGCAGCGCCGCCCCCAGTTCGGCGTAACAGAGTGCCCCACACAAAGCCGTCAGTCCGCCGACCACCCATAACATCATCAGCACGAAGCCCGAGCGGATATCCAGTAGCTGAAAGCCGAGACTGGTGAAGACGCCGGTGCCGATCATGTTGGCGATCACCACCGCCATGGCGGTAGTGGGGGTGAAGCGCTGTGCGTCCGCCGGACCGGTCATCGGTGCCGCGATCAGCGTCGGTCGAGTCGGTATACCAGCGCGTCCTCCAGCCAGTTCTCGTCGCGGTCCATGTCGTACTTCTCGCCGTAGGCGCGCGCGACCCGGCGCCGTTCCCGCGAGTCGGTGACGGGGGCCGCCAGCAGCGGATAGAGAGTGGTGCCGACCCGCAGCCGGACCTGCGGGTCGTCGTCGATGTAGGCGCTCCAGCGTGTGCCGCCGGGGCCGGTGCCGATGTAGACGTCGGGGCCGATGCCCACGGCCCAGATGTTCACCGAATACGGATCGGCGGGCCGGGTCTCCAGTTGGAAGGTCTCTTCGTCGCGCAGCAGCGACCAGTCGTCCGGCGGGGTGCCGGGCTCACCGGACAACTCGCCGCCGGCGAAGACGATGAACGGCTCGGAGCAGCCGGCCAGGCACGCTGCCAGCAGCGGGATGATCAGAAGTCGACTCATGTACGGATGGCCCCGGCGCTCACGGCCCCATTAGCGCGAAATCGACGGGATAAGTAAACTGCTTTCTGTCGGCGTTGCGCCTGCAAACGCAACGATTACCGGGGCACGACATCAGTATGCGCGCAATGCAACTGGCGGGGCCCGGCAGCGCCCTGGAACTGGTAGACCTGCCAGTTCCGGTGGCCGGACCGGGCGAGGTTCTGATCGAGGTCGGTGCCTGCGGCGTGTGCCGCACCGACCTGCATGTAGTCGACGGTGACCTCACCGACGGACGTTATCCGCTGGTGCCTGGTCATCAGATCGTAGGCCGGGTGGTAGATCCGTCGGACACGGCGCTTGCGCTCGGCACACGGGTCGGCGTTCCCTGGCTGGGCTACACCTGTGACCAATGCGGGTTCTGCGGCGAGGGCCGCGAGAACCTGTGCGATCGGGCCGAGTTCACCGGCTACCATCGGCAGGGCGGTTATGCCGAGTTCGTGGCCGCCGACGCGCGCTATTGTTTTGTCCTGCCGGAGTCGGACGCGCCCGGGCACAGCGACGTGCAGACGGCGCCGCTGTTGTGCGCGGGCCTGATTGGCTACCGGGCCCTGCGCATGACCGGCGAGGCCAGGCACATCGGCTTCTACGGGTTCGGCAATGCGGCCCATATCCTCACCCAGATCGCGGCCTGGCAGGGGCGGAGCATTTACGCCTTTACCCGTGACGGGGACGCCGCCGGCCAGGCGTTTGCGCGGCAACTGGGCGCCGTGTGGGCCGGCCCGGCCGGGGTGGCGCCGCCGCGGGCGCTGGATGCTGCCATCGTGTTTGCGCCAGTGGGGTCGCTGGTGCCGGAGGCGTTGCGCCGGATCCGCAAAGGCGCCGCAGTGATCTGCGCCGGAATCCACATGTCGCAGATTCCGGCGTTTTCCTACGATCTACTGTGGGGTGAGCGGAGCCTGCGCTCGGTGGCCAACCTGACCCGCGCCGATGGGCGCGAACTGCTGGACCTGGCTGCCCGTGCCGGAGTTCACACCGAAGTGTCGGTCTATCCCCTGGCGCAGACCGTGGCGGCTCTGAACGACCTGAGGGCCGGCCGGGTTCGAGGCGCCGCAGTGGTGACGCCACGCTGACCGCGGGTCATGACTCGGCGTCCTGGGCGCTCGTGGCCGAGGCCGGCGCGGCCCGCTGGAAAACCCGCCGGTGCACCACCGCGGCGCTGTCCCTGGGATTCAGTTTGACCGTGACCAGCAGCGTGCCGTCGCGCCGTACTTCGTAGCTCTGACTGACCTTACGGCTGGACGTCTCGTAGCGCGTGGTCAGTTTGCGGCGGCTCCAGCGGCTGATCAGACCCTGGTCGTTGCCCCGTTTCAATGTTTCGCTGCCGGATTCGCCGAAGTCGATGCGCAGGGAGTCCTGCAGTTCCTCGATGTCCAGCGTACTGGCCCGCAGGACCCGCGGGTCGCGGGCATTCCCCGGGACACTGGGCAGAGCGGCGCTGCCGGTGCCGGGAATCGGCATACCGCCCACGCTGATGGTTGCATTGGGCAACTTCTCGAACATGCCGTTCTTCTGCTGGGGGCCGTCGGGCTGGGCCTCGCGGGTGAGTTCCGGGCTCACCACCCAATGACCGGACAGATCGCCGGGGTCGGCGCTTGCGGCGCCCGAAGCGATGATCAGGGCGAACAGCAGAATGCCGGGCGGCAGGTGACTGGGAATCCTCATGACGGGTTGGAGTCTACCGGCGCGAATTGGTTCGGCAAGCGTCGCGGCCGGTCAGTGTGCCGCACCGATCGGGGGATTGCGGACACTTGCTGACGGCTCCGCTTTGCGCAATGGTGGGGGTCCGCGAGATTGCGGAAACCGGCACAGCAGGCGAGCGTGGTCGAAAGCATGGATGAGCGCGAATTCGACGTCGTGGTTTGGGGCGCCACGGGCTTCACCGGCGCCCTGGTGGCGGCACATCTGCTGACCATTTACGGGGCCAGCGGCAATCTGCGCTGGGCCATCGGCGGCCGCAGTCAGGACAAGCTCGACGCGACCCGCCGTGCCCTTGGTGCTGGCGCCGCCGAGGTGCCGATGCTGCTGGCGGACGCCGGCGATCCGCAATCACTGGCGGCGCTGGCGCGGCGGACCCGGGTGGTATGTTCCACGGTCGGCCCGTACGCGCTGCACGGCAGCCATCTGGTGGAAGCCTGTGTCGAGCGGGGCACCCACTATTGCGATCTGACCGGCGAGCTGCAGTGGATGCGGCGCATGATCGACCGCTTCCACCACCGTGCCGGCGAAACCGGCGCGCGGATCGTTCACACCTGTGGCTTCGACAGCATTCCCTCGGATCTCGGTACCCATTTTCTGCAGCAGCAGATGCGGCGCCGCGAAGGGCGCGTCTGCCCGGAGGTGCGATTGCGGGTCCGCGAGGCGCGCGGCGGATTCAGCGGCGGCACCGTCGCGAGCATGGTGAACATGCTCGACGAAGCCGAGCGCGACCCGGACGTGCGCACGCTCATTCGCGATCCGTATGCCTTGAACCCGGCCGGTCAGCGCGATGGTCTGGACGGTCCGGATTCCCTGGTTCCGGAATACGACGAAGCCTGCGGCGGCTGGGTGGGGCCGTTTGTCATGGGCGCCATCAACACTCGCGTAGTACGCCGCAGCAACGCGCTGGCCGGTTATCCCTACGGCCGCGACTTCCGCTATCGGGAAGGCATGCTGATGCCGTTCGGCCCCTGGGGCTTTCCTCTGGCCGCCGGGCTCGGCGCCGGATCCGCGGCGGCCGGCGCGGCGGTCGGGGTCAAGGCCGTGCGCGACGCGCTCGGTCCGCTGCTGCCCAGACCGGGACAGGGGCCGTCGCCGCAGGCCCGGGCCAACGGCCGCTTCGTCATCGATCTGGTGGGGGCCACGGCGCCAGGTAGCGGCGCAGCCCTAACGGTTCAGATTCGCGGTGAGGGTGATCCTGGATACGCTTCTACCTCGCGTATGCTTGGAGAGGCGTCGGTGTGTCTTGCCCGCGACGATCTCACCTCGGCCGGTGGCGTGTTGACCCCCGCGGTTGCCATGGGCGACGCTCTGATCGAGCGGCTTGCGCTTCACGCCGGGGTCACGTTTCAGGTGCTGGACTGAGAGATCAGGAGACGCGGGAGCAGAGAAGGCAGGCGGGCCCGTTCAAGCTTTTCCTTCACGCATCCGGGAGTTACTCCCTTAATTCATCGACTGAATGAGGCTGAAGGACCCGCCGGAAGATCATCGTAAGATGGGCGTCGGCGTTTGAGAAAGCATGAAATCGAATAATGGACGAAGGGCAGATCTTTTTGCGCAATATGCAACTCAACTGGCAGCAGCGGTGCCGCTTGGATTTTCCGATGGCGTGCCCGCCCGCCCGGGTGAAACGACAATGTGTCTGCTGAAAGCGGTGACGGCTCGATCAGGTGCGCGCGTCGTTCGGGTGGAGCCGCAGGAATCTGGCGCGCGCGGGCGCCCGGAGCACATAGAATGAGCGGCTGAACGTTCGCTCACGGCTGGAGAGACGCCGGTTGCGTTGACACCGCGTGACCGGCACCCCCGTACACTGGAGGACTGGCAATCAACACCATCGACCCCCGACTCGCCAAGGTACCGTCGGATACCGATTTCGCCGCTATGCACGAGCGCATGCAGTGGTATGTGGATCAGGAGATCCTGTCATGCTGCCTGACGCTGGTGATGCGTGGCACCGACGTTGTGGATTTCGAGACGTTCGGCTACATGGACGTCGAGGACAAGCGGCCATTGACCGCCGACGCAATCTTCCGCATGTACTCGAACACCAAGATCGTCACCTCGGTGGCGGCGATGATGCTGTTCGAGCGCGGCAGCTTTGCCCTCGACGACCCGTTGTCGAATTACCTGCCGGCCTTTGCGGAACCGGCGGTGCTGCGCTCCAACGCCACCTCGGTGGCGGAAGTGGAGCCTCTGGCCGCTCCCATCACCCTGCGTCAGGTGATGAGTCACAGCGCCGGGTTTTCCTACGGCTTCATCGAGCCGGAGTCGCTCATCGACCAGGCCTACATGACCGCCGGCATCAACCCCCTGGTCAACGACTCCCTGACGCTGGAGGCCCTCTGCGATCTGCTGGCGTTGCAGCCGCTGGCCTACCAGCCCGGCACGAGCTGGCGTTACAGCTTTGCCACCGACGTGCTGGCGCGGGTGATCGAGGTCATCTCCGGGCATCGCTTCGATGCGTTCCTGGCCGAGCACATCTTCGAGCCGCTGGGCATGGTCGACACCGGCTTCTTCGTGCCGGAAGACAAGCGGGACCGCTTCACGACCATGTACGCGCCAACGGATCTGCTGGCGCCCATGAAAGGGGGGCTGGTCAAGGCGGACGATCCGCAGACCGGTCCGTATACGTCGGAGCGTCCGTTTCTGTCCGGCGGTGGCGGTCTGGTATCCACGGCCGGCGACTACCTGACGTTTCTGCGCACGATCGTCAACGGCGGCGAGTGGCAGGGAGTGCGCCTGCTGCGGCCGGAAACCCTGACGCTGATGCGGACCAATCAGCTACCTCACGGGGTTACGGTACGGTTCCCCATGTGGGAAATGACCGACACCGTGTTCGGGCTCGGTTTCGCACTCAAACAGGTGCCCGGCGACGGTGAGCCGGAGACGGCCCGTGACGAGTACCACTGGGGCGGCATGGCCGGGACTCATTCCTGGATGGCGCCGCGAGCGGATCTGTGCGGCGTGTGTATGACCCAGCGCATGCCGGGGTTCTGGCATCCGTTCAGCCATGATTTCAAACGCATGGTGTACGAGCGCCTCGGATGATCCGCGCGGCGCCGGGACAGCGGGCGCCGGGTGGCCTGGGCTCCGTCATCGAGCCGCCGGCCGGGCCTGCGACTGCCGCGAGCTATGCAGTGCGCCGGGCGCTGGCCCGATCGATCATGGACACGACGCTGCTGATTACCAGCAGCCAGCCGAGCGCCGTGATCAGCGCCGGCGGTGGCCAGGACAGATGCAGCGCGTGACGATAAACCAGCACACAGGCCAGTACGAAGTAGCCGATGCCGTTGATGCGGCCCAGGGCGCTGGCGCGCAGCGCGCGTCCGGCCAGGGCCCGCGAGTCCGCCGCGTACTGCGCGAAGGCGGCCAGCACCAGAAGCGGCAACGGCCACGGGACCCAGCCGTTGGCGGCCAGGGCCGCGAGCAGCATGGCAACGAACACGGCGTCGGTGGTGTGATCGGCCAGGCCGCCGAACGGGCTGGTCTGGTTCATGCGGCGAGCCACGGCGCCGTCCAGCAGGTCGGTCAGTATCGCCAGCGACAGCAGCAAACCGGCCCAATCCCAGCGCTGCTGCCAGGCCATCCAGGCGCAGGGCAGTACCAGCACGGCGCGAACCAGGGTCAGGGCATTGGCCCAGGTGAGCGTGTGCTGCCGGGTCAGTTGCATGGCGGTGAGTGCGAACGCATGACCCGCACAGGATATCCCAGGTCTTCGGCTCCCCGCCGGACCGATTGCCGCAAGGGTCGCGTTGGCGGCCCGGGATTGCCCTCATGATTGCAGTGACCGGTGCCAACGGCCACCTCGGGCAGCGCCTGCTGGTGGAACTGGCAGCCAGGGGCCCGGTGCGGGCGGTGGTCAGGTCGCGCCGCGCCGCCGAGCAGGTGACCGCGCTCGGACTGGATGCCGTGGCGCTGCATCAGGTGGATTACCGGCATACCGATGCGCTCACGGACGTGCTCACCGGCTGCTCGGCCGTGGTGCATCTGGTGGGCATCATTCGCGAAGGCGCCGGCAACCGGTACCGCGATGCACACGAGAACGCCAGCACGGCCATGGCGGCAGCGGCGGCCCGGGCCGGGGTCGGGCACATCGTCTACCTGAGTATCCTCGGTGCGGCGCCGGACTCCGGTAACGTCTGCCTCGCCTCGCGGGGCGCGGCGGAGGAGATTCTGCGCCAGGGTCCGGTTCCGACCACGGTGATCCGGGTGCCCATGGTGCTGGGTGAGGGTGACTATGCCAGCACGGCGCTGGCGCGGCGGGCCGAACGAGGCTTCAACGTGCTGTTGCGCGGCGCGAGTCTGGAGCAGCCGATTTATGCCGGGGACGTGGTGACGGCGATGAGCGCCGCGCTGGCTGGAACCGCGGCCCGGCCTGCCGACAGAAGCGGCGTGACGCTGGATCTGGCCGGCCCGGAGTCGCTCACCCGGACCGAACTGGTGCGTCGCGCGGCTGCTGCCAGAGGCAACCGAACCCGGGTGCTGTCGCTGCCGCTGGGGCTCGGCATGCTGGCCGCGGGGCTGCTGGAGAGATTCTCGGACAATCCGCCGGTCACCCGGGCCATGCTCGGCGTGCTGGATCATGACGACCGGATCGACCCGCTGCCGGCGGCACGGGCGCTGGGAATCGAACTGACCGCGCTGGATGAGACCCTTACCCGGTGTCTGTGAGGATGCGAGCGCGGAGTTGCCTGGCTATCGGGTTGTGCTGGGCCGCGGCGCTGGCCGCCGCCGACGAGCCTGGCGCCGGCGCCGGCGCGCTGCCGGCGCCGCTGGCCACCGCGGCGCGGGGGCTGGGGCTGGCGGCCAGCGACATCAGTTTCTGGGTCCAGGCGGTGGACGGCGGGCCACCGCGGGTGGCCTTCAATGCGGATACGCCGCGCAATCCGGCCTCGGTCATGAAGCTGGTGACCACCTTCGCGGCCCTGGAAGGGCTCGGCCCGGCGTACACCTGGGATACGGAGATTTTTCTCGAGGCGCCGGATCGCGCCGGACGGGTCGCCGGCAACGTCTGGGTGCGGGGCGCGGGAGACCCGTATCTGGTGGCCGAGGACTTCTGGAAGCTGGCGGACGGGCTTCACCATCAGGGTCTGGCCCGGATCGATGGCGAGGTGGTGTTCGACAACTCCTACTACGATCTGCCGCCGGAGGACCCGGGCGCTTTCGATGGTCAGCCCGACCGGGTCTACAACCTGCCGCCCCATCCGCTGCTGGTCAATTTCAACGCCGTCCGGGTGGTGGTGCGGCCGGCGCCGGACGGTCGCGCGGTGACCGCGACCGCGCAGCCGGCGCTGCCCAACCTGCGCCTGGACAACCAGCTTGCGCCGCGGGATGGCCCCTGCCGAGGCTATCAGCGCGGCGTGGCGCTTACCGTGACGGGCGAGGAGCGGGATCGGGTAAGGCTGGAAGGCCGGTTTCCCAGCGGCTGCGAAGCGTATTCCCTGACCCGAACGGCGCTGCAGCCGGAGACCTACGCGGCCGGCCTGTTCGACCTGTACTGGCGGCAGCTCGGCGGTGAATGGTCCGGCCGGTGGCGCACCGGCGCCGTCCCGGAGCGATTCGAGGAACCCTATTACGTGCATCGGTCCCGGCCGCTCGGCGACGTGGTCCGCCTCATCAACAAGTACAGCAACAACGTCATGACCCGGCAGCTCGAACTGACCATGGGCGCCGAGACTTTCGGTCCGCCGGCGACCACCACCAAGGGACGGGATGCCATGCTGGCGTTGCTGTCGTCCCGGGACATCGACACCGGCGGTCTTCACATCAGCAACAGTGCCGGCCTGTCGCGGGACTCCCGCATCAGCGCCCGTCAGCTCGCCGCGGTCCTGGCCGCCGGCTGGCGCAGCCCCTACATGCCCGAGTTCCTTTCGTCGCTGGCCATTCCGGGTCTGGACGGCACCCTGTCCAGACGCCTGGGCGGCACCGCGGCCCAGGGGCGCATGCACCTGAAGACCGGCCGGCTGGACGGCGTCTCGGCGGTAGCCGGGTATCTGTTGACCCGGAACGGGGAACGGATGCTGCTGGTGCTGATGATCAACTCACCCGATGCCCACCGCGGCATCGGGGAGGATCTGCAGGACGTGGCGCTGGAATGGGCCGCGACCCTGTAGCCGGCGCCGCTACTGCCGCGCCAGCAGCCACCAGCGCAGCGTATCGGAAACCAGGGGCGCCGCATCCTGCTGCACGAAGTGCCCGGCCCCGGGCACCGTCACCAGGGTCAGGTCGGCGTCGATCCAGTTCCAGGTGTAGGCCAGCGCATCGGCGTTGAGGGCCCGGTCCTCGAGGCCATGAAACATCAGCACCGGCATGTCCAGGCGCGGCACCTCCGGTGGGGTAAATGGCTCACCCTCGGCCGGCAGCGGCGGGTAGTTGCGTTTGTAGTAGTTGAGCATGGCGGCGAAATCGGACCGCGCGAACGCCTCCACGTAGCGGGAGCGGGCGGCCTCGTCGCTGACCCAGCCGGCCAGGCTCTCCGCGGTCATGGGGCCGCCGAACAGAATGTCCGGATCGTCCGCCGAACCGTCCCGGAAGCGCTGGGCGTAGGCACTGTCGGCCCGCTGCTGGGGATTGCTGGCGAGCTCCCGCGCCATCCCCCGGGGATGGGGCAGATTCAGGATCACCAGGCGCTCGGTCATGGCCGGCAGGTTGAAGGCCACCTGCCAGGCCACCATGCCGCCCCAGTCGTGGCCGACGATGGCGGCGCGCTCGGCCCCGGCGGCACGGACCACGGCGGCGACGTCCGCCACCAGCAGCGCCATGTCGTACTGCTCGACCCCGTCCGGGCTGTCGCTCAGGTTGTAGCCGCGCTGATCCATGGCGACTACCTGAAAGTGATCGGCCAGCGCCGCCATCTGGTGGCGCCAGGTGTACCAGAAGTCCGGAAAACCATGGATGAACACCACCAGCGGCCCGGCGCCGGCGCTGACGTAGTGGATCTTCACCGGGTCTCCATCGGCGCCCCGGCTCTCGGCGTAGTGATGGGTCACCGCCGGATCGGCGCCGTACGCCGCCGGCCCCAGCGCCAGGAGCATCGCGAGCACGCCCTGCAGCAGTCGTCTGTTCATCTGATCTCCCCTGATTCGGATGCCGGCCGCTAGCGCAGCGCCCGGGCCAGTATCGGCAGGCTGCGGTCCATGCGGTAGTCGATGCCGGAGTGGGTTCCGTCGAATTCCTCGTAGACGTGCTCGACGCCATGGCGGGCCAGTTCGCGGCTGAGTATCCGGGCCCCGAAGTGAATGTGAAACTGATCGTTCCAGCCGCAATCGATGTACAGGCTGCGCAGTTTCTTCAGATTACCCGCGTAGCGCTTGACCAGGTTGACCGGGTCATGGCGCAGCCAGGCGCGCCAGCGCTCGGTGATGAGTTCGCCGGTGTCCAGGTCGAAGGGTACCCGGAAACCGTTGGGCGCATCGGGGTCGGGGTCGTAGGTGGCGGCCAAACACAGATTCATGAGGGCCATGACTTCGTCGCCGGAAAGCCGCTCGCGCTGCCACACGCTGTCCAGAAAGCGCCGGATCCGGCCATCGTCGGTGCCGTCGGCACCGGCTTCTGCGCTCGTCGCGGGCAGCGCCCGTCCGGCTTTGCGCACCGGCCTTCGATACCGGTCCAGGAGCGTCAGGGTGCCCGGCCAGCCGGGCCGGTAGCAGCTATCGAATGCCGCATCGCCGGAGTGACAGGCCACCGCGCCCCAGGTTTTCGGATAGCGCATGCCGTGCACCAGTGCCCCGTAGCCGCCGGACGATTTGCCGAAACAACCCCGGTGTGCGCGGTCGGCCAGGGTGCGCAGCTCGCCGTCGATGAACCCGACCAGTTCTGCGGTCAGGTAGTCGGCGTAGTTGCCGATGGCGCTGGAGTTCACGTACTGATTGCCGCCGAGCGCGGTAAAGCAGTCGGGGAACACCACGATGCAGCCCGGCAGGCGGCGCTGGTGAGTCAGCCGGTCCAGCCGCTCCGGGACGTTCTCCTCGAAGTTCTTCCAGCTCGTGTGGGACCAGCCGGAGCCGGTGTAGCCGGTCAGGTCGAACAGCACCGGGAAACGCTGACGCCGCCGCCGCGGCGCGGAATAACCCGGCGGCAGCCACACCGGGAAGGTGCGCGTTGCCGGGTCGCCGAGGGCGTTGTCGGCCAGCACCGCCGAGGTGTGCTCCAGGATGACGACCTCGCCGGCGGGCCAGCTACTGCGCTTGATGGCCATGGCCGGAGCTCAGGCCGCCGCTTTCAGGGCGGCGATACGATCATCCAGCGGCGGATGGGACGAGAACATGGCGCGCAGACCCTGCCGCAGTCCGCCCGCGATGCCGAACGCGACCAGCGTTTCGGGAAGCGCGCTGGGCATCTCCTGGGCCCGCTTCAGGCGTTCCAGGGCGGCAATCATTTTCTGCCGTCCGGCCAGGTCCGCCCCGGCGGCGTCGGCCCGGAACTCACGGTAGCGCGAGAACCACATGACGATGGCCGTGGCCAGCAGACCCAGCAGAATTTCGGCGGCGATGGTGGTCAGCCAGTAGCCTATGCCGAGCCCGCGCTCGTTCTTCAGCACCACCCGATCGACGAAATACCCGGCCAGCCGGGCGAAGAACAGCACGAAGGTGTTCACCACCCCCTGCACCAGGCTCAGGGTGACCATGTCGCCGTTGGCCACATGGCCGATTTCGTGGCCGAGCACGGCTTCCACCTCGTCCGGCTGCATGTGCTCGAGCAGGCCCACGCTGACCGCGACCAGGGCTTTGTTGCGATTGGCGCCGGTCGCGAAGGCGTTGGGCTGCGGGCTCGGAAAAATGGCGACTTCGGGCATGGCGATGCCGGCCTTGGCGGCCAGCCGCTCGACGGTCTGCAGCAACCAGCGCTCGGCGTCGGAGCGGGGCTGCTCGATCACCTGGGCTTTGGTCGACCATTTGGCCATCTTCTTGGAGATGAGCAGCGAGAACAGGGATCCGCCGAAGCCGATCAGGGCACAGAACACCAGCAGCGCAGTCAGGTTCAGGTCGACCCCGTTGGCGGCGAGGATACTTTCGAAGCCCAGCAGCCGGAAGGTGATGCTGGCCAGCACGATGACCGCCAGGTTCGTGGCCAGAAACAGCAGAATGCGCATGTAGCGTCCTCGTCCAGAATGACAACTGTGGTGATTAGACTGTCCTGATTTCGTCTGGTTCTGACAAGTGGTGAGCGCCGGCGGCCCCGTTCGCCGGCGTCGGGCGGGCGCGGGCCTTGCGAGCGCGAACCAGATCACATCCCGGACGCCGGAATTTGGCTAGTTTTCTACTCGTGGGGCGGTGCGACCGCGCCCAGCCCGGCGTGCGGCAGCCGCCACCCGCCCGGGTCCACGGCAACGCTGCGAATCGACTGGAACGACCATGGATCAGACTCCGCCCCCAAGCGCCGCGGCTAACGGCGCCGCCGACATGCCGCCTCCCGTGGCCAACGAGGCCCTGCAGGAGGAACTCGCCAAATGGCGGGAGCGGGTTCCGAAACTGGCCTCGGCTCTGCGGCAGCGGGCGGAAGAGGCCGAGGCCCTGCGCCGGGAACTGGAACGGCTGCGGGCCGGCGCTCAGCCCCAGGACGGTGCCGATCCGGGATCCAGCGCCGGCGTGCGCGCGCGCGACGCGCTGATCAGCGAGCTGGAGGTCAAGCTCTCGGAGCTGGCCGACCGCCACAAGAACACCCAGGGCGAACTGCACACCCGCCAGCTCACCATCGACGAGTTGCGCAGTGAAGCCGACGGCTGGAAGCGCAAGTGGCAGGCCGTCACCGAATCCCTCGACGAGCAGGACAGCCGTTTCAGTGTCCGGGACCGCCAGGCCGAGGCTCTGCAGCGTGAGCTGGAGGAAGCCCGCGGGGCCGTGGCTGCCGAGAACCAGGCGCGGCTGGCCGCCGAACAGGCGTTGCAGGAGGCGACCGAGGAGCGCGATTCGCTGAGCCAGCGCAACAGCCAGCTGTTCGAAACCACGGAGGTTGCCAACCGGCAGATCGGCTCACTCACCGAAACCCTCACCGAATTGCGCACCGAGTTGAAGGGGCTGCGCAGCCGGGCCCACGAAGACGCCGGCGCGCGGGAAGCTCTGCAGGGCCGCATGGCGGAACTGGAAGGAGAGATCGAGGAGCTGCGTCAGCGCCACGCGGACGGCACCAAGGCCCTGGACCAGGCTCACGCCGCCCTGGAGCGCGAGCGCGAAGATCACCAGACGGCGTTGACCGCCGAGCAGGACCGGCACGCGACCGAGCTGCAGGCGCTGCGCGACGGGCACGACAGCGCCATGGCGGCGCTGCGCGCGGACCAGGCGGCTGCCTTGGAAGAACAGACCCAGGCGCTGGGCGAGGCACGCCGGGAAGCGGCGGACGCGGCCGAGCGGATTGCGGCTCTGCAGACCGAAATCGAGTCCGACCGCGGTCTGAGCGCCAGTGCCGAGCGCCATGTTGCGGCCCTGCACGAGGAACTGCATCTGGTCTCGGCGGCAGCAACCTTCGGCCTGCAGGCTGCCGGGGCGGCGGAAGCCGAGCTCGACGCGGCCCGCCGCGACGAGCGCAGTGCGGTGGCGTCGCTGTCTGCTGCCGAACAGCGCAACGCGGAACTGCAGGCGGAACTGGCCGAAGAACGTGCCGAGACGGCGCGCCTGGCAGAGGTGGTGGACACCGCGCAGCGCCGCAACGACGAACGGGAAAGCGAGCGCCGGGAACTCATCGAGCGCGCCGAGCGGGCGCAGTCCCGGGTGCATCACCTGGAGGCGCAACTGGAAGAGCGATCCGCGCTGGTGGTCAACCTGGAAGCCCAGCAGACCGACCTGTCGCGCCGCGAAGCGGCCCTGGAACGGCAGCGCGACGAGCTCGAGGAGGCGCTGATGCGGGCGGAACGCCACGCCAAGGAGAACGGCGAACACGTCACCGCGCTGGATGACCGGCTGGAACGTCAGAAGGAGCTGATGGACAGTCTGGAGACGGAACTGGCCGAGGCTCAGGAAGCGCACACCCGGGCGCTGAAAACTGCTCATCAGGAGGCCGAGGTCGAGGCCGATCGGCTGCGGGCCCAGGTGCGGCGGCTGGAAAGCGAACTGCGGGAACGCACCGAGGCGCTGAACCGCGCCGAACTGGCGCAGGATCTGAGTCAGGGCGTCGAAATGGAGGCAGAGGCGGCGCCGCCGGGGCCCCTCGAGCCGCCGGCAGACCCGGATGGCAAGCTGCTGCTGGTACTGAATCAACAACTCGCCGCCGAGCGGGCGCGTAACCAGGAACTGCAGGAGCGGCTGCGCGCCGTGTCACAGGCCCAGGACGGTGCGGTGGAAGGTGGCGCGCCGAATCAGGGCGACGATCTCACCCGGATCCATGGCGTCGGAACGAAGCTGGCGGAACAGCTCAACGACCTCGGCATCTACAACTACCAGCAGATCGCCGAGATCGATGCCGATGGTCTGGATGACGAAAGCCACGTGTTGTACGCCCACCGCAGCCGTATCGTGCGCGACGGTTGGATCGATCAGGCGGTCAAGCTCATCAGCCACTGACGGCGGGTGCGCTCCGCGCCCCGCCTTTCTTTTTCTCCGTCAGCCGATATAGTCCGGTCACGGGAGTCGATGGCGCGGGAATGAACCGAGAGCAACGGGCGGCGGCACCGGTGGTCGCCAAGCATGGTGATGGGTGGGCCGGAGAGCAGGAGAGGGAGCGACGCGCGCGCGGCGACCGGCGTCGCAACGCCGGGTTGATGGCGGTGCGCGCGCGCCGTGCCGGTCTGGACGGAGACCGGCGCACGCGCCGGGCAGGCAGCTCCCGGATCCTGCGCTGCCGGCTCCTGGCGTTGTTACGACGAAGCAGATCCTGAACCGGCGGCGCGATTGACGCGCCGCGCCGCTCGAATCGTCACGGTGGTTGCACCTATGCCCGGGCATTCATGTCTTTGAGCGCCAGGCTCCGCATTGATGCGGCGGCTCTGGACGCAAACTATCAGCGCTTCAATGCTGCCGCCCGGCCCGGGTCGGCGGCGGCGGTGGTCAAGGCCGACGGCTACGGACTCGGTGCCGCCGCGGTTGCCGCCGTGTTCTGGCAGCGCGGCTGCCGGGACTTTTTCGTCGCCACCGCGGCCGAGGGCGCGTCCCTGCGTGAGTCTCTGCCGCAGGCGCGGATTTTCGTGTTCGAGGGTGTGCTGGACGATTCCGTTGAGCTGCTGCTGACCGCCGGCCTGGTGCCCGTTCTCAATCACGCCGGTCAAGCGCAGACCTGGCGCCGGGCTGGCCGCGGTGAGCCGGCCGCGGTGCACGTGGACACCGGTCTGAACCGGCTGGGCTTTCCCTGGGATGTCGACGCCGACGGTTTGCGCGGACTGCAGGTCTGTCTGCTGATTTCCCATCTGGCCTGCGCGGACGAACCGGAACATCCGTTGAACGCGCGGCAACTCCAGCGCTTGAACCGGGTCCGGCAACTGCTGCCCGGGGTGCCGGTCAGCCTCGGCAACTCGGCGGCGGTCCTCGAGGGTCTGGCCGGTGACCTCGGGCGCCCCGGCATCGGGCTCTACGGCGGCAACCCGTTTGTCGGCCGGCCCAGCCCGGTGCAGCCGGTGGTGACCATGGAAGCACGGATTCTGCAGGTTCGGCAGGTGGCCGCCGGCGACTCCGTGGGTTATGGCGCCACCTTCACTGCCGCCGCCGACACCGAGGTGGCGATCCTCGGCGCCGGTTACGCCGATGGTATTCCGCGGCTGCTTTCTAATCGGGGCCAGGTCTCTGTGGGCGGCGTGCGCTGCCCTGTGATCGGCCGCGTGTCCATGGATCTGATGGCCGTCGACGTCAGCGGGCGCCACGCAGCGGTCGGTGACTGGGTCGAGATTTTCGGCTCGGTGGTATCCATCGACGAAGTGGCCGGCTGGGCGGAGACCCTGGCCTACGAAGTGCTTACGGGGCTTGGCCGTCGCCCGCCGCGGTACTGGATGCCGGCGTGAGACTGGACTCGGCGGCTTCCGGGTCGGTCCCGGCGCCTGCCTCGAGCCGCTCCGCGGCCGCTGCCACGTCGCCGAGGGCGCGCTGGTCATCGCCCAGGGCGCGCCACACGAAAGCCCGGTTGTAGTAGCCCGCCGGATCGTCGGGCGCCAGTTCGATGGCGCGTCCGTGGGCCGCCAGCGCGTCCTGGGGACGCCCGAGGCGCAACAGCAGGTTGCCCCGGTTGCCGTACACGCGGGCATCTTCCGGTGCGGTTTCCAGGGCCGCATCCAGATCGGCCAGAGCCGCTTCCAGCCGGTTCTCGCGCATCAGGATCAGGGCCCGGTTGACCAGGGCCCGGTTCAGCGCGGCCGGGTCCAGCGGGTCGCGCGCCACCTGCACCGCCAGGTCGCAGGGATAGGCGGCCCCGTGGTCACGGGCGGCGGCGTAACAATCGGCGTCGGCATCGCTCGCGGGTGGCTCCGGTGTGCTGGCCGCCGCCGGCAGCGCCAGTGCCAGGCCCAGCGCCACCGCCCCGGCAGGGAACGGGCGCCGGCGGCTGGCAGCGGGTGATACGACGTCGTCGGGTGTCATGAGCCCAGTGTAACCGGCTCCCGGCCGGACCGGGAGCCGTCCGCCGCCGGCCGGGTCTGAGGATCGGGCGATTGCGGTATAGTCGGGCGTCGCGAACATCACTGGAGGGGAGGCAGATCATGAGCGCATTGAACCCGAACGGTGTGCTGGCGGGTCAGGTGGCGGTCGTCACCGGCGCCAGCCGGGGCATTGGCGAAGCCATTGCTCTGCGTTATGCCATGGAGGGGGCCAGGGTGGTGGTGTCGGCGCGCACGGTGGAGGCTGCCGACCATTACCTGCCCGGCACCATTACCGCCACCGTCGAGCGCATCAAGGCGGCGGGTGGCGACGCCATCGCGGTGCGTGCCGACCTTGCCGACGCGGAAGACCGGAAGAATCTGATTGCCGCCGCCAGAGACGCCTACGGTTCCGTTGATATTCTTGTCAACAATGCGGCGATAACCTACTTCATTCCGGTCGTGGATTTTCCCGAGAAGCGTTTCCGCCTGATGATGGACGTGCAGGTCTGGGCGCCGTTCGAACTGGCTCAGATGGTGCTGCCGGACATGCTCGAACGCGGCCGCGGCTGGATTCTCAACATTTCGTCCCACGCCGCCATTCACCCCGAGAAGACCCTGAGCGGGCGGGGCGGCACCGTGTACGGCATGTGTAAGGCGGCGCTGGAGCGTTTCACCACCGGCCTGGCCCAGGAGGTCTACGAGTCGAACATCGGGGTGAACGTGATCTCGCCGGGCCTGGTGGCGACACCGGGGGTCATGCATCACAAGCTCATCAACGAAAGCAACGAGGACCGGGTGACCCCGGTGGAGCACATGGCCGAAGCGTGCCTGCGGCTGGTGCACGGCGATCCCCGGGCCCTGACCGGCCGCATAGCCTACGCCGACCAGGTCGTCGAGGAGTTTGCCCTCGAGCCCGCCGATCTGATCTGAGCGCCGGCGCCCTAGCGCCGGCGGCGCCCCGGGGCCGCCGCACGAATCGGGATCTCGGTCTTCTTGATCACGGTGCGCAGCGAAAAATTGGAGTTGACCCTGGCCACCCCCGGCAGCCGGGTCAGGTGCTGACTGTGCACGCGCTCGTAGTCGCGAGCGTCCTCGACGATGACCCGTAGCAGATAGTCGGCCGCGCCGGACATCAGATAACACTCCATGACCTCGGGGATGCGGGCCACCGCGCCTTCGAACGCCGCCAGGTCGGCCTGTTGCTGACTGACCAGGGTGATCTGCACGAATACGTTGTCCGGATAGCCGGCCATGGACTGGTCCACCAGGCCCACGTAGCCACGCAGCAACCCCAGTTCCTCGAGCCGCCGGACCCGGCGCAGGCAAGCCGATTCCGACAGGTTGACGATGCCGGCCAGGGACTGGTTGGGCAGCTTGGCATCCAACTGGAGCTCGTGAAGGATCGAGCGGTCGATACGATCCAGCTCGACGTAATCTTGCGTCATGTAGTGTGTTCGGGGAATTCAGTTGCGCCATTGGGCCACCAGCACCTCGATTTTGCAAATCAGCGTCGTGATCCGACGGCTACCATGCCCGGCGAATGCAACCTGTCGAGGTTCGAATGATGCGGATTGGTGTCCCCAAGGAAATCAAGGTGCACGAGAACCGGGTCGGCCTGACCCCGGCGTCGGTGGCGGAACTGGTGCGGGCCGGCCACGAGGTGCTGGTGGAGCGCGGCGCCGGCGCCGGCATTGGTTTTTACGATCCGGACTACCAGGCCGCGGGCGCCAGCATCGGCAGCGTGGAGGAGGCTTTTGCCGCGGAACTGGTGGTCAAGGTCAAGGAGCCGCAGCTCGACGAATGCCGGCGCCTGCGCAGGGGCCAGGTTCTGTTCACCTACCTGCACCTGGCCGCAGACCGGGCGCAGACCGAAGCGCTGATGGCCAGTGGCGCCACGGCCATCGCCTATGAAACCGTGACCGACCGCAATGGCGGGTTGCCGTTGCTGACCCCCATGAGCGAGGTGGCCGGGCGTATGTCCGTTCAGGTGGGCGCCAACGCGCTGCAGGTGGCCAGCGGCGGCCGCGGCGTGCTGCTCGGTGGCGTGCCGGGGGTTGCTCCGGGCCGGGTGGTGGTCCTTGGCGGCGGCACCGCCGGCACCAACGCGGCCGACATGGCGGTTGGTCTGCAGGCCGAAGTGACCATTCTGGACAAGTCGGTGGCCCGTCTGCGCTGGTTGTCGGACCGTTACCGCGGCCGGGCCAGAACCCTGATGGCAACCGCCGAGAGTGTCCGGCGCGAGGTGCTGGAAGCGGACCTGGTGATCGGCTCGGTGCTCATTCCGGGCGCCGCGGCGCCGAAACTGGTAACCCGGGATATGGTCCGTGAAATGGCAGACGGGGCGGCCATGGTGGACATTTCCATCGACCAGGGCGGCTGCTTCGAGACCAGCCGGCCGACCACCCACGATGCACCCACCTACGTGGACGAAGGGGTCGTGCACTACTGCGTGACCAACATGCCCGGTGCGGTGGCGCGTACCTCGGCGCTGGCGCTGAACAACGTGACCTTGCCGTACGTGCTGGAACTGGCCGGCAAGGGCTGGAGCCGGGCGCTGGAGCAGGATCCGCATTTTGCCGCTGGCCTGAACGTACACGATGGCAAGGTCCAGCATCCGATGGTGGCCGAGGCGTTGAACCTGGAACTGGCGCCGTCCCGCGTGGCGGCTTGAGGCTCCCGCCGACCTGGTGTCAGCCGGGTCAGGCCCGTATCCGGCGCCCGCCGGATCCGGGCCACTTCGCTGATGTCCTGGCTTTCGCCTGCTGGCGGCGGCTTGCTACTGCGGTAGCGCTCCGCTAGCGTCGCCACAGATGGCGTAGCTTTCCCGCAGTGCCAACCGCGAAGATTCACAACGCGCCGAGACCGTCAGCCCCGGGGGCGGCGCGACAGGAGGACCCGATGGCCGATCCGCTGCACAACGAATTTCCCGCCGGTTCGCTGGAAGCCCGCGATCTGGAGCACCTGCTGCACCCGACCACGAATCTGAAACTCCATCATCAGGTCGGGCCCAGGATTCACGATCACGCCAAGGGCGTGTACATGTGGGACAACAACGGCAAGCAGTACATCGAAGGCATGGCCGGCCTGTGGTGTACGGCGCTCGGCTACGGTGAGGAAGAGCTGGTGCAGGCCGCCGCCGACGAAATGCGCAAGCTGTCCTATTCCCAGCTCTTCGGTTCCAAGAGCAACGAGCCGAGCATCCTGCTGGCAGAGAAGCTCAAGGCCATGGCGCCGTTCGATGCCGGCCGGGTGTTCTTTGGGGTCTCCGGCAGCGATGCCAACGACACCCAGATCAAGCTCATGCGCTACTACAACAACGTCGTGGGACGGCCGCAGAAAAAGAAGATCATCAGTCGTGACAAGGCCTACCATGGGGTCACCCTGGCGGCCGGGTCGCTCACCGGTCTGCCGGCGTTCCACGCCCACTTCGATCTGCCCATCGACGGCATTCTGCGCACCGACTGTCCGTTCTATTACCGCGGTGCCCGGGATGGGGAGACCGAGTCGCAGTTCGTGGACCGCATCGTCGGCAACCTGGCGGACCTGATCGAAGCCGAAGGCGCCGAGACCATCGCCGCGTTCATCGCCGAGCCGGTCATGGGGGCGGGCGGCGTCATCGTGCCGCCAGATGGCTACTACGAGAAAGTACAGGCGCTGCTCGCCAGGAACGACATTCTGTTCATCGACGACGAGGTGATCTGCGGGTTCGGCCGCACCGGCAAACCGTTCGGCGCCCAGACCATGGGTATCACGCCCGACACCATGAGCCTGGCCAAAGCCCTGTCCTCGGCCTACCTGCCCATGAGCGCGGTACTGATTCCCGAGTGGATGTACGAGCCGATGATCGAACCGAGCGGCAAAGTCGGTAACTTCGGTCATGGGTTCACCTACTCGGGGCATCCGGTGTGCGCCCGGGTGGCGCTGCGCACGCTGGAGATCATGGAGGAGCGCGACCTGTTCGCGCATGCGGCACGGGTGGGCGAAACCTTTCAGCAGCGCCTCAATGCCCTGGCCGAGCATCCGCTGGTGGGCAACGTCCGCGGGGTCGGGCTCATCGGCGCCGTGGAGGTGGTGGCGGACAAGGCCAGCGGCCGCCCGTTCGATCCATCCGAGGGTGTCGGCGCCAGCGTCATGACGCGCTGCGAGGAACACGGACTCATCGTACGCGCCCTGGGCGACAGCCTGGCGCTGTGTCCGCCGCTGATCATTACCGATGAGCAGGTGGACGAAGTCTTCAGCAAGCTCGAAGCGGCCCTGGACGAGACCCAGGCGGCGCGCTGAGAAAAACCGTCGCGGCTGCGGGTTGTGCTCGTCTGACGACGGCACTGAAGTCGCGATTGGACTCCAGTCCTGTACAGCGACCGCTGTTCGTCATAGTCTCTGGGAACGTTCGACGCCACCGGCCGGAAAGCCGTCCGCTGAGGGTTTGTCGGTGGCAGGGAGAGCCGCGCATGGAGGCGGCCCGTTTCGATACGACGCCGACATAATTCGAAGCGTGGGGGTACACATGAGTCGTTCCGGACCCGGCCGCCCAAAGGCCGTTCGTTCTGCCTTCTGCCTGTTCAATCATCGATCCTTTCCGCCCGCCCGTCCGCCCGTCAGCCAGCGCGCCGCGAGCGCGGGTGTTTCCGGCCTGTTGGCCGCGCTGGCGGTTTCCCTGTGTGCCCTGGTGGTGCCGGCCGCCCAGGGGGCGTCACCGGCGGATCGCTCGCTCAATCGCGCCATCGGCGCCGAGCGTCTGGGTGATCTGCGTCTGCGCGAGCCGATCACGCTCGAGCAGGCGAGTCCTTACCAGATTCGCGGCAAGGTTCACCCCAGCCTGCGCGGCGCGACCGGCACCCAGGAGGTCGCCATCAAGCTGCGCGGCGATTCCGTGGGGCGGATGCGCCAGCAGGACCGTCTGTCGCGGGTGGGTCAGAAGTTCCAGCTCATGGCCGAGCAGGCCGAGTTCCTGCAGCGCTGCCGCGCTCGCGCCGACATCAAGGTCAAGGCTCAGACCCAACTGGTCCTGAACGCGGTGTTTGCCGACGTCGATGCCGCGGACCTCGATATGCTGGCCATGGATCCCGCGGTGGAGCGCATCGTACCGGTGGCCAACTACGAGATGCACCTGTCCGAGACGGTACCCTATATCAGCGCCGCCAGCGTGCAGGCCGCCGGCTATGACGGCACCGGCATCCGGGTGGCGGTGCTGGACAGCGGGGTGGACTACACCCATGCCGCGCTCGGCGGGCCCGGCACGGTGGAAGGCTACGAAGCCGCCTACAGCGATCCGGCCAGCCGCGACGGACTGTTTCCCACGGCCAAGGTCGTGGAGGGCATCGATCTGGTGGGCGAAACCTGGCCCGATACCGATCTGGCCCCCGATGACGATCCCATCGACTTCGAGGGTCATGGCACCCATGTGGCCGACATCATCGGCGGCATCCACGGGGTTGCGCCCGGCGCCTCGATCTATGCGGTCAAGGTCTGCTCCGCGGTGGCCACGTCCTGCTCCGGCATCGCGCTGATCCAGGGCATGGAGTATGCCGTGGATCCCAATGGCGACGGCGATCCGGAAGACGCCGTGGACATCATCAACATGTCCCTGGGGTCGGATTACGGTAAGCCGTTCGACGACGATCTGTCCCAGGCCGTGGAAGCCGCGTACGAACTCGGCGTGGTGACGGTTTCGTCGGCGGGTAACGGTGCCGACAAGCCGTACATCACCGGCACCCCGTCTTCGACGCCGGCGGCCCTGTCGGTGGCGCAGACTCAGGTGCCGTCCGCCTCGTTGCAGGTGATCAGCGCCGCGGGCGGCGAGTATCCGGCGGTCTTCCAACCCTGGTCGACGCCGCTGACGGAAACCGTCAGCGGGCCGCTGCAGTATGGGGATGGCGCCGGCGGCAACCTGGACGGGTGTGCTGCCTTCGCGCCGGGATCGCTGGACGGTCTGGTGGTGCTGATCGACCGTGGCGGCTGCAACTTTACCCTCAAGGTGCTCAACGTCGGCCAGGCCGGCGGGGTGGCGGGCATCATCGGGCTGGTGGCGCCGGGGGCGCCGTTCTCCGGCGGCGATGGCGGCGACCGGCCCATCGACATTCCCGGCTACATGATCAGCCAGGCCGACTCCGAGGCGCTCATGAGCTCGCCGGGGGCCAACGTCGTTCTGGATCCGGACAACCAGCTTCCGCTGGTGGGCCAGATGGTGGGATCGTCGTCGCGCGGTCCCGGCCATGCCGAGGCGCATCTGATCAAACCGGAAATCGGCGCACCGGGCGCCTCGGTGTCCGCGATCGCGGGGACCGGTTCCGAAACCGGCGCGTTCGGCGGCACCTCCGGTGCTTCGCCCATGGTCGCCGGCGCTGCCGCGCTGCTGCTGGAGGCCTATCCGGACCTCTCTCCGGTAGAAGTCAAAGCGCGGCTCGCCAACACCGGCAAGGTGGCCATCGACACCGACCCGTTCACCGGGCTGGCGCCCATCACCCGGATCGGTGGCGGTGAGGTACGGGCGGCGAAAGCGGTGAAGGCGCGGCTGGCCGCCTGGGACGAAGAATCGGGCACGCCGGCGTTGAGCTTCGGCTTTCACGACGTCAGCCGCCAGGTCGCTTACGTGGAGCGCCAGCTCAAGATCCACAACTATCTGAAGCGCAGGCGCTGGGTGCGTATCGACGTCGAGTGGCGCTACGCCGACGACGAAGCCAGCGGCGCCGTGACCGTGCATGCGCCGCGCTGGGTACGCGTCGACGGAGAGTCCGACGTGGTGGTGCCGGTGCTCCTGGAGATCCACGGCGAACTGCTGGCTGAAAACGCCATGAACTCCGGCTCCGAAGGCGCCAATCCCGACGCCCTTACGTTCAACGAGTTCGATGGCTACCTGGTGTTGAACGGACACAGGGATCGGATTCGCGTGCCCTGGCAGGTGTTGCCGCGGAAAGCTTCGAAGGTGGCGAGCCGGTCGCTGCTGTCGTTTACGGACGGCTTCGACCAGGTGCCGGTGTCCAACTACGGGGTTGGAACCGCGCAGGTGGACGGTTTTGCGCTGCTCGCGGTCAGCGGCAATCTGCCCGCCGGTGAAGCCGGCGACCAGAGCCCGACCCCGGACATCCGGACCGTGGGAGTCAACACCTTCCCGGTGCCGGAAGGATTCTGTCTGGATGCGCCGTCGTTCGTGTGGGCCTTCGCCGTCAACACCTGGGAACGCCAGCAGCACCTGCTGCCGGTGAGCCATCAGATTTTCCTGGACACGGACCAGGACGGCACCGATGACTACGTGTTGCTGAACCGGGATGCGAGCGGATTCGGCACCATCAGCGACGGTCGTCAGGTGGTGTACGCACTGGAGCTGGAGACCGGGCTCGCCTCGGCCTGGTTCTTTGCCGAGCACTCGATGAATACCGGCAATACGGTGTTCTTCGTCTGCGCCGAGCAGATCGGTCTGACCGAAGACGACATGCTCAACACCCTGGTGGACGTCGACGTGGTCGCCCAGGACTTCTACTACGGCGGTCCCGGTGACATGGTGGAGGGCCTGACCGTCACGCCGCTCGGCGAGCAGCACCTGGCGCTGACCGAAGACGTGCCGGGCGGGGAGTCCACGACCTTCCAGGTGCTGGACTTCGGTCAGTTCCCGGGCACCAGTCAGGAACTCGGGGTCATGCTCATCACCAACGGCGATCGGGGCACCGGGTTCCGCGGCGGTTCCACCGAGCCCACCGAACTGCAGCTCATGATCAACGAAGCGGTCCTGTCGGACCGGATGACGGATCTGCAGCAACTGCTGGGGCGTGGCGGACCGGTGTCGTCCCGCTGACGGGCGGCGCCGCTGCGTTACGTCGTTCTTGGGCCGGCCCTCGGGCCGGCCTTCGAGCCGACCAGGTATCCAACAGCGGGGATCCGCCTTCAGGCGGTGGGGGGATCCTCGAGCAACCGGCCCTCACACAGCACCAGGGTGCCGGACTTCGACACCCGGTAGTCGTAGTCGCGGCCGCGGCTGTGCAGGATCATCCAGTACCCTTCCACCGGCTGGTGGGTGTAGACCAGGCCTGGCTGGGGGCAACCCATGGCGCCATCCGGCCAGGTGTGGGGTCGGGCCTGAACCATTTCGATGGCGCCGGGATCGACACCAATCCGATGGGCCAGATGGCCGCGCACGTCCGCCAGCACCTGGGCCGGCACCTCGCCGGTTCCGCGATCGGTGGTGGCCGCTGGCGGCTGCGGCGGCTGCTCCAGGCGTTTGCGCTGCAGGGCCTGTTCCCGCGCCTGGCGTATCGCTTCGTCCTGGCGTGACGGGCTGGGGGCCGGTTCGGCCGCGGCCGTTCCGTCCGCGGCGGGGTCGGATGCTGCCGGTTCATCGCCGGGCGCGCCGCAAGCGGCAGTCAGAACCGCCGCCAGCAACCCGGCGACGAAAGGCGCTCCCGGCCGAACGGTGCGGCGCGGGCCCATGGTTACGCCATCTCCAGAAAGCGTTCCAGTTCCTTGTCGGTGACCATGCGCGCGAACTGGTCCGCCTGAGCCAGGCGGGTGCCGGCATACATGTCGACAAAATCGTCGCCCAGCGCCTGGCGGGCTACCGCCGAGCCATGGAAGCGGGCGATGGACTCGCGGAACGTGGGCGGAAAGTGCTGGGATTGCGGAATGCTGTCGGCGTGCACATAACAGGAGCCGGTCATGGGCGCTTCCGGCTCGGCCTGGTTTTCGATGCCCCAGAGGGCGGCCGTCAGCAGCGCGGTTGCGACCAGATAGGGATTCGAGTCGGAGCCTGGCACCCGCAGCTCGACCCGCTGGGAACTGGCGCGCCCCGGGATCACCCGAATGGCGCAGGTACGGTTTTCGATGCCCCAGGTGGCGGCAATGGGCGCAAACGCACCCGGTGCCAGGCGTTTGAAGGAATTGACGTTGGGCGCCATCATCAGCAGCAGTTCCGGCAGCAGTTGCTGCAGCCCGCCCACCACGTGGCGCTGGGTGTCACTCATGTTGTTCTCGGCACGGCTGTTGTGGAACAGCGACCGCCCGCGGCGGTTCTTCAGCGAGAAGTGCACGTGACCGCTCTGGCCGTCGTCGTCGGCGATGGGCCGTGCCATGAACGACAGCAACAGGTCGTGCCGGGCCGCCAGGGTCTTGACGTGGGTCTTGAACAGCACCGCGTCGTCCACCGAATCGAACCCGGGCCGGTGCTGCAGCGCGACTTCGCCCATGCTGGCGGCCTGTTCCCAGTGCATGCTGGACAGCGGAATCTGCATGTCCTCGCACATGTTGCGCATGTCCTTGAACAGCGGCGCCCACAGGCTCTGGTGCATGACGCCGCCGTAGGTGGATACCTCGTTGAGCAGCTTGGGTTGCTGAAACCCTTTGTCGCGCAGCGAGTCGGCCGATTCCTTGAACAGCCGGAACTCGTATTCGAAAGCGAAGGTCGGCACCAGGTCCAGGGCCGCCGCCCGCTCCAGGGTACGGCGCAGCAGACGGCGCGGATCCCAATTGCCGCCGTTGGTTCCCTCGCCGTATTCCACGTAGAACAGCAGGTCGCTGTTCTTGTCTTCGAACGGCAGAATGCGCGGCCGGTCCCAGTCCACGTCGCAACGCTCGTCGGCGTAGTCCTGGTCGAGTCCCATGTAGCCTTCCGGGACCAGCTTGATGTCGCCGTAGTCGAGCATGAAGTTGTCGGCCGAAAACGGCACCCCGTCTTCCAGCGCGCTTTCGAGCTGGTTCACGGACACGGTTTTGCCGCGCAACTGGCCCTGCAGATCGACGAACGCCACGGTAGCGTAACGGCTGCCCCGGCGTTTCAGCAGGGCTTTCAGGGCCGCCCGGGATTGGGGGCCGGTCGAGCCGCCGGCGTCGTTGGTTCTCGCCATTTCAGAAGGTCCCCGCGCGCTTTATGGAAACTGCGAATGGTGTAAGGTTCCGGAGGGAATTGTGCCACGGCGGGGCGGTCGTTGACGCGCTTTCGTCAGAGGGGAAGAGCCGACTATGGCAACGCTGGAGAGCAGGATCGATCCGGGCGGCGCGCAGTTCGCGGCCAATGCGGCGCACCACCGCGCCCTGGCCGGGGCGCTGCGCGATCTGGTCGCGGACATCGCGCTGGGCGGCGACGAGCGCTCCCGGGCGCGTCACCAGTCCCGCGGCAAATTGCTGCCGCGGGCGCGGCTGGCGGCCCTGCTCGATACCGGATCGCCGTTTCTCGAGATCGGTCAGCTAGCCGGCCACGAAGTGTATGACGATCGCGTACCGGCGGCCGGCATCATCGCCGGCGTCGGCCGGGTGTCCGGGGTCGAGTGTATGGTGGTGATCAACGACGCCACCGTAAAGGGGGGTACTTACTACCCGATCTCCGTGAAGAAACATCTCCGGGCGCAACAGATCGCTCTGGAGAATCACCTGCCCTGCATCTATCTGGTGGATTCCGGCGGGGCGTTTCTGCCCATGCAGGACGAGGTCTTTCCCGACCGGGAGCACTTCGGACGGATCTTCTACAACCAGGCCAACCTGTCGGCGCGCGGAATTGCGCAGCTTGCGGTGGTCATGGGCTCGTGTACGGCGGGTGGTGCCTACGTGCCAGCCATGTGCGACCAGGCCATCATCGTCCGGGAGCAGGGCACCATCTTTCTCGGCGGCCCGCCGCTGGTCAAGGCGGCCACCGGGGAAGAGGTGGATGCCGAGGATCTGGGCGGCGGCGACGTGCACAGCCGCATCTCCGGCGTCACGGATTACCTGGCGGTGAACGACGAGCACGCGCTGGCGCTGGCCAGGGAAGTGATCGCCGCCAGCCACGTGCGCTGGCGGCCGACCGTGGCGCGGCAGCCGGCGCGGCCGCCGCGTTATCCGCCGGAACAACTCTATGGGGTACTGCCGACGGACACCCGGACCCCCCTCGACGTGCGTGAGGTCATTGCCCGCCTGGTGGACGATTCCGACTTCCACGAGTTCAAGCCGCTGTACGGCGACTCCCTGGTGTGTGGTTTCGCCCACATCGAGGGACTCCCGGTCGCCATCGTTGCCAACAACGGTATTCTGTTTTCGGAATCGGCGCTCAAGGGTGCCCACTTCATCCAGCTCGCCGACCGGCGCGGCGTACCGTTGCTGTTCCTGCAGAACATCACCGGCTTCATGGTCGGCCGCAAGTACGAGAACGAAGGCATTGCCAAACATGGCGCCAAGATGGTCACCGCGGTGGCCTGTGCACAGGTGCCGAAGCTGACGGTCGTGATCGGCGGCTCGTTCGGCGCCGGCAACTACGCCATGTGCGGACGGGCCTATGGCGGCCGCTTGTTGTGGACCTGGCCCAACGCCCGCATCTCGGTGATGGGTGGCGAGCAGGCTGCCAACGTGCTGGCCACGGTGCGCCGCGACGGTATGGCAGCCCGGGGCGAAACCTGGCCCGACTCGGAACAGCGCTCGTTCATGGAAGGAATCCGCGGTCAATACGAGCACCAGGGTCATCCTTTTTACGCCAGCGCCCGCCTGTGGGATGACGGCGTGATCGATCCCGCCGATACCCGGCGGGTGCTGGCCCTGGCGTTGGAACTGGTGTGCCGGCAACCGGATGACGCCGATCAGGGCGATGCACGCTTCGGCGTGTTCCGGATGTAGCGGCCATGGCGGACGCAGCAACCGATGGACTGTTCGACACCCTGCTCATCGCCAACCGGGGTGAAATCGCCTGCCGCATCATGGCGGCCGCCCGGCGCCTGGGTATGCGCTGCGTCGCGATCTACTCCGATGCCGATGCCGACGCCATGCATGTGCGCCTGGCCGACCAGGCGGTGCGGGTCGGGCCCGCCGCGGCGGCGGACAGTTATCTGGACATCGGCGCCGTCGTCGAGGCGGCGCGCCGCTCCGGCGCCCAGGCCGTACACCCCGGCTACGGCTTTCTGTCCGAGAATGCCGGGTTCGCCGAAGCCTGCGAGGCCGCCGGTCTGGTGTTCGTTGGCCCACCGGCGGCGGCGATCCGGGCCATGGGCTCGAAAATCGAAGCCAAGCGGCTGGTCGACGAAGCCGGGACCCCGGTGGTGCCGGGGTATCAGGGCGACGATCAGTCCGACGCGGTGTTGGCGGCCGAGTCCGAACGCATCGGCTATCCGCTGCTGATCAAGGCTTCTGCGGGCGGCGGCGGCAAGGGCATGCGTCGGGTCGACCGCGGCGCGGACTTTGCGGCGGCGCTGGCCGGCGCGCGGCGGGAAGCTCAGGCCGCGTTCGGCGACCAGCGAATGCTGCTGGAACGTTACCTGGTTGCGCCCAAACATCTCGAGGTGCAGATCCTGGCGGACGGCGCCGGCCACGTGCTGCACCTGTTCGAGCGGGATTGTTCGGTGCAGCGCCGCCACCAGAAGGTCATCGAGGAGGCGCCGGGACCGGGCGTGTCGCCGGAGCTGCGGGCGGCCCTGGGCGAAGCCGCGGTGCGCGCCGCCCGGGCCATCGACTATCGCGGCGCCGGGACCGTGGAGTTCATTGCGGAGTCGGGCGCCGATGCGGCGTCCGGCGGGTTCTACTTCATGGAAATGAACACCCGCCTGCAGGTGGAGCATCCGGTGACGGAGGCCATCACCGGCATCGACCTGGTGGAATGGCAGCTACGAATTGCCGCCGGGCAACCGTTGACCCTGGCCCAGGACGACCTGAAATGCCGTGGTCATGCCGTGGAAGCCAGGGTCTACGCGGAGGATCCGCAGCGGGATTTCCTGCCGTCCGCCGGCCGCCTGGCGGAGGTGACTTTCGGCGCTGGCGTTCGGGTCGACAGCGGGGTCGCCGGCGGTGACGTGGTCAGCGTGCATTACGATCCGATGCTGGCCAAGGTCATTGCCCACGGCGCCGACCGCCCCGATGCCCTGGCTCGGCTGGATGCGGCCCTGGCGGCGACCCGGATTGCCGGGGTGACGCACAACGTGGGGTTTCTGCGCCGGGTTCTGGCACACCCGGCGTTCCGCCGCGGCGACTACACCACCCATCTGATCGACGATGCCGGTACCGACCTGATTCCAGAGCGCGAGCGGGCCGGCTGGGTGCTGGCGGCGCTGGCCCTGCGGGGGATCACCGGTGCTGGCTCGGCCTGGCAAAGGGCCGATGGCTTTCAGCTCAATCTGCCGGGCGCCTTCGAGGTCCGGCTGGTGCAGGGGGAACGGCAGCGCACCGTCCGGCTGGCGGCGGACGAGGTGCGTCTGGGAGCGGTCACGGGGCCGGGCGAGGAAGTCGAGGGTGAATCCGGCCTGGCCCTGGCGCTGCTCCGTCAGGGCCCGGACCGGATCGAATGTCGTCTCGATGACGAGGTCGTGACCGCGGCGGTCCGGGTGGACGGCGACGACGTGTTCGTCATGCGTGGCGGCGACAGCGAGCGCTACCGGGTGGCACGCCTGGACGTGGCGGCGCTGGCCGATGCCGCTGGCGGCGCTGACCGGGTGGTTGCGCCTATGCCGGGCCAGGTGATTGCGGTGGCGGTGAAAACCGGCGACACGGTGTCGGCGGGTCAGGTCCTGCTGGTCATCGAAGCCATGAAGATGGAGCACAGCGTGGCGGCGCCCCATGCCGGCGTGGTGGCCAGCGTGTCGTGCGCAATCGGCGACCGGGTGGAAGACGGGGTCGAACTGGTGACCCTGGAAATAACCTGACGGAGCGGGCCGCGGCAGCGGCGGGAGGCCTATCAATGTTCCAGTTCGACTTCGGCCTGGGTGAGACCATCGACATGCTGCGCGACAGCGTGGCCCAGTTCGCCCGCACGGAAATTGCGCCGCGGGCCGCGGCCATCGATGCCGACAACACCTTCCCCCGGGATCTGTGGCCCCGGCTCGGGGAGCTGGGCTTGCTCGGGGTGACCGTCGAGGAAGCCTACGGCGGCGCCGGCCTCGGCTATCTGGCGCACTGCGTGATCATGGAGGAAATCAGCCGGGCTTCGGCCAGCGTGGGACTCTCTTATGGCGCCCACTCCAATCTGTGCGTGAACCAGATCCGGCGTTTTGGTGACGACGAACAGAAACGGCGCTATCTGCCGAAGCTGATCTCCGGCGAGTATCTGGGGGCGCTGGCCATGAGTGAGCCGGGCGCCGGCTCCGACGTGGTGAGCATGAAACTGCGCGCCGTGGACCAGGGCGATTATTTCGAGCTCACCGGCAACAAGATGTGGATCACCAATGGGCCGGGCGCCGACGTGCTGGTGGTCTACGCCACGGTGGACCCGTCGCTGGGCTCCCGGGGTATCACCGCGTTTCTCATCGAGCGTGGCATGAGCGGTTTTTCCACCGCGCAGAAGCTGGACAAGCTGGGCATGCGCGGGTCGGATACCTGCGAGCTGGTGTTCGACCGCTGCCAGGTTCCCAAAGGTAATGTCCTGGGCCAGGTCGGCCAGGGGGTGCGGATTCTGATGAGCGGACTCGACTACGAGCGGGTGGTGCTGGCTGCCGGCCCCCTGGGAATCATGCAGGCCTGCCTGGACACGGTCATGCCGTATGTGCACGAACGCGAGCAGTTCGGCGCACCCATCGGTACGTTCCAGCTCATGCAGGGCAAGGTCGCCGACATGTACGCCACCATGAACGCCTGTCGCGCCTACGTGTATGCGGTGGCGCAAGCCTGTGATGCCGGCCGTACCAGCCGTTTCGACGCGGCCGGGTGTATTCTGTACGCGGCCGAGAAGGCGACCTGGATGGCGTCGGAAGCGATCCAGGCCCTCGGCGGCAACGGTTACATCAACGAGTATCCCACCGGGCGCCTGCTGCGTGACGCCAAGCTCTACGAGATTGGCGCCGGCACCAGCGAGATCCGCCGCATGCTCATCGGCCGCGAACTGTTCGAAGCCACCGGATGATCTCCCGGCGGGTATCCAGGGCTTTTGTCCGCGGCCAGGCCAGCCGCTATAATTGCGCGCCGCGCAACGGCTGGTCGGAGAAGTCGAGTTGAATAGCTGGAAGCTGATGACAGGTTTGGTGACCCTGACGGTAGCCGTCTGGGCGGGCGCGGTGCCGCCAGGTACGGCGGACGAGATTCGTGAGCGGCTGACGCCGTTCGGAGAGGTGTGCCGCAGCGGCGACGACTGTGCCGGCGCCGGTGCCGCAACCACGGCCAGTTCCGGTCCCATGACCGGCGAGCAGGTCTACAACCAGTTCTGTGGCACCTGCCATGCCGCCGGTGTGGCGGGCGCGCCGATCCAGGGCGATGGCGCGGCCTGGGAGCCGCGTCTGGCCAAAGGCATGGACACCCTGTGGGACCACACCCTGAACGGTTTCAACGCCATGCCGCCGAAGGGCACCTGCATGGCCTGCTCCGACGAAGAACTGCGCAACGCCATGGAGTACATGGTGGAGGCGGCTCAGTAGCCCCGCCGCCGGGATCCGCCCGGGTGACCCACGGTCATCCCGGGCCGGAGCCCAGTCCCCCTTCCCAGTCCAGGGCTCGATAGCTCAAGGCTTCCGACAGGACCGGTACGCTGACCCGCTCCTCGCCGGTCAGATCGGCGATGGTACGGGCCGTGCGCAGCACGCGGTGGGTTCCCCGTGCCGACAGGGCGAAGCGCTCGGCGGCCCGGCTGAGCAGCCGGGTGCCGTCGCTGTCGAGCGCGGCGGCGGCCACCACCCGGGCGCCGGGGATATCGGCGTTCAGACAGCCCTGACGTTGGATCTGCCGCTGGCGGGCGGCCGCCACCCGGTCGCCTGGATCCGCGGCCGCGTCCTGCCCGGCCAGTCGTACCACCAGATCCTGCGGTACCGGAGGCACCGCCACGTGCAGGTCGATCCGGTCCAGCAGCGGACCCGAGATCCGGCCCTGGTAGCGGCGCACCTGATCCGGGGTGCAGCGGCACCCCTGGTCTGAACAGGTGCGGCCGGCCGGGCAGGGATTCATGGCCGCCACCAGTTGGAAGTGCGCGGGAAGCTCGGCGCGGTAGGCGGCTCGCGCAATACTGATGCGGCGGGATTCCAGCGGTTCGCGCAGGGCGTCCAGTACGGCCGGCCGGAAGTGCGGGAGCTCGTCCAGAAACAGGACGCCGCGGTGCGCCAGCGATATCTCGCCCGGCATGCCGTGGCGCCCGCCGCCGGTCATGGCGGTGGCGGATGCCGAGTGGTGCGGTTCGCGCAGCGGCGGCCGGCCGAACGGCGGCGCCTCCAGACCCGCCGCCGAATAGGCCGCGGCCACTTCCATGGCATGAGATTCCGAAAGGTCCGGGAGCAGGCCGGCCAGGCGGCTGGCGAGCATGGTCTTGCCGGACCCGGGCGGACCGACCATGAGCAGGTGGTGCGCGCCCGCGGCCGCGATGATCAGGGCGCGCTTGGCGCTGGCCTGGCCGATGACCTCCGCCAGGGCACCGACGGCGTCCCGGTTGGCGTGCGCCGGCGGCGCCGGATCGGCTGCCGCCGGTAGCGGGTGGCCCTGGGGATCCCTCAGGTAGTTCACCACTTCCTGCAGGTGCCGGGCCGGCAACAGCCGCCCGGGCGCCAGCCGCGCGTCGGCGCCATTGCTGGCTGGAACGATCAGGCGCGTGGTGCCGCCGGCATCGCTACGGGCCAGAGCCATGGCCGCACACAGGCAGCCTCGGGTTGCCCGCAGTTCGCCGAACAGACCCAGTTCGCCGATGAATTCCAGCCCCTCGCCGGCGCTGGCCGGAAGCTGGTGGGTGGCCTTGAGGATGCTCACCGCAATGGCGAGGTCGAAGCGGGCGCCGTCCTTGGCCAGTTCCGCCGGTGCCAGGTTGACCACAACCTTGCCCTGAGGGAAGTCGAACTTGCAGTTTTGTATAGCGCTCTTAACCCGGTCTCTGGCTTCTCTTACCGCTGTTTCCGGTAGACCAACCAGCGTGAATCCGGGCAGGCCGCCGGGCAGATGGGTTTCCACGGTGACCCGGGGCGAATCCATGCCCACCAGGGCCCGCGAATGGGCCTGATGTCCCTCCGGCGGGGTGCTGCTCGATGGCGTGGGCGCCAGCACCGGAGTGGCCGCTTACTTTCCCTCGAGCTGGCGTAGCCGCCGTTCCAGATCTTCGACGTCCCGGCGCAGTTCGTCGATCACACTCAGGTGTGCCTCCAGTTCCCGGCGCGGCACCAGGTCGAGCTCCGAGAATCCCTGCCGCAGCCCCTGGCGCGCCTGCTCCAGTACCGCGTCGATGGCGCCGTCCGGCACCAGGGTGCCGAGGTTCTGCTGCAACCGCTTTACTACCCCGCTGACCAGCGCTTCCGCCGGGCCGGCGCCGTAATGCTGCTGCTCCTGCCGATGTTCCCACTCTTGCTGATGCATGGCTGACCCGTGAATCGTCGAATGATTGACGGGTCATGGTAGGGGCGGGCCGTGCCGCCGTCGACGGCGCCGAGCCCCGGGGCGCTGCCGGCGGGCGCCAGCGGCTCGAGTGGGACAATCGCCTGTAACTTCTGGTGCACAACCCCGCGAGGCGACGGAATACCGGCGCTTTTCGCACCATATCAGGTCGTTTTCGGGGCCGCACGCGCACCGAAGTGGTGCGTCGGGGTTTCTGGTGCGGGCGCAATTTTGGTGCCGAGCATCTATATCATTGTTTTTTATCGTGAAATTTATATGGCACGGAAAATGCCCTACAACAGGCCAACGGTGGGGAACCGAGAGCTCGGTCGCTGACCGTGAAGTATTGGCAATCAGCAAGGATAGAGAGGAATTCTCGATGAAGAACAAGTCTGCACCAGCATTGAAGGCCGCACTCGCCGGCGCGCTGCTGTTCGGGGGGACCCTGGCGGCCCAGGCCGCCGAATTTTCCGGCAACGTAGCCATCGCCACCGACTACCGGTTCCGTGGTATTTCTCAGACCGACCGTTCGCCGGCCATCCAGGGCGGTTTCGACATCGCAGCGGAGAACGGCCTGTATTTCGGCGCCTGGGCGTCCAACGTGACGTTTTCGGGCGGCGCCATCGAAATGGACTACTACGCCGGCTGGGCGACCGACCTCAGCGATGACACGTCTCTGGACATCGGCTTCCTCTGGTACAACTACCCGGAGGACGACTCCGACCCGGATCTCGACTACTACGAGGTCTACGCCAGCTATGGCTTCTACGGCGCTACCGTGGGTGTGAATTATTCCCCCGACTACTTCGCCGAAACAGACGACTTCTGGTACATCTACGGTGACTACTCGCTGCCGCTGGGCGAGGCGTTCTCCTTGGATCTGCACGCCGGCTACAACCTGTTCGACAGTGAGGACGCGTTCGCGTCGTTCATCGGTCCGGGACCGGGCGAGAACCCCGGCGACGACTACTTCGACTTCAGTGTTGGTGTTTCCACCTCGGCGGTCGGACTCGACCTGTCTCTCGCTTATGTAGGCACCGACCTCGACGATGACGAGTGCTTTGCCGGCACCAAGCTGTGCGGGCCCGAAGTCGTGCTTTCGGTATCGAAAAGCCTTTGATTGAGCGAGAATCGGGGTGCACTCGGATCTTCCACAGGATCAAGTGCCGTGCCACGCGCGTGGCGCGGCCTGTCAGTGCACTCTGATTCCATAGGAGACAACACATGAAACTGGTAACAGCGATTATCAAGCCGTTCAAGCTCGACGACGTTCGAGAGGCGCTATCGGATATCGGCGTGCAGGGCATGACGGTGACCGAGGTGAAAGGGTTCGGCCGCCAGAAAGGGCACACCGAACTCTATCGCGGCGCCGAGTACGTCGTCGATTTTCTGCCGAAAGTGAAGGTGGAAGTGGCGGTGGACGACGGCCTGCTCGAACAGGTGCTCGAGACAATCACCAAGTCCGCCAACACAGGAAAGGTGGGCGACGGCAAGATCTTCGTCACGGCGCTCGAAGAAGTGGTTCGCATCCGCACGGGGGAAACCGGCGCGGAGGCCGTGTAAACGGCGCGCCGATAAAGGAGATAAACTGTGGAAGATCTGATTCAAACAAACTACGCCCTGGACACCTTTTACTTTCTGGTGATGGGCGTTCTCGTCATGTTCATGGCTCCCGGCTTCGCCATGCTGGAAGCCGGCCTGGTGCGCTCCAAGAACACGGCTGAAATTCTGCTCAAGAACGTCGCCCTGTTCTCCATCGCCTGCATCATGTACCTGATCTGTGGCTACTACATCATGTACCTGGGCGCAGTCGAAGGCGGCATCATGCCGGATCTCGGCCTGTGGATCGGCGCCGAGAACAGCGTCGAGGAAGCGCTCGCGTCCGAAGGCGAGATCTACTACTCGGCCCGTGCCGACTACTTCTTCCAGGTGGTGTTCGTGGCCACCGCCATGTCCATCGTATCCGGCGCCGTTGCCGAGCGCATGAAGTTGTGGGCATTCCTGGCATTCGCCGTGGTGATGACCGGGGTGATCTATCCCCTGCAGGGCATGTGGACCTGGGGTGGCGGCTGGCTGGCGGAAGCCGGTTACTCGGACTTCGCCGGTTCCGGCATCGTGCACATGTGCGGCGCTTCGGCGGCACTGGCAGGGGTGCTCCTGCTCGGCCCGCGTAAAGGCAAGTACGGCGCCAACGGTCAGATCAACGCCATTCCCGGCGCCAATCTGCCGCTGGCTACGCTCGGCATGTTCATTCTCTGGTTCGGCTGGTTCGGTTTCAACGGTGGGTCCGAGCTGATGACCTCCAACATAGACGAAGCCAATGCCGTGGCTCAGGTGTTCGTGAACACCAACATCGCCGCCTGCGGCGGTCTGGTGGCCGCGCTGCTGCTGGCGAAATTCATGTTCGGCAAGGCAGACCTGACCATGGCCCTCAATGGTGCCCTGGCCGGTCTGGTGTCGATCACGGCTGATCCGCTGTCGCCTTCCGCCCAACTCGCCGTTGTGGTCGGCGCCATCGGCGGCATCATCGTCGTGCTCTCCATCGTGGCTCTGGACAAACTCAAGATCGACGATCCCGTCGGCGCCATCTCGGTGCACGGTACCGCCGGTATCTGGGGCATCCTGGCCGTGCTGCTCAGCAACGGCGACGCTACCATCGGCGGGCAGCTCATCGGTATCGTTGGGATCTTCGTGTGGACCTTTGTCGCCAGCCTGGTGATCTGGAGTATCCTCAAAGCCGTCATGGGAATCCGCATCTCGGAAGAAGAAGAGTACGAAGGCGGAGACCTGGCCGAGTGTGGTCTGGAAGCTTACCCGGAGTTCATGAAGTCCTCCGGCTGAGCTCAGCCCGATCGGTCGATCACGGGGGCGCTGCGGCGCCCCCTTTTTTTTGCCGGATCCGGCCCGCGGTGGAATCCATCGGGCGGAGCCCGGCGCCGTTGACGCCGGTTTCCTGCCTGATCTTGCGGAACGGGGAATCTGTTCTATTAATGGGTGGACTCGAATCAGCGACGGATGGATCAGTGACTGCAGCGAAAGCAACGGCGCCAGCCGCGAAATCCAGGACCTCTGCCAGAAGCCCCAGAAAGACCCGTGCAGAGAGTACGAAGACCAAAGCCGCGGCTGAACCCGGCACCGGCAGCCCGGCCGGCGAACTCGAGAAGCTGGGCAGCGACGTGCACAGCGTGACCGCCCGGGAGCCGCTGCGCAGCCGTCTGGCTGGCGACGTGGAAGCGTTTCTCGCCCAGGGCGGCAACATCGAGGAAGTCCCCAAGGACTACCGCGCCGATCCGCCCAAGCGGCCTCAGAGCACCTACGGCCGCGGTTCCATCTGACTACGGTCAGCGGGACCTGTTCGCTGGTGACTCACGCTGTTGATTGACGCCGGCGGCTGACGCTGGCGGCCGCGCGCTCTACAATGGCCGCCTTCGCGACAGCGGCGAACGAGGCGCCCGTCAGACCGGCATGAGATACGTCAGCACCCGGGGGCGCACCCCACCCATGAGTTTCCAGGACGCGGTGATTACCGGTCTGGCGCCGGACGGCGGCCTGCTGCTGCCTGCCTCCATTCCGGACGTGACGGCGTCGCTGGCCGATTGGCGCGAGCTCGGCTTCGTCGATCTGGCCTGCGAGATCATTCCGCTGTTCGTGGACGACATCCCCGCAGCCGAACTGGAATCCCTGATCCGGCGCGCCTACGCCGACTTCGACCATCCGGATGTGGTGCCGCTGGTCGGCGTCGGCGACGTGACCGTGATGGAGTTGTTCCACGGTCCGACCCTGGCGTTCAAGGACGTGGCGCTGCAATTCCTCGGTCAGCTCTTTGCCTACGTGCTGGCGCGCCGTGACCAGCAACTCAATATCGTCGCCGCCACCAGCGGCGATACCGGCAGCGCGGCCATCGCCGGGGTGCGCGGGCTCGACGCCATCGATATTTTCGTCATGTTCCCCAACGGACGGGTCAGTGAACTGCAGGAACTGCAGATGACCACGGTGCCGGACGCGAACGTTCACTGCCTGGCCGTGGATGGCAGCTTCGACGATTGCCAGGGTCTCATGAAGACGCTGTTCGCCGACCTGGATTTCAAGGAGCGTTTTCACCTCGGCGCGGTCAATTCCGTCAACTGGGCCCGGGTGCTGGCGCAGATCGTTTACTACGGGTATGCCAGTCTGCGCCTCGGCAATGCGGCGCCGGTGACGTTTGTGGTGCCCACCGGAAACTTCGGCAACGTGTTCGCCGGCTACCTGGCCAAACGCATGGGCTTTGCCATCGACCGCCTGGTGCTGGCCACCAACGAGAACGACATCCTGTCGCGTTTCTTCGCCAGCGGTGAGTATCGGCGCGGCGACGTGCGCTACACCATCACGCCATCCATGGACATTCAGGTGGCGAGCAACTTCGAACGATTTCTCTATTACCTGCTGGGCCAGGACAGCGAGCGGCTGTGCCGGTTCATGGCGGATTTTGCGGCCCGTGGTCACGCATCCACGGGCGCGCCGCCGGGTACGGCCGATTTTTCCGCCACCGCGGTGGACGTTGCCGGAACCCGCGATGCCATCCGCTCGGCGTATCGCGATCACGGATACGTGGCCGACCCGCACACCGCCGTGGGGCTGGCGGCGGCCGCGCAGTTGCCGGCCGGCGGGCCGACTGTGTGCCTGGCAACCGCACATCCAGCCAAGTTCCCCGAGGCGGTCAACGAGGTGGTCGGCGCCGACCTGGCCCGTCACGAACGGCTGGAGACGCTGCGCGGCCGGCCTACCCGGCGCACCGAAATTGCGGCCGATCTCGATGCGCTCAAGTCGTTCATTGCCGCTAACGTGCGGCCGCGCTGACCCGCAGCGGACCAGGCAGAGACACGCCGTCGCGCGATCCGTCAGTCGTGGGTGTCGCGAAGAGCGCGGATGGCGGCGGCGACCTCGGCGACGCCGGCGACCGTGATCGACGGGCGCACCTCCGCCGGCGCCGGCTCGGCGCCGGGATTGATCCACACGGTATGCATGCCCACGGCGCTGGCGCCGCCGACGTCGTCCACGACGTGGTCGCCGACGTGGATGGCCTGGTGCGGCGCCGCGCCGGCGTGGCGCAGGGCGGCCTGAAACATTTCCGGTGCCGGTTTGCTCGCCCCCACCGAAGCCGACGAGAACCCGAAGTCGAAGAAGCGGTGTACGTCCAGCCTGGCGATGTCGGCGTTGCCGTTGGTCAGCGCGCCGAGCAGATAATCGTCGGACAGCCGCTCCAGGGTCTCCAGCGCGCCCTCGAAGTACTGCACCTCGTGGCGGGCGTCTAGAAAGATCTCGAAGGCCTGGCGCGCCAGGGTCCGCGCATCGTTCTGGCTGGTGCCGCAGGCGCGCAACGCCCGGTACAGCAGTTCTTCGCGCAGGGCCGACAGATCGTGGCGCAGGTGTGGGCGCTCCTCCACCACGGCGTTGCGCAGTTCCAGCATGGCCTCGGCCGGAAAGCGGACGTGGTAATCCGGCACCCGCTCGCGGATCCACGCGCGCATGCGCTGCTCGGCGCCCTGAATCACCGTTTCCACGTTCCACAACGTGTTGTCGAGATCGAAGGTGACCAGCCGGATGTCCGCCATCAGTCGTCACGCTCGCGTGCGCGTGGGTGGGCGGCGTCATAGACCTTGGCCAGATGCTGAAAGTCCAGGTGCGTGTACATCTGGGTTGTGGAGATACTCGAATGCCCGAGCATGTCCTGAACGGCGCGCAGATCGCCGGAGGATTCCAGCAGGTGGCTGGCAAAGCTGTGGCGCAGCATGTGTGGATGCAGTTCGCCGCTGGCCAGTTGCCGCTCCGCCAGGCGCTTCAGACGTTGCTGAACGGTGCGCGGGCTGATGCGTTGCCGGCCGCGGCCGGTGAACAGCGGCGTCTCGCCGCTGCCCGGGGTGCCGGGAACAACGTCGTCCCGGGTCGCCAGCCAGGCCTGAATGGCGTCGATGCTGTGGCGCCCCAGCGGCACCTGACGCACCTTGCTGCCCTTGCCGCGGACCCTGACGAAGCCGTTGCCCAGGTCCAGATCCGTCAGGTTGCAGCCGGTCAGCTCGGAAAGGCGCAGGCCGCTGCCGTACAGCAGCTCGGCCATGGCCCGGTCGCGCAATTCGAGGCGCGATTCGGCGTCGAACGCCAGCAGCCGGGCCGCCTGGTCGGTATCCAGCGCCGCCGGCAGGCGGCGGCGGGTTCTGGGGCCGCGGGCGCCGGTGGTGGGGTCGCTGTCGGCCAGCCCGTGGCGGCGCAGGTAGCGGTACAGACTGCGCAGGCTCGACAGGGCACGCTGGATGCTGCGCGGTGCGAGTCCCTGACCATGCAGACGGCCGAGGTAGGCGGTTACGTCGCTGCGCCCGATTTCGTCCCACGGCCGCTGCATGGCCGCGGCGAAGCGGCAGAGGTCGCGGCGGTAGGCATTCAGCGTGTTGGCCGAGTAGTGCCGTTCCGTCCGCAGATGGTCGAGAAAACGTTGCAGGTGCGGATCGGGGCCCATGACGGTTGCCGTGCTCAGGGCGCCAGGCGCTGGACGACCCGGCTCAGGACTTCGGCGATGTAGGTGACGAACAGGGTATCCATCTCCGGCGCGAAGGAGCCGGGATCGCGGCTGCCGATGGCCAGGCAGCCGGCCCCCGGTGGGTCCAGAGCCAGCGGCGCCAGTACCGCGCTGCCTTCGGCATCGTGATCGGTGTGGGGGAACAGATCCAGCAGTTCGTCCCGGCGCAGCGCGGTGCAGACGGGATAGGCGCCGCGCACGAACCGTTCGTGCGGCATTTGGAGCGCGTGCCCCTGAATGTGGTCCAGCGACATGCTGGCGCTGTGATCGGCCCGGCTCGGCAGGTTGCTGAGGGCCGTGTCGGTGACGTGGCAGCAGACGAAATCGGCATGAAAATCGGTCAGCACGTAGGTCGCCAGTACTTCGTTCAACTCGTGCCAGTTGCCGACGTGCAGCAGTTCCAGGGTCAGGGTGCGGGTCTTGGCGAACAGCTCGTCGTTATACTTGGCCGTCTGCATGAGTTCGGTCATACGCCGCCGCATGGTCATGTTGCGTTCCCGCAGAATGGCCACCTGGCGCTCGACCAGCGAAATGGCGCCGCCGGACTCGTGGCGCAGGTGCAGTTCCGACAGCAGGTGAGAATGCTGCTGGAAGAAATCCGGATGGTTGCGCAGATACTTGATGATCTGTTCTTCGCTCACCGGCTGGGGATCGTCACTGGCTGTTTGCATTTCTCTACCGGATTCCCGCGCTGGGGCGGTTGTGCGTGGTCTGCCTGCGGGCGAACGGAATGCTGCGGGTCCTGACGGTGGGCGACAAGCGGATGGACGAGAACGGGGCCCGTGCTGCTACAGCCATCCTTCGAACACCAGCGTGGCGGGTCCGGTCATTGTAACGGTGCTCCCGGGGCCCTGCCAGCCGATGCGCACCTTGCCGCCGGGCAGGGAAACCTTGGCCCGGTCGCCGATCCGTCCCAGCAGCCGGGCGGCCACCGCGGCCGCGCAGGCGCCGGTGCCGCAGGCGCGGGTTTCGCCGACCCCGCGCTCGAACACCCGCAGGCGCAGAAAACCCGGGTCCACGGCTTCGCAGAAGCCGATGTTGGCGCCTTCCGGGAACATCGGGTGCGCCACCAGTGCCGCCCCGAGCACTGCCACCGGGGCATCGGCGACGCTGTCCACCAGCAGCACCGCGTGGGGGTTGCCCATGGAGACCGTGGTGAGTCGCACCGTGACGTCGGACAGCGGCACGTCGTAGGTTGCCGCAAAGTCCGGCACCGCCCGGGCGTTCGCGGCGGCGCCCGGGTCGAATGGAATGTCGCACGGCTGCCAGCGGGGTTGACCCATGTCCGCCTCGACGCTGCCGTCCTCGCGCAGGCGCGTGCTCACCGGCCCACCCAGGGTCTGGAACACCAGTTCCGGTTTGGGGCTGAGGCGCCGGTGCGCCACATAACGGGCCACGCAGCGGATGCCGTTGCCGCACTGCCGGGCTTCGCTGCCGTCGGTGTTGAAGATGCGGAAGCGGAAATCGGCTTCCGGCTCGGTGGGCGGCTCGATCAGCAGGAGTTGGTCGAAACCGATGCCGGTATGACGGTCACCCCAGGCGCGGGCCAGCTCCGCCGTTATCCGGCACTGCTGGGTCACCAGATCGATGACCATGAAGTCGTTGCCGAGGCCGTGCATTTTGGCGAAGTCCAGGCGCATCAGACGACGTCTCCGTCGCCCAGTGGCGCCAGTCCGGCTGAGTCCTCGGCGAGTTCCAGGGCCAGCAGGTCCCGAATGGTCTCGCGGCGCCGCACCACCCGGAACTCGCTGCCGTTCACCATGACTTCCGCTGGACGGGGGCGGGAGTTGTAGTTGGAACTCTGAACCATGGCGTACGCGCCGGCCGAGCGGATCGCCAGGAGGTCGCCGTCGGCCAGCGCCAGGGTCCGGTCCCGGGCCAGAAAGTCCGCGCTCTCGCAGACCGGGCCGACCACGTCCCAGCGCCGGGCGGCGGTGCTTGCCGGCGTTGCTTCGTGCACCGGTGTCACGTCGTGCCAGGCCTGATAGAGGGCCGGCCGGATCAGGTCGTTCATGGCGGCGTCGACCACAGCGAATCCGGGGTCGTCGGCGCCGGCTCCGGGTTTCAGCAGTTCCACCCGGGTCAGCAGCACGCCGCCGTTACCCACCAGATAGCGCCCGGGCTCCAGCACCAGGCGCTGGGGGCGGCCGGCCAGAGCCTGGTTGAGGGCGGCGCCATAGGCGGCCGCGTCGAAGCCGGCCGCGGGGTCGGCGGCATTGTCGTAGCTGACGCCGAGACCGCCACCCAGATCGATGTGCTGCAGGTCGATACCGTCCGTGGACAGGTCGTCGATCAACGCCAGCAGGCTGTCCAGGGCTTCCAGCAGCGGTGCCGGTTCCTGGATCTGCGAGCCGATGTGGCAGTCGATGCCATCCACCGAAAGCGCCGGGTCCTTGCTGGCCTTTCGATACAGGGCCCGGGCCGCGTCGCGCGGCACGCCGAACTTGTTGGACTTGAGCCCGGTGGAAATATAGGGATGCGTCATCGGGTCGACGTCCGGGTTGACCCGGATCGACACCGGAGCCACCCGGCCGAGCAACCGGGCCCGCTCCGCCAGCCGCTCCAGTTCGGCGGCACTCTCGACGTTGAAGCAGCGGATACCCAGCTTCAGCGCCAGATCGATCTCGTCGGTGCGCTTGCCGACGCCCGAGAACACCACCCTATCGGCACTGCCGCCGGCACACAGGACGCGCTGCAGTTCTCCGGCGGAGACGATGTCGAAGCCGGCGCCGAGGGCCTGGAAGCAGCTCAGTACCGCCAGGTTCGAGTTGGCCTTGACGGCATAACAGATGTCGGCGCCACGTGGGGCCATGGCCGCTTCGAGGGCGGCGTAGCGGGCCTCGAAGTGACGCTGTGCGTAGACGTACACGGGCGTACCGACCTGCCCGGCGATCTGTGCCAGGGGCACGCCGTCGGCGTACAACTCGCCGCCTTTGCGGGGGAAAGCCTGCACGCTCACGCGGGCACCCCGCGGACGGCGGGCGCGACATCGCCCGGTTGGCGGGTCAGCAGTGACGGTTCCTGGTCGCGCTGCGCCCCAGGCCGATCCGGCAGGGTGAGAGGCCCTTTCTGGCCGCAGGTTGCGCATTGCAGGAACAGGATGGAAGTCAGCAGCCAGCGCATCGGGCGGTCCGGAACCAGAAACGCGACAGTATACAGGCGTCGGGCAGGCCGCGCCGATAGCGGGCTCCCGGGTCCGCCGCCGGCGCCGGGTCAGGGTGATCAGCTCGCGCGCAGAGTCGAGCGCAGCCGGGTGCTGGCCGGATCGAAGCCGAACACCTCGCAGCCACAGTCCAGAACGTAGGCGCGCAGTTCGGCGAGGTCGGCATGACGCCGTACCTCGACCCCATTGTGGGACCGCCGCCGCAAGGTCAACGTACTGGATCCCACCGGCACGGCGAACAGCGCGCCCGGGGTGCTGAGAATGCGCTCCGCCAGGGCGTGCAGTTCTTCCAGACGGCGGGCGGTGACGAAGCGGCCGTCGCCGCCGATGACGTGCCAGCAGACTTCGCGGGTGGGTCGGCCGAGTATCGGACCGATGCGCTGCACGGCGCCGAGGTCCGCTACCGCCTCGACGTGCCAGCGGCCGCTGGGACTGCGGGTCACGATGTCGAAGGAGTCCAGCGGCAGGCGTTGCGCACCCACGTAGCGCAGCGGTTCCTGGCGCAGCCGCAGCAGGTCGCCGCGCCCGTGCACCCCCGGGGGAAACTCGTGGGTCTCGGCATTGGCGAACACCTGGATGGGCTGCTCCGGATTGCGGAAGCCCTGAAAAATCTGGGCCAGATTGCGGGTCAGGCGCGGGTCGGGTCGCAGCGGCACCAGTTGCGCGCCGTTCAGTTCGGCCCACAGCGCCAGTGCAACCAGGCGGCGGCAGGCCATCACCTGCTCCTTACCGTCGGCGGCGACCCAGCCGTTGCTCGACTGGTGCACCTTCAGGGTCAATAGCTGGCGGCGGCTGATCAGAGCCGGGTGCAGGCGGGGCACGGCGCCCGGTTCCGCGGCGGTAAGCTGCCTCACTGCCTGCCGGACCTGTTTCAGGCGGGTCTCGTTCAACCAGTGAAGCTGGCGCCAGTCGTCCGTGGCGCTGCTGTCCGGCACATCCACTGCCGCTTCCGCGACCAGGTCCTGGACCAGATCGACACCCCGGTCCAGCGCCTCCAGCACGTTGCGGTTCTCGGCCATCCGCTCGCTCATGGACCAGGTGTCCAGGGACCGGAAGCGGACCACATCGTCGTGGCTGAAACCCCAGTCCAGAAATCGCTGCAGCAGGGCGCGTTCGTCGGCGGGGGAACCGGCCCGGGCCGGAATGGCGTTGCCGGCGGCTTTGCCCAGCAGCAGGCCGCGCGCGAACTCGATCCGGGATTCCTGAGCGCTGGCCTTCAGGTAGCGCTCCACGTGGTCATGCAGCAGCAGATAGGGGTCGAGCCGCAGGGGATCACCTTCGCCGGCGTGAACCCGCGCCTTGTAGGCGCTCGACACCGTGCCGAGCGCCGGCGCCCGGGCATAGGCTTCCATGAGTGTGAGCTTGAGCAGGGATTTGTGCGGTGTGACCCGGGCCCGGTCGAGTTCGGTGAGCGCAGCCTGGGCCAGTTCGTCCGGCGCGAAGCGTGGGACCGGGCCGAAATCGATGACGGTCTCCGGTCCGACGTAGCGGCGCTTCTGCAGCCGCTCGGCGGCGGCCCGATAGGCGGCGGGTTCGTCTTCGGGCACCAGCCACCAGAGCGGGTAGCGGCCGGCCACCAGTGCCGCGCTGCGGTAAAACTCGTCCAGCAGCAGCCCGGGGGTGCGGGTGCCCGGTAGCCGCTGACGGGTGCGAAGCACGTTCGGGTCCACCAGGAAGCTGTGCAGTTCCAGACCCAGTTCGGCGGCCCACTGGTCGATCAGGCGGACCTTCGGCCACAACACCGAGTGCAGCATGGCGTCGCAGCACACCCACAGGTCGATGTCGCTGTCGCCGGATTGTCCCACCGTGCCGCCGCTGCCCATGATGAACATCGCCTGCAGATCGGCCTGGGCAGGCGGCATCGCGGGTTCGCGATAGGTGCGGGCGATGCGGCCCAGGGCTTCCACCTCCGCCGGGCCCGGCCGGAACTGTGCGATGCCGCACGGAATATCGGCGCCGGCGTAGCCCGGCAGGCTCGGGTGGTTGCGGTGATAGAGCATCGGCAGGGCTTCCAGAACCCGGCGCTGGCGCTCCAGCAGGCGGGCCCCGGTCCGGGCCAGGCGCAGCCCGTGCAGATGGCGGAATCGCTGCACCAATGTGGCCAGCGCGGCTGGGTCTACCTCAGTGTCGCCCTGCCTGTCGGATTGCCGGCTCATACCGGCAAGTGTAGACGCGATCCAGGCGCCTGCCGGAAGGCGGCTGTTAGAGCCGGCTGCGGCCCCGGGCCACGGCCGCCCTGACCTGGACCGGCGCGGTGCCGCCGAGGTGGTCGCGAGCCGCCACCGAGCCTTGCAGCGACAGAACATCGAAGACACGCTCGTCCACCGCGTTGCCGCCGAACTGCTGCAACTCCGTCAGGGTCAGGTCTTCCAGGTCCTTGCCCTGATCCAGGGCGTAGGCGACGGTTCGTCCCACCACCTCGTGGGCATCGCGGAACGGCACCTGATTGCGCACCAGGTAGTCGGCCAGATCGGTGGCGGTGGTGAAGCCGAGGCGGGCGGCGCCGGCCATGTTCTGTTCGCGTGCCTCGATGGCCGGGATCAGCCCGTTCATGGCGGTCAGGCAGCCGTGCAACGTGTCGACGGCATCGAACAGCGGCTCCTTGTCCTCCTGATTGTCCTTGTTGTAGGCCAGTGGCTGGCTCTTCATGAGGGTCAGCAGCGCCACCAGATCACCCACCACCCGGCCGGTCTTGCCGCGCACCAGTTCCGGCACGTCGGGATTCTTTTTCTGCGGCATGATACTGGAGCCGGTGCAGAACCGGTCCGGCAGATCGATGAAGTCGAACTGCTGCGACGACCACAGCACCAGTTCCTCGCTCCATCTCGACAGGTGCACCAGAGTCAGGCTCGCTACCGCGCAGAACTCGATGGCGAAGTCGCGGTCACTCACAGCATCCAGGGAGTTCTCTGCCACCGCGTCGAAGCCCAGCGCATCGGCCACCATCTGCCGGTCGATGGGGAACGTGGTGCCCGCCAGCGCGGCGGCGCCCAGGGGCAGCACGTTGACCCGCTTGCGGCAGTCGCGCAGACGTTCCCGGTCCCGCTGCAGCATCTCGAACCAGGCCAGCAGGTGATGGCCGAACGTGATCGGCTGGGCCGGCTGCAGGTGCGTGAAGCCGGGCATGACCGTGTCGGCGTGGCGCTCCGCCAGGTCGAGCAGCGCCCCGAGCAGATCCGTTTCCAGGGCCAGCAGGTCGTCGATGGCGTCGCGCAGGAACAGGCGGATGTCGGTAGCCACCTGATCGTTGCGGGAGCGGCCGGTGTGGAGCTTCTTGCCGGTATCCCCGATCAGCGCGATGAGGCGGCTCTCGACGTTCATGTGCACGTCTTCACGGTCCACCCGCCAGTCGAATCGGCCTTCGTCGATCTCTTTGTGAATGTCGCGCAATCCCGATACGATGCGGTCGCGCTCTGCTTCGGTCAGCACCCCTGCGCTGGCCAGCATGGTGGCGTGGGCGATGGAGCCTTCGATGTCGTGGTGGTAGAGCCGCTGATCGAAGCTCACCGACGCGGTGAACGCTTCGACGAAGGCGTCGGTGGCTTCGCTGAAGCGGCCGCCCCAGGGTTTGGCGTCTCTATCTGACTCTTGGCTCATGGTCTGATTCGATTGCGGGAAAAGATGGCGAATTATACCAGCCGGCCGGGGACCACCGGAGCGCCGGTTCCCGCAGCGGACCATTCTGCCCTTCCGGACCATTCTGCCATTCCGGACCATTTTGCCCTTCCGGACCATTTTACCCTTCCGGACCTTTGCAGTATCCCGGCCATCTCGCTGCTGGTGCTGTTCGGCGAAATGCTGGTGCTGGTGCTGCTGTTCGCCGGTCCCGAGATCACCTGGGTACGCATGGCGCTGCTGTCGCTGTTCGTGCAGTGGGTGTCGCTGCTGTCGGCGGGTGCGCTGTGCAGCAGCCGGCCGCTGCTGGCCCGGCTGCCGCTGGCGGCCGGCGCGCTGCTGGCATTCGCCATGGTGATGGGGGTGACGCTGGCGGTCGGCCTGAGCGCCGACCGGATCATGGCCGGCGCCGTGTTCGGCCCCCCGCTGGATGGCGCCATGCTGCTGCGGGAAATGGTCATTGCCAGCATCATTGCGGCTCTGGCGCTGCGTTACTTCTACGTTCAGCAGCAGCTCCGGGTGCAGGAGCAGGCGGAACTGCGGGCCCGAATCCAGGCCCTGCAGTCGCGCATCCGGCCGCACTTCCTGTTCAACAGCATGAACATCATCGCCAGTCTCATCGAGACCGACCCGGCCACCGCCGAGGCCGTGGTGGAGGACCTGTCGGAGCTGTTCCGGGCCAGCCTCAACGACGCTGGCAGTCAGGTTCCGCTCAGCGACGAGCTGACCCTGTGCGAGCGCTATCTGCGCATCGAGGGCCTGCGCCTGGGTGAGCGGCTGACCACGGACTGGCAACTCGAGCCGGTACCGCCCGGGGTTCAGGTACCGCTGCTGACCCTGCAGCCGCTGCTGGAGAACGCCATCTACCATGGCATTCAGCCGCTGCCGGAGGGTGGCACCGTCGGGGTCCGACTGTGGGTGGCGCAAGACCGCGTCAACGTCGAAATCGGCAACCCGCTGGCGCCGGCTGGCGAATCAACCGGCAATGGCAACCGGATGGCCCTGGGTAACATCCGCCAGCGGCTGGCCGCCCTTTACGGCAGCGCGGCCGAACTTCGCGACGATGTCCGCGACGGCCGCTACGTGACCACCCTGCAACTGCCACTGACGGCGCCCGCTGACTCGTGAGCGCCCCGGCGCGGATCTGCGCATCGGCGCCGCAACCGTTATCATCCTGAGCCCCATGAAGATCCTCATCGTCGACGACGAGCAACTGGCCCGTGACCGTCTGGCGCGCATGGTCGGCGCGCTGGAAGGCTGCACCGTGGTGGGTGAAGCCGGCAACGGTCTGCAGGCGCTGGAGCAGGCGCAGCACAGCGACCCGGACGTGGTGTTGCTGGACATCCGCATGCCGGGCATGGACGGGCTGGAAACGGCCCGCCACCTGAGCGCCCTGGAGGCGCCGCCGGCGGTAATCTTCTGCACCGCCTACGAGGAACACGCGGTGCAGGCCTTCGACCTGCAGGCGGTGGGATACCTCCTGAAACCAGTGCGCCGGGAAAATCTCGGGGTCGCCCTGGAACGGGCGCAGCGGGTCAACAAAGTGCAATTGGCCGCGCTGAGCCAAGCCGATGAGAGCCGGCGCGCGCACATTTCGGCGCGAACCCGGCGCGGTCTCGAACTGGTGCCGGTGGACGACGTCCGCTACTTCCAGGCGGACCAGAAGTACGTCACGGTGCGCTACACCGGCGGCGAGGTGATCATCGACGAGACCCTGCGCGAGCTCGAGGAAGAGTTCGGTGATACGTTCGTGCGTATTCATCGCAACTCGCTGGTGGCCGCTGCCCACATCGAGCGGCTGGAGCGCGGCGAATCGGGTCAGGCCCGGATCCGTCTGCGCGACGTCGATGAAGCGCTCGACGTCAGCCGCCGCCATCTGGCCGCCGTGCGGCGCTTCGTCAAGAGCCTGTAAGGCAAGGGAGTCATGGACGAACTGATCATTGCAACCCGGGAGAGTCCGCTGGCTCTGTGGCAGGCGGAGCACGTGAAGGCGGCGCTCAGCGCCTTGCACCAGGGTCTTTCGGTGCGCCTGCTCGGCATGCGCACCCTGGGCGACAAGTGGCTGTCATCGCCGCTGTCCGAGGTGGGCGGCAAAGGCCTGTTTCTCAAGGAACTGGAGCAGGCCATGCTGGACGGTCTGGCGCACATTGCCGTGCACTCCATGAAGGACGTGCCGGCGCACCTGCCGGACGGCTTCGCGCTGCCGGTCATGGCGTTTCGCGACGACGTGCGGGACGCCCTGGTCAGTTCCAGCGGCCACAGGGTTGCGGATCTGCCCCGCGGCGCGCGCATCGGCTCGGCGAGTCTGCGCCGTCAGTGCCAGCTCCGGGCCCGGCGTCCCGATCTGGATGTGCGGCCCATCCGCGGCAATGTCGGGACCCGGCTCGGCAAGCTGGATGCCGGCGAATACGATGCGCTGGTGCTGGCCGGCGCGGGGCTGGCGCGGCTCCACCTGCTGGACCGGGTCACCGAGTTTCTGAGCGTGGAGGATTCGGTGCCGTCCGCCGGTCAGGGAGCCCTGGGCATCGAGTGCCTGGCGGATGCGGTTGCCGTGCGGAAACTCATCGCCCCGCTGGACGACCCGACCGTGCGCCGCGCGGTCAGCGCCGAACGGGCGGTTACCGCCGGTCTGGCCGCGGACTGTTCGGCGCCCCTGGGCGCCCATGCCCGGCTGGATGGCGGGCAGATCCATCTGGCGGCGGCCCTGGGGGCCGTGGACGGGAGCCGGATGCTGAAAGTCGCCGTTTCCGGGTCCGATCCGGAAGCGGTTGGCGCCGCCGCGGTGGCGGATCTGCGCGCTCAGGGTGCCGATGCCATCCTCGGCGCTCTGGATCACTGAGATGCCGGCGGGCCGGTGGCGGTGAAGGTCTGGCTCACCCGCTCCGAGCCCGGCGCCCGGCGCCAGGCGCGGGATCTGGAAGGTCACGGACACCAGGTCGTGGTATTGCCGGTCATCGAGATCCAGGCCCTGGACAATCGCCCCCCCGAAGGCCCCTTCGACGCTGTGGTGTTTCTGTCCGAGCACGCGGTGCGTTTCGGTCTGCCGGCCCTGAGCGGCCAGCGGTGGTTGCCGTCGGCGCGGATCATGGCGGTCGGCGCCCGCACCGCAAAGGTTCTGACCGACGCCGGCCTCGACACCGCCAATCCCGATCTGGCCACCACCGAAGGGTTGCTGGCACTGCCGGCGCTGCGCCAGCCCGGGCGGGTCCTGGTGGTGGCGGGCCTGGGCGGCCGTCAGCTTCTGGAGCCGGCGCTGGCGGCGCGCGGCGGCCGGGTGCAGCGATTCGAGTGTTACCGGCGCCGCCCGCGGCCGCCGGCTGCCGGCGCCCCGGTTCTCGATTGTGATGCGGTGGTTGCCGCCAGCGGCGAAGCGTTGCGGGTGGTGGCGGATTTCTGGCTGTCCGCCGGCGGCCGCCCGGACATTCCGGTGCTGGTGCCCTCCGCCCGGGTCGCCGGACTCGGTGTGGAACTCGGTCTCCAGACCCTCCATGATTGTGCTGGAGCCGATAGCGATGCGTGGCTGCGTGGTCTCGCATCCCTGGAATCGCCGGGCGCCGGCGCCTGAAAGACCACTGGGAATGGCATGAGCACAGAATCCAGAGAGGACGCCAAGGACCCGGATCGCGACAGCGAACAAGGTGCTCCGGGCCCGCACGACGACGCGTCCGGCGCCCCCCCGGAAGCCGGGCAGGCGGCCGAGCCTGGTCTGGCCGAGCCTGGTCTGGCCGAGCCTGGTCCGGCCGAGCCTGGTCTGGCCGAGCCGGGTCCGGCCACGGCTGCGGAAGCCGGTCCAACGGAGGAAGCCGGTGGCCAAGGGGAAACCGGGCCCGGCACGCCGTCGGCCGCCGCCACTGCGCCCGCCGCCGCGCCGGCGCGTCCACGCGGCGGCCGGATTCTGGGTGGGCTGGCCCTGCTGGTGGCGCTGGCGGCCCTGGGCGGCGCCGGTTATCTGTATTACCACCTGATTTACCTCGATGACACGCCGGATCTGACCGGCCGGCTGGACGGGCTGGCCGCGGAACTGGGCGACACCGACGCGCGCTTCGCGGCCCTGGAACGGGACCGTCAGCAGGCGCTGGACGAACTGCGTGATCAACAGGCCCGGGCCCGGGCGGAGACCGCGGCGGCACTGCGCGCGGCGCTGGCGGAAGTCTCCCGGCAGGCGCCGCCGTCCACCGGCGAGTGGCAGCGGGCCGAGATTCAGTATCTGCTGCGCATCGCCAACCATCGCCTGCTCATGGAGCGTGACGTCACCGGCGCGTTGACCCTGCTGCAGGCGGCCGACGGCGTACTGCAGCAACTCGACGACTTCTCGCTGCACGAGGTGCGTGCCCGACTGGCAGACGAGATTGCGGCTCTGGAGGGCATCGAAGGGGTCGATCTGGAAGGGGTATTCCTGCGCCTCGAGGCCGCCAAACGGGATCTCGACACACTGCCATTGAAGGTTCCCGAGTACATCGCGGCGCAAGCACCCCAGGCGGCGGAGACACCAGAGGCGTCCGGCCCGCTGGCGGCGCTGGAAAGCCAGCTCGACCGCTACCTGCGTTTCCGTCGCTTCGAGGGGGCGGTGAAACCGCTGCTGGCGCCGGAGGAAGCGGTGTATCTGGCACTCAACCTGCGCCTCATGCTGGAACGTGCTCAGATGGCGGCCCTGCGCGGCGAACAGCTCATGTTCGAGGAAAGCATCAACACGGCGCTCGATTGGATCGACGAGTACCTGGACACCTCCGAGCGGCCCGCGGAAAGGTTGATCAGTGAGCTGCAAGCGCTGACCGAGGTCGAACTGGAGCAGGCGCTGCCCGACATTTCCGGCTCTCTCAACGCGCTCCAGGACGTGCTGAGGAACCCGGCATGAAGGTGGCCGTGCTGGTGCTGGTGGTGGCACTGGTCCTCGGCGGCCTGATCGGGGTACTGATGTCCCGGGATCCGGGTTACGTGCTGATCGCCTACAACGACATGGCGGTGGAAACCAGCTTGTGGTTCGCCGTCGGCATTATGGCAGCGCTCTATCTGCTGCTGCGGCTGATCGGCTGGCTGATCCGGCGCCTCGGCCACAGCGGCTCCAGCCTGCGCGGCTGGACTCAACGGCGCCGCGTGCGCGGCGCCCGCAATCAGACCGTGCGCGGCATGCTGCTGCTGGCGGAAGGGCGCTGGGCGGAGGCGCGTAAGCGCCTGGAAGCGGCGGCGCCACGGGTGCAGGCGCCGCTCATCAACTATCTGAACGCGGCACGGGCCGCCCACGAACTCGGCGACAGCCGCGGCCGCGACGAGCTGCTGCGTCAGGCCCACGAATCCACGCCAGGCTCGGAGCTGGCGGTGGGGCTGACCCAGGCGGAACTGCAGCAGGCGGAAGGTCAGTGGGAACAGTGTCTGGCGACCCTGTTGCAGCTTCAGCGCCAGGTACCGCGGCATCCCCAGGTGCTGCGCATGCTGGTGGCCTGCTACCGTCAGGTGCAGGACTGGCAGGCGATCATCGAAATCGGCAACGACCTGAAGCGCAACAAGGTGATGGGCGAGACGGAATTGCGCGCCCTGCTGATCGAGGCCTGGCTGGCCCGGTTGCAGGACGAGCGCGCGGACCCGGCGGCCCTGTGGAAATCACTGCCGAAAGACCTGCGGCGCGAACCGGCCCTGGTGGCTCGCGTGGCCCGGTCGCTGGAGGCCGCCGACCGTGCCGGTGACGCGGAACCCATCCTGCGCCGCGCGGTAGAGCAGGATTTCGACCCGGAGCTGCTGGCCATCTACGGGGCTCTGGCGGGCGATCCGGGCCGTCAGCTCGTGGTCGCCGAAGGCTGGCTCAAGGAGCGGCCCAACGACCCGGATCTGCTGTTGGCGCTGGGCCGCATCAGCCTCATGAACCGGCAGTGGGCCAAAGCTCGCGAGTACTTCGAGGCCAGCCTGCGGTTGCGCCGCAGCGCGGCCGCCCAGGGGGAACTGGGCCGGCTCTGCGTAGCCATGGGCGAACTCGAGCGCGGCGGCGAACTGCTGGCCCAGAGCAACGACCGGCTACCGGCGCTGCCCCAGCCCGAACGGGAGGAGGCGCCGCTTCCCCAGGCCGGCCAGGCCTCCAGCTGATCACCGTGCCGCAGCTCTGAGCGGGCGCGGCCTTTCCCCTCGGGTGCTGATAGACTGCCCCGGAATCAATCGCATGAGAATCCTGTTGCCGAGGTATCCGAGCGTTCGTCGAATCCCTTGACGGGGAGGACGCCAGAGCCAGTGAATCCGGGTGCACGTCTATCGGTGGAAGGTGGGGCCGCAGAACAGTCTCCCCGCGTTACAGTGGCCGGTACAGAACCCTGCACTCACGAGGAAAACAAAACCGGTCGAGGTCCGGATTCGGAGATGCAATCGCTCCGATGAAGCCGGAAACGAAAGTAATCGCGCGTCCTAAAGAGGCGCGATGAATCGACCACTCCCCGGGTAAGCCTGGAGCCCTTCGAGGTAAGAACGAACCGAACCCGTTTCCAACCGCTGCTCAATCGCACGGTGGAGACGGGATTTGGCGAACAGTCGCGAAAATGCCGGCTTCACCTGTGCTCACTGCGGAGCGCAAGTCCGGCCAGTCACCAACGGAAGCTACCGCAATCACTGTCCGCGGTGCCTGTGGTCGCTTCACGTCGACGACGCGCGTCCAGGTGATCGCGCAAGCGGATGCCGTGCGCCCATGGAACCGGTTCGCCTGCTGCGCAACCGCAAGGGATTCCAGATTCTTCATCGCTGCACCCGCTGCGGGAAACGCCAACCGAACATCGCCGCCCTGGACACGGAGCAGGACGACATGGAGGCGCTGCTGGCAATGATGGCCGAGGGGCGTTACTGACCGGCGATCATTGGGGGCGATAGAATCGGCGCCAAGAGGAACGTTGGACCCGCGATATGGAACCCCGGCAACTCATCGGCGGATGCCAATGCAGATCTGTCCGTTACCGTATCGAGGGCGACGTTCAACGATTGAACGTCTGTCATTGCCGGGACTGCCAGAAGCAGTCTGGAAGCGCCTTCGGAATGAGCCTGATCATCCGCGCCGGCGCCTTACGTCTGCTTTCCGGCGAGTTGAAGACGTTCCAGGCCACGGTTGCCAGCGGCCGGGTGAAGACCTGCGCCTTCTGCCCCGACTGCGGGGTGCGGATCTACAACACTACCCGTGCGCTCATGGCGGTGAAGGCCGGGACTCTGGACGATACTACCTGGCTCGAGCCTGACGCCCACTACTGGACGAAGCGCAAGCAGCCGTGGGTTCCATTGCCTGATGATCTGCCTTGCTTCGATGAGTTCGAGTGAGCGTACAACCCTCCTGCGGGTGCTGCCGGGGTGAGCAGGCTTTACGACACCATCGGCGTCGGCTATGCCGACCGACGCAGACCCGATCCTGTAATCGGAGCGCCGATCCGAAGAGCGCTTGGGCCCGCGCGGACGGTGTTGAACGTGGGCGCGGGGGCCGGCTCCTACGAACCCGCCGACCGGAGCGTCACGGCGGTCGAACCGTCCATGGCGATGATCCGGCAGCGTCCAGTGACGGCTGCGCCCGCGGTTCAGGCCCGGGCCGAGGGTCTGCCATTCGCTGACGATCACTTTGATGCGCTGGACGAGGCGCAGATGCCCCGCATGGAGGACTACGGCAAGTGGCTCGGTCCCGTTGAAGTCTCTGTAGTCCAGATCCCTCATGACTGTGCGGACGGATTCCTGTGCGCCTACTGGCGCCGTCCGGCGGCCTACCTGGATGCCGGAGTGCGTGCCGCCATGTCGTCGTTTCGAGCCCTGGGCGACGTGTCCCCAGGGTTGAAACGTCTGGAAAGCGATCTTGGGAGCGGCGTCTGGCATCGCCGATACGGTGACCTGCAGGAACAGGATACCTGCGATTGTGGCTATCGGCTTGTTTGCGCGGCGGTAGGGGTTAACGGCAAACAAGCAGATCATACTCCGCTATGATGTGAACGATGGCTGAGGGGGAAGGCGCCAATGAAGAGACGGCAGTTTCTGCACGGTCTGAGTGGCTGGGCGATCGCCGGTGCGGTTGCGCCGCTGAACGAACTCAGGGCAGAGCGGGTCATGCCCAGTTCCGCCTGCCGGCCCACGCTGCGGCAGACGCCGGGCCCGTATCCGCTGACGGACAGTCCCGACCGCAGCGATGTCACCGGGGACAGGGAGGGGGTGCCGCTGCGTCTGACCCTCAATGTCCTCAGCGACTATCACTGCAGGCCCATCGAAGGCGCCAGAGTGGACATCTGGCACAGCGATGCGGACGGGCTCTATTCCGGGGTAAGCAACCAGCAGTTCGACCTGGAGACCCTGGAGGTTACCGGCGATGCGATCGACACCACGGGCGCCAGCTTTCTGCGGGGTCATCAGATGACGGACGCCGCCGGCAGGGTGGAGTTCACGACGATCATTCCCGGCTGGTACCCCGGTCGAATGGCCCACATTCACGTTCAGACGGTCATTCCCGGCCTCGAATGGACCAGTCACTCGACGCAGCTCTACTTGCCGTCGGAAGTCGAACGTGGTGTGTTCGATTCCGGGCCTTACCGCAAGCGCGGTCAGAACCCGATAGGTCTGGATCGGGACCTGGTCCTTCGCGGCGATGCCGCGGCTCTGGACCAGTTGACCCTGCGGCTGCGAGAGGATGGCGTGGGATACCGCGGTGCCTATGATCTGGCGATCTCGTTCTGAGCGCTCAGTCAATCGGAAGCCCATCGGTAACCGAACGCAGTAAGGTCCCGCTGGTAACGCCGCGCCACGATCTCGATGGTGGCCGGTGTGTAATAGCGTGCCGGGTCGGCTGGCGGCGCCGCCTGCAGTTTCGGTAACCGGGTGTCGGGCGGCAGGCCGATGCTGCGTCCAACGTGGGCGAAGTCGCTCGCAAGGAATTCGTAGCGCCCCACGAAGTCCACGGCGATGGCGCCGGCGGCATTGGTCACGTAGCCTGCCTGGGAACGGAAATGTTCGTCCGCTTGCTCGTCGGGGATTGCCGCGATGGCGTCCACGAAATCAGCGAAGGACATGTCCGGCGAGAACACGCCGTAGTGAGCCAGGCAGTGGGCGACCCCGGATTCTGCGAAACCGGTGAAGTCCGCGACCTCGCCGCGGATCTTGTCCCGATAACACGACACCAGCCGATCCCATGGGTTGCGGACGAAGGCGAAGGTGAAGTGGTGCGGGAACAGCCGCACGCTGCTTGGATCTGCCGCGGGCGGCCGCGGGAACGGGATCTGGTGCGGGTTCCCGGCGGCCTCATGGAGGCCGAGCAGCGCCGCCAGGGTGGACTTGATGCTCGACGAGGCGACCTTGGCGATGTCGATGTACACGGCGCGGTACGCCTCGAGCAGAATGCAGTGTTCGTCGTCCGGCATGCAGGTTGGTCCATGAGGCCAAGGTGTGCCTTGGCGCGCGGATCACGGAATCCTAACACCGGCGGGGGAATCTGATGCGGGCGGCCATCCGGCAGGAGATCGAATCCATCGAACCGCTCGATGACCTCGAGCGGCAGACTCGCGCCGACGCCCTGCGCTGGGTCGATTCCGGCGTGGAACTGTGTCGGCTGCACCCGCCGGATCAGCCGCCGCGCCACCTGGTTTCCTACTTCGCGCTGGTGGACGGTGATCAAGTGCTGCTGGTGGATCACGTCAAGGCGGAACTCTGGCTTCCCACTGGAGGCCATGTGGAAGCCGGCGAGCATCCCCGGGACACGGTCCGGCGCGAGGCGCGGGAAGAACTGGGTATCGATGCCGTGTTTCTCACCGACGGCCCGCTGTTCCTGACCCAGAGCGACACCGTTGGCCGAACGGCGGGCCATACCGACGTGTCGCGGGGGTATGTGCTGGGCGGCGAGCGGCGGCGCGAACTGGCGTTCGATCGCTCCGAATTTTACGGCGTGCGCTGGTTCCACCGCGGCTCGGTGCCGCTGCACCGGTCCGACCCGCACATGGCGCGCTTTCTCAGCAAGTGGTACGGCGGCTGAGCGATCCCCGGCGTTGCAGGCGTTGACGCCGCGCCGGCGCCGGGGCGATGCTCCGGCGCGAATTTTCCAGGTGACTACCTGATGGGCTACAAGCTCTACGGACCGCTCCGGTCCGGCGCCGCCATGGTGGAACTGGCACTGGCCGAGATCGGCGCCGACTACGCCTGCGTGCGTACCGGACTCGGCAAAGGCGGCAAGGACTGGACCGCGTTTCACGCCGTCAATCCCACCGGTAAGGTGCCTGCGCTGGAGACTCCCGATGGCGACGTCCTGACCGAGTCCGCGGCCATTCTGCTGACCCTGGCGGAGCGGCATCCGGTTTCCGGCCTGCTGCCGCGGCGACGTGGCCCGGAACGGGCCCGGGCAGTGCGCTGGACCGTGTTCGTCGCCGCCGAGATCTATCCGATGATCGAGATCATCGATTACCCGCTGCGCTTCGTCGCCGAATCGGAGGCTGCCGATCTGCGGGAGCGGGCGCGGGCGCGGATCCGGCGCCGTTGGCTCAGTGTCGAGCAGGCCATCGACGGTAAGCCGTGGCTGGCGCGGCGTGGGCCCACCATCGCCGACCTGGCCATCGGGGTAGCCAGCCGCTGGAGCGCCGGTGCGGCCTGGCGGCGCGAGCATTGTCCCGGCACCGACGCCATCGCCGCCGCGCTGGCGGAGCGCGACAGTACCCGGGCGGTGTGGAAGTCCCACTTCGCGAGGTGAGCGCCACCGGGCGGGTGTCGATTTCCGGGCGCGCCAGGCGACTCTCAGGTATCGCAACCGTCAATCGAGGTCACGCTCGTGGCAACGCTCGCCAGAATCACCCCCTGCCTGTGGTTCGACGATCAGGCGGAACGGGCCGCCGCGCTCTACGTCGATACCTTTCCCAACTCCCGGGTCGTCGACGTGACGCGCTTTACCGAAGCCGGCCGCGAGTTACACCAGAAGGAACCGGGCAGCGTCATGACGGTCGCGTTCGAACTCGACGGTCAGCCCTTCACGGCCTTGAACGGCGGTCCCATGTTCACCTTCAGCGAGGCCATTTCCCTGGAGATACGCTGTCAGGATCAGAAAGAAGTGGATCACTACTGGCGGCGGCTCATCGAGGGCGGCGGCAGTGAGCAGGCCTGCGGCTGGCTGAAGGATCCGTTCGGCGTTTCCTGGCAGGTGGTGCCGGAGGCGCGTCCGGGTTCCGGCGCCCGTCAGATGTAGTACGCCTGCAGCGGCGGGAAACCGTTGAACTCGATGGCGCTGTAGCTGGTGGTGTAGGCCCCGGTGGAGAGCCAGTACAGGCGGTCGCCGATGGCCAGATTCAGCGGCAGCGGGTACTTGTGGTCTTCGTACATCACGTCGGCGCTGTCGCAGGTGGGCCCGGCGATCACGGCTTCTTCCAGTTCGCCGCGTTTGTCGGTGTACACGGGAAACTTGATGGCTTCGCCCAGGGTTTCGATCAGCCCGGAGAACTTGCCGACGTCGACGTATACCCAGCGGTGCAGGCCGGTACGGGTCTTGCGCGAGATCAGCACGACTTCGCTCACCAGCACACCGGCGTTGGCCAGCAGGGAGCGGCCCGGTTCGAGAACGATCTCCGGCAGATCGTCGCCGAAGTCTTCCTTGAGATAACGGGTGATCTCCTCGGCATAGGTAGCCAGGGTGTGGGTTTTGGTCAGGTAGTTGGCGGGAAAGCCGCCGCCCAGGTTGATCATCTTGAGATTGATGCCGTCCTCTTCGTGGAGGCGCTCGAAGATGATCTTGACCTTGCCGATGGCCGCGTCCCAGGTGCCGATGTCGCGCTGCTGAGAGCCCACGTGGAAGGAAACGCCGTAGGTCTCGAGCCCCAGATCCCGCGCCAGCAGCAGGAGGTCCATGGCCATGTCGGTCTGGCAGCCGAACTTGCGCGACAGCGGCCAGTCGGCGGTCTGGGTGCCCTCGGTGAGGATGCGCACGTAAACCCTCGAGCCCGGCGCCGCCTTGGCTATGTTGCGCAGATCCGCTTCGGAGTCGGTAGCGTACATCCGCACGCCGCGCTCGAAGAAGTAGCGGATGTCCTTGCTCTTCTTGATGGTGTTGCCATAGGACACCCGGTCCGGGGTGACGCCGAGGCCGAGCACCCGGTCCAGCTCGTAGATGGAGGCAATGTCGAACGAAGCGCCTCGATCGCGCAGCAGCGACACGATATCCGGCGCCGGGTTGGCCTTGACCGCGTAGTAGATGCGGGCGAACGGGAACGCCCCGTGAAGTTCGTCGTAGGCATCGCCGACGCTGGCTTTGTCTACGACCAGGAACGGGGTTTCCCGTTCGTCGGCGAAGCGTTTGATGCGCTCGAAGGTCTCGGGACGGTAGTAGTCGCCGATGTCGATCATGACACTCCTCGGGGTGCGTAGCTGAAAACGTCCGACTTCAGCCGGGCGGTTGCCACACCGGCGCTCTCCAGAGCGTCGCTGGCGGCGTATACGAAAGCCGGCCCGCCGGCCAGCACGACGGGACCCGGTGCGTCCGGATCGCCACTGGCCGCAGCGCCGTGCTCGCGCAACCAGCGCATCGCCGCGTTGTCGCTGTCGCGTCGTGCATCGGCCAGACAGACGACCCGCAGCCAGTCGTGCCTCAGGGCTTCGAGCTCGGCTTGCATGTACAGGTCGGAGGCCTCGTCCGCGCACCACAGCAGGGTCACCGGCGCGCCGGGCGGCTGCCGTTCGAAGGCGTCGATGAACGACAGAGCCTGGGCCAGGCCGGTGCCGCCGGCCACCAGCAGCGTGGGGCCGGGCAGCGGCGCCGGCAGACTGACGTCGCCGCCTGGTCCGCGGATCTGCAGGGGATCGCCGCGGGTCAGCAGTTCGTCCATGCGAGCGGCTTCGACCACGCCCGGCGTTGAGCGGTAGTGCAGGTGCAGTTCGGGCAGCCGCCAGGGTGCGCTGGCAATGGACATCGGCACCGGCCCGTCCGGATGCAGGATCTCCACGTACTGCCCCGGGCGGAAACTGAAGGATCCGCTCAGCTCGAGAATGATGCGCTGCACCGGCGAGCCGCTACGGGATCGAATCGACGCCTGATAGGTCGCCGCTGACGGCAACGGCTGGCGGCCTTACCGTCCCTTCATCGAGGCGAAGAACTCGTCGTTGGTCTTGGTGTTCTTCAGCTTGTCGAGCATGAACTCGATGGCGGCCAGGTCGTCCATGTCGTGGAGCAGCTTGCGCAGGATCCAGATCCGCTGCAGCTCTTCCTCGCCGATCAGCAGTTCCTCGCGACGGGTTGCGGAACGGCGGATGTTGATGGCCGGATAGACGCGCTTCTCGGCGATTTTGCGCTCGAGATGCAGTTCCATGTTGCCCGTGCCCTTGAATTCCTCGTAGATGACCTCGTCCATCTTGGAGCCGGTTTCCACCAGCGCCGTGGCCACGATGGTCAGGCTGCCGCCTTCTTCGATGTTACGGGCGGCGCCGAAGAAACGCTTGGGCCGTTCCAGGGCGTTGGCGTCCACACCACCGGTCAGGACCTTGCCTGACGAAGGTACGATGGTGTTGTAGGCGCGTGCCAGACGGGTGATGGAATCGAGCAGAATCACCACGTCTTTCTGGTGTTCCACCAGGCGCTTGGCCTTTTCGATGACCATCTCGGCCACCTGCACGTGCCGGGACGGCGGCTCGTCGAAGGTGCTGGCCACCACCTCGCCGCGCACCGAGCGCTGCATCTCGGTCACTTCCTCGGGCCGCTCGTCGATGAGCAGCACGATCATCACCACATCCGGGTTGTTGGCGGTGATGGACTGCGCGATGTTCTGCAGCATCAGCGTTTTACCGGCTTTCGGCGGCGAGACGATGAGGGCTCGCTGGCCTTTGCCGATGGGTGCGATCAGATCGACGATCCGGGCCGACAGATCCTCGGTACTGCCGTTGCCGCGTTCGAGCTGCATGCGCTCGTTGGGGAACAGCGGCGTCAGGTTCTCGAAGAGGATCTTGTGCTTCTTGGTGTTCGGTTCGCTGAAGTTGATCTCGTCGACCTTCAGCAGTGCGAAGTAACGTTCGCTGTCCTTGGGTGGGCGGATTTTGCCGGCAATGCTGTCGCCGGTGCGAAGGTTGAAGCGGCGGATCTGACTGGGTGAGACGTAAATGTCGTCGGGGCCGGCCAGGTAGGAACTGTCTGGTGAGCGGAGAAAACCGAATCCGTCCTGGAGAATCTCCAGTGTGCCCTCGCCGTAGATGTCTTCTCCATCCTGGGCGCGTTTTCGGACGATGGCGGCGACGACTTCCTGGCGGCGGGATCGGGCGAGGTTCTCGAGGCCCATTTCGCGGGCCATATCCACCAGTTCGCCCACGGGCTTGCGTTTCAGATCTGTCAGGTTCATAGGCGTTATTGTAGGTTGACCAATACTTGTTCGGGGCTCGGGAACAGGGGTTCTCGGATTCTCGGATTGTTGTCGTTGTTCGTGCTTTGGGAGGGCCAAGAACCGGCGGCGGGTAGGCGGAGTGGGTCCACCAGGATGCGCAGGGTCAAGTGTAGTGTTTTGGCGACCGCCGTCAAGCAGTGTTTAACTGCGGCTTCTGCCGCCTGACGGGCGCCGGATAGCGTGGCGGGTGGGCCGGTTGCCGCCCGCGGGGAGCGGGCGGTTACTGGGGCGGGTGCGTTACCGATGGCCGGCGGCGGCGCCGCCGGACACTGGCGCTACCGGTTCAGATGTTGCTGTCCAGGAACGCGGCAAGCTGCGATTTGGACAGGGCGCCGACTTTGGTGGCCTCGACTTCGCCGTTCTTGAACAGCATCAGCGTTGGGATGCCGCGAATGCCATAGCGGGGCGGCGTCTCCTGGTTGGCGTCGATGTCCAGCTTGCAGATCTTCAGTTTGTCGGCGTATTCGCCGGCAATCTCGTCGAGAATGGGCGCGATCATCTTGCATGGCCCGCACCATTCGGCCCAGTAGTCCACCAGAACGGGCCGGTCGGATTTGAGGACGTCGGTTTCGAAATCCGCGTCGGAGGTATGCACGATCTTGTCGCTCATCGAAGATCTCCCAGTGACATCAGCAGGCGAGTGTAGCATGAGGCCTGGGCACGGACAGACAGGGTAACGGCGTCTCATGAGTGATCTTTTGCGGCAATCGACCTCGGGTCCAACAGCTTCCACCTGCTGCTGGCCCGGCAGCAGGGGGGCCGCTACCAGACCATCGAACGGCTGAAAGAGAAAGTGCAGCTCCTGGCCGGATTCGACCAGGGCCGGCTGAGTGCCGACGCCATGGCTCGTGGCGAAGCCTGTCTGGCCCGGTTCGCACAGCGCCTGGCGGCGCTGCCGCGGGGTCATATCGTCATGGCGGGTACCCACGCCCTGCGGGAAGCGGCCAACCGGGCCGACTTCGCTGCCCGTGCCGAGCACATCGTCGGCGTACCGCTCGAGGTGGTGTCCGGCGAGGAGGAAGCGCGCCTGATCAATCTGGGGGTGGCCCAGCACGTGCCGCGGCGCCCCGGGCGCGGGCGCCTGGTGGTGGACATCGGCGGCGGCAGTACCGAGCTGGCCTGGAGCCAGGGGGGCGGCAGCACCCCGCCGCGGCTGGTTTCCTATCCGGTGGGGTGCGTGTCGTTGACCGATGCATTCTTCACCGCGGAAGCGGATCAGGCGGCTGCCTTCCGTTCGGCCCGGGAACGCATCCGGTCGGTGCTGGACGGGCTGGGACCGCTGACACCGGGCAGCGAGGTCATCGGCACCTCCGGGACCGTGGAGTCGGTACAGAGTGTGCTGGCGGCCAACGGCTGGGGCGAACAGCGGATCGGCGCCGAAGGCCTGGCGGCACTCACCGATGCGGTTGCCAGCGGACGCTGGCTGGTGGGCGCCGGCCTGCCCGGGCTGGCCCCGGAACGGGTGGACATCTTTGCCGCCGGGCTGGCCATCGTGGAGGGGCTGTTCCGCTGCCTGCAAGTCGCCGACATGCGCTTCGCCGATGTTTCCCTGCAGGACGGACTGATTTACCGCAACACCCCGCTGCCGGGTCCGGACACCGATCCGCGGGACCTGGCCGTGGCCGACTGGCAGGTGCGCTTCGCCGTGGACGCCGGACAGGCCCGCCGGGTCCGGGAGACCGCACTGGCCCTGTTCGACGGGGCGGGTGACTGGTGGACGGGCGACACCGCCGACCAGGGCCGCGGGGATTGGCGTGCGCTGCTCGGCTGGGCCGCGGATCTGCACGAGATCGGGCAGGTGGTCGCCCCCTGGCAGTACCACCGGCACGGCGGTTATCTGCTTGCGCACGCACCGTCGGCAGCGTTCTCGCGCACCGAGCAGACACAACTGGCGCTGCTGGTTCGCGGCCACCGGCGGGCTTTTCCCGGCCTGGCGTTCCGCGCCTTCGACAATCCTACCCAGCGCGCCCTGGTGCGGTTACTGGCGCTGCTGCGCCTGGCCGTCATTGTGAATCGCGCTCACCGCGCCAGCGGCAGCGCGCCGCGGGCAGAGGTGGCGGGACCAGGCCTGACCCTGATCCTGGCGTCCGGATGGCTGGCCGCCCACCCGTTGTCGGCGACGGAGCTCGAGACCGAGGTCGAGCAGCTCCGACGGGCCGGCATCGACCTGGTGGTCCGGGAGTCGACCTGAACTGCTGGCCGGCCGGTTCAGCCGGCCAGCGCGCGGGCGGCGCGCAGCGCAAAATAGCTGAGCACGCCGTCGGCGCCGGCTCGCTTGAAGCACAGCAGCGACTCCAGCACCACCCGTTCGTCGAGCCAGCCGTGGTCCAGCGCCGCCTGGTGCATGGCGTACTCGCCGCTTACCTGATAGGCGAACGTGGGCACGGCGAAGCGGTCTTTAACCCGGCGCACGATGTCCAGATAGGGCATGCCGGGTTTGACCATGACCATGTCGGCACCTTCGGCGAGGTCCAGGGCAATCTCGTGCAGGGCTTCGTCGCCGTTGCCGGGATCCATCTGATAGGTGGCCTTGCTGCCTTTGCCCAGGGTGGCGCTGGAGCCGACGGCGTCACGGAACGGGCCGTAGTAGCCGGACGCGTACTTGGCCGAGTAGGCCATGATCTGGGTTTCGATGTGGCCGGCCTGGTCGAGCTGGCGGCGGATGGCGCCGACCCGGCCGTCCATCATGTCCGACGGGGCGATGACGTCGGCGCCCGCCGCCGCACACACCAGCGCCTGCTGCTGCAGGGCCTCCACGGTGACGTCGTTGAGTACGTAGCCGCGCTCGTCGATGATGCCGTCGTGGCCATGGGTGGTATACGGATCCAGGGCCGCGTCGGTGATGACCCCAAGCTCCGGCAGCGCGTCTTTCACGGCTGCCACGGCCAGGGGAATCAGTCCATCCGGGTTCCAGGCTTCGGCGCCGTCGTCGCTGCGCCGGTCGGCGCCGACGTTGGGAAACAGCGCCACGGCAGGAATGCCCAGATCGAAGGCCTGGCGCGCGTCGATGAGCAACTGGTCGATGGTCAGGCGTTCGATGCCCGGCATGGACGGCACCGGTTGCCGTTGGCGGTTGCCGTCGATCACGAACATCGGGTAGATGAGATCGTCGGCGGTGAGGGTATGTTCCCGCACCAGGCGGCGGGAGAAGTCCCGGCCGCGGTTCCGGCGCAGGCGGGTGTCGGGGAAACTGCGAGCCATCAACGGAGTCCTAATGGGTTTTGCCGGCCATTGTCCCGTGCAGGGGTCTGCGACGAACGGGGTCAGTAGGAAAATCGACGCTATGGTAACCAACCGAAACCTCCGGGGCAGCATGCTGCCGTCGCGCCGCCGTCAGGCCGGGTATCTGAAGCCGCTGCTGCTGGTTCTGGTCGTGGCGCTGGTGGCGCTGTTCCTGGTGTTCGATCTGGGCCGGTTTCTCGATCTCGCCTATCTCAAATCGGTGCACGCCGACGTGGTGGCGGCGGTGCAGGCGCGGCCGTTGCTGGCCAGTGTGGCTTTTTTCGTGGGCTACGTGGCCGTCACTGCGCTGTCGCTGCCGGGCGCGGCGGTCATGACCCTGGCAGCCGGCGCCGTGTTCGGCCTGGTGTGGGGGCTGGCCCTGGTGTCGTTCGCCAGTTCCGCGGGTGCCACCGCCGCCATGCTCATCGCCCGCAAGCTCCTGGGGGAAACCGTGCAGCGGCGCTTCGGTGCCCAGCTCGAGTCGGTCAATCGGGGGCTGGCCCGGGACGGCGGGTTCTATCTGTTCGGGCTGCGCATGGTGCCGCTGTTTCCGTTCTTCGTCGTCAACCTGGTGATGGGCCTGACCCCGATCGCCACCTGGACGTTCTACTGGGTCAGCCAGGTGGGCATGCTCGCGGGCACGTTCGTGTTCGTGTTTGCCGGCACCCAGCTTGCCAGCGTGGAGCGGGTCGGCGACGTGCTCAGCCCGGGCATGATCCTGGCCCTGTCCCTGCTCGGGCTCTTCCCGCTGCTGGCCCGCAAGCTGCTGGAGGGGCTGCGGCTGGCCCGGAGCCGCCGCGCCGGGGAAGGCTGAACCCAACCGCTCGGAGAACTGCATGCCCAGATACGACAACAACCTGGTGGTCATCGGCGCCGGATCCGCCGGTCTCATCGCCGCCTACATTGCGGCCACGGTGCGGGCCCGGGTGACGCTGGTGGAGCAGGGCAGCATGGGCGGCGATTGCCTGAACACCGGCTGCGTGCCCAGCAAGACCCTGATCCGCAGCGCGGCGGTTGCGCACACCATGCGTCAGGCCGACCGCTTCGGGCTGACCGCGGTCACCCCGGAAGTGGATTTTCCGGCGGTCATGGCGCGGGTGCGCCAGGCGGTGGCCACCATCTCGCCCAAGGATTCCATGGAGCGCTACCGCAGCCTGGGGGTGGAATGTGTTGCCGGCCGGGCCGAGTTGCGCGATCCGCATCACGTGGCGGTGGGCGATCGGATGCTCAGCACCCGCAGTATCGTGCTGGCCGCCGGCGCCCGGCCGCTGCTCCCGCCGATCCCCGGCCTGGCGGACGTGGCGCCATTGACCTCCGACGATGTCTGGCAACTGGCGTCGCTGCCGCGGCGGCTCCTGGTACTGGGCGCAGGGCCCATCGGCTGCGAACTGGCCCAGGCTTTCGCAAGGCTCGGCAGCAACGTGACCCTGATGGACATGGCGCCGCGGCTGCTGCCGCGGGAGGATCCGGACGTGTCCGAGCACCTGGCGCGGGTTCTGACGGCGGAAGGGATCGACATCCGCACCGGCCACCGGGCCCAGGCCGTCCGGTCCGCCGCAACCGACCCGGGCGCCGGCGTATTGAGCGCCGAATTCGACGGCGCGCCGGTCGACTTCGCTTTCGACCGGATTCTGGTGGCGGTGGGCCGTCAGCCCAACAGCGAAAACCTGGGGCTCGAGGCCCTCGGGATCGAGACCGGCCCCGGCGGCGCGGTGGCGGTGGACAAGTACCTGCGAACGACCTGTCCCAACGTGTTCGCCTGTGGTGATCTGGCGGGACCCTACCAGTTCACCCACATGGCCGCCCATCAGGCCTGGTATGCCTCGGTCAACGCCCTGTTCGGGCGGTTCCGCAGGTTTGCGGTGAACTACGACGTGGTGCCGTGGGCAACCTTCACCGATCCCGAGGTGGGCCGGGTGGGATTGTCCGAGACCGACGCCCGCGAGTCCGGCATCCCGGTGGAGGTGACCCGCTACGCGCTGGACGACCTGGACCGGGCGGTGGCCGACGGCGACGTTGGCGGTGGCGTGCCGGAAGGTTCCGCTGGCTGGGTGAAGGTGCTGACCGCACCGGGCCGGGACCGCATCCTGGGCGCCACCATCGTCGGCCCCCATGCCGGCGAGTTGATTGGCGAGTTCGTGCTGGCGATGACTCACGGTGTGGGCCTGAAGGGGCTGATGAGCACCATTCACATCTACCCGACCCGGATGGAGGCAGCCAAACTGGCGGCGGGCGCCTGGCGCCGCGCCCACGCGCCGGAGCGGTTGCTGCGCTGGGTCGGCCGGCTTCACGCCCTGTTGCGCTGACACCGGCCGACCCCGCCGGCGCCGGGAGTCAGCGTCCGAGGAGGCGGCCCAGGTCCCGCTGCAGGCGTTTGCAGGCCCGCCGGAAGTGGCGGGCATCGTCCTGCATGGCGGCCATCACCTGGGCCCCGTAGAGCACTTCCAGGACCTCCGCGGCGGCCCGCGCCGCCCGCTTGGGTTTGCAGCCCGCCGCTTCGAACGATCGTTCGAGCTGGCCTCGCCAGTCCGCCATCTGGGCGCTCATCTGCTCCGCCGGCTCGCCGATCGACTGGCGTGCGCTGCCGAGGGCCAGGACCCCCAGCAGGCAGGGGCCGCCGCTTTCTTCCAGGTAGGTGGCGTAGCCGTCGATGAAGGCCGCCAGGCGCTCTTCCGGGCTGCCTGGGCCTTCCAGGCGCGCGAACGCGCGGTGTTCTGCCAGCGCAATGGCCTCACGCAGCAGCACCTCGAGCATTTCCGCCTTCCCGCCCGGGAAGTGGTGATACAGGCTGGCTTTGCCGAGACCGGTGGCGGCGGCAAGCTGGGTCAGGGTGGCGCCTTCGTAACCGCGCTCGCGGAAGACCTGCCCGAGCTGGGCGGTGAGTTGGGCGCGGCGGTTGTCAGTGGGGTCGGTCACCCGAGGCATGGTAGCAAAAAGTCCGGGGCGGCAACCGAATCAGAACGAACGTTCGGCGGCGGGCCGTCGAGGGCCAGGCGCCGCCTCGGGCCGCGGGCCGTTCTTCACGGGCCGCGCTATGATGAGTCGGCGGCCCGGGTCCGGGTCCGCCGAAGCACAGGGAGGAACGCATGAAATTCGGCATCTTCTACGAGCATCAGCTACCGCGGCCCTGGGACGACGGCGCCGAGCAGCGTCTGTTCAACGAGGCGCTGGATCAGGTGGAACTGGCGGATCGGCTGGGCCTCGATTACGCCTGGGAGGTCGAGCACCACTTTCTCGAGGAATATTCCCACTCCTCGGCGCCCGAGGTGTTTCTGGCCGCCTGTTCCCAGCGCACCAGGAACATCCGCCTGGGGCAGGGCATCCGCCAGGTGATCCCTCAGTACAACCATCCGGCGCGCACCGCGGAAGTGATCGCCACACTGGATCTGGTGTCCCAGGGCCGGATCGATTTCGGCACCGGCGAATCGTCGGCGGAACTGGAACTGGGCGGCTTCCGCATTCCGGTGGCGGAGAAGCGCAAGATCTACCTGGAAGCCACCGAGCAGATCCTGAACATGCTGGCCATGGACCCCTACCCGGGGTATCGCGGCCGGTATTTCGAGATGCCGTGCCGCAACATCGTGCCCAAGCCGGTCCAGCGTCCACACCCGCCGGTGTGGGTGGCGTGTTCCCAGCGCGAGACCATCCGCATGGCCGCGCGGCTGGGCATCGGGGCGCTCACGTTCGCGTTCGTGGACCCGGCGGAAGCCCAGTCCTGGGTGGACGAGTACTACGGCATCATCAAGAGCGACGAATGCGTGCCTATTGGTCACGCCGTGAACGCCAACATCTGCATGGTGTCGAGCTTCTCCTGTCACCACGACCGGGAAACCGCCATCCGCCGCGGCCTGGAAGGCTTCGAGTTCTTCGGCTTCGCCCTCGGCAGCCTGTACGGATTCGGTGAGCACAAGCCGGGCCGCACCAACCTGTGGCAGGAGTTCCAGGCCCTGCGGGGCCCAGAGCTGCAGATGGAGGCCAGTGATTTCCGCCAGGCCCTCACCGGTGGCCGGGGCGGTATCGGCACACCGGACGACCTGCGCGCTCACCTGAAGAAGTTCGAAGCCTGCGGGGTCGATCAGGTGACCTTCATCCAGCAGGCCGGCCTGAATCAGCATGAGCACATCTGCGAGTCGCTGGAACTGTTCGCCAGCGAGGTGATGCCGGAGTTCAAGGAACGCGGCGTCGAGCGCGAACAGCGCAAGCAGCAGGAGCTGGCGCCTTACATCGAGGCCGCCCTGGCGCGCAAAGCGAAAATGCCGGCCCTGGCCGATTCGGACATCCCCACCTTTCTCGCCCTGGGCCGGCGGGTCAGCGAGGAAGACAAGTCCCGGTCGTCGATCTACCAGCGGCCCGGCACTGCGGAAGACGAGCCCGCCAGCGCCGGCTGACCGGCCGGGCGCGATTCCGGGGCGGCCGCAACCGGCGCCGGCGATCCGTCGCCGCCTGCGACGCTTCGTCGCGCGGATCTGCGACGTTTCGTCGCGCTCGTGCATCTTACGGATCAGATATGGCAAGTTTCGCCGATATTCGCCTCGACAGCGGCATCGCACGCGGCCTCAAGCGTGGGGACCGGCGTGCCCAGGCGGTGGCCTATCGGGTCATGTCGCCGGTGATCATGGGCATGGCCGTGCGCATCCTGCAGGACGAGGGCCTCGCCCAGGAGGTAGTCCAGGACACCTTCGTCGATCTGATCGACAAGGCGTCGACCCTGAAGGATCCCGAGGCGGTGGTCGGCTGGGTACGGCGGGTGGCGGTCAATCACTGCTACATGCGGCTGCGATCCCCATGGCACAAACGGCGCACGCCGCAAGACCGCGCCGACGAGCCGTTCGACATCAGCAACGGGCAGGAGCGCCTGGAGGGCTATCGCGACATCGAGCGGGCCCTGGGTGCGCTGCCGCCGGAAACCCGCATGGTGATCTGGCTCCACGATGTCGAGGGTTACACACACAAGGAAATTGGCGACCTCACCGGCCAGACGGCCAGCTTTTCCAAGTCTCAGCTGGCACGCGGCTACGTCAGGCTCACGGAAATCGTCAATGGCGACAACAGACATGACGAACATGGAAAACGAAGCGAAGATCTCAACGCTGCTTGGTCTCCGTGATCGGAATCTCCAGAACGGAGAGGCCAGTGACACGGACACCCAGGACCTGAGCGATCAGGACCGCGGCACCCTGGTGGAGCTGATCCGGCTCAAGGCCGAATTGAACGCCCTGCCGCCGGTGACGCCGGATGCCTCGGTCTGGGAAGCCATTCAGGAACGGGCCGGACTGCCTGTGGGCGACCAGGAAGCGGGCGCCGCAACCCGGGCCCCGGGGCCCGTCGCGCGCCCGGCCTGGCTGCAGCGCTTTCCGCTGGCGACCGCCGCCACGGTGTTCCTGGCTACGGCCCTGACCATCATGCTGTGGGATCCCACGTCGGCGCCGGGAACCCCGGACGCCGGCCCGCAGGTGCAGGATCCGCTGGCGCAGCTGGTGCTGCGTTCCCAGCGCCTGGAATCGGAACTGGTGAGCCGGGCGGCGGCGCCGGCTTTGACGATAACCACCAGCGAGGAGGCGCTGGTGTACGGCATCGCCGACGTCGATGCCCAGCTCAACGCCATGTACGAGTCGGGCGCCATCAATCCGGCGGAGCGGGAACGGCTGTGGCGGCAGCGGGTGATGCTGCTGGAATCACTGGCGGAAGTTCAGCGTGACCGGGCCGTCCTGCGCCCGGCAATTTATTGATCGGCATCCCCCGCCGGAGCGGCAGGGCGAGGAGGCAACGATGCGTTTCATGACAGTCTGCGTGATGCTGGTCACCGGAGCGGTTCTCGCTCTGGCGCCGCCGGCCCATTCCGCCGACTCGGACGCGGAGATCGAACGGGAGATCGAGCAGGCCATGGACCAGGCGCGCAGCCAGCTCGACGAGGCGGCCCGGCAGCTCGCGGAACTGCACACCCGCAAATGGGAGTTCGAGAACTCCGGGCCCCGGGCCGAGCGGCCCATGCTCGGCGTGCTGCTGCAGGACGAACCCACGAAGCAGGGTATCCCGCTGGCCGGCGTGACCCCGGATGGCGGCGCCGAGCGGGCGGGCATCAAGGGCGGCGACGTCCTGGTGGCGCTGAACGGGGTGCGCCTGAGCGATCTCTCCCAGGACCACATGGAGGTGTGGAGCGGCGCCCTGGCGGCGGTGTCGGCGGGCGACCCGGTGCCGGTGACCTATCTGCGCGACGGTGTGGAGCACACGGTGAACGTGGAGACCTTCGCCCGCAGTCATTACATGACCCGCATGATGGCCGAGAAAGAGCACTGGATCGAAAGCCTCAAGTCCCTTGAGGAACTGGAGAACCTGGAGGCGCTGAAGAACCTCGAGGAGCTGGGGGCCATTTCCAGCATGGAGGACGCGGACGAGTCGGCGGGCGTACTGCGGGTGCCGGCAGGATTACGGCTGGAAGACGTGGACGGCACCCTGGCCAGCTACTTCGGGGTCGAGCGCGGCGTTCTGGTGGTGGCCGCCGGGGCCGCCGCGGCGCCGCTGCAGGCCGGCGACGTAGTTCTGGGCATCGGCGATCAGCAGGCCACCAGCGCCATGGAAGTGCTCAAGACGCTGGCCGATGCGCGCGGCACCGTCAGCGCCGAGGTGCGCCGCCAGGGACGCAGCCGCAGCCTGGAGCTGGATGCCGACGCCCTCAATGTGGAGCGTTCCCTGTTCGTCATCCGCGGCGATCGGCACATCCGCATCCACAAGGGCACCGGCGCCGACGCCGAAGTCGAAGTGATGATCGTCGACGACTGATCTGGAGCGCCGCTCAGCGGTCCAGGGCTTCCAGTTCCTCGGAAGCGGTCAGCCAGGCCTCCTCGGCTTTGGCCAGTCTGCCGCGCAGGCGCCCGGATTCCGCCAGCAGGCCGTCCAGTTCCTCCGCTGGCAGGGTCTGGTAGATCTCCGGGTCCGCCAGCTTCGACTCCACCGCCGCTATGGCGCGGCCGAGGGCTTCCATGTCCTGCTCGTGGCGGCGCACCTTGTCGCGCAGCGGTTTTTCCAGGCGCCGCTGGGCCGCGGCTTCGCGGCGCCGCTCGGCAGCACTGAGCCGGGGCCGGTCGTCACCGTTCCCGGTCTCACCGGCTGCGGCGTCCGCCGCGCTGGCGTCGCGACCGGCGGCGCCATCCCGGGAAGCCGGACCCCGGCCGGCAGCCTCGGATCGGCCGGCGGTGTAGGTTTCCAGGTCGCCGACGAACGGGGTGACCCGGCCGCCGTCCACGATCCAGAACTCGTCCACGGTGCGCTTGAGCAGACTGCGGTCGTGGGACACCAGCAGCAGGGCGCCCTCGTAGTCCTGCAGGGCCAGGCACAGGGCCTCGCGCATGTCCAGATCCAGGTGGTTGGTGGGCTCGTCCAGGACCAGCAGGGCGGGTTGCTGCAGGGCAATCATGGCCAGCGCCAGGCGCGCCTTTTCCCCGCCCGAGTAGCTGGCTACCGGCCGTTCCACCTGCTCACCGGAGAACCCCCAGCCGCCCAGGTAGTCCCGGCACCATTGCTCGCGCCGGTCCGGTTCGGCGGCGGCAAGCTGCGCCAGCGACGACTGGGTGGGGTTGAGGGTTTCTAGCTGGTGCTGGGCGAAGTAGCCGACCCGGGAATGCTGGCCGCGCACGATCTCGCCGGCGCTGGGCGGCAGGTCGCCCACCAGACACTTGAGCAGGGTGGTTTTGCCGGCGCCGTTGGCCCCCAACACGCCGATACGGGCGCCGGGCATCACCGACCGCCGGATACCGTCCAGCACCGGCCGGCTGCCGTAGCCGACAGCCACGTCGTCGAGCACCAGCAGTGGATTGGACATGCGCTCCGGGTTGCTGAAGGCGAACCGGTACGGCGATTCGGCGTGGACCTGGGCCACCGTCTGCATCCGCTCCAGGGCCTTCAGGCGGCTCTGCACCTGGCGCGCCTTGCTGGCCTTGGCCCGGAAGCGATCGACGAAATGCTGAATGTGTCTGATCTCGGTCTGCTGCCGGACGAAGGCCGCCTGCTGCTGTGCGAGCTTGTCGGCCCGCTGCCGTTCGAACGCCGAATAGTTGCCTCGATAGGTGTCCGCAATGCCGTCGTGCAGATGCACGGTATGGTCGGTCACGGCATCCAGGAAGTCCCGGTCGTGGGCGATGATCAGCAGGGTCCCCGGAAAGCGCCGCAGCCAGCTTTCCAGCCACAGGGTGGTGTCCAGATCCAGGTGGTTGGTGGGTTCGTCGAGCAGCAGCAGGTCGGCCGGGCTCATCAACGCCCGGGCCAGATTGGCGCGAATGCGCCAGCCGCCGGAAAACTCCTGAAACGGCCGGCGGAAGTCGTCCGCCGCGAATCCCAGGCCGCCCAGGATCTCGCCGGCCCGGGCTTCGGCTTCATAGCCGCCCACGTCCTGATAACGCCCGTGCAGCGCGGCCAGGCGCACCGGGTCGCCGTCACGTTCGGCCCGCTTCATGTCGGCTTCGACCTGGCGCAGTTCCTGGTGTCCGTCGAGTACGTAGTCGAGCAGCGGCCGGTCGGTGGCGTCCACCTGCTGCGCCATGTGGGCCAGGCGCCAGTCGGCGGGCATCCGCAGCTCGCCGCCGTCCGGTTGAAGCCGGCCCAGCACCAGGTCGAAGAACGTGGATTTGCCGGCGCCATTGCGCCCCACCAGGGCGACTTTCTGCCCCGGGTGCAGCGTGCAGGAGAGGCGCGTGAAAAGCGCCGCCGTCCCGCGTGCCAGCGCGATGTCGGTGGCCTGCAGCATGCGGTATCCGTTAGAGCGGCAAGAACCTTTGCGGGCGCGCTGCGTCAGCGCGCGGCGCGGATTCTACCCCAGTGCGCGGGCGGTGCGCAGCGCAGGCCGCGGGCGCTTGCCGGTGGCCGGGATCAGGCGGTCAGGGAACGGTCTTCGGGGCTGTGGCGCGCCACTGCCCGCGGCGCAACCCGCAGACGGGCGTCGGCGGACTTCGGCTGCGCTTCGATCCAGCCCACCAGTTCCCGCCACGCCGGGGTTTCTTTGCGGGCGGCGCGGGAGTCGATCATGTCGACGATGCCCTTGCCGATCTCGGCGGCTTCCATGTACACGGGGCTGTCGCGGAAGGTCGCCACCGTGGGCACGTCCAGGCAGGCCAGGAAGTGCTGCAGCTTGGCGTGGGTCTCGGTGTTGGGCTGAACCCGATTGGCAATCACACCCAGGGGTCGTGGTGCGGCACGGAACGCCCGATGGGTAACCAGCTCGGTGATGAAGCGGCTGGCGGCCTGAATGTCGATGGACGACGGCTGCAACGGCACCAGCACCACGTCGGTCTGTTTGAGCAGGAGTTCCAGATCCCGGTCCCGGGCATTGGAGTGGCCGTCGACGATGATGCGGTCGATGTCCGGCGGCAGCCGGTTCTGATAGGACTGAGTCTGGTACATGTTCGAGCGCCGGTGCGCCGGCACCAGATGAACCGCAGGGAGTCCGGCATCGCGCTGCTCGGCCCAGTAGGCGCTGGACGCCTGCGGGTCGTTGTCGATCAACGCAACCGTGTGCCCGGCGCAGGCGTAGGCCACCGCCAGGTTGGTTGCAATCGTCGTCTTTCCGCAGCCACCCTTGCCATTGATGACAAGAATGCGGCGTGCCTGTGGGTCCATGTCGTGCAGCCTCTCGTTACAGCATCCCTCCTGGCAGCACCCGCGGCGCGGCCCCTGGGACCGGCGACCCGCGCTGGGGCGCGGGAGCGGTGCGTACCTGGTGCGGTCCTTGTGGCCGGACCTTGCGGAATGCCAAGTATCCTGCTCCTATGGCGACGCCGGCTTCCTGCCGCCGTCGACTCCCCCGTAATCCCGGCCCCGTTCGCCGCCGCTGTCACGGTGTCCCCCGCGTGACAACCGGAGGGGCTGCTGCGCGCTGCGGTCGATGCCCCGATAACCGGGCTCAAGTGCCGAGTACCGAGGCAATTTTATTGTTTAGACCAGGGCTAAAGTATGAATTGTGACAGATTATTTGTCGAAATCTGTCAGATTTTCGCTCATGGTGCCACGAGCCCGGATATACCCGGTTCAAACCCACCCACGCGGCAGCCCTTCGGGACTGACCTGTGAATAACTATAACACCGGATTTTCGGCGATAACCAGCACGCGGCGGACTTCCGTCATGCACCGAATCAGGGCTGGTTCACACCCCGGGGAGAAAGTTACCTGACGCCGTCTACGACGGGTCAGGAACCCTGAAGCTGCAGCAGGCGGCCGTCTCCGGCCAGTGCGAAGTAGCGTTCGGCGGGCCCGAAACCCAGCGCCAGCACCGCCCCGCCATGGTTCTGCCACGGCCGCAGTGGTGCCGTATGCCAACGTTCGAGCTGGCGGCCCGTGGTCAGATCCCACAATTCCACCACCCGATTGACGTAACCCACCAGCAGATAGCGTTCATCGGGCGAGAACCGGGCGCTGGTCACTCCGGGATTGCTGTCGGTCAGCACCAGGGTCGGTTCGCCATCGGCGCCTTGCCATACGGTGACGGCGCGGCTCTGGCTGGCGGTAAAGGCGTAACGGCCGTTCTTCGACAGGGCCACCACCCGCACGGGGTTGTCCTGGGGCAGGCGATGCACGGCGGCGCCGCTGCCGGTGTCCCAGAGCACGGCGGATTCGTCGTCGCTGCCGGTGAGCGCCCAGCGCCCGTCGGCGGAAAGCGCCACGCTGCCGACCGTCCCCTGGTGCAGGAACGTGTGGACGTGGGCGCCGCTGTGCGCGTCGAACAACACCGCGCTGTGGTCGCTCATTCCCATCAGCACGCGGCCGTCGTCGGCGAGCGCCACGCTCAGGGTGGTGCCGGGCGTTGCCCAGGACGCGGTAGCTTCACCAGTGGCGGTATCCCACACCACCAGGGTGCGCGGATCGGCGGTCACGGCCCGGGTTCCATTCGGCGAAAAAGCGCCGGCTACCAGGTCGGCGAAATCGCCGGGCCGGTGCTGCCAGTCGAACAGTCGCGCCGGATCGCGTGTGCTCCAGAGACTGGCGCCATGATTCATCGAACCAATCAGCGCCAGTTCCGAGCCGGTGGACAGCGCGCCGGTGTAAGCGCCCTGCGCTGCCAGTTCGTAGCTGCCGCTGACTGCGGCGGGCTCCATGCAGCCGGCCAGGCTCAGTGCCGCGGCGGCCCCGCAGACAGTGGCGCGAACGGAGGCGGGCAGGGCAGGTGCACGATAGGATCGGCTGAAATTCCACACGATGAAGCTGGCACGGTTGTGGTGTCGCTTTCAGTGTAGAACGCGTGGCGCCGGCCGCTGCTGGCGAAGTTCGGGATCGTTGCTATGTTTAGCGGCAGAGAGATTGCCCAGCACCGACAACACAGAACGGACAACGCCAACCTGAAAGGGAGAGGGAACTCCGATGCAGACGGCCACGCAACCGACCCGGGAAACGGCAACGGCAACCGCCAACGGCTACTTCAGCGAAGCGGATCAGTCGTTCACCGAATGCCGCCAGCAGCTCATCAGTTACCTGGTCAAGCTGAACCACGCGCTCAGCGACAACCACGTCGATCTGTCCCAGGCGCTGCTGTCACGCTTCTGCGATTCCCTGGTCGACTACCTCTCCGCCGGGCATTTCCGGGTGTTTCAGCGCCTGTCGCTGCCGGCCACGGCGTACGCCATCATCGAAGGCACCACCCAGGCAGGGGTGGCGTTCAGCGACCGCTACGGTGACATCGCCAACTTCGACATGGCCAGCGTCAAGGAAGGCCTCGAGCGCCTGGCGCGGCTGCTGTCGGCGCGCTTCGAACTGGAAGACAATCTGCTGTACGCGGAACCACACTGACCCCCCCCCCCTCACGGCAGCGCCCCGGTCGGCGCCGGGGCGCCGCTCAGGGCGCGTTGCCGGCCCTGATCTGAGCGATCCCCAGCAGCACGATCGCGACGAACCCCACCAGTGCCCATCCGGGGATCGACAGCCCCAGAAAACGCCACATGACCTCGGCACAATCGCCGGTACCGCTGGTCATCGCCGCCAGCACGTCGCTGAGCGGAAATACTTCGATCATGTAGTTGATGTCGGGTCCGCAGGCCGGCACCTGGTCCGCTGGCAGACTCTGCAGGTAAAGCTGGCGGATCGAAAATCCGCCGCCGATCAATGCCGACAACATGCTGAGCAGGGGATAGATCCCCCAGCGCGGGTTGTGCAGCAGCCCGGCCAGCGCAAACAGTCCGGCGGCGAAGAACCAGATGCGCTGCATGAGGCACAACGGACACGGCACCATGTCGAAGGCGTGTTCGAAGATCAGCGCGCCGAACAGCAGGGCGCCGCAGCCGCTCAGCATGAGCAACCCCAGATTCTGACTGCTCAGCCACGGCGCCGACGCGCTTCGGGCCTGGCTGTTCATCGGACTTTCACCACCACTTTGCCGATGGCCTTGCGTTCCATCAGGCAGCGCAGGGCCTGGGCGTATTCGGTCAACGGGAACTCGGCGCCCACCAGCGGATCGATGCGTCCCTCGCGGTAGAAGTCCAGGATCTCGGTGTAGTTGGCGGCCGCCTGGTCCGGGTGCCGCGCCGACCAGGCGCCGTAGAACACGCCCACGAGCTGGCAGCTCTTCAGCAATACCAGGTTGATCGGCACCTTGGGGATGTCGCCGGCGGCAAATCCGATCACCAGAATCCGCCCGTACCAGTTGATGCAGCGCATACACTGGTCGAACAGCTCACCGCCCACCGGATCATAGATGACGTCGGCACCTTTGCCGCCGGTGAGGGCCTTGACCTTGTCCTTGAGTTCGCCGTCGCTGTAGTCGATCAGTTCGTCGGCGCCGGCGCGGCGCGCCACTTCCAGTTTGTCCGCGGTGCTGGCCGCGGCAATGACCCGCGCCCCCATGGCCTTACCGAGTTCCACCGCGGCCAGGCCGACGCCGCCGGCGGCGCCCAGCACCAGCAGCGTTTCGCCGGGCTGCAGTGCGGCCCGCTGCTTGAGTGCGTAATACGAAGTGCCGTAGGTGGTGCTGATGCCGGAAGCCTGCTGGAACGACATGCCATCCGGGACCGGGCGCAGCGCATCGGCCTTGACCGCCACCTGTTCCGCCATGCCGCCGACGCCGATGCCGCCGAACACCCGGTCGCCGACCTTCAGGCCGTCCACGTCCGCGCCCAGCGCGGCCACGGTTCCGGCGATCTCGCCGGCCGGCGCGAACGGGAACGGCGGCTGGCTCTGGTACTTACCCTGAATCATCAGCACATCGGGAAAGTTCAGGGCCGCGGCGTGCACGTCGACCAGCACCTCCCCGGCTTTGGGCTCCGGCGCGGCGATGTCTTCGAGTTCCAGGGATTCAGGCGGACCAAACGATTTGCAGAGTACGGCTTTCATACGGTCTCGGGTGGCGTCAGACACTGACGGGGAAGAACGCAAGGTTACTGGCCGGGTCTGCAGCGTCAACTATCCTTGTCGGAGCAACAGACCGATTTGTGGAGTGCATCCGATGCAGAGCCCACTCGTGCGCTGGTTGGCGGTTGGCATCGCCCTGATCTGTGCCCCGCTGGCCGGGGCCGCCGACCAAGCGTCCGCCAGTTCCGCCGGCAAGGCCGCGTCAGCGGGCCAGGAAGAGGTGCGTTACGTGCCCCTGCAGCCGTCCTTCGTGACCAACTTCGGCGAGGGCGCCAGCGGCCGCCTGAGTTACATCAAGGCGGACGTGTCGCTGCGCGTGAGCGGTCAGGACGCGGCCGCCGCGACCCGTTACCACCTGCCCGCGCTGCGCAACACGCTGGTGCTGCTGTTCTCCAGCCAGGACCACGCCTCCATTGCCTCCGGTGACGGCCGCGAAAGCCTCAGGGCCGAGGCGCTGGCGCAGATCCGGGCCATTCTCGAAGCCCAGGAAGGCGAACCGTACGTGGAGGACGTGCTGTTCACGAACTTTTTCGTGCAACGTTGAGGGCTCCGTGCACTACGGTTGCTGGCGCGCGGCCAGCCAGTCGCTGGCGTGGCTGACCAGCACCGGGAAATAGTCCAGAAAATCCGCTTCCAGGCCAGCCAGGTGCCGATCCACGGCGGCCGCCATCAGCGCCGGCTCGGGTCCCCGCCGCAGCCGTTGCAGCACCGCCTCCAGGCTGCGATGCATCACCGCCGGGTCCTGGTATCCCGCCAGCAGGTCTTCCTCGCGCATGAAACGCAGCAGCCGCTGACCGCGCGGCGGCAGCCAGCCGTGGTGCGGACCGATGGCCCGGTAGGCGCGCCGGGTGAACGTTTCCAGCGGCTCCGGGTGAAAACGCGGCCAGTGAACGGCCAGCAGGTGGTCGGCGACCACGTCCACCACGATGGGGGCGTAGCGGCGCAAGGGCCCCTCGAAGCGTGCGCAGCTCGCGCGAATGCCGGGTAGTTCGTTGCTGAAGGCGTCGATGCGCCGGTGCAGGCGCACCCCGTCGGCCAGGCGTCCGGGCAGATCGTCCGGCAGCCGCCCCTTGAGGAAATCGCCGACAAAGCCGCCGGCGATCAGATCCGGATGGCCGTCCGGATCGGCGCGTTCGGGAATCAGGCAGTGGGCGAGAAAGTTCACGAAGCCCGGTGCGGCGGGAGCCGCTCAGCCGACCTCCAGGTAGCTCTTCAGGAACTCGTCGAACGGCTGGGTATCCGCCGCTTCCGCGTCGGCCTGATCCCTGAGCGACTGCTGAACCACCTGCTGACAGGCGGCCATGGCCTCGGCCGGCAGCGGGTGTTCCTGGAAGTACCCTTTGTGAGCAATGGATTGATTCATGGCGAAACGGAAGAACGGGATGCCCTGGCTCGACATGATCTCCAGAATGCGCGCCGACGGGGTGCGGGCCGGGTCGTTGACCTTGTCGAGTTGCTCCTGCCAGGCGCACTGATAACGCTCGCCGCCATGGGCCCGGTCCAGCAGTTCCGCCAGCGGCCGGCAGCCGGCCAGAATCTCCCGGGACCAGTCCTCGCGGCTCACGGTGCCGGTTCCGCGCGCCAGGGTCAGGCCCGGCTGGCGGCCGGATTCCACGACCTTGAGCTGGTTGTCGCCCATCATGTGGCTTTCCCGCTCGCTGTCCGCCGGGCTCGGCGCCATCAGGCAGTACAGCAGGAAGGTGTCCAGAAAGCGCATCTGGGGTGCGTCGATACCGGCGTGCAGGAACGGATTGAGATCCAGACAGCGGACCTCCACGTAAGCGACCCCGCGGTTCGTGAGAGCGCGCAGCGGCCGCTCGCCCGGCTGCACCGGCTGCTTCGGCCGGATGGTGCCGTAGAACTCGTTTTCGATCTGCAGCAGCGAGGTATTGAGCTGGCGGTACTCGCCGCCGACCTTGACCCCGATGCGCTCGTAAGGCGGATAGGACTCGGTCAGCGCCTGGCGCATGGAGCGCGCGTACTGATCCAGACTGTTGTAGGAAATGTGCAGGTCGCTCTGGGCGTCGCTCTGATAACCCAGCCGGCCCATGCGCAGCGACGTGGCGTCGGGCAGGTACAGCGAGCCTTCGTCGAAGGATTCGAGCTGGTGACCGCGGCCTTTGACGAACGATTTGCACAGCACCGGTGAGGCGCCGAACAGGTAGATCAGCAGCCACGACCAGCGGCGGAAATTGCGGATCAGGCCGAAATAGCTCCGGGTCCGGAAGTCCTGGCCGGGCTCGGCGCCCTGGGCCGCCGCCAGGTGCGGCCAGAATCCGTCCGGCACCGAGAAGTTGTAGTGGATGCCCGAGATGGTCTGCATCAGGCGGCCGTAACGGTTGCCGAGGCCGAGCCGGTATATGGTCTTGGCCTGGGCGATGTTGGAGCTGCCGTACTGTCCCACCGGAATCTCGTCGTCAGCACCGAGCAGGCACGGCATGCTGCCAGACCACATCAACTCGTCGTCTATGCCGGCATAGACAAAGCGGTGCACGTCTTCCAGTTCGCTGAGCGCGGCCTCCGGCGAGGCGTGCACGCCGGTGATCAGCTCGAGCTGCGCCTCGGAGAAGTCCGTGGTGATCTGCGGATGGGTCAGCGGCGAGCCCAGGCTGCGGGGATGCGGGCGCTGGGACAGGGTGCCGTCGGGCAACACCCGCAGACTCTCCTTCTCGATGCCGCGGCAGACGCCGCGCAGCGCGCCGGGCTCGGCCTCGAAGGTACGGAGGATGTCCGCCGGAACGGGAATAGCGCTGTCGGACATGTGCGTTGACCTGGCCCCACGGGGGTGGGGCCGGATGCGCCCCACCGAAGTGGGGCCAAGAGTAGCTAGAAATCCGAGGTCGGACCAGCGTCCACGATGGCCTGATCCACTTTGAACTTCTTGAAGTTCTCGGTGAACTTGCCGATCAGGGACCGGGCTGCCGTGTCGTAGGCGGCTTTGTCGGACCAGGTGTTGCGGGGATTGAGCAGATTGCTGTCCACGTCCGGCACCGCTCTGGGAATGGCCAGGTTCAACCCGTCGAGATGTTCGGTCTCGGCGCTGTCCAGCGCACCGCTCTGAATGGCGCTGATGATGGCGCGGGTGGTGGGAATACTGAACCGCTTGCCGACGCCGTAGCCGCCGCCGGTCCAGCCGGTGTTCACCAGGTACACCCTGGAACCGAAATCCTCGATGCGCTTGATCAGCAGATCGGCGTAGACCCCGGCCGGCCGCGGAAAGAACGGTGCGCCGAAGCAGGTGGAGAAGGTGGCCTTGTAGGGCTCCGTGGAACCCACTTCGGTGGAACCGACCGCGGCCGTGTAACCGGACAGGAAGTGGTAGGCGGCGGCTTCCTTGGACAGCACCGATACCGGCGGCAGCACCCCGCTGACGTCGCAGGTCAGGAAGATGATCTTGTTGGGTTCGCCGCCGCGGTTGTCCGGCACCTTGGCGTCGATGGCGGCGCGCGAGTAACAGGCCCGGGTGTTTTCGGTGAAGCTGGCGTCGGAGTAGTCGGGTGTGCGCTTCACCGGGTCGATGACCACGTTTTCGACGATGGCGCCGAAGCGGATGGCGTCGTAGATCATCGGCTCGTTTTCGCGCGACAGGTCGATGCACTTGGCGTAGCAGCCACCTTCGAAGTTGAACACGGTGCCTTTGCCCCAGCCGTGCTCGTCGTCGCCGATCAGCAGTCGCGACGGGTCGGCGGACAGCGTGGTCTTGCCGGTGCCGGACAGGCCGAAGAACAGGGTCACGTCGCCGTCGTCGCCCATGTTGGCGGAGCAGTGCATGGGCAGCACGTCCTTCTCGGGCAACAGGAAATTCAGCACCGAGAACATGGACTTTTTCATTTCGCCGGCGTAACGCATGCCGGCGATCAGCACCCGGCGGCGGGCGAAATTGATCATCACCGTGCCGTCGCTGTTGGTGCCGTCACGCTCCGGATCACAGGTGAAGCCCGGTGCATTCACTACCTGCCACACTTCTTTGTTGTGCGGGTTGTAGTGTTCCGGGGTGATGAACAGGGCGCGTCCGAACAGGGCATGCCAGGCGTATTCGGTGGTGACCTCGATGGGCAGATAGTGCTCCGGGTCGGCGCCGACGTGCAGGTGCGACAGGAAACGGTCCTGGTCGTCCAGGTGAATCTGCACCCGGTCCCACAGGGCGTCGAACACTTCCGGCTTGATGGGCTGGTTGATGGCGCCCCAGTCGATGGCGTCGCTGGTGGACGGCTCGTCGACGATGAAACGATCCTTCGGCGAACGACCGGTGCGGACGCCGGTGCGCACCACGATGGCGCCATTGTCGGCGAACTGACCTTCGTTGCGCAGTACGGCGAGTTCCGCCAGCACTGCCGACGGCAGGTCTTCGTAGACGGTCTGTTTCGTAGTGGTATCGATGTCGACGGCCATGGTTTTCGTGTGTGCTTCCCAGTGAGGCGCGAATTATGCCAGAGGGGAATGGAGAGGAGTACGTTCCTTACGGCGGGAATGTAACCGTTTCCTGCCTTTCCCAGGGGTTCAGTGCAGCCGCGGCTCGCCGGATTCGTACACCTGATGGGTATCCACCTGATCGTATTCGTAGCGGGCGCCGCAGACCTCGCAGGTCACGTCCACCGAGCCGCGCTCGCTCAGCAGCTCGAGAATTTCCTCCTTGGGCAGGGCCTGCAGCATCAGTTCGGCGCGCTCGCGGCTGCACGTGCAGGAGAATTCGAGCTGTCGTCCCGGATGCACGGTGACGCTGTGCTCGTGGAACAGCCGCCGCAACAGCACCGGCAGCGATTCGGTGGCCAGTTCCCGGGCCGTCAGCGTGGCGGCCAGCATTTCGATCTCGCGCCAGGTGTCGGCGTGCAGGTCGACCCCGAGCTCAGTGGCGCGATCGCTCACCGGCAGGCGCTGCAGCAGCATCCCGGTTACGGTGTCGCCGCCGAAGGCGATGAACAGGCGGGTGGGCAACTGCTCGCTGTTATGAAAGTAACCTTCCAGATTTCGGGCCAGGCTTTCGTCCGTCAGGGCCACCACGCCCTGGTAGGCGGTGGACTGCCCGTCCGCCTGATCCGGGGTCAGGGTAATGGCCATCTTGCCGGAGCCCAGCAGTTCCGAGAGGGCCGGCTCAGTGCCCAGGGGGCCGGCGTTCTCGGCGGTCCGGGTGGCGCCGTCCTCGTCGCTGCAGCGAACGATGCCGCGCAGCAGGTTGCGGTGGCGGCATTCCGCCAGGGCGGTGGTCACCAGGCCGTCGCCGCTGGCCTGCAGCGCCACCCGGCCCTGAAACTTCAGGCCATCGGCCATCAGGCTGACCGCCGCCAGCATCTCCGCCAGCAGATGCCGGGTAGCCGGGGGATAGCTCTGGCGGCGGTCGGCCTGGGCCAGTACCTCGGACAAGCGCACCCATTGGCCGCGCACCGGCACGTCGGCGAAGCTGAAACGGTGGATCATGTCCTGGCTCACGGTTCCTCCGGATCCTGCTTGAGGCGCATCAGTTCGCGGCGCCCGCGTTTGTCCGGCCGGGCGGCCGGCACCCGCAGACCGGCATCGGCCATGCGCCGCCGGGCGCGTTCGGCTTCCCGCACCTCGATGCTCTCCGGCGTTTCCCGGTACAGCGTAGCGGCCAGGGTCGCGTTGCCGCGCTGTTCCGCGGTTCCGGTAACCACCACCACCTGAGCGCTCCAGCCGCGGCGGATCTCCAGCACGTCGCCCACGCCGATTTCCTTGCTGACCTTGGGCCGCAGCAGATTGCTGGCACCGGGCGCTCTGACGGCGCCGGCGCCGGGCGGCGCCAGATGCACCTTGCCGCCTTCGATGGCGGCCTTGGCCTGGGCCCGGGTCTTGAAGAAGCGCGCCGCCCACAACCAGCGGTCGAGGCGGACGCGGCCGGCGTCCGGGCCGGCGGCCGGGGTGGCGGGGGCGTTCACGGCCCCGGCTCGGCCGGGAGCAGTTCCCGGAAGTCGTTGAACGCCGGATAGTCCAGGTTCTGCCGGTGGGGTTGTCCGGAGTCGGGCTGGACGACGGTCAGCAGATGACGGATACCGAATGCGGCCGCCGCCCCCAGCACGTGATGATTGTCGTCGATGAACAGGGTGCGGTGGGGGTCGAACGGGTGGGCGGCCATCAGCGCGTTCCAGAAGTCGGCCGACTCCTTGGGGGCGCCGTAGTCGTGGCAGGAGATGTCGGCGTCCAGGTGGTCCACCACGTTGGCGTGAAGATTTTTCACCCGCAGGCTGTCGCGATGGGCGTTGGTGACAAGCAGCGCGCGCTTGCCGCGCTGGCGCAGCCAGCCCATAAAATGCAGGGCGCTCGGCCGGTAGCGGATCAGCGCTGTCAGTTCCTCGTGCAGGCCCACGATGTCGAGCCCGGTGAATTCGGCCCAGTAGTCCAGACAATAAAAGTTCAGGGTGCCGTGGTGCTGGCGCATGTGGGCCAGCAGGCGTTCCCGGGCTTCGGCCGGTGTCAGCGCATGCAGGGCGCCGTAGCGCTCGGGCAGCAGCTCGTTCCACAAGGTGTTGTCGTAGTACAGGTCGAGCAGGGTGCCGTCCATGTCGAGCAGCACCGTGTCGATGGCGTCCCAGTCGATCATGGTTCGTATAATACCCATTCGTCGTAGACAAAAGGTGAAGCGTGGGGGTTCCAGAAATCAAGGCGGTGCGCGAAGTGGCGCGCACCCGGTTCTTCCGCATCGAGGAGATGGATCTGCGTTTCGCCAACGGGGTCGAGCGCACCTACGAACGCCTGCCTGCGGTCGGCACGCCGGCGGTCATGGTGGTGGCGGTCAACGCTGCACAGGAACTGGTGCTGATCCGCGAGTATTGCGCGGGCTTTCACGAGCTGCAGCTCACCCTGGTCAAAGGCGCGGCGGAATCCGGCGAATCGCTGGAGCAGGCGGCGGTGCGCGAGCTGCGCGAGGAAGCCGGCCTGGGGGCCCGGCAAGTACGGTTCATCAAGCAGCTCAACCTGGCCCCGGGCCACATGGGCTTCACCATCAACGTGCTGCTGGCCACCGACCTCTATCCGGCGCCGCTGCCGGCGGACGAACCGGAACCGCCGGAAGTGGTGACCTGGCCGGTAAACCGGCTGGATGCACTGATAAACGGTGACGAGTTTCGCGAAGCGCGCGCCATAGCCGCGCTCTGTCTGGCGCGGCCGCTGATCTCCGGGTAAGGTCCCACGCTTACTTCTTCAGCGCTGCGAGTCCCCATGCAACCCGACCACACCGAAGCTCTCGTCGACCTGGCGCGCCGCGCGGGCGACGCGATCCTGGCGATCTACCGCACCGATTTCGACGTGGACACCAAGTCCGACGACTCGCCGCTGACCCAGGCCGACCTGGCCTCCCACAAGGTGATCGTGGCTGGACTTGAGGCGCTGACCCCGGACATCCCGGTGTTGTCGGAAGAGTCGAGCCCGCCCGAGTTCGCGGTGCGTCAGGGCTGGTCACGGTACTGGTTGATCGACCCGCTGGACGGCACCAAGGAGTTCATCAACAAGAACGGCGAGTTCACCGTGAACATTGCCCTGATCGAAGGCCACGAAGCGGTGTTCGGCGTGGTCGGGGTGCCGGCTCAGGGCACGGTGTACGTCGGCGACGTCGGCAACGGCAGCGCAGTGCGCCACGGCCCGGACGGGGTCGAACCGCTGTCCGGCCGGCCCATGAAGGACGACGCGGAAGTCGTGGTGGTGGCCAGCCGCAGCCACGGCGGCGAACGCCTGGAGCACTATCTGGACGCCGTTGGCCAGACCTTTGCCGGTGTCTCGCGCACGCCGGTGGGCAGCTCCCTGAAGCTGTGCATCCTGGCCGAAGGCCGGGCCGACCTGTACCCGCGCCTCGGTCCCACCTCCGAATGGGACATCGCCGCCGCCCACGCGGTGCTGGCCGCGGCCGGGGGCACGGTGTGGAACGTGGACGGTTCGCCCATGCGCTACAACACCAAGGAATCGTTCCTGAACTCGGAGTTCTTCGCCGCCGCCGACGGCAGCTTTCCGTGGCAGGAACGTCTGCCGGCCGTACCGGCAGGTTAGGGCCTGCCGTGCCGGCAGGTTAGAGCCAGCCGCCCGGGCGTCGTGGTCCTGAAGTACCATTTCTCAGGACCCTGCACTACAGATTCGCAGACGCCTCAGGGGACCCTTCAGGCCGCTCACTACCTGTTCAAGCCCCGCATCTGAGATACTCCGGCGCTTTCCGTCACGACATTCGTTAGCGAGAGGGAGGGCGCTATGCCTGGGGATCGGCCACTACCGAAACCGACGCCGGAGACTGCCCACTTCTGGGAAGGCACGCGCGCCGGCGAGCTGCGCCTGCAGCGCTGCGACGACTGCGACCACGTGTACTTCCCACCGCGGCCGTTCTGCCCGCAGTGCGCGTCCCGCGCGGTTTCGGTGTTCAAAGCCAGCGGCCGCGGCCGCCTGGACAGCTACGTGATCAGCCATCGCTCTCACAAGGCCATGGAGGCGCCGTACGCCATCGCCCTGGTGGCTCTGGACGAAGGCCCGCGACTGATGTCGAACATCGTCGAGTGCGAACAGACCCCGGAGGCGCTGGAACTCGACATGCCGCTGGAGGTGGTGTTCGAGGCCCAGAACGAGGAGATCTCCCTGCCGCTGTTCCGGCCCGTCAACGCGGAGGACCGGTCATGACGGAACTGTCCCGCCAGATCGCCATCGTCGGCGCCGCCGAGACCACCGAACTCGGCGTGATCCCCCACATGAGCCAGCTTCAGCTTCACGCGGATGCGGCCCTGAATACCCTGGCCGACGCAGGCCTCAAGCCCTCCGACATCGACGGGGTCGCCACTGCCGGCGAGTCGCCCACCGCGGTAGCCCATTATCTGGGCATCACGCCGCAGTGGGTGGACGGCACCGCCGTCGGCGGCTGCTCGTTCATGATCCACGTGCGCCACGCGGTGGCGGCGCTGCTCGCCGGGCACTGCACCACGGTGCTGATCACCCATGGCGAGAGTGGCCGTTCGGGGGTAGGCCGCGGCGGCCGAATGATCGGCGGCGCGTCGCTGCAGGGCCAGTTCGAGGCGCCCTACGGCATCATGGGTCCGCCGACCCTGTTCACCCTGCCGGTGCTGCGCTACATGAAAACCTACGGGTTGACCCACGAGCAGCTCGCCATGGTGGCCGTGGTGCAGCGTCAGTGGGCCGGCAAGAACCCGCGCGCTACCTTTCAGGATCCGATCACGGTGGACGACGTGCTGAACTCGCGCATGATCGCCTACCCCTTCCACCTGCTCGAATGCTGCCTGGTCACCGACGGTGGCGGCGCGCTGATTCTGACCCTGGCCGATCGGGCGAAGGATTTTCCCAGACCGCCGGTCTACATCTGGGGCACGGGCGAGGCGACCGAGACGCCCATGGTCAGTCAGATGGAAGACCTGACCCGTTCCAAGGCCTTCGGCATTGCCGGGCCCCGGGCCATGGCCGACGCCGGTATCGGCCACGGCGACGTGGACCACCTGATGATTTACGACGCCTTCGCCCACCTGCCCATTTATGGTCTGGAGGCGCTCGGCTTCTGCGAGCCCGGGGAGGCGGGTGCGTTCATCGCGGCGGGCAACACGGCCCCGGGCGGCAAGCTGCCCCTCAACACCAACGGCGGCGGTCTCTCCTATATGCACTCCGGCATGTACGGCATGTACGCGCTGCAGGAAAGCGTGCGGCAGATGCGCGGGGTGGCGCCGGCCCAGGTGGAAGGTGCCGAGACCTCGGTGTGTCTGGGGGTCGGCGGCATGTTCGCCGCCAGCGGCTGCGTGGTGCTGGGAAGGCAGCCTAAGTCCTGACGCGCCGGGACGGCCGGCGCTCGGACGCCAACCGCTGCCGCCGAGGGCGCCCGGCGCTTCAGACGGTACAGTTCAGAACAATCTTGCCGAAGTGCTGGTTGCGCTTCATGCGCTCCAGCGCCGCCGGCGCCTGTTCCAGCGGGAATACCCGGTCGATGGGCAGGGTCAGCCGTCCGGCCGCCATGGCCGGCAGCAGTGCCTCGGTGGTCCGCGCCACGATGTCCTCGACCTCGGCGGCGCTGCGGGTGCGGAACGTGACGCCGACGTATTGAATCCGCCGCAGCGCGTGCAGGTCGAAGTTGAACTCGCCGTGCATGCCGCCGAGCCGTCCGACGTTGACGATACGGCCGCCAATGCGGGTGGCGGCCAGGTTGCCGTTCATGAGCGGCCCGGCCACCTGATCGACGATGAGATCCACGCCTTTACCGCCAGTAGCCGCCTTGACCTGCTCCACCCAGTCGTCGGCCCGGGTGTCCACGGCCAGGTCGGCGCCGAACTCCGACAGCCGGGCGCGCCGCTGGTCCGACGTGGAGGTGCCGATCACCAGGCCCGCCCCCAGCAACTTCGCCACCTGCAGAGCCATGAGCCCAACCCCGGAACTGGCGCCCTGAATCAACACCGACTGGCCGGCTTCGAGCAGCCCATTGGTGGCGATGGCGTCGTACATGGTCTGCAGCGCCACCGGAAAGGTCGCCGCGGTCTCGAACGGCAGATTCCCGGGCACCGGATAGATGCGGCGCTCACCGGCCACCGCATACTCGGCGAAGGCACTGCCGCCGGCGGCCATGACCCGATCGCCGGCTTGCCAACGGGTAACCGCGGAACCGGCCTCGACCACTTCGCCGGCCCACTCCAGACCCAGCGGCACGCCGCTGCCGCCTACCCGGCCGTGGGCGGCGCCGGTCAGCATGGCCAGGTCAGCCCGGTTCAGCGCGCTGGCATGCAGGCGCACCAGCACTTCGTCGTCTTTCGGTTCCGGAATGGCGGCTTCACCCAGGTAAGGGCCTTCGGGGCTCGGCATTACGGCGCGCATCACGTTTCCTCCGGCTCGGAGTGAGTTCAGACGGGTCGAATGGGTTCGCTGCCGTCCCAGTCGGCGGCAGTCCGGCGGATACGTTCGAAGAACCGTCCCTTGCTGCCGCTGATGTCGGAAATCTCGACCACGGTACCGGGGTGCGCTTCGGTCTGAAAGTAGGCGAAGCGGCCCTGTTCACCGCCGATGCGGCCTTGGTGGCCCACGTGATCTGCAGATCGCCGCTGTTGGCGAGGGCGATGCTCATCTCGACGGGTGACGCCTCGCCCCGGTAGCGGAAGTAGTCGCACTGAACGCGGTCGATGTAGAACCACGGCCCGACGCCCAACGTTTCCACCCAGTGGCGCATGGCGGCGTCGATGTCGCGCACGACGTAACCGTTCTGCCGGACCGGCCCGAAGATTCGGCTCATGGGAATGCTCGAAGGCGGGGAGGAGAGGTTGGCCTCACTAGCCGGGCCTTATGTCGTGCTTTCGCCCTGCCGAGGAGAATGACACTGTATGAACATACAGCACCGGCTAGTGAGGCGCTCACTATAACCAAATTTCGAGGTCAGGGAACCCCGCAGTGGTCACACAGATGGGGGGAACCGGGAAATTTCGCCTGCTATCAAAGTGTTAGGGGGCGCGAATCCATTGTATCTTCATTTTCTGGCGTTGATGGCTTGGTGGAGGCGGCGGTTGGTGTTGTGCCGTGCGAGAAAAGCTGCAACTTTGGCGAGAAAAGCTGCAATCGCTGGCGAGAAAAGATGCAACTGGCCGTTTTGCGCAGATTTCGAGCGGTTCGTGGCGATGAACGGCCCGGAGAGCAGCGCTTGGCGACCAGCTAGGCGGCGTAGCTTTCGCTCGTTCTAGGCTGAGCACTCGAATTGGTTGAGCCGATTTGGGTAGCATCGGCGTGACTGCCTGGCGACGCTGGCCATCTGCGGCCAGATGTACCGACAGTCGTCGTGGGATCGATAGGGGGAGGAGTAGTTGGATATCTTTACGCGCATCAATCGTAAGTCGATTGATGATCGACAGATCGATACGCCGAAACGCTACTGAGAACCATCTCATTCTCAATCTGCTCCAGCGCGTCGATGCCATGCTCGAGGACGGCGTGCTGGATGCGGACGAGTCTACGGAACGGGTGGGCATTCTCAGAAAAATATCTGGCTAGCCTTCTGAGTTAGGGGAGATCGCAAAGACAAGCACGCTACCGGTGGACGATCCACATCCAGAGATTTGCTTTGACGGCTATAGCTTCCTATTCATGGGAACCTGCGCATTCGGAACGAGACGGCAGTGCCAGGAAGCTACCGAGTCCCTTGGTGGAGTGGTCTCCAAGGGCGTTAATAAGTCCCTCCACTACCTCGTCCTGGGTACATACGTCACAGATAGCTGGGCGCATGAGACCGTCGGCCGGAAGATTGAGAGAGCCATCCAGTATCGAGCAAGCGGTGTTCCGCTGGCGATCGTGACGGAGGAACACTGGGCGCAGTCAGGCGAGCATGATCTGAGCGAGCGCTGATATGGCGAGGCACTCCTCCGTTAGCCTCGCAAAGTTGTGGAACGATCCCGTTGTAAGCGGGGTGATCAGCACCGCATTGTCGGGCCTACTCGGCGCAATATTGCTCGCTGTTTTTGGTGGGCGAGAGCATGCGCTACAGTCGGCGCGTCAGCGCCAGGCACCAAGATCGAGGTTGACGCGACAGAGTTCATGATATTCATCCCGCGGCCGATTGAACTCTACCGTGCCGGACGCTTCCCTTTTTGCCCGGCTCATCAAGTTCTATGATTCCGCTGAAATCAATCGGGCAGCCGAAGACAGCGAGTCCGGCGCCACCATCAAGCCGGTCGTTCGAATCGCCCGCCAGGGAGGTTGACAGTGCGGCGGCTTCGTCCAGAACCAAGGAAGGCCTGTTTGGAGTCGTCCTACGCAGGGATTTCGTATTGCTGTCGTCTGATCGGTCATGCTTGCTTCAGTATCTCGGCTTCCCTAAACCGTGAACCGCACGAAGCTGCTCGCGGAGCCAAATGCACATTGGGTCCTTGTGAAAGCGTTCGTGCCAGTAGAGATACACATTCTCGGCGCGGGGTCGAAAGGCCGGCGAGACATCACGCACGATGAGATTTCGGCCACCGGCAAGGCGTTCGGCGTAGCGCTTAGGAAGTGTAAAGAGCAGATCGCTTTGCTCGCAGAAATCGGCGATGGACGTAAAACTGCTGAGACGCAGTGGTCGCTTCAGTGATTCTCCAGGCCGCAAGTGGCCGGCCGCCTGCAGGACTTCTTCTACCATGGGTATACCCCGCTGGGCCAACGGCACTGTGCCATGGCTGGCGTCGATGTAGGCCTGAATTGTAAGCCTGCGTTTTGCTAGCGGATGGTCAGCGCTCATCAGGACGGCAAACTTCAAATCTGCCAGTTTCGTGCGATGTACTTGATCCATGCCGCTGGTCGGTTCCAACGGCGATATGACGAAGTGGGCCTGGCCCGGATCCAGCAGAGCGAAATGGTCGGTAGGGTCGCTTCGGACGTGAATCCGCATCTGCGGTGCCTCGTGGCGTAGGTGGGCGAACAAGGGCGGCAGGAACCAGCCAATCTCGGGGTCCGGACCGTAGATGCGAATGGTGTCGGTGGAGCGTGCTGGCTCGAATGTCGGACCGCTGAGCAACTTACCGGCCGCTTCGAGGACCGCATCGAGCTGAGGCTGTAGCGCCGATGCGCGGGCGCTGAGCGCGTAGCCACTCTTCGAGCGAACCAGCAACGGGTCGTCAAACGTGCGCCGCAGGCGCTGCAGGGCGCGACTAACGGCGGGCTGGCTCAGGTGCAGCGCTTGGGCTGCACGGGACACATGCTTTTCCTTTAGTAGCTGCTGCAGTACCACCAGAAGATTCAGGTCGACGTTCCGGACATCCATCTGTGAGCTTCCTCGGTGATCGGACGGTCATACGTTTGGGACATGCGCATCTTACCAAGTATGCATTGGGATTATTATTCGTTGCCGAATAGGCTGTATGAGACATCGCGGGAGAAATCCGAGAAATGGAGATGCCCCGTGGTAGTCACTAGGACTGTGTCATGACAAGTCCTCAAGTCAGCCAAGATTGGAGTCAAATACTATGAAGCTTGAAGGCAAGGTGGCGCTGGTAACTGGAAGCGGTCAGGGAATCGGTCGTGCGATTGCGCTGAAGCTGGCCAAGGAAGGGGGCGACGTAGCCATCGTCGATCTCAACGAACGCCAGATGGAGGCCGTTGCGGAGGAAGTCCGGGCGCTTGGACGCAAAGCTACGACGTTCAAGGCGGATGTGTCGAATCGAGACGACGTGTTTTCAGCCGTCGAACATGCCGAGCGGACGTTGGATGGCTTCGACATCATGGTCAACAACGCCGGTATCGCGCAGGTTGGCGCGCTTGCAGAAGCCACGCCGGAAGGCGTTGATAAGATCTTCGGGATCAATGTCAACGGGGTCCTTTGGGGTATACAGGCAGCCGCTGCGAAGTTCCGAGAACGTAAGCAGCCGGGCAAAATCATCAGCGCATCATCGATTGCCGGTCACGAAGGCATGGCTATGCTCGGCATATACTCAGCGACGAAGTTTGCCGTTCGGGCGCTCACCCAGGCTGCTGCGAAGGAGTTGGCTTCCGCGGGCGTAACCGTGAACGCGTATTGCCCGGGGGTCGTTGGCACTGATATGTGGGTGGAGATCGATGAGCGGTTTGCCGCGCTTACTGGGGCGGCGAAGGGCGAGACCTACGACAAGTACGTCTCCGGTATCGCCCTCGGACGCGCAGAAACCCCGGAAGACGTGGCCGGATTTGTCGGCTACCTGGCAGGACCGGATGCCGACTATATGACTGGTCAGGCGGTCATGATCGATGGCGGTCTCGTGTATCGTTAGTCTGCATCTTGCAGTGTCTGGGAACGACCGTATCCCCAGTGCTGCAGAAGCTTCGGTAGGGTTGGCGGTAGGGCCGGCGTTGTCTCCAAGTGGTGCCAGCCCACACTCGGGAGGACCCGCCGAGGTCAGCTAGGGGTTGGTTCTGCTTACACCGGCGGAGCGGGCTGTAGTTGACAAGCCCCTCCCGGCCTCGTGGCACTCTTAGCACGTGTTCCCGGGGGGGGGGGTGATGGAGTATCTCGCACAGACGATCCTGCTGCTTGGCGTTGCAATTGGCGTGGTCGTCGCGTTCCAACGGTTGCACGTGCCGACCAGCCTGGGGTATCTGCTGGTGGGCATTCTCCTCGGGCCCCACACCATGGGGCCGACAGTGTCCATGCCGGAACTCGCGGTGCTCGGCGAGTTCGGTATCGTGTTTCTGCTGTTCACGATCGGTCTGAACTTCTCCCTGCCGCAACTCCATGCGTTGCGTCACCAGATACTCGGGCTTGGTACGGGGCAGGTCGTGTTCACGACGGTGCTTGTGACGATTGTCCTCTGGCTTCTAGGGTTACCTGCTGCGGTGGCGTTTGTCTTTGGTGCGGTCTTTGCCCAGTCATCGACGACCATAATCGGTAGTGTGTTGGCCGAGCAGGGGGAGGAGAATAGTCGGCATGGCCGGCTTGGCTTAGCGATGTCGGTGTTCCAGGATGTGACCGCGGTGCCGTTTCTCGTGGTTATTCCTGTGCTGGCCGTGTCGGTGTCTCCGCTTGTGCTCGCTGAGTCATTGGGATGGGCGCTCGCGAAGGCCGTCATGGCCTTTGCGGTAGTGTTTCTCGCAGGACGCTGGCTGCTCAGACCGCTTTTTGATCTGGTGTCCGGGGACGGCTCCCTTGAAAAGATCACGCTGACGGTGCTGCTGGTTGCGTTGCTGTCGGCATGGATCACCAACAACCTAGGCCTGTCCCTAGCATTCGGTGGATTTCTCGTGGGCATGATGCTGGGGGAGACGGAGTTTCGTCACCAGGTCGAGTCCAGTATCCGGCCTTTCCGCGATGTGTTGCTGGGTCTGTTTTTCGTCAGCATCGGCATGCGATTCGATCCGGCCGCGATGTTCTCTGTTTGGCATCTAGCGGTGCTGGGCGCGGTGTTGATCTTTACCAGTAAGTTGCTGATCGTCACTGCCATGGTAAGGCGAATCGACGTCGATGCCCGGATCGCATGGCGGACCGGGTTGATTCTGAGTGTAGGCGGTGAATTTGGCTTAGCGCTGGTGGCGCTTGCGCTCGACGCCGCCGTCATCGACATAAGCCTTGGCCAGATCGCGATTTCTTCGGTGCTGCTGGCTATGATCGGTGGCGCAGGTCTGGTCAGATTCAACGGTGCGATTGCCAACCGTCTGGTGAAACCTCAGCGCCCTGATGGTGTCGATATGCCAGAGCTGGCAGAGTCCGATGACCGCCAGGTGGTGATCGGCGGATACGGTCGCGTAGGACATACGATTGCGGTTCTGCTGCATTCTAGTGGCGTGCCGTTTCTAGCTCTCGATACTGATCCGAGCCGTGTGGTCCAGGGACGCAAGGATGGATTCCAGGTATTCTTTGGCGGCATAGCGGAATCCGGCGTCTTGTCGTCCATCCGCGTCGATCGCGCTTCTCTGGTGGTGATCACCACTGATGATCCCAAGACGGCGCTGGAAGCGGTGTCCCAGCTGCGCAGAACCTGTCCACACGTGCCGGTGATCGCTCGTGCGCGGGATCTGCAGGACACGGCGCGCCTGATGGAGGCTGGCGCTATCCATGCCTACCCTGACATGGTTGAGGCGAGCCTGAGCCTGGGTGTGAGGGCAATGGAGATGCTGCAGGTTTCCAGCCATCAAATCGACGACGTGGTTCGGGAAGTGCGGGAATCGGGGTACGAATCCGTACGGGAGGCTGATTCTACGTAGCTCTGTTCTTAGTTCTGGCAGAGATCGGGTGCCGGACGCGGATGCCGTACAATGCTGCAAGCATCAGGAGACAGATTGATGGCGGATCAACCAAAGATTGTCATTTCATATGCCGATGCCGAGCGGCTCGAGCGCCTGCTCGATTCTCTACCGGCTCAGGCGTTCCCCGGCAAGAAGGATCTCGAGCGCGAGCTCGCTCGAGCGGAACTGGTGTCTCCGGCATCGATGCCGCCGGCAGTAGTAACGATGAGCTCGACGGTGAAGTTCCGAGTATCGTCATCGCGCGAGAGTTTTTCGTTGCGGCTGGTCTATCCCGACGAGATGGAGCCAACAGGGACGCTGTCCATTTTTGCGCCGGTGGGTAGCGCGCTGCTTGGGCTTAAGGAGGGCGACACCATCGAATGGCCGAAGCCCGGCGGCGGTAATCTGGAGGTAACGATCGAGGAAGTGGTGGATCAGCCGGAGCGGTCGAGCAAGTAGCGGTCACGTGAGTTTCCGCATTGCGCTAGGTCGCGTATGGACGTCCACCATGATCATGATTTGCACCACGGCGATCGATTCGCCCATTTCCCGCGTTAAGAAGCGAGGAGACTTGAAAGCAATCGCCATCCGTCACAATCGGAGCGGTGAGAGATTCGTTTGGCGATGTGTGTGGACGCACTGGTTCTCGGCCGCTGTATTGCGCGATCTGTGTAGTCCTGGTCGCGGGGTCGATCGGATGCGCCGCGCCAGCAACGGAGTCCAATCGTGGTGACCTTTCGATCGCGTTCGAGAACGACCTGTTCACCGGCTCCGACAACAATTATACGAACAATGACGGTTGGGTCAGGAGAGGCTTAGCCCAATCTTACACCCGCACGCGCTGGGGGATTGTCAAGAGTGGACGTGGATTCTGTGCGGTCGGACTCCATGCCAAGGTATTCGCCGTTGACGGTGCCGTGATCTCACGTCGGATCACTCAATGTTGCCGGTGCACTAGCTGTTGTGACGATCTCCGCCACATCGAGTGCAACGCTACGCGTGGCGCTCTCAGGCCGCGCCTGTAGCACTCGAGCCTCCAGAGTTGCTCAACCCGTGGCGGCAGATGGCACAACCAGTACGTCTAGGTTCGAGTTGCGCAGCGTCTCCTCTGCCACGCTCCCGAGAAGCAGTCGCGCGATACCCGATCGGGCCTGAATGCCCAGGACGATGAGGTCGGCGCCGACTTCGCGCGCCGTCGTCAGAATGGCGTGGGCCGGCGAGAGATCGCTATAGTGGACGATCTGTCTTGCTGGCCGGAAATCCAGAGGTTGCAGGAATGCTGACAGCTCCGCGACGGCTTGCGCCCGCACACTCTCATGATACTCGTCGATCTGGTCCTCGGCGGAGGAGGTTCTGCGCATGAGTCCTGTTGCGGGTGCATCGAACACATGGAGCACCGAAGTTGTGCCCAGCTGTGCCAGCCTCAAACCCCGAGCCGCCTGCACGGCAGCTGCCGAGTGCGGCGACAGGTCCACGGCGATCAGAGCGTGCCGGTAGGCTCCGGCCGGCACCCCGTTGGCCATCAGAACAGGCCGTTTGGAGGAGCGAACGGTGCGTTCTGCCGTCGTTCCCACGAAGACATCCTTGAGGATACTCCGACGATGCGGACCCACGATCACCAGGTCGGCGGCGGCATCCTCTACCGCCTGAACGATTCCCGCGAACGGGTCGCCGAGCACGATGCGCCAATCGCATGGCAATCCGTCATGAGCTCTTAGCGATTGGGCCTTTTCTTCGAGCACCGATTCGGCCGCGGCGCTTTCCACTTGCACCATGCGCTGTGGCTGATCGTCGTCGACAACGTGAACCAGGGAAATGGCCGCCCCAGAGGCTTTCGCCAGCAACGCGGCCCGGCGCATAGCCCGGTCCGAACGTTCGGAGAAGTCGGTAGCTACTAGAATCTTTTGCATACAGTTGTCACTCCAGCGCAAGAACCTTGGGCAGATCAGTCCGGTTCGCTATTTGACGAAGAGTGTGCACGCCAGGGACTGCGTACTCGAAGAATCAGTTTTTTGAAGAGGCGCGCGCCGCTCGAGCCGGCGTGTTCGGTTGCGTTCTGAACCAGCGCGAACAAGCTCGGGATGAGAAACAGGCCGATCAAGGTGGCGCCCAGCATGCCCCCGACGACCGTGACCCCGACGGCCTGCCGGGCACCGGCGCCCGCACCGACAGCAACGGCCAGCGGCATCACGCCAAAGATGAATGCAAATGCCGTCATCAACACGGCCCGGAACCGCTGCTCAGCACCCGTCTGAGCGGCCTCGAGGATGGGCATCCCTTCCGCCTGCCGAGCTCTGGCAAACTCGACGACTAGAATGGCGTTCTTCGCCGCCAGGCCAATCAGCAGCACCATGCCTACCTGGGCGTATAGACTGTTCTGTAGACCCACGAGCCACAGCGCGGCGGCCGCGCCGAAGGCAGCAGCGCCGAGCGACAGGATGACGGATATCGGCAACATCCAGCTTTCGTAGAGCGCGACCAGGAAGAGGTAGGCGAACAACAGGGCCAGGGCGAAGATCACTGCTTCCTGACCGCTACCTTCGGCCTCCTGGAAGGAGAGCCCGGACCACTGGAAAGCGTAGCCTTCAGGCAGCGATTGGGCGGCAATCTTTTCTATGGTGTCCATCGCGGCCCCGGAGCTTGCTCCAGGCGCGGCTTGCCCGTTGATGGTAGCCGCGGTCGCCAAGTTGTACCGTGGTATGACGTAGGGTGCCAGCACGGTCGTTGCGCTGGCGACCGTGCGCAGGGGCACCATGTCGCCGGCGCGGTTGCGAACGTGGATGTTGAACAGGTCCTCGACATCGTTACGGAAATCGGCTTCGGCCTGGAGATTGACCTGATACACGCGACCCGAGAGATTGAAGTCGTTGACGTAGCGGCTGCCGAAGTGGGCTCCGATGGCGGAATAGATCGCGCCGACGTCGAGCCCCAGTGCGTGAGCCCGGGTACGATCAATGTCCACGAAAATCTGGGGAACGTCGGCGCTGAAGGTGCTCGACAGACCGCCGACAGCCGGAGCCTGATTGGCCTCCGCGAGAAACGCGCGCAACACCTGTGCGATCTCTTCCGGCGGCTGGCCCTGCAACGCTTGAAGCCGGAGATCGAGTCCGCCGACGGCACCCACGCCGGGAATAGCGGGCGGTGCGAACACGGCGACGTTGGCGCCGGGCAGGGCGGCGAACTCGGCCCGCAGGGAGGCTATGATCGCTTCAAGCTGAAGCTCCGCGCCCTCTCGGTCGTCCCAGGGGTCGAGGGCCGCCAATGCCATCCCGCCGTTGGGTATCAGGCTGCTCTGCAGGAGGCTGAAGCCCGCGACGGACAGCACGCTCTCCACGCCTTCGGTCGCCGTCAGGGTTTCCTGCACCCGTGAGATGATCGCTTCCGTACGATTCAGCGAGGCCGCGTCGGGCAGTTGAATGTCCAGGAAGATTGCTCCCTGGTCCTCATCCGGCAGGAGCGTGGAAGGCAGGGCCGTGAACATGACAGCGGCTGCGACGGTTATCGCCCCCAGTAAACCCAGCGGGATGAGTGGTGCGCGCAGCAGCCGATGGACTACGGCGCCGTAGCCTGCGCGGATCCTGTCGAGCAAGTGCGCGAACGCCGCCAGCAGGCCTCGAGGGCGGTCCGCAGCGCCAGGACGTAACAGGACGACGCTCAACGCGGGGCTTAAGGTCAGCGCGACTACCGCGGAGACCACCAGCGCGGCCGATAGGGTGACGGCGAACTGGCGATAGAGTTGGCCGACAATGCCGGGCAGAAAGGCTGTCGGTACCACCACGGCAAGCAGGACGAAGGTGGTAGAGATGATGGGTCCAGTAATCTGCGCCATCGCACGGTGAGTCGCGTCACTCACACTGAGGTCCGGGTGTTCCTCAAGCACATGCTGAACGTTCTCCACGACGAGGATGGCGTCGTCGACCACAAGTCCGATGGCCAGAACCAGCGCAATGAGCGTGATCGTGTTCACTGAGTAGCCGAGGGCGAAGATAACCGCGAAGGCCCCCAGCAGCGACACCGGAATGGCGATGGCGGAGATGGCGGTGGCACGCCAGTCGCCGAGAAACAACAGCGTGACCAGGCTGACGATGACGAACGCCTCCGCGAGTACGAGTTGTACCTCGGCGACGTTTGCTCGCACGAACCGGGTAGCGTCGTAGACAATCTCGTACTCCAGCCCGCTTGGAAAGCTTTCAGCCAAGCGGTCGAGTTCAGCGCGCAGCGCATCGGCAGTTTCAATGGCGTTGGCGCCGGGCGCCTGGGCGATGGTCATCATCGCCGTCTCCTGCCCATTCAAGCGCGCGTTGGCTGAATAATTCTGCGCGCCGAGTTCGATGCGGGCGATATCCCGGAGTCGGACCAGGGTGCCATCGCTGCCGGTGCGCACGACGATGGCGCTGAAGTCCTCTGGTCGCTCCAGGCGGCCTTGGGCAACCAGGGTGTACTCCACCTCGGTTCCGGGTGGTGCGGGTTGTCCGCCCACCTGGCCCAGCGACGCCTGAATGTTCTGGGCGCGGATGGCTGCAGCGACGTCGTCCGGGGTGAGTCCCAGCGCCAGCATGCGCTCCGCGTCGAGCCATACCCGCATCGAGTATTCTGAGGCGCCGAGGACGCTCGCCTCGCCGACTCCCGATACCCGAGCGAGCGTGTCGACGATCTGCGTAGCAGCATAATTGGTGATCTCCAGCACATCCAAGCTGCCGTCCGGTGACGAGAAGCCGATGGCGAAGAGGAAATCCGGTGAGCGCGAACGTACGGAGATACCCTGTGCGGCAACCTCCGACGGAAGCTTCGAAATAGCAAGTTGGGCGCGATTCTGTACGTTCACCTGCGCGATATCTGGATCCGTGCCCACGGCGAAGGTGACGGTGAGGGAGTAGACCCCGGCGTTGGAGCTGTTGGAGGCCATGTACAGCATGTCGTCCACACCGTTGATGGCGGTCTCCAGCGGGCCGCCGACCACGTCCGCGATGACCTCGGCGCTGGCGCCAGGGTAGGTGGCGGTGACGTTCACGGTAGGCGGCGTGATGTTGGGGTACTGCTGCACCGGCAGCGCCAGCAATGCGAGCAGACCGGCCAGTGCGATGACGATGGAGACCACCATGGCCAGCCGTGGCCGATGGATGAACGTCGAGGAGATCATCGCTGCACTTCCGGGTTGGCCGGCACGGGCTGAACCCGAATGTCGTCGCTGAGGCGCTGAATTCCCTGTACGACGACCGTTTCACCGCCGGTCAGTCCCTCCTCGACGGCCCAGCCGTTGGGTACGCGGGCCCCCGTGCGGATGCGCCGCGGGGTGACGGTTTGGTCCTTGGTGAGTAGATACACGTAACGGCCTTGGCGGTCCTGGAGCACTGCGGACTGGGGTACGACGGGGCGCGCCGGAGCCTCCCCTTCGGAGATGAACACCGTGACGAACTGGTTCGGAATCAGTAGATGATCGGGATTCGGGAACTCAACGCGGATAGGCAATGTACCGGTACTCGGATCGACCTCGCTGGAGACGTGCTCTATGTGCCCGCGATGCGGATACGCAGAACCATTCGGCAGCCGCAGCCGCAGTTCGAACCCATCCGGATTCACGGAGTCGTCGGAGGCCATCCGCTGACGCATGTCAACCACGGCGCCTTCTGGTACGGCGAATACGGCACGAATCGGATCGAGTTGGATCAGCCGCGCAAGCGGTCCGGATTCCGGGCCGACCAGCGTGCCAACGCTGTACTCATTGAGGCTTATCTCGCCCTGGAACGGGGCCGAGATTCGGGTGTAAGAGAGGTTGAGCTCGGCGGCCTGCAACTGGGCACGTGCGGCCTGCACGTCAGCCCTGGCGATCTCGGCATTGGCCTCGGCTTCGTCGAGGACGGATTGAGCCACGGACTGGGTCTCGCTCAGCCGGCGCGCGCGGGCGAGGTCGAGATCGGCCTTCTTGCTCGTCGCGGTAGCTTGTGCCACGCGCGCCTGGGCGGAAGCGACTGCAGCCTGATACTGGTCCGGCTCGATCTCGAAAAGCAGGTCTCCGGCCGACACCATCTGGCCCGGCTGGAACGCAACGTCTTCGAGGAAGCCTTGGACTCGGGCGAGGACGTCGACAGAATCTATGGCCCGGATTCGGGCGGTGTACTCGTCCGGGTTCTGGATCGCTTGTACGTCCACCACCTGCACCACGACGGCCGGCGGTGGCTGGGCTGCAATCGCCCGGCTACTCAGCAGGATCACCAGCACGCCCATAGCTATCCGGATTGGTGTGAATGGCCGATTGATCACGGGCGATCTCCTGATGGTGGGGTTGATTGGGAATGATGCGTGCTCTCACCGACTGGAGACATGCCATCTCCATGGACCTGTTGTACATGCGCCGTATCGCGATGGCGCCCGTCCGGCTCAATCCTGGGGTCCAGCCCTTCGGCGACGGGCGTCGTATTAGGAACGGCGACAAATTTCTCCTGCGCCTCGTTCGGAACCGGCGGTCTGGCGAAGACTCGAGCCAAGCCAAAGATGGCGAGGCCGATGGCGACCGCGCCGATGTGGACGAACAGGCCACGTGGACCGGCGAGTGCAATCACCTCGGACGCGATGAAGGGACCGACGAACGCCCCCAGGCCATACGCGAACAACAGACCGCCACTTGCGGCGATGAGGTCATTCTCTTTCATGAAGTCGTTGGTGTGCGCGACGCTCAATGAGTAGAGCGAAAACGCGCAGCCGCCGAATGCGAAACTGAGCGGGAAAAGCAACAGATTCGCCTCCTGAGCAAGTGCGGCAATCAGGGCGCTCACCCCCGCCACGGACAACGAAACCGCCACGATGATCTTCCGTCGGTCAAAACGATCGGACAGGCGACCGATAGGCCACTGGAGCGCCATACCGCCGAGAATCGTCGTCGTCATTAAGTGGGCGACCATGGAAATCGAGAAGCCGATTTCGTGTGCCATGAGGGCTGCAAGACTCCAGAACGGGCCCGTAGCCAGCCCGGCGGCAAAGGACGCGGTCAGCCCCAGAGGCGAGATCTTGAACAGCAGCCGGAGCGGAAGCGTTCCCTCCTTCGGTACGCTTGGCGGCGTGCTCTGCGTCAAGGCGACTGGAACCACGGCGATAGAGGCCAACAGGGCCGACAGTACGAACAGGCCTGGTTGGGTCGGCGATGCCAGCTGTAGCAACTGCTGAGCGGCGGCCAGCGACATGAGACTGACGATCATGTAGACCGCCAACCACGTTCCGCGGTTGAGATTGTTCGCCCGTCCATTGATCCAGCTTTCCATCACGGTGAGGAGACCGGCGAAACACAGACCGGAGACAGCGCGCAGAGGGATCCAGAGATAAGGATCGACGAAGAGACCGTGCAGCAGCGGCATGGCGGAGGCGAGCGCTGCCAATGCCGCGAACGTCCGTATGTGACCAACACGATAGATCAGCGTTACGCAATACTTCGATCCGAGCAGATAGCCGGCATAGTAGGCGGACATGAAGGCGCCGGTTGCGAGGATGGAAAAGTCTTCGATGCCCGCACGCAGACCCAGGAGCGAGAATTGCAGGCCGCTTCCGGCCAGAAGCATCGCTACGCCGACGATCAGGTAGCTTGTATGGAACCAGTTGCGCCTCATGACATCTGCTCATCCTCGCGACCTCCCGGCGACCACCGGTGCTGCTGGCAGTCTCCTCGCGTTACTTCAATCAGTTGAATGGGCTTCCACCAGCCACAGGGACTTGTCGACACCTCGGGATACTTCCGTGAAGATGTCAGCCGTGCTGGCGTCACCGAGCTCGGTTGCTTCGTCGATGGCCGAACGAATGGATCGGCCGAATGCGGCGAGTGCTGCCGCAAGAGCAGAAACATGTTCAGCGCCTGAGGTGATATCCAGCGGATACTCCGCCAGCGTCGATCGCTGGCTGGCCACCCTTGCGGTACCGCAGGCTTGTCCGCCGAGGGTGACGAGCCGTTCGGCGATCAGGTCGGTGTGGCTGACCAATTCGCCGTGCACGCGATCGAAAAGCTCATGTAGCGCGATGAAACTCGGTCCCTTGACGTTCCAGTGAGCCTGTTTGGCCTGAGTCGTCAGATCCACGGCATCGGCCAAGCGGGCCTGAAGCAACTCGATCACGGATTCTCGGAGGTTCTCCGAAAGGTCGATTCTGGTCGTGTGTCTGATCGAGTTCGTCACAACATGATCTCCTGGATCTCCTGGTGAGATATAGAAAGGATCGCTCGCAGGGAACGTCTCTATGAGCGCCTCATCGAGCATGGCTTCCAACTTTGTGTTCATCTGTCTTGCCTCAGGCGGGTTCACCGAATCGAAACGCGGATTGGATGCTGCCCAGCACCTCGTCTTGGAGCACGCGATGCCCCGGGTCCTGGCCCGCTGCACCTACGGCCACCTGCAGCGGTAGCAGGTGTTCCTCCCTCGGGTGCGCAGCACGGGCGGCGGGTGCCTCGCTCCAGCGGGCGAGCCGGGCCGACCGCTCAGGTTCGTCGAGCGACACCGTCTCGACGAGCCAGCGGTCGAACCGAAGCGAATCCGGGTCTGCCTCGGTGTGGGGGCTCTTGAAGCGCTGCATGTTGTGGTAGCTCATGCCGCTACCCACGATGAGCACATCTTCCCACCTCAGCGGTGCCAGCGCACGGCCCATGGCGAGGTGTCCGGCCGGGTCGAGATCGGCCCGAAGTGACACCTGAACGACGGGTACATCGGCGCCCGGGAAAGCCAATTTCATCGGCACGAAGACGCCGTGGTCGAGCCCTCGGTGCGTGTCGATGCCGGTCTTGATGCCGTTATCTTGGAGGAGACGCTGGATGCGCTCCGCGAGGAACGCGTCTCCGCGGGCTTGCCACTGTATGTCGTATGTATGTGGCGGAAACCCATAGTAGTCGTAGAGCAGCCCGGGATTCGCGGCGCCATTGATGGTGAACTGAGCTGATTCCCAGTGCGCGGAGATGACCACGAGAGCCCGCGGCCGCCGGCCGGCGTGCCGTTCGAGCGACTGCAGCCATCGTCCCATGTGATCCCATTCGTGGGGCGGATCCCAATCCATGAAGAAGCAGGGACCCGCCCCGTGGGGAACGTAGAACGTCGGAAGGGGCATTGGCATTTTGCTGGTCTCCCTCTGGCGCTCAGAACCGCAACTCGAACCGGCGATCCAGCGAGAACTCACCGCCGCCGCCAAGCATCACCGCAATGGCGAGCAGGCCCCACATCAGCGGGAACTCGATGCCCCCTTCCGTCCAGAAGTAGCCGGCAGGTACGTGCACGGACAACGCCACGCCCATGAGCACGGCAACCGCCAGGGCGGCGGGCCGGGTAAGCAGGCCGAGCACCAGCGCGATCCCGCCGAAGAATTCCACGAAGCCGGCCGCCCCTGCCATCAGCCAGCCTGGGCTCATGCTGAGGGAGGATTCAAAGTATTGGCCCGTGGCCGTGAGTCCATAGCCGCCGAACCAGCCGAAGAGTTTCTGAGCGCCGTGGGGGATCAGGAACAATCCGGTGACGATGCGGACCAGGGGCCATGAAAAGCCGCTTACGGTCGCGAGGTATTGAGTGGGTGAAGTCATGATCGAGCTCCTTTTGCCTTCAGATTGAATAGACGCGTTCGAAACAATCGTCAGCGACGATTGCTTTCAGCGTTCTAGAGATCGGACGGCAATGTGTTCGACCCAACGCGCGAATTGTTGCAGAAACTCGGAGAGGAACGCTGCCGTCTCGTCATCTACCAGGTTACCGTCGGTGTCGAATTTCTCGTGCGCAGCGCCGACGAAGACTTCCGGGCGATTCATCACCAGACCGTTCAGGAATACGAACACCTGCCGCAAATGATATTGCGCGCGAACGGTACCGAGATTGCCCATTGAGGCGCCCATGACGGCGATGGGTTTGCCGTCGAAGGGTTGGGGGTCTACGCGACTGATCCAGTCGATGGCGTTCTTGAGGACACCGGGAATCGAGTAGTTGTACTCCGGTGTTGCGATCATAATGCCATCGGCCTCGCGGATTGCGGACGCTAGCTGCTCAACCGCCGCAGGAACTCCCCTCTCCTGCACATCGGCGTCGTATGGCGGAATCGAGGCGAGATCGCCGATCTCGACGACCATGTCCTTCGGGGCGGCCTTCCGCGCCGCGTGCACCAACGCCGTGTTGTAGGACTGCTTTCGTAAGCTTCCGGATAAGGCCAGTATTCTCATGATCGGCTCCCCGACTCTGTTTGTGAATTGGTAAGCGGGACCTACAGGCGCTGCGATTGCGACGTACCCGTCACCATTTGCCGCCTTCGCGGCGCCGCGGTTAGGTAACTCCAAGCACTGTATCTTGGTTTCTGATTCTGGAATAGAATCAATAAATGGAACATAAGGTTTCCATTTTCGAAATCTAAAAACATCGGTAGGCACGGTCATGAAGTTACGAGGAAACAGACTCACCGGCGCGTTGGAGGACGTGCGGGCGTTATGCGCAGTTGTCGACCTGGGATCGATCTCGGCGGCGGCGAAACAGCTGCGGGAGACGAAAGGCTCCGTCAGCCGTCGGATCTCCCGGCTGGAGGCGCGTCTGGGGGCAACGCTGCTCGCGCGCACGCCACGCAGTGTCAGCCCGACCGAGGAGGGACTCGCATTTTGCGAAAAGGCACGGGACGCGCTGATGATCTTGGACGATGCGACGGAAGGCGCAAGGCAGGCGGCCTCGGAACCCACCGGTCTCCTTCGTGTTACCGCGCCGCCGGATCTGGGTCTTCACGTTCTGCCGGAGTTGATCGTTGGGTTCTGCGAGACCTACCGACAGGTGAACGTGGAACTCATATTGAGCAACACGGCTCTCGATCTAGCCGCCAACCGAATCGATCTGGCGCTTCGGGCCACCACCGAAGAACTTCCGGACACGGGGTATCGGGCATCTCGGGTCGTCGAATTCGAACTGGGTCTTTACGCCGCTCCTGACTACCTGCGCCGACACGTCGTCCCGAACAGGCCGAACGAACTGACACAGCATCAGTTCGTTGCATTTCGTGAGGGTGTAGGGGGTGCCTTTCGCCTTCGACTGACTCGCCCGCGTACGCGACCATCGGAGATTCAGCTCCAACCGCAATTGAGGGTGAATGACTTTGCCACCGTCCATCGACTGGTGGTCGCAGGCGGCGGGATAGGCGCTATGCCAGACCTGATCGCTGCGCGCTGGGTGATAGAGGGGCGACTAGTCCGTGTGCTGCCGGATTGGTCGGCAGGGCGGGCTCGGCTCCATGCCGTCACGGTTGCGGGGCGGGAAGCGCCGGCCCGTGTCCGGGTTTTTAAGGAGTTTCTGCGGGAGCGTTTGGGCGGCCTGCGGTAGTTGAAGCACGGGCGATGAGCGACGTTCCCAGCGATAGCGGCCGGGAAGGATTCTAAGCTATCCCAGCGCGGAGGCCAGGACGATGAGCAGAGAGACCACGACCGTTAGAGCAATGAGGACGCCCCAAATAGTACGGAGGGTGCTTTGGTCGGTGTTCGTGAGCATTTTCATGGCGATATCTCCGACTCGTGGAGGGGAGGGGTGGTTTCCTCAACAATTGCGAAACACTGTATCCAGGCTTCCTTTTTCTGAATAGAAGCCGTATTGGCAACACTAGGTTGTCTGAAAGAAGACCTGAGTCACGAAGGACAGCGCGAAGATCGAGAGCGGTGGTAGCGGCCATCGCGGGTACGACAGCGGTCTGCCACGGCCCGGCTCTGTACGCGAGTGAGCTACCCAGGCCCGCGGCCGGACCGTAGTGACAGACAAACCAACGCAATACCAACACCCCCAGGTTCTGAGTGGCGGCCCGCTCGCGACTTGACACCTGCTTCCCTCTGGTCTCTAATTCGTACAGTGTTCCGTAGGACGGAACTCCGTATCAAAAATGAGCTCGGCTGAGGGGAGTGTAATGAGCTATCGATATCCAACGGGTACGGCCGCGGCGGTCCTTGTGATTGTGAGCGCGCTCAGCGGGCCGGTCGCTGTGGCCGAAGAGAGTTCAGGGGAACCGATCGAGGAAGTCCTCGTGACTGGCTCGAGAATCGTGCGCCAAGATTTCGTGGCCGAGAGCCCGATCATGACGATCGATCGGGATCTGCTCGATATGAGCGGGCCGCAGACGCTTGAAATGGTCTTCAATACATTGCCGCAGTTTCAGGCAAGCAACGAGGGTTCGTCGTCTAGTCCTGCGCGCCAGGGACGTCAGAACGCCAACCTTCGAGGTTTGGGGATTCAGCGTTCCTTGATTCTGCTCGACGGTCGTCGCATGACGCCCTCGGATCCGTCCGGGGCTGTCGATCTCAACACGATTCCAACCAGCCTGGTGGAGGACATCGAGGTCATTACAGGGGGGGCGTCAGCGGTTTACGGGTCCGACGCCATGGCCGGAGTCGTAAACATCCATCTCAAGCGCGACTTCGAAGGCGTTCAGCTCGACGGGACATACGGGATCACCGATGAGAGTGATGGTGAATCCCTTGATCTGGCGTTGACGCTGGGAGGCAACTTTGACGACGACCGCGGCAACATTGTTGCGGCGTTGATGTATTTCGATCGGGAAGCGGTGCAGCGATCCGCACGTCCGTTCTTTGCGAAGGGCCGCTATGCAGGGCAGCTGCAGGGTGGCCGCGTCATTGCTTCAGCGAACAACCTGCAGTCGGCAGAGGCGCTGGAGGAAATATTCTCGGGGCGGTACGGCGCTGAGACACCAAACATCAACTCGCCACTGGTCATGTATCCAGACGGGACCTTGTTTTCATCTCAGTCCCCTATCTCCAACTTCGATCCGAATGTGATCGCCACGGAACCGGATGGCACCAGGTATGTAGTCGACGACACGAGAGTAGGGTTTCCCCAGGGGCGGACCTATCCGCTCGTGCAACCGCTGGAGCGTACCAATACGTTCGTTCGCGGCCACTACGACATCACGGATAGCGTCGAAGTGTACGTTCAGTTCTCATCCATGGAATATGACTCGGCCTATTCACGCCAGGGTTGGTCGGCAAACTCCGTTGATGGCACACCGCAGATTCCTGTGACCAACCCGTTCATATCCGACGATCTGGCCCACATTCTTGCATCGCGGCCAGACCCCGATGCGCCTTTCTCATTCGCCTTCAACACCGGGCGTGTCGCCCTCGCCAAGTACGACTTCAACTATCAGCTGAACGATATGTTGGCGGGTGTCACTGGGGACGTCGGCTTCAAGGACTGGACGTTTGATCTGTATGCGTCCAGCGGCAAGATGAAGGCGAGGGAGCAACGGTTCGGATTCATCGACTACGAGTCCTGGGAGATGCTGGTGAATGCGCCAGATGGCGGCGAATCCGTCTGTCCCGGCGGTTTCAATCCATTCGCACACGAGATGGTTTCTGAGCACCCGGAGCAGCAGGCTTGTCTCGACCTCCTGGAGCACGATCTCGCCGAAAGCACAGACATCGAGCAGGATGTGATTGAGGGGGTTCTGCAGGGCGCAGTGATGCAGTTGCCCGCAGGCGAGATGCGGTTTGCGGCAGGTTTGACGTATCGCGAACAGAGCTACGACTACCAGCCGGCTGAGGGCGCCATTCGGAATCAAACCATGCCCAATCAGCCGACGAGCCCGACTGGCGGTGCGTACGACGTATTCGAGGTATTCGGCGAAGTCAACGTCCCCCTCCTTCACGAGTTGCCGATGATGGAGGAACTGTCGGTGGGGTTGGCCTATCGTTACTCTGATTACAATCTGATCGGCGGTATCAATACCTATAAAGGAAGCGTCAACTGGCAATTGAACGACTCCTTCAGGATCCGATCTGGTCAGCAACGGGCGATTCGAGCCCCGGCGCTGGGCGAGTTGTATCGACCATCCGAGCGTGCTTCGTCGGGAATTGGGCCAACCAGCCAGGGTGGAGGTGATCCTTGCGATTATCAGGGCCGGCTGCGTGATCCAGCGCAGAATCCGAACGCCGCGCAGGTACGTGAACTTTGCCTCCAGCAAGGCGTGCCCGAGCAGGTCATAGACATTTACACGTTTTCGGGTTCGTCCGTCTCTGGGGTTGCTTCCGGCAATGAAGACCTAGAGGAAGAGACGGCCGACACCTTCACGGCTGGTATCGTGTGGCAGAGCGGTCTGGATCAGCCGATGCTCCAGAACATGCAGATCGCTCTGGATTATTACGACATCGAGATCGACGATGCGATCGGTGAGCTTACCGCTGCCGTTGGCCTGTCCCGCTGCTTTAACGAGGATGGTCAGTCCAATCCAAGCTATGACTCCAACAACTTCTTTTGCAGGTTGACGACACGTACGGTCGATGGCGGCGTGCAGACGCAGCTGGAGCCAACTCTCAATCTTGGCGCGTATCAGACCTCGGGCGTCGATCTGCAACTAGATTGGGGGTTTGCTCTAGAGGATGCCGGCATGGACGTGCCCGGCGCCATGAACTTGAGCCTGCTCGTTGCCCACATCATGACCCATGAAATTCAGAACCTGGAAGGTGAACCGTTTACCGACTACGCGGGTACCATCGGGAACAACCAGATAGATTCAGGAGCGATCTCTCACCCGGAATGGAGGGTCTACATGAACCTCGGCTACAGTCGAGGCCCGCTCGACGTCTCGATGCAGTACCAGTGGATTGATTCGATGTATCACGCGGACGACGCTGGGACTGGTGAGCGGAACCGAGCTGGCGTCGTATCGCGTCAGTACGTAGATCTGCATGGTAGCTGGGCGTTCTCTGAAGCGACAGAGGTCAGCGTCGGAGTGCTGAACGTGTTCGACACGGAACCCCCAATGTGGGAGGCGGAGGGCTTCACGGACCTCGCACTCTACGACAGGCTGGGGCGGCGCTTCTTCCTGCAGGCGTCGCACCGGTTCTAGAATGAATAGCTGGGCGGCACGTGGCGCGTGCCGCCCAAGCCACTTAGCAGGCCGACCCGGCCGGTGGCGCGGCTGGCACAGATGCTTCCCTTCGAGTACTTGCCGGGAACCGGAATGGCGACCTTAGAGTCGTCCCAGAGTCTCTGATAGGCGAGCGCACGTACTTAGAACTCCCTCGATGATCTCGCTCCGCTTCGCGTCCGGCAGGCGCTGGGTTGGCGCAGAAACGGACAGGGCTGCAGCAGGCCGGCCGTCGCGATCCAGAACTACGGATGCAATACTTATAACGCCTGGCCGAGCGCTGGATATCGTGTACCCCCTCTCGCGGGCTTCCGCCAGCTCGGCCATGAGCTCGTCTACGTCGTACGCCCGGTCTGGGTCAACGCTTGGCAGGACTCGCTCTACCACTTCCCTCGCATCGGACATGTTGGCCAGCATTGCCTTGCCGCTTGCTGCCAGAGGAGCTGCAACTCTGCTGCCTACCCTGGTTGTGAACCGGATGGGTCGGGGCGATATGATCTTGTCGACATACAGGACATCGTCACCTGAAGGTATTGTGAGACTCACCGTCTCTCCGGTGAGTCGGTGTAGCTCGTGGAGGAAACCGGCTGCGACACGTTTTAGAGGGTGATTGGCGAGAACATTCGCCCCAAGCTCCCAGATCTTCAATGTCGCCTGGTATTGGCCAGTCTCAGGCGCCTTTTCCACGTAGCCGAGTTGAATCAGGGTCGAGAGGATGCGATGGACCGTGCTCTTCTGCAGGTCGAGCCGGACTGCAAGGTCAGTAAGACGCATCGCGCCATCGCTTTGCGCCAGTGCTTCAATCATCTGAAACGCCCGGGAAACGGCCCTATCCATTCTCTCCTCCGAGAACCCACCCCAAAGCCGAGAGCCTTGGACGCGGTGATTTTGCCATCCGGAATTCAATTCCGATACTTGGAATCGCTCCGAATGGCACTCAGGCGTATTGTGATCGGATTGAGCTACCGCGCGATCAACACTGCCAGCTTGCCGCCTCGATCGAGGCTCTCGATGTTGTTGACGTGTTCCACGACCTTAGAGGCGCGAGCTTCACCGATGCACGGCGCCATGAGGTTGACCGCCTTGTGCTCAACCTCGGCCCGACTCATCGGGTGCGAAGGAAAGCCGACCACGTGGGAGACATATTTCTCCACACTCGTGCCATCGGAGTGAGTAACCACAATACGGGCGGATTCCGTGCGCGGCTCGCCGGGTAGCGCCTCCTGTTCGCGGTCATGAACGACGTCTACCCGTTCCATGAGGCGCACGACTTCAGCGTCGGAGTGCATTCGCTCCAGCGATTGTGCTGAGAAGAAGTCCAGGTGACCGTCGATGAGAATGATCGACATGAGATAACGCAAATTGAGGGCCGGCATTCCTGCATCCCGAAAAGCTTCCCATCGGCCCGGCATGCTGATGACGACTTTCGTGACGTTCTGGCGGTCGATGCTGGAGAGCAAACCAAGCATGCCTTCGACCGCTGGCTGCGTTGGTCCGCCAACCGGGTAACGCTTGTATGCGCAATGGTAGAGTTCCGAGCGTTCGCCCAGACCATCTATCAGGTAATCTGGATTGGCGTCGCCGCCGATAAACATTGCGGACTTCATCCACCCTGCCGGGTGGTCGAGAGCCGCGCGAACCCCGCGGAACCCTGCTTCAACCATCAACGCGGCGTGCATGCCATTGCGGGCTCCCAGACCGGCAAAAACGAAGGATTTTTCGATGTGTTCTACGTCGAGCAGCCATTGGTAGCTGCTCGACGCCTGCTGCGCACTGTAGGTCAAGACATCTCCGATGCGCTCGCGCGGAATCTCGAGTACGGACGCCGCTGCGGCGGCGGTGCCGAAGATAGAGCCGATCCCGTGATTGGCCAGGTTGGCCCGACGCAGGTTTTCGATACCGAGCGCCTTCGGCATTCTGCCCGCGATCTCGTAACCGGCGATTACCCCGCGAAGAACTGTGGTACCTGAGAGTTGTCGGGATTCAGCCAGGGCTATCGTTGCGCTCACGATTGCTGGTCCGGGCTGGACGAAGGCGGAGGGTATGAAGTCGTTGATTTCAGCACCGTGCGCCGTCATAGCGCTGGCGAACGCGGCGTCTACGATGGATGCTCTCTCCCTGGTCCCAAGAATCGTGGCTGACTGCCGGGTGGCGTCGCCGCTGAGTGCCAGGGCATAGTTGCGGGCAAGGGTCGATGGCTCGAGATCCCGGCAGGCCACAATGGATGCCAGCGTGTCGATTATGTGCCGCTTCGCCAGATCAACGAAGTCGCTCGGAATCGAGTTTCTCTGACTCTCCGATATGTACTTGCTGAGCGCATCGGTGATGGGGTGTTGTTCCTTGTTGGTTTTAGATGCCATCGGGTTCCTTGTGTATGGTCAGCGTCTTGAGGGTGGTCGGTTCCGGGTTTGCCGAAAAGGACTTAGTCGAGCGAACGCCTGTCAGCGTAGGTGTGGGTGTACCGTTCGCGGAGTTCGTTCTTCTGAACCTTGCCCATAGCGTTTCTGGGCAAGACGTTGGCGGTCAGAATCTCCTTGGGTTGCTTGTACCTGGCGAGTCTTGCTCGCAGAAAATCCGCAACCTGTGTGGTGTCGAGAAGAGTGCCCGGAACCAGCACCACAACTGCAGTGACGGCTTCGCCAAGATCCGGGTGCGGAAGGCCGATGACGGCCGACTCGAGCACGTCGGGGATCTTATTCAGCTCGTTTTCGACCTCGCTGGGATAGACGTTCAGACCCCCGCTGATAACCAGATCCTTCTCCCGACCAACGATCCGCAGGTATCCCTGCTCGTCCACTCTGCCAAGATCTCCGGTGATGAAGAATCCGTCTGAGCGGAACTCCGAGGCCGTCTTGTCCGGCATGCGCCAGTACCCTTGGAAAACGTTGGGGCCACGAACTTCAATCATGCCGGGTTCGCCAGGCGCCAACAGCGCGCCGGTGCTTGGATCCGTGACTCGTATTTCGACCCCTGGTAGAGGAAGGCCCACTGTGCCGGCCCTTCTTTCGCCGTCGTAGGGATTCGAAGCGATCATGTTCGTTTCTGTCATGCCGTAGCGCTCTAGAATCGAGTAGCCGGTACGCTGCTGGAAGGCGCTATGGGTCGCGGGCTGTAGCGGCGCTGATCCTGAGATGAACAATCTCATGTGCCGGGTGGTCGCTGGGTCCAGTCCTGGAGACTCCAGGAGCCTCGTATAGAACGTGGGCACCCCCATGAGGACCGTCGATTCGGGCATGAGTTCGATGAGTCGTTCGGCGTCGAATTGCGGTAGAAAGAACATCGACGCCCCCGCTGCCATCACGAGATTGCAGGCTACGAAGAGTCCGTGTGTGTGAAATATCGGTAGTGCGTGTATGAGGCGATCTTTTTCGGACAACCTCCACGTCGTGAGAAGGGCCCGACAATTGGACGCCAGGTTGCCATGGGTCAACATGGCGCCCTTCGGTCGGCCGGTGGTTCCGGACGTATAGAGCATTGCCGCTAGATCGTCAGGTCCGCGACAAACTGCCTGCTGCTGTTCGGGTAGGCTATCTAGTGCTTTCAGGAGGGTTCCATCGCCGGCATCACCGAGCGTCGCCACGTTCGGGACGTTGTGTCTCTGGCGCATCTCAGCCATGCGAGCTTCGGCTCGGGGTGGGGAGACGACCAGTCCAGGCTCTGCGTTTTCGATGAAGTACTCGACTTCGGCGTCGGTGTAAGCGGGATTCAACGGCACGATCACCAGGCCCGCCTGCAGGCAGGCGGCGTACAGCATTACCGCTTCCGGACTCTTGTCGACCTGCACCATCACGCGGCTGCCTGGCGAAAGTCCGTAGCTGGATAGGCGCGAGCAGAGGCGCCTGGTGAAAGAGAGAAACTCCCCGCGGGTTATGGTGCGGCTGCCAGCAATCATGAAAGGCGTATCGGGGGCACTGACAAGCGGGCCAATGAGCTGTTCGTAGAGATTCCCGGACACAGAAGACATCCTTGCAGTGAAATAGCGGATCAATTGAGGCTTTCTGTCTGGGGCGTAGATGCCTGTCCTGTTGCCAGGCGGCTTATATGTGCCGATGCAACGATACTTCCGTTGCGGGAATAGGCTTCGTGGTTCTGCTCGATCCGGTCGAGCTCGTAGAGATAGTTCACCATGACGCCGTAGGACTCTTGTACGCCTTTCTGTGACAGATCGGCGGATGCGTTGATGCCGTCGAGGCTGGCCCCATTGCCCAGGTGAAATCGGGCGACAGGATCCAGAGGTTGCCCAACCGAATTTTTAGCGTTCATCAGGTACTGAGCGGCCATCTCGACGAGGCTCGGATCTGTGCTTGCCCGCGATGGATGTGTTTCTGGCGTGCTGGTCGGTACCGGGGAAGTGGAACATTCTGCCCCCCGGCCGCTTGCGGGGCTCTCCCAACCTTGGCTCTCGGCCCAGCGTGCAAACCCAGGAAGCGGCGACAGCGTCACGAACCGGCTCAGCTGAGGCAGTTGCTGCTTCAGTTCCTGCGCAACCTGTTTGATCAGGAAGTTGCCGAAGGAAATTCCTTTGAGCCCCTTCTGGCAGTTGCTGATGCTGTAAAAAACTGCTGTATCGAATGTTCCGCTTGGTGGATTGTCACGTCGATCCAGGATGTCGTTGATCGATGTTGGTGTCCCCTGGCAAAGTGCGATCTCTACGAAGATCAGCGGTTCGTCACCGGTTGCCGGGTGAAAGAACGCGTAGCAACGTCGATCTTCTGGATCCAGGCGACGGCGAAGATCGTCCCAATCCTGTATTTCGTGGACGGCCTCGTAGCGGATCACCTTCTCAAGGATTGATGCCGGCGTGTGCCAGTCGATGGCTTCGAGCACCAGGAATCCACGGTTGAACCAGGAGGCAAACAGGTGGACGAAGTCTGCGTCGAGGGGACGTAGATCAGAGTTGTTCGCCATGGCCGACAAGACGTGGGCCCGCATCTGCAGGATTTCATGGGTAGCTCCGGGATGACGATTCAATCGGCGGAGCAGTTCCTGACGGCGCGGTTCGCACGCTTCGAATAGTCGTTGTGCGGTGACGTCGTTCTGGTTTTCCGCGAACTCCGAATAGGCCTCGTGAATGGCTTCGAATGACGCGCCGTAGCTATCGATTAGAACATTGAAGAATACCAGTCGTTCCTCGTCCTGCAGTTGGCCATAGGCCTCTAGGGCGTTATGGGCGATGCGGATCTCAGATGCCTCGCCTCCGGGTTGCATCAGAGCGCTGCACGCGTTTGTTAGCGCCGTGAGATTGCTTTCCACCGGCGAGCCCGAGAGACGCTTCCTAGCGCGAGATCTCGTGAAGATGCTGGCAAGCAGATTCTGTAAGAAACCCAGATTCAACGTCATCAAACCCGCATTCACCCGGCAAATAGATCCGTTGGAGGAACCCCGGTTGACTTGTCCGGGTGGCTTAATGCCTAATAGGAACACTGTTCCGTTAGACGGAACAATGGAACGATAGTACAGAGCCCACTGCGTTGCAACAACCGGTGGGCTGCGCACCGGTAGGATCAGTTCATGGCGGGCGCGCGCATCGGAGGGGACGAGTGATAGACGCGGCGATTTCGGCGTTAGGCGTCGTGACCAGCATGGAGCACTTTGTGTACCTGCTGGCCGGCGTCACGGTCGGGATGCTGATCGGGATCCTTCCGGGACTCGGCGGCATGGTCGGCCTCGCGTTGTTGATGCCTCTCACTTACGGGCTGGATCCGACCTCTGGGATTGCCATGTTGGTGGGTTTGGGCAGCGTCACGGCTACTGCGGATACGTTCACATCGGTCCTCATGGGCGTCCCAGGATCTTCGGCTTCGCAGGCGACCGTCATGGATGGCTACCCTCTGGCCAAGCAGGGCCAGGGCGCGCGGGCTCTGAGCGCCGCTTTTGTTAGTTCCCTGTTCGGTGGTCTCATAGGCGCGGGTGTGCTCACCATTGCCCTGCCGTTTGCCGTGCCCATGGTTCTTGCACTGGGTACACCTGAACTGTTGATGCTGACCCTGCTCGCGCTCAGTATGGTTGCGGTGCTCAGCGGGAGTGCCCCGGTGTTGGGCCTGGTCGCCGTCGCTGGTGGTCTTGCAATCGGAACGATAGGAAGTGCGCCCAGCGCCGGCACTTTCAGGTTTACCTTCGGAACCGATTTCCTGCTCGACGGCGTTGTGCTCACCAGCCTCGCCATCGGGCTGTTTGCCATCCCAGAGATGATTGCAGTGCTCACACGAGGCGGTGCGATAGCTGAGAAGCGTCCAACGCTGGGGAGCGGGTGGCTTCAGGGGCTACGCGACGCGGCATCGCACAAGCTTTTGATCGTTCGCCACTCTTTGCTGGGGGCTCTCATCGGCGTGTTGCCGGGACTCGGCAACGCGATCATCGATTGGGTCAACTACAGCGTGGTCGTCAATCTTTCGAAGGACAAGTCGCGCTTCGGCCACGGCGATATCCGAGGAGTGATCGCGCCGGAAAGTGCAACCAACGCCAAGGAAGGCGGCGCATTGATTCCAACACTGGTATTCGGAATCCCTGGGAGCGGCAGTATGGCCCTCATCCTGGCAGCGCTCGTCATCATGGGAGTCGAGCCCGGTCCCAACCTCATCGTCTCGCATCTCGATCTCGTCTTCGTCGTCGTCTGGAGTATCGCGCTTGCCAATGTGATCGCAGCCATCGTCGCTTTCGCGCTCAGCACACAGATCACTCGGTTGGCGTTCATTCCGTTCTTCAAAATCATGCCTTTCCTGCTGGTGCTGGTCTCGTTTGGATCGTTTCAGACGACGCAGCACCTGGGAAACCTGCTGTTGCTGTTGATCTTCGGGACCCTTGGCTGGGTGATGCGCCAGACCGGAATTCCGCGTGCGCCGTTGCTGATCGGCTTCGTGCTGTCCGGGCTCGTAGAGCAATACCTGTGGCAAGTGGTCAGCCGCTACGGGAGTGAGTGGTTGAGCCGCCCCGGGGTCATCGCGATTGGTGCGCTGGCCGTGATCGTCATCGTGGCCAGTACGCTCGGCGCAGGCCGGCGTGCGAAAACTCAAGAGGCCGGAGAATAGCTGTGGCCATGGAACCAACGGCTGAACGGAATGCCCGGGCGGTAGGACACTTCGGCTTGCCGGCGATTGATCGAAACGTGCTGGTTGGCACCCTGATTCTGGTTGGCATCGGATTCGGGGCTACATGGATCGGGTCGAGAGACTTCCTGCCCGGCGCACGATTATTCCCGGGCGTGCTGGCGGCTGTAGGGGCGGTCATGACGGTGATTGCCCTCACCCGCGTCTGGCGAGGCTTGGAGCCATCGAGCTCGCCCGGTAGGGAAGCATCAAGCGAGGAACAGTCGCGGATAGCCTATCGAAGGGCGGCCGCGATTCTGGCGAGTGTCGCCGCCTATTTCGCCGGCGTGTACCTGATCGGTTTCCTGCCGGCGACCGCCCTCTTCATCGTGGCATTCGCGCGCGTCTACGGGCAGTCCTACAGGTACGCGGCGGCTGCCGCTTGCGCTGCCCTGGCTGGCATCTGGGCTCTGAGCTTCTCGATGGACCTGTTTCTGCCCATCGGCGTTTTGACTGAGGCGATCGTAGGAGGACGATTGTGAACGGATCTAGCCTGTCGCGCCGCACATTCATGGCTGCGGGGACGCTGGTCGCCGGAGTTGGAATCGTTGGCGCCCGTGCCGGCCGCGCTGGGCAGCGGACGCCCGTGGTCGAGACCAGCAGCGGCAAGGTTTCCGGTGTTCACGACGATGGCGTGGACATATTTCGTGGGATTCCTTACGGGGCAAACACGACCGGTCGAAATCGCTTCATGCCGCCACGACCACCGGACCCCTGGCCCGGTGTATTCCAGGCGACGGAGTACGGGCCATCGGCGCCGCAGCGTCCGGCGCGAGCGCGACCGCTGTACAGGCCGGAGCCAAGGCCTATTGCCAGGAGTGAGGATTGTCTGCGGCTCAACGTCTGGACACCTGGAACGCGTCATGCTCGACGGCCGGTGATGGTGTGGTGGCATGGTGGTGGGTTCGAGGCAGGCTCTGGATCGAGCATCCGGTATGACGGCACGAACCTCTGTCATCGAGGCGATGTGGTGGTGGTCACTGTCAACCATAGGCTGAACGTGTTCGGTCATTGCTTTCTTGCAGAGCATCTGGGCGATGCCTTCCAGGCATCCGGTAACGTCGGATTTCTCGATCTGGTGGCGTCACTGCGTTGGGTCCGCGACAACATAGAGAGATTCGGTGGCGATCCAGACAATGTGATGATTTTCGGGCAGTCCGGTGGGGGGCGGAAGGTCAGCCTTGCGATGGCGGCCGACGCGGCGAGCGGACTGTTCCACAGAGGCGTCGTTCAGAGCGGCTCGCACCTGCGCATACAGACACCGGATCAGGCTGCCCAACTCACCGACCGGTTGCTGCAGGAGTTGAGCATTCCCACGGCCGAGGCACAGAGCCTGCAGGATTTGCCGATGGAGGAACTGCTGGCCGCGCAGCTGAAGGTCTCAGCGGAGGCGAACCTGAGGTTCGCGCCAGTGATTGACCACAGCGTGTTTCAGTCTCATCCCTGGGACCCGGATGCGCCGGACGCCTCCGCCAACGTGCCGATGATCATCGGAACGACACGCACGGAGCTGGGCAATCAGCTCGGTTACGACGAGAGCGTGTACGGTATGGACCAGGCGGAGCTGGAAAGCCGGCTGACGCACTATCTGGACCGACGCGATGTCGGCCCCATAGTGAGCACGTTCCAAGGTTCCAATCCGCAGGCCGAACCGACTGAGCTGTTCTTTCTGATCACGTCGGCGCGTGGTTACGTGCGGGATGCAACACTCCAGACCGAGCGTCGAGTCGTCCAGGGCCGGGCGCCCGTTTACCGATATTGCCTGAAGTGGCATTCGCCCGTCGAAGGCGGCAGGCGTTTCTCCCCCCATTCCCTTTGCGTTCCGCTGGTTTTCGACAATGCGCAGCTCGGTGGGATCGTTGGTCCCCCAGGTGATCAGGCACAAAGGGTTGCCGATTCCATGTCTGAGGCGTGGATTGCCTTCGCTCGTTCGGGAAATCCGAACAACGCCGCGACCCCTCAGTGGGATCCTTATGACTTGGAGAGCCGGTCCATCATGCTCTTTGATGACCATAGCGAGCAGGTCGATGACCCTTACAGGGCAGAGCGGCTCGCGCTAGCTGATTACTCAAGTCAACAACTGCGTCGCGGGCGCGCGCTGCACCGGACTGAGTGAGCTGAGCATGCGATTGGCAAGCGTGGTCATTCTCCTGCTCATCGCTGTAATGGCTTCGATGACGCCGGCGGCGGTATCCGCGAGAGCAGAAATCGTGCCTGGCCGTATCGATCCGCCGCGCACGCCGCGTCACAACGCTGCTCTCGAGGCCGGACACACAGCACTGTTTCTGTGCAGCGGCCTCTTCGGTTCGAATCTGGCTTCGGAGGTGGTCCGGCGCGATGCCATGTTGGCGGAGATAGACCGCTCGGTGCTGCCGGAGCCGTTCCAGGTGACAGTCGACGAGGACGCTAAGATAGTCAGTGTGGCATATCTGCCAGATATGCCTCCGAGGCTTGCGGTTTGGCGCCCGGCTCTGGGGTGCTCGCAGCTTCCGATCGGGGCGCCAGTCGAGGTGGCCGCGAAACTACCCCGACTTCCGCCCGGAGTTTCGGCGCCCGATAGCGACCGGCTCCCGTGGCCGCGCGGCGATGCCATGGCTACCGCCGAATTTGACCTCACACGCGCCGGATCCCTTTCTCTCGTGGTGGATGACGCGTTCGATGCTGGGGTGTACGGCGGCAGGACCTGGGGTGTGATCGTTCTGCAGAACGGCTCGGTCGTCGCCGAACGCTACTCGCGGGGGTACGACAAACACAGCCTACAGCGGACACATTCGGCGGCAAAGAGTATCGCGGCGACAGTCATTGGTGCGGCCGTCCATCAGAGAATTGTCGATGTGTATAAGCCGGCGGCGATTCCCGAGTGGCGTGCGCCCGGCGATCCGCGGGCCGCGATAACTATCGACGACATGCTTCGCATGTCGAGTGGGCTATACACGGAGGGCGGCGGAAATCCACAGCAGGAGATCTACCTGGCGGGCGCCAGCGTGGCTGAGGCTTCTGCCGGTAACGTACTCGACGCCGAGCCCGGCACTCGATATGTCTACGCCGGATCGGACACGCTTCTGACTTTGCGGGCGCTGCGTACCGCCATCGGGGACGATGACGCCTACCTGCGTTTCCCCTTCGAACAGGTGCTGTGGAAGATCGGCATGACCCGCACGCTGCTCGAGACGGACTGGAATGGTGATTTCCTGATGTCGGGTCAGGTCTACGCTTCCGCACGGGACCTTGCTCGGCTTGGCTTGCTCTACCTGAACGGCGGTGAATGGGAAGGGGAGAGGATCCTACCGAAGCACTGGCCATCCTACGTCTCCACACCCGGACCGGCCCAGCCCGATGGTTCCTGGGCGTCCGCCGACTGCGGTAGTGATTGCGACGGGCGAGCGTACGGCGCGCAGTTCTTCGTGCCGAAAGCCGGCGATGGATTGCCTGAGGGGACGTACATGGCGTCTGGTGGGCGCGGCCAGTATGTCGTGGTGGTCCCGGCGGACCGGATCGTGATCGTTCGCCGAGGAATTGATGTCTCGAAGCGTCATATAGACAACGCCATGGACAGGATCCTGAGCCGATTCGATGTCGAGGGATTCACACGCGATGTACTCTCAGCGCTTCGCGGTCAAGAGCAATAGAGTAACTGGAGAGCAGAGCATGACTCCACGAGCGAACCGTTGCGCGATGGCACTGTTCACTGGGTCAATTGCGACTCTGCTCGCGATCGCTGCTGCCGCGAACGAGTGGTCACCGAAGAATCCGGGGCCAGGTAGGGCTGCTTGGGACTCTGCACGGCCGGAGGACCATGGGCTTTCTTCGGCACAACTGCAGGCGTCCGCGTCGGCGGTTGGTAAAATCGCAGGTCGCCAGGGTCTGGTAGTCGTGAAGAACGGGTACATCGTCTATGAACAATACTGGGCTAACGCCTATCAGGAAGCGACTCCGTCGTTTCGTAATGTCAGCTTCTCTGCTGCCAAGTCCTGGGGAAGCGCCGCCGTAGGTCGGGCCGTTACGCAGGGCCTGTTCGAGATCGACGATCTTGTCGAAACCTACCATCCCGTGAAGGAATCAGGCCTGCGCCCTGGTACCACGATTCGTCATCTGCTGACCATGAGTTCCGGGGGGGCATTGATCCATAAGCCTAGCTCGGTACGGCCCGCCAGGTTGAGTGATCGTGATCGTGGACCTCGCCTGCGAGGTGCTGGGTATCGGAAGGCCCAGGAACCGGAGAGCGGAACCCCGCCCGGTTACGGGACAACGCTGCCACCAGGGCACACGTACTACTACGATGGAGTGCCTGCAGATCATTTGAGCAATGTGATAGCAAGTGCGGCGGATCAGCCGAGCCTGGAATACATATGGCGGAACCTACTGGAACCGCTGGGCGTTGAGTCCTTTCGCTTCCAGCCAGAGGGCATAGATCCGGATGGCAACGTCCGAATTGGCGGGTCCATTGAGCTGTCGGTGCGCGATCTTGCAAGGCTCGGCCAACTCTGGCTGAACAAGGGTATGTGGGGAGGGAAACAGCTCATCGACGCCGGCTATGTTGAACAATCCGTGTCGCCTTCCCGCCTAAATCCGGACTATGGCTTCCTCTGGTGGTTGTCCGGAAGGCTCGACGGTGCCCCGGAGTCTCTGTTCTTCGCATCTGGGGCGTTCGGGCAGCTGTTGTTCGTCTTGCCCGAGCAGAACATGGTCATTGCCACGATGGGCTTCAGTGGACCGCCGCGGCCTTCTTCGCCGGTTCAGCCAATCTGGGATGCCGTGTCACCGCTGGTTTCGTCGCCGCTTTCAAAGGAGTCTGAATGACCAAGATGACGTTTCGCACGATCGCAGCGGCAGTGCTGCTTGCCGTGAGCGGCTGCTCGGAAGCACCTTCCGGAAATCAGTCCGAGGGAGATCAGAGTGCGTTCTATGCCGGCAAGAGAATTCAGATCATCATCCCGACCTCGGTTGGTGGCGGTACGGATCGCTTTGCGCGCCTGATTGGTGACGGCCTGAACAAATTCGTGGCCGGCAATCCGACGGTAATTCCCCGCCAGATGACTGGCGGCGGTGGGATTCTCGGCGCCAACTGGGTGGTCGAGCAAGCACCTCGTGACGGCACTGTGCTGTTTGCATCAACGGGCCAGGGAACCCTGCGCCAGATTCTCGGGCAGAGGTCCCTCAGGGCCAAGCCTGGTGATTTCGAGGACCTGGTGGCACTCCCGGCCACACGAACGGTCACCATCGCTCAGGGCAAGGGTGTCAAGGAGCGCGAAGACATAGTGAACCTAAAGGAGGGGCCGCCATTGCATACGGCGTTGCTGGACCCCATCAGCGGGATGACCTTCGTCGTGCAGGCCGGTTTGGTAGACATGCCGCTCAACATCATTCCCGGATATCACGGCGGCCGGGACCGGGACCTCGCGATGCTGCGCGGCGAAATAGACATCATCCAACAGATTGCCGTTACCTTTACCGCTTCGACGAAACCTCTCATAGAGCGAGGTGATGTGCTCTTGTGGGTCGATGGTCTACTTGCCCATGATGGTTCCATCGTTCGTGATCCAGAGTTCCCTGATGTGCCAACCTTCCCGGAGGTGTACGAGAGCGCCTACGGCGAACCTCCTTCTGGTGAGCTTTGGGAAGTCTATCTGAAGGTGATCGCGCTGATTGGCAATGCCGCGAAGGTCATGCAGGTGCCGACGGACATCCCGCAGGAAGCAAAGGATGCTCTTCGCGAAGGAATTCGCGCCATGGTTGCTGACCCGAAATTCTCGGCTCGAATTCAGGCCGAGTCGCAGGGGCACGATCTGCTCTATGGCGAGGAACTTGAGCGCCTGCTTTCGAGTGCTCGAGACATCTCGGATGAGAGAGCTGAGTTCATACGGACGTTCTTGAGCGAAAGGTTTGAGATGGAATTCAAGTAGAGCTCGCGTGCGTGGGTAGTGTCCCGCAGTGAGTTCAGAGTCAACGGCGAGCGGCGGCGTCGTAGATGCACGAGCGTACTCACTTTCTCTCTCCCCAGCGCTCGAATGCATCGTCCGCCGCAGCGCGCTATCCGGTGGCGAATCTCCCCACTGGTGCCGCTGCTCGGCGTGAATCGTGTAGCGCGCTGGCTGCTCGTTTGCGCGCCGCCTGCAGTTTGCTCGGTCGTTCACACCTTCAAGCGAGCCAGGGCGCCATGACTGCTTGACGGCGTGATTTGGCAAGTTCCAAATTGTTGATATGAAAGGGTGGATTGGCCCAATCTACAGAACTTGCATCTTTTCTCGCCCGCGCCGGCAGAACTGGCACTTACTCTCGCCAAACGATTGCATCTTCTACCGCCAGCGATCCCCTAAGTATCTGATCCCTGGAGCCACCTGGTTGCAGCTTTTCAGTCACTGCACAGTCGGTTGTTCAGCGACCGAAAAGCTGCAAGTCGCGGCCGAGAAGTTGCAAGTCGAGACCGGAAAAGATGCAAGTTATTGATTCCTGGTACGGGGTGGCAGGCCGAGGGCCTATTCACCGCGGGCGAGCCCCCGATAGCTTGTGAGGAGCCAGCCAGAGCCCGGTGGGATCATGCTGCCTTCGCTCACAGCACGAACCGAATCGTCACCGCACGCGATCGGGCTGGGGAGAGAAACAAAAGTGTGGGTGATGGCGCTCCTTGGTGCGGCGACGTGGTTCAGTCGATTCGGCGGCAGCTGCCAAGAAGCGGCCGGTCGGCGGCTACAGACTTCGGTCGTCGCGGAGCGGGTGGAGGTACATCGATCTTTCAAACTGGTGAGGGTTCGGTGTGCGCCAAGCCAGCGGACCTTCGGCCAGTCATCGCCAACCGGTCGAGATCGACTCATATCGGGTCGTTGGCACGTCGAGTGTACGTGATGGCGTTGCGCCGCGTTCTGTATTGACACGGGCACGCGCTGACCGCGAGGAGCGTGAGCACGCCCACGGCACCCTCGGATCCGGTAGACGAGCGCCCAGGCGTGATCGCCGAAGTCGGCGCGCAGTGACGCGGCGAGCAGGCTCGCGGCGACAACCCCGAGCCCGAAACCAGTCTCCGGAGCATTGTTCGCGAGCCCCGGAACAATGTTAGCGAGGGACAGGTATCGGGTCCTGATTCCTGTCCACCATATCCTTACCGAGCCGACGCCAGGTCAGCAGGAAGAACAATGAGCTGGCCGCATACAAGCACGCCATGATGACCATCGCCGACTGTAGACTCTGGGCGTATACCTGTCCGCAGACATTCTGCAGATCCCCGCTCAACTCTCCGACAACACTCGGATGACACTGATTTCGCGACAGTTCCTCTACTGCTATACCGAGATCGGCTGCGCCGCTGACAAAGAAAGCGTCAGAGATTGCGCCAATGAAGAGCGGACCAAAGCCGTAGCCGATCAGGTTGGCGACGAACAGCAGCACTGCCGTGGCCATCGCACGCACACGCATGCTCACAACGCCCTGACCGATAGTGTACTGGGCGGTGATATAGCCGTATTTCACGAAACCGCCGATGATCAAGCCGATGGCGGCAAACAGCAGACTCTGCGTCGTGAAGGCAAAGACATAGAACGGAATCGACAAGGCCAGACCCAGGCCTGGTACCCAGGCGATGGCCCCCGGGTGCCTCTTGTAGACCTTGGTCGCCAGCCAGCCCACGGCAAACGTGCCGACCGCGGATGACAACGACACTGGCGTGTTGATCCAGATGGCCGCTTCACCGGTGGTGATCTCGTGAGTTCGAACCAGAAAGATGGACTGGAACGAGGAGATTCCATAACCACAGAACGCAGCGACCGTGGCACCAGCCGTCATCAGCCAGAAGGCGGGCTTCGTCGTCAGTTCGCGGATCGCCTCGCGCAGCGAGACCCGTTCAGCGGCTCCCTTGCCTTGGGGATCGGTGTAACCGCGCGGCGGCTCTTTGACCGTCAGTTTGAAGACAACGGCGATCAACAGGCCTGGCAGGCCAACCACAAAAAATGCTGTACGCCAGTCGAACGCGTCGGTCACCCAGCCGCCGATCAGGTTGGCGAACATCGTCCCGAGTGTTACGCCCATGGAATAGACGCCCAGCGCCTGGGATCTGTCACGCGGCGCATAATAGTCAGCGATCAGCGAGTTGGCCGGTGGTGTACAGCCCGCCTCGCCGATGCCTACTCCGACGCGACACATCAGCAGGATCCAGAACGCACCGATCGTGAGCGAACCAATGGTGACTTCGGTGGCGAGCCCACATAGCGCAGTCATCAAGGACCACAGAGCAACGCAGACCGTCATGATCCAGACGCGGTGAGCCACATCGGCATAGCGCGCCAGAGGAATACCCACGAAAGTGTAGAGAAGGGCAAAACCGAAACCGGTAAGAAGACCGAATTGGGTATCGGTAATACCCAGCTCCGGCACGAGATCCGGACCGACGACTGCAAGCAGGCCCCGGTCGACAAAATTCATGATGTAGATAAGCGTCAGGGCGGAGAGGACATAGGTTCGGTAACGTTTGGTACCGAACCCCGTAACTTGGCTTTTTGCTTCACCTTCTCCGGCTGCGGTTGCTGCTGTCATAAATGAATGCCTCCACAGGGCGTTGACCATTGTTCTTTGCGTTTACTGCAAATGCTCCAGTCCGTCCTATCTGGTGTATATGCGGCCGAGAACGCACGAGAAATTCCCGCAGGCAGCCCCATTTTTCCTCCGGACAATTCGGCCAGGATCTTGCGACCTGTATCGATTCCGGCCTCATCGATGCGATCAACGAAGGGTATGAGAATGAACGGGGAGATCTGCACTAAAACCCTGCAGTTGTCATCGCAAGCAGATGTTCAGGTAAGGCCTTCAACCATAGCCAGGTCGCTAAGTTCGAGAGGTAGCGAATCGCTGCACCACCGGGGTATGGGTTGTCCGTGCCGGCTCTGCCCGGATTCGATCTCATAGCACAGAGTGTCGCACAACCACCAGGATCGATGAGTTTGCGTAGGCAGCCCCTGAAGGCTCTGGGCCCAAGTGACCGGTGCGGCGGAGGAGTCGGTGCGGTACCCGCGTCTGGCCTGGTGAATGGAAAAGAAAACCAGAGCATTGACCAAGTCGCCAAGGTCGTCCATCCGGTGGAATCGGGGCGCTGCAATTCTGCCTTCACGCACCGGGCGCCGCGATAGTGTTCCAAAATCCTATGGCTTCCGGAGATCCAGCCACAGGCGGCATCCCGGAACGCTAAACCGGTGCAGTTGGTCAAATGGCTACTTCTTCTCAAATCGCGACAGGATGCTCTCGCAGCGCTTGCTGATGAGGGTGGCGACTTTTTCCGAAGTCTCGTTGGGTTTGTCGATGTTCGGGATAGCCTCTAGGACCCTGCTTGTCAGGGTGGTGACGCGGGTGACCGTGGCCGCAGCGGCCAGGCCCGCGTCCTTGGCGAACTGTTCGATCTCTTTGGGGAAGACCAGGCTGGATTCGCCTTCTCCGCCGATCTTCATCGCCATCTTGTCCGAGAGTTCCGGGTAATAGACGGTGGAAACCAGATCATAAAGCGGCGCAAGCCGCGTGTTGCCGTCCGACAGATAGAGCAGGGAATAGTTCTTTGCGTGCGCGTCGTGATTACCGATGATCAGATTGAAGATCACCGCATCGAGCAGGGCCCGCAGGTCAAGGACGGCGACGCTTGAGGCGACGCGCAGCATGGCGAAGCAGTCCTTCAGGGACGGGCCGCCTTCATCCTGGTACTTGATCTCTGATGGAATTGCGAGCGCCTGACAAAAGTCTTCCTGGTGCAGGCGTTGAATCTGGCCTTCGTCCGTTTGGTGGCGGTCGAAGCGCTCCACCAGCAGGTAGTCGATGTCGTCGATATGGCCGATCTGCGTACTCGCGACATTGAGGCCGGCTTGCCTGGCCAGCGACATACAAAAGGCCTCGTTGAAGACGACGCCTTCGCAGGTTGCGATCGCCGGCTTGAGGATGTGGGTACTCGGCGCGCTACCGCGCGGAATTGAGATCTGGCTGTCATTCAGCCGGACCGCGATCTTGTCCTGGGCGCCGGCGAGCGAAAGCCGGATGCCGTCTTCACCTGCCATCAGCGGCCGGCGCGGAAGCTCGCGCAGGATTTTGCTGAGCTCATTGTCTTCAAGCTCGCGGTACGCCCCGTCATCCGCTGGCACCGAAGTGCCCGGCGGCAGGAAGGTCACCGCTCCGGCGCACTCGCCGCCGATCTGTTCGAGCATTGCAAAATCGTTCTTGTCGCTGATGCCGAGTATTCTGGCGATCACTTTGCGATTGCCTTCCTCCGGCAACGTGCCGCCGAAGAACCCCCGGCACTGCTTCTGAGTGAACGGTTCTTCCTGCAGCGGCAGCGAGCGGGAGAGGGGGACCCGCCTTTCATCCTTCAGCCACGATCCGTCATATGCAAAGCTCATCTGGCCGTCCCGGTCCTGGCCGAGCTGGCCGACGAAATCGCGATCGAGGTAAACATCCAGCGTCCGCACCATGGCTCAGGCTTTGCCGCTGGTTGGGGGGATGAGCTCGACCCGGATGCCGAGCGTCTGGAGCACGGTCAAGGCCTTGCCGATCTGGCAGGTGGGCTTGCCGTTTTCCAGGTCGCTGAGGAAGCGCAGCCCGGTTCCGGATGTCAGAGCCAGATCAGACTGGGTCACGCCCATCTCCTTTCGTGTTCTGCGGATAGTCCTACCAAGCTGCTCTGGTGATAAGGACATCTTCTAGGCATCCTCTCAATGTTACCGATCGGTAACATTAAGTTGATTTGGATAGGATCGCAATAGAAATTTACCGCTCAGTAATATAAGAGGATAGGGTCAGGCTCGATTGGGTGTTTCTTCCCGAGCGGGAATATCTTGCCCAACCATCGACCGCTTAGAGATGGATCTTCCCGAACGGTAAAGTCCGTGGGTGGGATTATCATGGCCACCACCACCGGCGGCGTCATCATGGTGCTGGAGAATGTATGACCGGAACGCAGCCAGCAAAGGCTGCGGTTCCAGTTGTCGCCACTGAGCGCGCGGATGTCACCAGTACTCGGGGAAGCCGGCCGTGCACGTCACGCTCACCGTACCTCGCACGTCGATGAGGGCTGTCGAGCCCGCCGTCGTCGTTGCCCCCAACGCGAACTGGTAGTTCCAGAAACCCGGCCCGTCCAGGGTCGTGTCGTCCACTTCGGCGAACTCGGCGACATCCTGGTGGGAACCGCCTTCGCCCGGTCCCCATTGCACCTTGTGGGCAAAATCGATCGGCACCTCCGGCGGCGGGTCGCTGCAACCGCCCAGTATCACGGCCTGCCAGACCACGCGTTCGTGGGTGATCGGGCCGTCTATGGAAAAGACTTTGGTGCCGAGTCTGGTGAATTGCGTTGGCGATTCCCAGTCCGCGATGGCGCTGTCGATCCGGTAGCTGACGTCAGTACCGGCGCAATGGTCGGAACGTGCGCGCCGCCGTTGGACTTCAGCAAGCGGCCGCACGTCGAGCCGGGGGATGGTTCGCCGCAGAACTTCCGGGTCTGCGGGTGGTCGGCGGGGTAGAAGAGCGGGTCCTTCATAGGTGTGAACAGCCGGCCGTCGCCGTAGGTGACGGAGCCACCACGGTAGTCGGCGGCGGCAACGGCGCCATCGCAAAGCGGCGCCAGGCTGGCGGACAACAGCACGGCGGACAGGACAGGGTTCAGATGACGCATGGTCGGCGGTCTCCCACTCCGGTGGTCGGTACTCCCTGAACGTTCCGGATTGGCCGATCCCCTCACCGCGGGTTTGTAATGCGGCCGGCACAGTCTGCGGGTCCGGTTCTGGTCACTGAGCGCGCAAGCCGATTGGTCGATATCATGCAGTCGTCTTCAGTCAACATGAGAGGGGGTCCACGTGCCAAAGCTTTCGACTCAGGAGCAGGCAGAGTTCCTGGATACGCCGGGTATCGTCCTGAGAATTGCCGTAGTCCGGGAGGATGGCAGCCCGCTGGTCACGCCGATCTGGCATATCCACCAGGACGATTGCATCTACTTCACGCCCCGGGAACGCAGTGAGTGGTTCGGCTGCCTGCGTCGTGATCCGCGGGTCGCGTTGTGCATCGATGAGGAGAGTCTGCCCTATCGCAAGGTGGTGGTAGAAGGCCGTGCGGAACTGGTGCACGACGTGGGGGAGGACGACGCCTGGCGTGACCTGTATCGGCAGATCGCACGGCGCTATGTCCCGCCCGAGGGTGCCGACGCGTACATAGAGAACACGATCAACGAGCCCCGGGGTCTGTATCGGGTCTCCCTCGACACGGCCAAGGTCCGGTCCTGGCGCATGCCCGTGGAAGGCGAAGCTGCAGAGGGGATCTGGCACCGGCGTTATTATCGCAACCCCGACATACGATTCTGAGAGCGGCCTGAGGGGCTTAGAACTCGAAGACGGGCCGCAAACCGCGCGGATACTGCAGCGTCGGCTTGCCCGGGATCTACGAATGTGATCGGCTTCTTCTACGACCCATACCACGCCAACGACGCCACGCGCTTTCTGCGGCGGAAGCCACGTAGCGGGGGAAGCCCGCCGAAAAGGAGATTGAAATGCCGAGATTGGACCAAGTGAGCCGCGCGGATGCCGACAAGTCGGTGCTGCGTCTGTACGACGCCCTGTTCGGCCCGGACCGGGACCCCGTGGCGGAGCCTGGTACGGCGACCGGGACACCCGGGGACTGGTGGACCGTGTTCGCGCTGTCCCCGGCCGTATTCAATCATGCGGTTGCGGGATTCCAGGTTTATCGCGGTTCGTCGCTCGACCCGCGGTTGCGGGAGCTGGGGCAATCCCGCGCGGGGTTCGCGCGTGGCAGTCAGTTCGTGTTCTCGCAGCATTGCAAGGCGCTCCGGGCCTGCGGGTTCACCGAGGAGCAGATCGAAGCGATTCCCCACTGGGCGTCCACCAACCTGTTCACGGACATCGAACGGGCCGTACTCGCCTATACCGACGATCTGGTGCTGTCGGGAGGGCGTGCCGGAGAGGGCACGTTTGCGGTGTTGAAGGCGCACCTGTCGGACGTCGAAATTCTGGAGCTGACCTACATCACCTGCATGTACGAGATGCATGCCACCATGTGCCGCGCGCTGAAGCTCGAATACGACAACGTGGACGAACGGGTGGTGGAGATTCCGGTGCCGGAGAACGAGAACCGCGACATCGACTTCATGCGTGCGGTGGACGAGGACTGACGCCGCGCGCCGGATGTGAGCAAGGCCGTGAAGGGGGTGGAAGAGGCCTGGCAGTCCCTGGTGGACAGCCTGGCAGAAGCCGGCCGGCGCATGGACGAAGCGACCCGGGAGCTCAGCGCCGAAGAGCGGGCCGACGGATTCCGGGCGCTGGCCCGGGCGTTGTCCAACCAGCTCGGCCGGCTCGAGGTCGACGACGCAAGCCCGGAACTGGCGCCGTTCAATCTGTGGCGGCACAAGTTCTACATGGACAACCCCGATTGCCTCTACTGGGTGGCGGAGGTGGCGCGCGGCGGCTGTTATCGGATCGACGGCAATGCCCGCCATGCGGTGTTCACCTCGGTGAACGTTTATGCCGGCTCCAGCCTGCAGGCGCAGACGGTTGCCCGGATCACCAGCGATGAGCTGGCGTGTGACGAGCAGGGGAACTTCCAGCTCACCCTGGGCGGCGATCGCCACGCCGCCTCGGGGCAATGGGTAGACATACCCGAAGGCGCCAACCTGGTCTGGGTGCGGCAGTTCTACGATCATCCGGAGCAGATGGACGGAAGCTGCACCATTACCCGGATCGACCCGGTGTCCGCGCCGCCCATCGTCCAGGTCGATCGCTTTGCCAAGCGTCTGAGCAGCACGGCGGCCACCCTGGGGCAGTCGTCCAGAGTCCTGGCCCGCGGTGCAAAGGGCACCGCCGAGGCGCCGAACGCAATCCGTGAGTGGGCCGAGATGCAGGGCGGTGCCGTCTATACGGAGCCGGGCATCCACTACCAGCGGGGCGCCTGGCAATTGGAGCCGGGGCAGGCGCTGGTGATCGAAGGCGCACCGGTGCCCGCGCGGCACTGGAGCGTGCTGTTGTATAGCCGCTTCCTCAACTCCCTGGACTACCGCAACCGCACGGTGTCTCTTACCGGGCCCAGGATCGACCTGGACGGCACAGGCCGTTTCCGCATCGTGCTCGCCGGCGAAGACCCCGGCGTGCCGAACTGGCTGGACACGGAGGGTCGTCCCTATGGCCATTTTGTCATCCGCTGGCTGCAGCCGTCCGAAACCCCGGCGTTGCCGCGTGTGCGTGTGGCCGAACTTGCCGAGCTGAAGGTCTGAGGCGGTGTGGGCCCCGCACCAACGCAGCAAAGAGGCGCTCGCGGTCTACGCAGCCGCTGAAGCCGACCGGGGCGCGCATCCGGAAAAGTACCGTTTGGCGCTCGATTCGGTGCTCGCGGCCGTTGAAACCCGCGGCGGCTTGGCGGCGGACGACGACGGTGACTGGCGCCAGGCGCTCGAGGTGTACCTGGTCTCGGCGCGGGAAGAAGGCCGGCTCAACGCTCTGGGTCTGCGCAACGTGGCGGGCACGGCGGTGGGCAAGCTGGGCGCCCGCCGGGCGATCGCGGAAACATTGCGCGCCGCGCCGGAGATCCGTCAGCGTCGCATCGACCGGCCGCTGTTCGTGGTTGGCGGTTGGCGCACGGGCTCCACCCTGCTGCAGCGCTCGCTGGCGGCGGTGCCGGATCTGCGTGCCGCCTGCCCCGCCGAACTCACGGTGCCGTGGCGCTTCGCCGGCCTGGACGAGGCGGCCCGGGCCGAGCTGATTGCCGCCGGGGACGGCGCGCACAATCGGCTGCACGTATTGAACCCACGCCTGTCGATCATTCATCCCTCTGGCGGCCGGCTCCCGGAAGAGTGTGTGCTGGCCATGGGCACCGATCTTCGCAACTGGGGGCTGACCTCTACGCTGCGCTGTCCGGGTTATGCCCGCTGGTTGCTTACCCAGGACCTGGAACCGAGTTACCGCCGCTACGCCGACATCCTGCGGCTGCTGCAGGACGACAGTGGCCGGCGCTGGATCCTCAAGGCGCCGGCACACACCGCGGCGCTGGACAGCCTGCTCGCGGTGTTTCCCGACGCCATCGTGATTCACCTGCACCGCGACGTGGTGCAGACGATCACTTCCGGGGCCAGCCTGTTTGCCGAGTTCCGCGCCATCTACAGCGACGAGGTCGACGGCGCCGACGTGGGCCGATACCAGCTGGAAACCACGTTGACCTGGTTCGACCGGGCCATGGCCGCCCGCGATGCGCATCCCGAGGCACGCGTCATCGACGTGCCATACCTCGAACTCGCGGCAGACCCGCTGGCGACCCTCCAGCGCATCTGTGCCGCCGCGGATGTGGCCTGGGACGAGCAAGCCGAGGCGGCAACCCGGGAACGGCTCGCCCAACTACGCGCTCAGCATGGGGTGCATCGGTATCAACCCGCGGACTTCGACCTCGATCCCGGGGAGATTCGCGAGCGTTTCACCACGTACCGGGAGCGGTTCGATGTCACCTGACGATCCGTGACCGGGTGGTGGCGGATGCGCCCGGTTGCGGCCTTTCAATAGTTCGATTATTCTCGACAGATGGAAATTAATCAGGCAACTGACGCGCTGTCGGCGTTGGCCCAGGAGAGCCGCCTCTCGGTGTTCCGCTTGCTGGTCAAGGCCGGGGCCACCGGCCTGTCCGCCGGCGACATCGCCGACTCGCTCGACATTCGCCACAACACCCTGTCCACCCATCTGTCCATTCTCACCCGCGCCGGATTGCTGTGTTCGCGGCGGGAAGGACGCAGCGTCATTTACCGGGTCGACTTCGACGGTACCCGCGCCTTACTCGGCTTTCTGCTGGAAGACTGCTGCCAGGGCGCGCCCGAAGTCTGCAGTCCGGTACTCGAAAGCGTGCTGCCGGGCTGCTGCGAACCCTGGTAACCACGGAGACTCTTACGATGATGCGTCGCCTGATGCGATCGGTGTCTCATGAGTGAATCACTGAGCCGCCGTCTTTCGTTCCTGGACCGCTACCTGACGCTGTGGATTTTTCTGGCCATGGCGGCTGGTGTGGCCCTCGGCTACTTCGTGGACTCGGCGCCCGGATTCATTCAGCAGTTCGATGTTGGTACCACCAACCTGCCCATCGCCATCGGGCTCATCCTGATGATGTACCCGCCGCTGGCCAAGGTGAAATACGAGCTGCTGCCGAAGGTGTTTGCCGATACCCCGGTGCTGGGCCTGTCACTGGTTCAGAACTGGCTGGTTGGGCCGCTGCTCATGTTCGCCCTGGCGGTGATCTTCCTGCACGATTACCCCGCCTACATGGTCGGCCTCATCCTGGTGGGCATCGCGCGCTGCATCGCCATGGTGCTGGTGTGGAATCAACTGGCTCGCGGCAGCAGTGAATACGCGGCTGCATTGGTTGCGCTCAACAGCATCTTTCAGGTGGTGACCTTCGGCTTTTATGCCTGGTTGTTCATTACCGTGCTGCCACCGTTGTTCGGGCTCGAGGGGTCGGTGGTGGAAGTCTCGATGGGTGAGATTTTCACCAGCGTCATGATCTATCTGGGTATTCCATTCGCCGCAGGTTTCCTGTCCCGCCGGATCCTCGTTCCGCTCAAGGGAGAGGATTGGTATGAAAAGGTGTTCCTGCCGCGCATTTCGCCGCTCACTCTGACCGCGCTGCTGTTCACCATCGTCGTGATGTTCACGCTGCAGGGGCAGGCCATCATCGAGGCGCCCCTGGACGTGGTGCGGATCGCTGTTCCTTTGAGCGTTTACTTTGCGCTGATGTTCCTGGTGACCTTTCTGCTGGCGTATCGGATGGGTGCGGACTATCCGCGTTCCACCAGCGTCGCGTTCACCGCATCCGGGAACAACTTCGAACTGGCCATTGCGGTGGCCATTGCCGTGTTCGGAATTGAATCTAAGGTCGCGTTCGCCACCGTGATCGGACCGCTGGTGGAGGTGCCCGTACTCATCGGCCTGGTGCACGTAGCCCTGTATCTGCAGCGGCGTTTCTACGAGCCGTTGCCGGATAGGGCGGCGGGACACTAGGACGCCGGCTGCAGTAAAGGCAGATGCGGCTGCACCTTCAGCCACTGGCGCGCCACCTGCAGGTCGCGGAACACCTGAATCTGTTCGTACTCTTCGGCGTGACCCTGGATCATGCGGCCGATGCCGTAGCCAAGGTCGCCCGAAACCACTACCGCGATCCAATAGTCCGCGGGGATCGACGCGCGCCGCCACAGGCTGTTGATCAGCATGACCAGTTTCTTCTGGGGCAGAAACTCCCGCCGTTGGCGCAGGTCCAGAAGAACCCGGCTGACCGTGTTCGGAATCCGGCCGCCCTGCTGGACGGTGTGGCGGACTGCCAGCCAGTCGCTGACGGAGACGGGATCAGTGGTGACGCAGCTCAAGATCCGGTGTGCAGTTTCGTACTCGTGGTGGATCGGCATGGCATGTGTCCCCCGGTATGGGCCGCCGCGGCGCGGCGGCTCGGGTTTCAGAATCAATCGAACTCATAGACCAGGTTTACCGTCGTCAGCTTGTCGGTCTTCTCGAACCCGGCGGGCACTTCGGTGTTGTGGCGGATGGTGTAGCCGAGGGCGAGCGCCATCCGGTCGGTCATGGTCACCTGCAGGGCCAACGCGTTCTCGACGTAGGTGTTGCTGGATCCCGACTCCAGGACCAGCGCGTTGGTCACACGGGTGGTTTCGGTGAGGGCGTGTTCGAAGTCGACGGTGCCGCGGAAGATCAGTTCGTCGTCCTCTTCGCCGGGTTCCAGCAGATTCCCGCTGCCGTCCAGCACGTCCGGAGTCTCGTAGAACTTGTAACCCAGGCCCGCGGTTCCGGTGAGGATAGTGCGGTCGTTGTCGATGAAGTGGTGGCCGAGACCGGCGGAGATGGAAGCCTGGTACTCGAAGCCGCCGAACTCGTCTTCCTCGTAGCGGCCCGCAGCAAAGCCGAAGTTGCGTTCGGTGATGGCGTATTCGCTCTGCCCGAACAGCTCCCAGCGGTCGGCTGTCTTTTCGCCGTCGGTTTTTGCGAACAGAGCCGTGGCGCCCACGCTGTGGGTCCAGGCACCGAGCTCGTTGGCGATCTCGAGCCGGGCATTGCCGGATTCGGTGTCGGTATTGCCGCTGGAGGACACCAGCCCGGCTTCGCCCTGGCCGCTCCAGTCGGCGGCCGCCGGGGCGGCGGCTGCCATGATCAGGCTGAATATGATGGGTCTCATGAGGTTCTCCTGCAGCGCGCTCAGGCGCTGACCTGGTGCACGTGAACGTCCCGCTGCGGGAACGGAATGCTGATGCCCTGCTCGTCGAAGGCCAGCTTGACCTGCTCGGTGAGATCGAATTTCAGGCCCCAGTAGTCAGAGGCGTTGCCCCAGACCCGGACGGTCAGGTCCACTGAACTTTCGCCGAGGTTGCCGACCACGATCTGCGGTGCCGGGTCGCTGAAGGCGCGCTCGTCGGCGGCGATCAGGTTGGCGATGACCTGGCGCGCCTGTTCGATGTCGTCGCCGTAGCCGATACCGAACACGAAGTCGACGCGCCGGGTGCTCTCGGAGGAGTAGTTGGTGATGATGCCGTTGGAGATCGCGCCGTTGGGCACGATGATGCGCTTGTTGTCCGGGGTGTTGATGATGGTGTTGAAGATCTGAATCTCCGACACGGTGCCGCCGACGCCCTGGGCCTCGACGAAGTCGCCGACCCGATACGGCTTGAACATGAGCACCAGTACGCCACCCGCGAAGTTAGCCAGGCTGCCCTGCAGGGCCAGACCGATGGCGAGGCCGGCAGCACCGAGAATGGCGATGAACGAGGTGGTTTCGATGCCGATCATGGACGCCACGCTGATCAGCAGCAGGGCTTTCAGGCCAACCGACACCAGGCTGGTGAGAAAACGTGACAGGGTTGGCTCGGTTTTGCCCCGCTCCATGCCGCGGCTCACTACTCGGGTGACCCGGCCGATGATCCATAGACCGATAAGCAGTACCAGAATGGCGAGAATGAGCTTCGGGCCGTAGGTCATGGCCAGTTCCACGGCCGTGTCCATGTACCTGGACATCTGCTCGGTGTTCAGTACGTCTTCCACTTCAGGCTCCAGAGCGGCCGCTGCCGCGTAGTCGTTGTCGATTGGCCGCCGGGCGACCGTTGAGCGGCGGGCAGTCTTACGGAACGCGGAGCTCGAAACCAGAGCGGGGCACGGGCTTTTACCGCGATTTTACGAACCCCCGCGCGGTTGCGACGGGTCCGCGGCAGGACGCGTTTTTACGCCGGTTTTACAGTTGCGTACCGGCACGTCGTCTAGCCTTTTGTCGGTCTCATCCACAACTCGGAGATAGGACTCATGACCAAACTGACCGACATCGAAGGCATCGGAGCGAAGTTCGAGGAACAACTCAAAGGCGCCGGTGTGGGTTCCGTGGAGGCGCTGCTGGAACAGGGCGCCACGAGCAAGGGCCGGACCGTGATCGCTTCCGCCACCGGTATCGACGCGAGCCGCGTTCAACGCTTTGTCAACCACGCCGATCTATTCCGCATCAAGGGTGTCGGCGGTGAGTTCGCCGAGCTGCTGGAAGCGTCCGGCGTGGACAGTGTGCCGGAACTCGCCCAGCGCAACGCCGACAACCTGGCTCAGCGTATGTCGGAGGTGAACGAGCAGAAGCGTCTGGTTCGCAGCGTGCCGTCAGCGAAGACCCTGGCGGACTGGATCGGTCAGGCGCAGAAGCTGGATCGCGTAGTCACGCACTGAGCGGCGCTTCGGGCTCCGTCTCGATTACCGGCAGGGTCACGGTAAATCGCGACCCTTCGCCGACCCGGCTGTGCGCCTCGATGCGGCCGCCGTGGCGCTCGACGACGGTCCTGACGAAGCGCAGGCCGAGCCCGCTGCCGCGGCGCTCCGCCAGCGCCGGGACGGACGACCGGAAGAACGGTTCGAACACGCGTTCCAGTTCGTCCGGGGGAATGCCGCGCCCCCGGTCGATGACGCTCACTTCGACCTGATTCTCCCGGCGCCGTATTTCAACCCGCACCGGCTGGCCGCGGTCGCTGAACTTGACGGCGTTGCTGAGCAGATTCACGAAGGCGCGCTCCAGGAGTTCGCCGTTGCCGTCCACCCAGATGCCGTCCACATCGTCCGGGATGTCGGTGGCAACGGGGACTTCTGCTTCCCTCGCCAGGGCGAACATGTGCTCCACCGCGTTGCGTACCACCTCGGTCACATCCATCGGGTAGGTTTCGAAGCGTTCCCGCGCCTGCACGCGGGAGAGCTGCAGAAACTGTTCGGATGCCGACAGGGCTTTGTCCGCGTAGCGGCCGATATCTGCCAGCACCTCGGAGTACCCGGCGTCGCGGACCAGCGCCAGCACCGAGGTAATCGGTGAACGCAGATCGTGGGACAGAAAAGCCAGCGCCTCTTCCCGTTCCCGCTCTGCGGCGCGCACTTCCGACATGTCCGTCACGGTGATCACCCAGTGGTCGACCGGGTGGCCCGGTGGTGCCAGCGGCGCCGCCTCGAACAGGATCGAGTCCCCGGCGCCGCCGCGGGTTTCGAAGCTGACGGGTTCTCCGGCTACCACCACCTTTACCACCACGTCCTGCCAGCTCCGCCCGAGCGGCGCCATGAGATTGCAGAGGAGTTCGAGATAGTTAGCCGGATGGGTATCCGGGAGGCTGAGCAGACGCCTGGCCGCCTGGTTGACGAACAGCACTTCACCGACCGGCGAGAGGACGGCGACGCCGTTGGGCATCTCCGCCAGGCCGCGCAGGCCGACGTCCCGCCCGGCGCGCACCTCCTCGGCGGCACGTTGCAGGCGGCGGATCCGCGCCGCCAGCCGCTCGCCGGGGAGAATCTCGGCGTTCTCCGAGGGCGTCTCGAGTCGGTCGAGCACGCGCCGGGCATAGGACAACTCCGCGGGAGACAGCGGCGGCTCCCGGTGCAGGGTCACGGTCCGGCCGTCCGGCAGCGTCAGCCGGTCTTCGCCATTGCTGGACTCTGTCTGCCAGCCCCAGCGTGCTTTGAGCAGCCCGGTCAGGGCGTCGAGTACGGCGCCAGGGTCCTGCCCGCGGTGGGGAAAGGCCCAGCTCTGGGACTCGTCGGAAACCCGTGACATTTCCTGGGCGACGAACGCCCAGGCAATCTCGTGGCGCCGCCAGCTCCAGTAGGGATAGGCGACAAGCGCAGCCACGGAAGCGGCCATGACGGGCAGGTGCAGTTGGCCGATGAGCTGAGCCAGCGCCATTACCAGCACCGGGACCAGTGCGGTCAAACCGGCCACCAGCAGCATGGTTTTGGGTTGCAGACGCGGCAGCCACAGTGCCGGCAGCAACACACACAGTAGTGCCGCCACCAGGCTTTCGGTCCATACGGCGCGGGTCAGCAGCGCGTTCTGCAGGATGCCGTTGAGCAGGTTGGCGTTGAGTTCGATGCCGGACATGGGATGACGCTCGCCGGACAGCGGGCTCGGCAGACGGTCGGAACCGGCGGCTGCGGTTACCCCGATCAGCACCAGCCGATCGTTCAGCACCGCGGCCGGCAGGGCCCCGTCCAGCACCTCGGCGGCCGACACTTCGGCAAAGCTGCCCGGGGGGCCGGCAAACGGGGTGTACACCCAGGTGCAGCGTACGTTCTGGATTGTCGGCGCGGCGGGCGGCGGGCATCGGGATGCTGTGGTTGCGGCGATGCCCAGAGCGTCGGCCAGGGCCAGTGCCAGATGCGGCCAGTGCGCCTCGCCGACACCCTGATAGAGGTACGTGCCGCGGGCAATGGCGTCCGGATCCAGCTCGATGTGCGCGTGCCCCAGCACGTCGGCGGCGGCCAGCAGTTGCGGATAGGGCAGCACCTCCACCAGCTGGCGGCCGGTGGACAGTGCGTCGATCATGATGGGCACCGCCAGCAGCGGCAGCGCCGCTGCTGCCGCCGCCAATGCGGCATCGTCGGCCGGGCTGGTGGGGCCGGCGTAGATCACGTCAGCCAGCACCGCGCGCGGATGATTGCGGCCGATCTGCCGGAACAGCGCCGCCTGCTGCCGGCGGCTCCAGGGCCAGGGGCCAAAGCGTTCGAGACTGCGTTCGTCGATGCCGACGATGACGATTTCGGGGCTGGCGGGGACGGGATTCAGGCGCAGCAAGCCATCGTAGACCGCCCGGTCCAGGCCGGCGAACCAGTGGCCCGCGGTGGCGGCGGTGACGAAGCCGGCCAGCACACCGAGCAGGGCCACGACCTCGAGGCGGAAGCGCGTGGCCTGATTCAAGATCATGGAACCACTCAGAACGCGAACAATGCCAGGATCATTGCCGGCGCCGTCCACCAGGGCATTCTGCGCCGCGCCTCGAGGGTGGTCTGTCCCGGGTCACCGGCAACCTCGTTCTGAATCGCCCGCACCTCGATCCGATAGGTACCGTAGCGGGGCAGCGACAGTTCGGTAGTTGGGGTGGAAACGGTATGCACCTGCAGGGGTTCGGCATCCGAGGCGCCGGCGAGCAGGCGGACCTGGTACCCGTCGGCATCCGGTACCGATGCCCAGCGTACCGTGCCACGTCGATAGTAGGCGGCCGCCTGGACACGGGTGACCGGCGGCGGGCGCACGGTCAGGGTCCGAGCCTCGCTGAACACGCTCCCGTCGTCACGTACCCGCCAGTAGTACTGGCCAGCGGCAAGGTCGGGCAGATTCAGATGCGCAGCATCCGCCGTGTACGTGTGGGGCGCCGCGAAATCGGCGTCCTCGGCAATCTGTACCCGATACGGCGGCAGCGTGTCCTGCCACACCAGGCGCGTTGCACCGCGTTCCATGTCGCCGGTTGCCTCGGGCCGTGGCGCGGCGCCCATGACTGCGATCTCGAGGTCGGCATCGAAACCTTCCAGCCCCCGCGGGCTGATGGCGCGTACGGTGAACCGATGGGGTCCGGAAGTCAGACCGTCGAGCCGGAACCGGGGTTCGTCGACGATCTGCTCGAGCAGTGGGTTGAGCGGATTGGCGGCGGCGAAGGCGGAAACACGGTAGCGTTCGGCGCCACTCACCGGTTGCCAGTTCAACTCGGCCCCCAGGGCATGCGTGCCCGGCGCGGAAAGCCAGACCGGCGCCTCGAGCAGGGACTCCCGTTCCACCGAACCGGGACCGGCCACGACGCCGAATCCGGCGGGCAGCAGGACCTCCTGGTCCTGACGGAATCCCACTTCACCTTCCACCGTTTCGGTGAGCGTGCGGTCGCTCTCGACCCCCAGCCGGAACTCCGTGCCGCGTACCGCGGCGGTGCCGCTCGGGGTCGAGATCCGGAATCGGGACGCACCGTTGCCGGGCCGGATGCGCGAGGTCGACCTGCCGCGGTAGAACCGCAGATTGGTATCCACCATACCCGTGTCGCCATAGGCGGTAAGCACATTGAAGAGTACGTCGGTCTGTTCCGAGACCTGCAGCGTGGACCCGTCGGCGAACGTCACCACGGCGGCGCCCTGTTCGGTGCGCAGGCGCTGTCCCATCTCGATGCTGGCGCCTACCTCGGCCGGGTGCGGGGATGGCACCATCAGCAACGCCGCTCCCCGCACGGCCGTCAATCTGGCGGTGGCGGGCTGACGTACCAGCCAGTCGACGGGAATGCGCAGCCGCGAACCAGGCTGGATGGAGGCCGCGTCGGCGAGGCCGTTCTCCTCGGCAATGCGCTGAGCGAACGCCGCCGAGCCACAGTAGCGGGCGGCCACGTTCCAGAGCTCGTCGCCTGGCCGCACGGTGTAATACCAGTCAGCGGCATGCGCGCAGGGTGCGAGTAGCAGCGCCAGCAGTGCGGCCCGCAGCCAGCGGCACATCTATAGCGCCTCCAGGCGATAGCCGTGCTGATAGACGGTCTTGATCAGATACCCCCGCTCCGGGCTGATCCCCAGGCGCTTGCGGATCCGGCTGACATGCACGTCGACGGTACGCGTGTTGACGCCCTGCACGCCCCAGACGTCCTTCAGCAGCTGTTCGCGTGACAGCAACCGGCCCAGGTTGCGGAACAGGTAGTGGGCGAGTTGAAAGTCGCGGGCCGTCAGTTCCACGGGTTCGCCGTCCACCCAGGCCTGCTGGCTTTCGGTCTGAAAGCGGTAGGGGCCGACGCTGAGCTCCAGTTCCTCGCGGCCGAGGCGGCGACCGAGCGCGGCGACCCGGGCCAGGAATTCTGCCCGGGAGATACTCTTCACCATGTAGTCGTCGGCGCCGGCCCCGAGAGCCCGGACGATGTCGCTTTCGGCGTCACGCTGGGTCACGAACAGCACCGGCACGTGCCAGCGGACCTCGGCACGGACTCGCTCCAGAACGTCCACCCCGGTCACGTCCGGCAGTTCCCAGTCCAGAATCAGCAGATCGAAGCCGCCGCGCTCCAGGGCCGCCAGCAGTTTGCCGCCACGGTCGAAGTGGTTCACTTCGTGACCAGCGCCTTCGAGCCAGTTGCAGAGCATCCGGGCCTGCGCGAGATCATCCTCGAGCAACGTTACCTGCATGCGTCGACCACCCCTCCCTGCACCGATCAGCGCTACCGTTCGAGGGCACATTATAGGGTCCCTTGGAACCGGGCACGACAGCGGGGACAGGACGAGTCAGACCCGTTCTCCGCGGGAATTTCAGGACCGTGGTTGGATCAGCCGGCCAGCAGATCGATGCAGATCACGAGGCTCAGTGTCGATGCCACGGCGCGAACCGTATTCCATCGGGTCCACCGGGTCTGGTAAGCCTGCCAGGCCTGGTGCGCTCCGGCGTCATCGTTGCCCGCGGCGGCGAGTGCGTTGTTCAGCGGTACGTTGGCGAAAACGGTCACCAGGAACATGCCGGTTAGATAGGTGGTTCCGGCACCCAGCGCGTGCAACGACCACGGCTCCAGCCAGTTCAGTAAGCCGGCGATGATCAGCAGCACGGACACCAGGGTGGAGCCGAAGAACAGCGGCATGAATGCCGAGCGCACGATGGTAGTGTTGATGGCATTCATGGCGGCCACCGCGTCGGCCGGCGGCAGACCCGCGAAGGAACGCATGATGAATCCGGAGAACGCCGCATAGACACCGGCCATCAGGCCGCTGCCGACGGCCGCGGCCCAGACCAGGACTTCCATGGTAAGGCTCAACATCTGGCGCTCCCTCCGGATCCGCTGTCGCTGCTCGCGTCAAACCGCGATCGACGCGTGGGCGCGCGACGGCTCACTTCACGAGCATGGCGCTGGCCATCTGTGTCGTCCGGGCCGCATCCATCTCGCCGGGAACGGACAGCCCCTTCTGGACCGCAGGCCGACTTTCTATTTCGGACAGCCAGCGCTGCAGATCCGGCAGGTCGTCGATGGTTACCCCGGCCCATGCATGGGCGCGTACCCAGGGGAAAGCGGCAATGTCCGCGATGCTGTAGTCGCCAGCAAGGTAAGCCTGCCGGCCGAGTTGGCGGTCGAGCACCTCGTACAAGCGGCGCGTTTCCGACTGGTACCGGTCGATCACCGCCGGCAACCGGTCGGGAAAATAGCGCAGGAACACGTGGGCCTGTCCCTGCATCGGCCCAAGGCCGCCCATCTGGAACATCAGCCACTGGAAGACCCGGGATCTGCCTTTCGGGTCGGAAGGCAGTAGCCGGCCGGTTTTCTCCGCGAGGTAGATGAGAATGGCGCCGGACTCGAAAACCGGAAAGTCCGCGTTGTCCCGATCCACAATGGCCGGGATGCGGCCGTTGGGGTTCACCTTCAGGTAGGCCTCCGTCTTCTGTTCGAGCGCGGCAAGGTCCAGAGCATGGACCCGATAATCCAGGTTCAGCTCCTCGAGCGCGATGCTCGCTTTGCGTCCGTTGGGCGTGGCGGCGGTGTAGAGATCGATGGTCATGGTCCGGCTCCTGGTCGAATTTGCGCCAGGACAGGAGCAGGTTGCGTGCCAACGGCTCGATCGGCCGATGTCCGCGTACATCGAGGCCGCGGAGGGCGTGCGGAAACGGCATGTCGCGGCGGGATACGACGGTGTCGCGGAATCTCACGTGCACGTTACCGCGTCATGGCCAATGGGGACGGCGCCCGGCTACTCAGTTCCTGCTGGAAGTCTGTCGGGTCCATGAAGTAGGGGTTCTCGTAGATCGTGTCGCCGATGATCGACAACGGATGCGACTTCAGCGCGTCGACGATGACGTAGCCGGGAAAGCGCCGGATGTCGTACTGGCAGAAGACCACGGCGGGCAGTCGCTCGACGTTGGACACGCATTCGAACTCCATCAGTGTTTCGGTGGTCGCCATCTTGTCGAAAGCCCATGTCATGTCGCCGAGCCAGCGCAGCGTTCTGTACTGGCCGGGTACGCTCGCCAGTTCCTGCTGCATACGGGCCTTGAGTTCTTGCGGGGAGCTGTGCCCGGTGAACATCACGAGCTGCCCGGTGCGGATTGCGCTTGCGGTATCGATTCCGCGGCTCTCCAGACGTTCCTTGATTCGGGCGAGCATGTCGGGGACCGCCAGACACACACACTTGTCGTGGGCATCGCCAAGACCCGCAGCCATGATGTCGGCGGCGACACTCACGCATTCGTCGTCATGCTGATAGTAGTGCCCGATGTGGTCACCCTGAGACACCTCGATGCCGGCGAACCCGAGTTCGATCTGCTGGCCATGCTCAGGTGTGTGATGCATCAGTTTCTCTCTCCTGGGGCTGTGGCTCGTGTCACTGATCTGCCGCCGCGGCCGACCTGCCGATCCCGATCTTCTTCATTCTGGAGCGCAGCGTGTTCGGATTGATGTCCAGAAGCCTGGCCGCGCCTTCCGGGCCCGCAATGATCCAGTTCGTCCGCTGCAGCGCGGCGATGATGTGGGCGCGCTCCGCTTCCTCCAGGGTCGGCAGCGAAGCGGTTGGCTGCGCCGTTGGCGGGGCTTCGGCCGCATCGTCACCGATGTCGACCATCTGCACGATCGGGCCTGGCGACAGAATGGCGGCACGTTCGAGTGTATTCTGGAGTTCGCGGATGTTGCCGGGCCAGTGATGGTTGATCAGGCGTTGCAGCGATTGCGGTTCGATGCCGGTCAGGCGTTTCCCGAGCTTGCGGGACAACCGGGCCAGCAGGTGCTCACAGATCGCCGGGATGTCGTCCTGGCGCTCCCTGAGCGGTGGCAGACTCAAGGGGAAGACGCTCAGGCGGTAGTACAGGTCGGATCGGAACTCGCCGGCCACGACGGCCTGCTGCAGATCCCGGTTGGTTGCCGCGATCAGCCTGACGTCGACTCGGATGGGACGGTTGCTGCCGACACGCTCGAACTCACCCTCCTGAAGCACACGCAGGAGCTTTGCCTGGGTATCGAGGCTCAGCTCGCCCACTTCGTCCAGGAACAGGGTGCCGCCGTCGGCGAATTCGAATCTTCCCACCCGGGTGGTGGCGGCGCCGGTGAATGCGCCTTTTTCGTGGCCGAACAGCTCGCTCTCTACCAGGCCGGCGGAGATCGCGGCACAGTTGATTTTGACCAGGGCCTGGTCGCGCCTGTTGCTGGCCCGATGAATGGCGCGGGCGATGAGTTCCTTGCCGGTTCCGGTTTCGCCGCAGATCAGAACCGTGGCGGTAGTGGGGGCCACCTGCTCGACCTGGTTGAGGATGTCGGTCAGCGAATCACTGCGCCCGGCGATCTCGTCGAATCCGTGCTCGGTAGCCAGTTCCTGTTTGAGATAGACGTTTTCCTGCTCGGCACGGGATCGCAGGGTCTGGATCTCTTCGTAGGTGAGCATGTTGGTGACTGCGAGTGCGACTTGAGCCGCGACCTCGCCCACCAGTTCCACATCGGCCGTGCGATAGGCGTGCCGTCGTGTGCTGGACAGATTGAGCGTGCCGACCACCTTGCCGCTGAAGCACAGTGGGTAGAACACATAGGATCGCACCCCAAGCTCATGAAGCTGGCGTTCTTCGGCGACCAGATCGCCGCCGAGGTCGTTGTTCAGGCGCGGCCGATTGGCGCTGATCACGTCGTGGAGCACGCTGTCCTGAAGGGCGATCCGGTGTCCGATGGGCAGCATCAGGGGATGCGTCAGGGAACCGGTGACGGCGTGCAGTTCGACCTGAGCCCGGGAGTGGTCGATGAGTGCCAGGGAAGCGCGGTCGAAGGGCAGAACGTCCTCCAGGCTGTCACAGATGGCCTGCAGTAGAGACGTGCGGTTCAGGTTACGGACGAGGTTGTTGGTGAGTTGGAGCAGTGCCCGCTGTCTGGACGCCGCAGTGTGCAGATCCCGGGTGCGCTCTTCGACCCGGCGCTCCAGATCGGCTCTGAGCCGGAGATTCTCGATGCCAAGGGCCAGAGCGGAGGCGAGCAGGTGGCAGGTATGACCCTGAGCCGGGGTCAATGGCCGGTCCTCCTGCAGTCCGACCAGAAGCAGACCGTGGGAGTCCCGGCGGGTGGCCAGCGGGTATCCGATCAGGGACCCGAGACCGTAGCGGGTGAGCATCTTTGGTACCGGATCGGTCCCCGCGCTGAAGCGGCGGCTGCGGCGGCCGCGCATGGTTGAATGAATTTCATCCAACTCGGCATCCGTCACGGCGGGTGCGGCGTCGGGCAGATCGAAGAACCCGTCCCAACCGCCGTTGGCCGATCTGATTCCGACACCTGCGAACGAGCAGGCCATGACCGACGAAATGCCGGTGGCAATCAACCTGGCGCGTTCGCCCTCGCTCTCGAGCGTCGAGGTGACCGCGAGCAGAATCGCCAGCGCCTCGGTCGACTGACCCCCGTCGGCTTTTGCTGTGATGATCTTCGCCACGTTTCTGATCACCTCGGTCCAGAAGCAGTACGGCCACGAGGAGCGCCGCTCCGGACGGGTCTGCCGCAGATCGGCAAGCGAAAACCCCGTCGGGAACGTTTCGCCCCATGGCGTTCGGCGAGCGTCGGATGTCTCGACCCTATCATGGCGGCCCGCGCTAGAGCAGGTTTTTGACGTCGGACGCGTGGGTCGGGAACGAATAGGGTCCGTCGGCCAGTTCCGATGCGGGAATGCCGTGTTTGATGGCCAGGGAGAACAGGTGAATCAGCTCTTCGCCGCGGTGTCCCACGAGGTGTGCGCCCAGTACCCGGTCGGTGGCGGTATCCACGATCGTCTTGGCCCAGGCCACCGGCTCCGCGTGGGTCCTGGCGGAGAGCCAGCCGGACAGGTCCGTCACCTCGGTGCGCGCGTGCGAGTGGCTGGCGGTAGCCTGCTCCTCGGTCAGGCCGACGCTGCTCAGCGTCGGGATGCTGAAGATCGAGCGGGGTACCACGGTTCGATCGACCTGATGCCGCGCTCCATCGGCGATGTTGCGTCCGACCACCGTCCCTTCCACCGTGGCCATGGGGGAGAGTTGGGGCGACGTGGCCAGGGCGTCTCCGCACACCCATACCGAACCATTGGAGGTCGAGCGCAGAAACGGGTCCACCGCGATCACGCCGTTGGCGTGGCGGATTTCACCGGTCTGAAGCGCCAGGTGATCGACGTTCGGTATGCGTCCCGTGCCGTTGACGATGAGTTCGCCCCGGGCGAGTTCGGTGCCGGATTCGTACACGGCGATGCCGCCGGGAATTGCGGCAACTTCCGTGGCGGCTACCCCCGTGCGGACATCGATGCCGGCGTTCCGGGTGGCGGTCACCAGCACGTCGACGGCGTCTTTGTCGAAGCCGGGAAGCAATCGAGGCAGTGCCTCGAGAATGGTGACCCGCGATCCGGCGCGACGGAGTACGTGAGCGAACTCCAGCGCGATCACACCACCGCCGAGAAACACCACCGACTCCGGCAGATCGGTCATCGACAGGAGGTGGTCCGAGGTGGCCAGATGCGCCGCCCCGGAGATGGTAGGAATCCGGGGTCGCGAACCGCTGGCGATGACGATGTCGCTGGCTTCCAGCACCCGGGTTCCGACCCGTACCGCGTTGGGTCCAGCAAATGCAGCGGGATCGCGGTAGACATCGCCGCGATCCTCGGCGACCCGTTCCAGAGCGCGGGGAATCCCACGGATCAGGTCGTCCTTGCGTTCGATCAGCTGCTTCCAGTCCAGTCGGGACGAACCGATGTGGATGGCGTGGGCGGAGGCCCGGGTCACGGCATCGAGGGCGTTGGCCGCCGCCACCAGAACCTTCTTCGGCGTACAGCCCCGGTTCGGGCAGGTGCCTCCGAAGTCCCGCGATTCGACGATTGCGATGTGTTTGCCGGCGTCCGCCAGTGTGCGGGCAGCGGCGAGCCCGGCGTTGCCGGCGCCGAGGATGATGGCATCGTATTGGTTGGTCATGACGTGAGCTTCTCCGGGTTGCGTTGGACGGTCGTTACGGCTCTCTCCAGCAATCCCGTCGCAAGGTCTGTGCCATCGGCCGGATTCGGGCTCGCGGGCCGTGCGCAGCCAGGAAAACCCGGCGGCAACCCGCGTCCCGCAGCACGCCGACACGGGCCGCCGCGAAATTTCGTCACCACCCGTCGCGACGTTGCCCAAACCGTCGCGGATGACCGGGCGGGCCGGGTCAACGGCCCAGGTGGTGGGTCAACGTGATGCTGCCCCAGCGCATGGAACGGCCGCCCGCCGCGGTGTCGACCTCGCGGGACCGGCCCCGTAGCGCATAGTCGAGCGTGGTCGAACCGCGGACGCTCAAGGTCAGGCCGAGGCCCCACTCGGCGCTGAACGGGGCGGTCCGGAAGTGGTCGAGGGCGGCCTCGCGATGGCGGAATTGTCCGTGCAGAAAGGCGTTGTGAAGCTGCGCCTGCACCCCGATGCTGGCCCAGGCGATCCAGTCGCCGTTGCGTAGCGGCGGTGCGACGTAGGCCTGGGTCAGGTAACCGGCCTGTTCGCTGCGTAGCGACCAGCTGCCCGCTCCGAATCTGCCGATGCGTGCGGTCATCGCGGAGCCCAGCCCGGTTACGAATCCGGCTGCGCCATCGAGCCGGACTCTGAGATCCGTGTCGAACCGGCCGCTTCGTGCCAGCAGGAACCGGTGAAAGGCCACAGCGTAGCGTGCGGTCAGTTCGCCGCCGTCGGCGATCTGATGGGAATAGCCCTGTGGGATGGTGGCACCGGTGGTGCGGTGAATGGACCGGTGCGCCCACTCGGCCAGCGGAGTGCCAAGCAGGCCGACGGTCAGGGTCGACTGATACGCATGGCGTCCGCTCGGGGACGTCGCGAACCGGGACCGGGCAACGTACAGCAGATTCGCATAGGGCCGCTCGCCGTCCACCGGCTCCTCGGCGGCCAGGTCTTCCGGAGCAAAAGCCAGGAGTCCGGCGCTGAAGGTCTTGTCGACTACGGATTGCCCGCTGTCGCGATAGTGGTTGTTCCATGTCGACAATCGGTCCAGCCACGAGAGTATCCGCTCACCGGGAAGCAGACGGTCGAGTTGCCGTCCGGCGCTGGTGACGGCCAGCTGCGCGCCTCCGGTGTAGTCCCTGTCCAGGCCGCCGGGGGCGAACAGATCGTTGTCGATCGAGAGTGCGTATCGGGTGGGGCTCTCCGCCCAGGTGTGCTGGACCAGGGCGCAAGCTGCAACCAGCGCCAGGCTGGCCACAATGATGGTCCGGATCGAATGGTTCATGGCACCGCTTCCCAGGTTGATTGGATGCGGTACAACGCAGATTCGGTGCCAACTGTGTTAACCCACTCGTTACGGGGGTTTCGCCGGTCGCGACTCGAAACGTCGCCTCGGATCGTCGCGGTTGTGTGATATGTCGGATCATGTGTGTCGCCGAGCTTGTGATGCGCGGTGGCGGGCCGGCTACCGTGCTCCTAGGCGATCCGGGCGGAGCGCTCGATACCCAGCTTCTTCATACGCGAGCGTAGCGTGTTCGGGTTGATGTCCAGCAGTTCGGCGGCGCCACCCTTGCCGGATATGGTCCAGCGGGTCTGCTCCAGGGCTGTGATGATGTGATTTCTCGCGACCGTCTCCAGGGTCGGCAGCGGCGCGCCGTCGAGGGTGGCCACCTGGGAGCTGGCCGGCCAGTCGATGTCTGCATCGTCGATTTCCACAATTGGCGCTCCGGCGCGGATGGCTGCGCGTTCGATGACGTTGTGCAGTTCACGGACGTTGCCGGGCCAGGCATAACGCTTGAGTTGCGCCATGGATCGCCTGGACAGGCCGTCGAGCCGTTTGCCGAGTGAGCGGGACAGCGACTCCAGAAAATGCTCTGCGAGCCGTGGAATGTCGGCTACCCGCTCCCTCAGCGGCGGAACGTGGAGCGGAAACACCTTCAGCCGGTAGAGCAGGTCCGCCCGGAACGCGCCGGCCCTGACCTGATCCTCGAGACTACGGTTGGTGGCCGCGATGATGCGGACGTCGACCTTGATGGGCTGATTGCTGCCCACGCGCTCGAACTCACCCTCCTGCAGCACGCGCAGCAGCTTGACCTGAGTGTCCGGCGGCAACTCGCCAACTTCGTCGAGGAACAGGGTTCCGCCGTCGGCCGCCTCGAAGCGCCCGGTACGCGGATTGATTGCACCGGTGAAGGAACCTTTTTCGTGCCCGAAAAGTTCGCTTTCGACCAGACCCGCGGAGATCGCGGCGCAGTTGACCTTGATCAGCGGCGCATGGCGGCGCCGGCTCGTGGCGTGGATCGCTTTTGCGATCAGCTCCTTGCCGGTGCCGGTTTCGCCCAGTATCAGTACCGTCGCGTCGGTTGCGGCCACGGTCCGCGCCTGGCGGAGTGCTTCGCCGAGTTGCGGGCTCGACCCGACGATGCCGGCGACCGGGTCTTCGGGCGGCTGGTATGGGAACACTGGCGTATCGTCATGACGCTGCTGATGACCAGTCTCGTCGTACGCAAACATGTCCTTCCCCCAGGTCTGATGATGCTCACGATCCGGGAGCAGCATTCGTGCCAGTGAAAAAATCTACAATTAACAGGGGGTTAGAAGCGACGCGATTTACAGAAATCTGTGATTCACAGAAAGTTGTGACCTGTGCCTGCAGGTTTTGCGAAAGGCCGGCAGCGGTGATCGCGGCGGTCAGCCGTGCCGGCGCTGCGTGAGCACCAGCCAGATTCCGGCCAGGGTGAGTGCGGACGCGATGAGCAGGCGCGGCGTTGCCGGTTCTGACAACAGCAGCCACCCGCCCGCGGTTGCCAGCACCGGGACCGAGAGCTGAACGACAGCGGCCCGAGCGGCGCTCAGGTACCCCAGTGCCGCGAACCAGATGGCGTAGCCGCACGCCGACGCCACAACGCCTGACGCGGTGCCGAGCAGCAATCCGGTGCCGGAGAGCGTCGTTCCATGTTCCAGCATCAGGGGGACACAAATCAGCATCGTGATCGGCATTGCAAACAGGAAGTTGCCAGCGGTGGACGCCACCGGGTTCGCGGCAGCACTGCCCGACAGGGAATAAAGACCCCAGCACACGCCCGACGCCGCCATCAGCAACGTCCCGCTCAGGTCTGGCCGTGTCACGCCCGGCGCGAGGAGATACCCGAGGCCCAGCAGGGCCAGGGCCAGTCCGGCCAGGCCAGACCGGCCGAGGCGCTCGCCGCGCCGCCAGGCGGCGCTCAGCATCGTCAACTGGACTGCTCCGAACAGGACCAGCGCGCCGGTCGCCGTGGACAGGGACAGGTAACCGTAGGAAAAGCTGAGCAGGTACCCGGTCAGCGCGGCAGCGGGGCGCCAGTCGAAACGAATGCTTCTGAACCCGTTGCCCATGAGCAGGGTAAGCACTGTCATGGCGGCCGCGCCAGAGGCGACCCGGGCGACGGTGAACGATCCCGCGTCGGCCAGGCCCGGCACCAGCGCGAGCCGGCAGAGAATCGAGTTTCCGGCGAAGGCCAGCATTGCGATGCTGGTTAGGATCATCGGTTTTGCGGTTGAGGGTTCGCTGTCCATGGCTTCCGGGTCTGGCGGGGAGCGTTTACAGGTTCAGCTCGCTGAGCCCGGGGTGCCCATCCGGGCGCCGTCCCTGGGGCCAGTGAAACAGGCGCTGGCCGACGTCGATGTGCAGGTCGTTGATGCTGGCGAACCGCCGGCGCATGAGGCCGCTTGCATCGAATTCCCAGTTTTCGTTTCCGTAGGCCCGGTACCACTGGCCCGTGGCGTCGTGAAACTCGTAAGCATAACGAACGGCGATCCGGTTTCCCGTGTACGCGAACAGCTCCTTGATCAGCCGATAGTCGTGCTCCGTGCGCCATTTCCTGGTCAGGAAGTCGACGATCTGGGCACGCCCCCGAATGAACAGGTTGCGGTTCCGCCACTCGCTGTCGTCACTGTAAGCAAGCGACACCTTGGCGGGATCCCGGCTGTTCCAGCCATCCTCGGCAAGGCGGACTTTGAGGGTGGCGGTCTCCTCGGTGAAAGGCGGTACAGGAGGTTTCATGTCTCGTCTCCAGGCAGGGGGGGTAGCGCGGCCGGATGCGGAGTCCGGCCGCGCCGTGCTTCAGAGATCTTCGACGGCCTTGTGCTCGATGGAGGGCCAGGTCCGGTCGGCATTCTGCCGGATCTGCTGGGCGTCCTTCTGATACTCGTGGAAGACCGCTTCGTTGACGAACAGGTACAGCTTGCCGTCTACGATGTCCGCGTAGCGCGGATCACCGTCGAACTTCTTGCCGAGCGCCACGGCGTAGGCGCAGTAGCCTCCGTACTGCGGCAGATACCGGTCCGGGGCGCTTTCGAAGGTCTGGGCGTTCTGCTCCGATGCGAAGTAGTAGGCGACGTCGTCGACGACCACCGTGTGCACGGCAGACCCTTCGGAGACATCGTGAATGGAGGTGAGTGCCACCGCGTCCACGCCGTGCAGACCGAGCGGGACGCCGGCGGTGGTGATGCCTCTGGACACGTTGTACTCGTCGGCCGCGAACGCGGAAGCCGAACAGGTGACGGCCAGGGCCGCGGTCAGGTTCATGATTGCTTTGTTCATCTGTTGTTCCTCGGAAACTAGGGTTGGGTGAATTCAACTGGGTTCTGATTGACTATTGCCGGTGCGCCCGCTGGATGGCACGAACCGTGTTGTCGGTGTTGTCCACGGCGCTGGCGATCATCCGGAAATTGGTCAGCGAGGCGGCGTAACCGTCGTAGTGCTCGGTGATGGCGCCGGCAGTGGCGTCGGTAACCACCAGCACCTCGAACCCCTGCTCGATCAGTTCGCGCATGTGGGACTCGGTGCAGAGGTTGGATGACATGCCGCCCAGGATGACCTTCGAGATGCCGGCTTTGCGGAGCTGCAACACCAGATCGTTGCTCTCCGGCCCGTAGACCTTGTGGGGACTGGTAACCACGGTTCGGCCGTTGTTGATGAACGGCTTGTACTGGTCCAGCCAGTCGGCGCCGGACCCTTCGAACCCTTTCAGGCTCAGCGCGTGCGGGCGATCGAACATGCCGATCTGATGCATCAGGGTTTCGAGCGTTCCCTCGAACTTCCAGCGATGGTCATGCTCGTAGTAGTAGTGGGGAGACACGAACACCGGCATGCCGGTGCTGTCCGCCACCTCGAACAACCTGCCGAGGTTCTCGACCGTTCCGTTGTCGGTGACGTTTTTGCCCACTACGCCCCAGGTCATGCCCTGTGGGGACAGAAAGTCGTTCTGAGGGTCCGTGATCACGATTGCCGTGTTCGATGCCGTGACGGTAAAGCCGGGCATCGGCAGGCCATCGTCGATGGGCGGGGACGTTGCGGTGGCCGCCCTGGACTCGGCGCCGTAGGCGACCGATGCCGGCCCGGCCAGGCTCAGCGCGGCGATGGCCGCGGCGATCGCCAGGGTGCCGGTTCGTCTGAGTGTTGGTGTCTTGATCATATGCAGTTTCCTGTGTCTCGGTTGTTCGGCTTGTCAGTCTGTGGTGACGGCCCGGACGTGCGTGGGTGCGCATGTCTTGCCGACGTGGGTGCAGGAGCAGATTGCATGCCAGCTCCGGAAGGCCGCGTCGTAGCGCGGTTTGCGGGCCTTTTCCGGGAGCGGCGGGATATTCCGGTACGAGATCTGACGGCGGTTGCTAAATGGCGTGGCTGGTTGCGTCAGCGGAGCGGCGCGGGTGCGTAGCCGGGAGAGCGCAGATCATCAGGGGGGCGCGAAAGAAGCAGGACCCCGGGCGGGGAAGGGGAGGGACAGGGGCGCCCGGGGTCCTGCGAAACCGATATCGTGACGGGTCAGTCGCGTTGGAAGCCGACCCGGCGATCGCCGGAACCGATCGGCTCGTCGTCGCCGGCAGCCTCGCGCCGATGAATCAGCCCCCGCGGGTCGAAGGACCAGCGTTCCTCGCCAGTGGTTCGATACCACTGACCGGTGCGGGCGTGCTGCCATTCCCGCTCGGCCCTGACGTGTATCCGGCTGGCGGCATGGCTTTGAATTTCCAGGGAGGTTCGCTGGTGCAGTTCCTGGCGCCATCGGGTCGCGACGAAGGTCCGAATGGCGTCGTGGCCAATCAGTGACTGCCCTCGGTCCTGCCATTCGGCATCGTGGGAGAGCCACTCGACCACGAGTTCGGGCTCGCGGCTGTTCCAGGCGTTCTCGATCCGGCGTGTGACTTCGATGGCCGATGATCTGGAGAAAGGCGGCGCGGTGTGGAAATCCTGAGGCATTGGGTGGCGCTGGGTTCGATTCGATCATGCTCGAAAGCACGCCGCGTGCCAGATCGTAACTGATTGATAAATTGGCCTATTTCTGGATCCGTAGGTCGCAGATATTTGCGAATCTCAGAAATTGGCGATAGCGTCGGCGCAAAGTTCTGGGAGTACGGGGTATGCCGGTGAGCCGGGACGACCCGCTGGCGCTGATCGAGCGGGCGCCGATCTGGATGGCGTCAGTGGATGGGGAGGGCCACGTTCATGACCTGAGCGATGGCTGGCGGGCCGAACGGGACCTGGACGAGGCCAACCCGGCCGGTCTGCATCTCTCGGATCTGCTGGCCGCGCGGGGACCCGATGTCGAGGCAGCGATTCGTCTGGCCGTGGTGGAACGCCAGGCCCTGGAGGCCATGCCGGTCACCGTCGCCGGCACGCCCGACCGGCCGGCGGAACTCTGGCTCTGGCCGCTGACGGGAGAGCCGGCGCCCCGCGCCTGCATGATGGTGGCGCCCTCGGGCCGGTTCCCGCCCGGGACAGATCCCCTGCATCGCCGCCACGACCTCATTCTGGGAGCCATCGGCGAAGGTATCTATGGGCTGGACGCTCAGGGCCGGGCGACGTTCGTGAACCGTGCCGCGACGGAGATCCTCGGCTGGCGGGAGGAGGACATACTGGGTCAGCCGATTCACGACGTTCATCACCACTCCTACGCGGATGGCCGGCCGTACCCGCGGGACAACTGCCCCATCTACCGCGCGCTTTCCGATGGCGTGGTACATCGGGTCGACGACGAAGTGTTCTGGCACTCCGATGGGCGAGCGATTCCGGTGGAATACATCAGCACACCGATCCGGGAACAGGGCCGGGTGACCGGTGCGGTGGTGGTATTCCGTGACATTTCGCAGCGGCGCGCGCTCGAGCATCTGCGGGCGCAGGCTCAGGAAGAACTGGGTCGGGTTCGGCGGCGCCACGAACTGATCCTGGAAGCGGCGGGTGAAGGTGTCTATGGCCTGGATGCGGACGGGCGCACCACGTTCGTCAACCGCGCAGCGACCGAGATCCTCGGCTGGCGCGAAGAGGACATCCTCGGCCAGGTGGTTCACGACGTACACCACCATTCCCACGCCGACGGCACGCCGTATCCGCGGGAGCAATGTCCAGTTTACCTGGCACTGACGGATGGCAAGTTTCATCGCGAGGACGCGGAGGTGTTCTGGCACTCGGACGGGCGCAGCGTCCCGGTGGAGTACACCAGCACGCCGATTCGCGAAGACGGACGCATCACCGGTGCGGTGGTGGTGTTCCGGGACGTCTCGGAACGGCGCCGGCTCGAGCAGCAGCGCGAGGAGAGCTTTCGGGAGATCAGCCGCCTCAAGGACCAGCTCGAACGCGAGCGGGATTACCTGCGCGACGAAATCCGGGTCACCAGCCAGTACAGCGGAATCGTCGGCGCCAGCCAGGCCTTGCGGCGAACCCTGGAGCAGATCGAAGCGGTGGCCGCCACCCCGGTGAACGTCCTGATTCGCGGCGAGACCGGAGTCGGCAAGGAAGGTATCGCGCGAGCCATTCATGACCGGAGCAACCGGTCCGACCAGCCTCTGGTCAAGGTCAACTGCGCCTCGATTCCGGCAGAGCTGTTCGAGAGTGAGTTCTTCGGCCACGTAAAGGGCGCGTTTACCGGTGCGCACCGGGACCGGGTGGGCCGTCTCCAGCTCGCCGACGGTGGAACCCTGTTTCTGGACGAGGTAGGAGAGGTGCCGTTGTCGCTGCAGAGCAAGCTGCTGCGGGCCCTGCAGGAAAAGGAGTTCGAGCGGGTTGGCGAAGAGCACACGATCCGGGTCGATGTGCGTGTCATTGCCGCGACCAATCGCGATCTGGAAGAAGAGATCCGCTCGGGCCGGTTTCGAGAGGATCTCTTCTACCGCCTGAGTGTGTTTCCTATCGAGGTCCCGCCGCTTCGGGCGCGCGTCGAGGACATTGGTCCACTGGCGCGGCACTTCCTCGACCGCATCTGTGAAGAACTGGGTCGTGAACCCATCCACCTGACGCGGTCGCAACTGGCCACACTCGCGGCGCATGACTGGCCAGGAAACGTTCGGGAGCTGAAAAACGTCATCGAACGCGCGGTGGTTCTGACCAGCGGCCCGCGGCTGCGCCTCGATCAGGCGCTGGTGCCCGCTCGCACGCCGGCGGTGGCCGATGTCACGCCGGACGCGGACGAGATACTCACGGATGCCGATTTCCAGGAACTGGAGCGGGCCAATCTGCTCGCCGCGCTGCGGCGCGCCGAGGGTCGGGTATCCGGCCCGGGAGGTGCGGCGGAACTGGTGGGCCTGAAACCATCGACGATGGCTTATCGCATGAAAAAACTGGGCATCGAACACCCGTCCAGCCGTTCCTGAGTGGCGCGGCGGCAGTGCGCGAGGCCCGCACGCTGGCTGATCGCGTGGCAAGCGGCCGCCTCATGACAGTTGTGCATGAGGCGGCCGATGCGCTACTAGCGCTGGAGCGCCGGAAAATCGATCTCCGTTCCGGCAACGTGGTTGATGTAGTTGGTCAGCAGGTTCGCCACGGTCAGGGCGATGATCTCGACGGTCTCCTGATCGGAGAGCCCTGCCTGACGTGCAGCGTCCAGGTCCTGTTCGCCGGCCCATCCTTTCCGGTCGACCACGGCACGGGCGAATTGCAGCACGGCGTTCAATCGCGGATCGCTGCTCTCGGCCTGCAGGTGGCCCTGGATGTCGGCATCGCTGACCTTGAGACTGCGGGAAATGAAGCCATGGGCCGACGCGCAGTAGTCGCAGTCATTGGCGCCGGCGACGGTCAGGGCGATGGCCTCCTTTTCCCGTGCATTGAACCGTGAGCCGGAGAGGGCGTCGGACAAGGCCAGATACGCCTGCAGGGCGGCCGGTGAATTGCCGAGTACCCGCAGGACGTTGGGCACCTTGCCCATCTTCTGCTGGACCACGTCGAACAATTCGGCGGTCTTGCCGTTGGCGTTTCTGGGGTCGATCGTTGCAATGCGGGACATGAGTCCTCCTGTTCATCGGTTTGTGGATTCGAGTGTTTCGGTAGTTGTTCCGGTACTTGTTTCTGTTCCTGGGTCCGAGCGCTCAGCCGCCCACGTGTGCGTCGATCAGCGCCGCGATCCGGATGCTGGTTGCCGCGCCCACGATGGATTCCGCGGCTTCCCCCTGCTTGAACATAATCAGGGTCGGGATGCTTCGAATGCCGAAGCGTCTGGCCAGATCCGGGTTCTCATCGACGTTGACCTTGCGCACATCCAGGCGCCCGGCGTAGCGGCTCGCCACAGCTTCCAGAACCGGTGCGATGGCTTTGCAGGGCGCACACCAGTCGGCGTAGAAGTCGACCAGCACGGGTCGCTCCGCGGTCAGGACGTCGGTGTCGAAAGCATCGGTGTCGGATGCTCTGATTGCGGTGGTCATCGGGGTGTCTCCTCAAGTGGGTGCCTGCGTACTATAGGTACCGGCGTGGATACGATATATTCTGGTTAATCCACTAAATGTTCGAGATCGTCTAATGTCATCGATTGGGGAAGACGGACTCAGCCTGATTCTCAAGCGCCTGCGGCTTACCGCCGGCGTCTCCACCGAAGCCACCCTGTGCGGGGCCTCGTGGGCCGTCGATACCTCGGGCAGCCACCTGGGCACCTTTCATCTGGTGCAGTCCGGAGACTGCTGGCTGCACATGGATGGCGCCCCGCCGCGCCGGCTGCACGCCGGGGACCTGGTGCTGTTCCCCCGGGATGCGGGTCATCTGTTGACCCCGGATGACGAGGTGCCCGTCGGCGTTGCGGTGAACGAACCTCCGCCGGTCCGGCCCGGTGAACCGGTGACCCGGATGCTCTGCGGGTACATCGAATTCCGTAGCCGGGCGGCCTGGCCGTTGCTGGCGGGCCTCCCGGATGCTTTCGTCATCGACCTGGCCGGCTCGGCCATCGGCGACACCCGGAACCTGTTGCAGCTACTGATCAGCGAAGCGTTTGCGGATCAGCCGGGACGCAGCGCGGTGGTGGACCACCTGGTTCACGTCATGGTGGTGTTTGCACTGCGTCAGCACATCGGGTCCGGCGCCAGCGTCGGCCTGTTGGCGGCGCTGGCCGATCCGCGCATGGGCCGTGCCCTGAGTCGATTTCATGCAGCGCCCGAGAAGCGCTGGTCGGTGGAGTCCCTTGCGGTCGAGGCGGGCATGAGCCGCGCAGCCTTCGCATCCGCGTTCAGGAACACGGTCGGTGAGACGCCGATGAGCTATGTGACGGGCTGGCGCATGCAGACGGCCATCGATCTGCTGACGGGTACCGACGACTCCGTCGCGTATATTGCCGAAGCCGTCGGCTATGAGTCCGAAGCCGCGTTCCGCCACGCTTTCCGCAAGGTGGTCGGCACGCCGCCCGGGCAGATCAGGCGCTCCCGGCAGCCGGTTGCGGTTGACAGATGATCGTACGCTGCCTGGATCGCTCAGACCGCGGCCGGTCCGAAGCTTTCCGTGTGGATCCGGGACTCGGCTACCCCGAGTTGCATGAGCGCCTCGGAAACCTGTGACAGAAACCCGATCGGTCCGCACAGGTAGAAGTCGGCGTCCAGGGTGGTCAACAGGCTGACGACGAGGTTGCCGTCGACGCGGCCGAGGCGGTGGTAGTCGCGGCCCGGGACATCCTGTTGCCGCGGCTGGCTGTAGCTGGTGTGGACGGTCACCGCGGGGTCGGCCGCCGCCAGGCGTTTCACCTCGGCGGCGAAAGGATGATGCGCGCCGTCCCGTGCGCCGTGAATGAAGGTCACGCTCTGGCCGGGGCAGTGCCGGTACAGCATGCTGAGCAGGGGTGTGATGCCCACCCCGGCGCTGATCAACACCGCCGGCCGGTCGCCACAGCTCAGGACGAAGTCACCCGCCGGCGGCCGCGACCGGATCACGTCGCCGATCTCCAGTTCGTCGTGCAGCAGTCGTGACGCCCGGCCCTCGGAGTGGCGCTTGACGCTGATACGGTAGTGCCCGTCGCCGGGGTCGTTGGACAGGGAGTAGGTGCGGGTAATTGGTGCCCGCTGGCCTTCCTGGCCCAGTTCTATGGGAAGGTGCTGCCCTGGCTCGAACGGCGGCAACGGGCCGCCGTCGTCCGCCTCGAACACGAAGGACGTTACGTCCTCACTTTCGCGAATACGGCGCGTCAGCCGCAGATTACGGGTCGCGCCGGCTTTATCGCCCCAGCGCAGCGGTAGGCGCGCGTCGAGGTGTACCACGGCTTCGATCTCGACCTTTATCAGGCGCTGGGCGCCGGGGTGTTCCGCGACCGCGGGCGAATCCCAGTCCAACCGGGCCGTGCCGGTGATCTGCAACAGGCTGCCGCGCTCGAAATCCACGAACAGCAAGCCGATGCGGGGGTCCATCACCAGGTTGCCGATGGTGTTGAAGTAGTTATTGCCGGCGTAGTCGGGAAAAACCAGGTGCTGGTGGTCCCGCACGTGCACGAATCCGCGCGGGCCGCCGCGGTGCGAGGCGTCCATCCCCATGGCCGCGCCGTGCTCGCCGGAACCGGCGACTCCGCTGGCGACGAACATTGTGTCGGCGGCCTCGATCCAGGACCTCAGGTTGTCGTCGAGTTGCTGGTAGCGCGACACTTTGGTCGTGGCGGCTTCGATGGCCACGGGGCGCCACCAGCGCTCGGTGATGTATTGCGGGCAGTTGCCGAAAGCCTGGCCAACCTCGAACTCGAGTCCCGCGTTGCTGGATCCGCTGATCCGGCCGTTCACCCGGTTGCGCCGGCGGGTCTCCAGTTCGATGCCGAGCAGGCCGACCTCGGCGCCCGCCGTCAGCGCCGTCTGCAGCGCGTCTCCCGGCAGCGGGCGCGCCTCGATCCACAGGTGCCGATCGTCCGGCGCGTGCAGGAACCCCGGCGCGCCAACCAGCAGGGTTGCCCACGGTCTGCCTTCGTGATCCCGCGCCGCGGCGACCACAAACGGCAGTTGAGGGTAGAAGGCGCGGTGCTGGTCCGTCAGATACGGACGAATCACCCGCCGGGCCCAGGGTTCGATGGCGTCGCGTACCCCCAGCCTGGCCTGCACCTGTTGCTCTCCGATGTGAAACGGCGACGGGTTCATGCGGCAAGGAACTCCACCCGGATGTTGCCGGGAATGCGGCACATCATGTGCCGGATGCCGGACGAACCGAGGGCCTCGGGATCGAACTCGACGGTCACGTCGTTGCGCCGGTGCAGGTCGGCCGCCAGGCCGTCGAGGTCCGTGGTCCGCAATGCCAGATGGTGCAGGCCGATGTTGGTGTGGCGGTCGAATGGGGTAGCGTGCTCGGGTGATTGCGCCTGCCACAGCGTCACCATGATGTCACCATCGCTGACGAAAGTGGCCGGGTAGTCGGGATTGCCGCCCACGGTGCGAAAGCCCAGCGCATCGGTGAAGAACGCGCTTGCTGCCCCGATGTCGGGAACGGTCAGGCCGACGTGGTGCGCGCCTCGGGTTCGTGCTTCGGTCATGGGATCTCTCCGTTGTGGTCCGGTTGGGGATGATGGGGAGATCCTGAATATGTTCCTGTTTCGGATAAATAGACGGTATATGACTTTACCTATGCGTTTTTCGTAGTAATCTTTCGACATGGACCGTCTGGCGGCCATGCGCACCTTCGTCGAAATCGTGGATCGCGGCAGCCTCACCGCGGCCGCGGAGTCCCTGCATCGATCCCAGGCCTCGGTGGTGCGCGGCCTGGCGGCCCTCGAGCAGCACCTCGGGGTCGTGCTGCTGCGGCGGACCACCCGGCGCATGTCTCTCACGCCCGAAGGTCAGGACTTTGTGCAGCGCTGCCGGTCCATTCTGGCCGACGTGGACGAGGCGGAGCAGGCGGTTGCCCGCAACCAGCAGGGATTGACTGGCGCTATCCGGGTTACGGCGCCGGTGGAGTTCGGGCGAATTCATCTGGCGCCGTTGCTGACCGGCTTCCTCGACCGCCACCGCGAGGTACGGGCCGACCTGCTGCTGCTGGATCGTAACGTGGACCTGGTCGACGAAGGGATCGATCTGGGTCTGCGCATTGGTCACCTGGCGGATTCGTCGATGGTGGCGATCCCGGTCGGCGTGGTTCGCCGGGTGACTGTGGCGAGTCCCGCTTTCCTGCGCAGGACCGGGTTGCCGGCAGATCCGCAGGCACTGTCGCGGCTGCCCTGCGTGCGCCAGCAGAACCTGCCCGGACTGGAGACCTCGTGGCTGTTCTCGGACGGCAAGGGCGATGTTTCGGTGCCGGTGGACGGACGGTTCGGGGTGAACCAGATTGCCGCCGCGGTCGCGGCCTGTGTCGACGGCATGGGGTTCGGGCAGTTCCTTTCTTATCAGATCAAAGATCAGGTGGCGCGCGGCGAACTGGAGATCGTCCTGGCGGAATTCCAGCCGCAGCCGTGGCCGGTCAGCCTCGTTTACCACCGCGGCCGCTTGATGCCGTCACGGGTACGGGCCCTGATCGACTGGCTCCGGGAGGGCCTGGCCGGGCAGGAGGTGTTCGGCTGAAGTCCCGGGTACGTCGGTAGGGCGCCGGGATTGTCAGATCCCGGTAATTTTGACCATACTGGCTGTACCGTCTGGTCGGTTTATTCAGGAGTTACGGGCACCCATGAGCAGACAGCCTGCCGCAGAGCGTCGCCAACGTATCCTGGAAGCTGCCGCGCGGGTGGTGGAGACCGAAGGCGCGCGTCACCTCACCATGGATGCGGTCGCCCGGGCAGCAGCGGTATCCAAAGGTGGGTTGCTCTACCACTTTCCATCCAAGCGCCACCTGCTGGAAGGCATGGTGGAGCGCTTTCTCGAGCAGACGGAAGCGGGCCGCGAAGCGCTGCGCGATGAGCAGCAGCAGACCGCCAACCCGGCGCTGGTGTCGTGGATTCTGGCGGAGCGGGGGCAGACCCCGAATGAGCGGACCATCGGCCGGGCGCTCCTGGCCGCGGCGGCGGAAGACCCGGAACTCCTGGCCGTGGCGCGGCCGGTGATGCAATCGGCGTTTGCCGAAGCGGGCGGTGGCGCCACCCCGTCGGCGCTGGGCTGGGTGGCGCTGCTGGCCACCGAAGGGCTGCGATATCTCGACATGCTGGATCTGCTGCCGCTGTCGGCGGCGGAGTTGCAGCGTGTGCAGGAGCAGCTTCTGCTGCTGGCCGACGGGCAGGCCAGCGGTCAGCGCTCATGATGCGGCGTGGGTGGTTCCTGCCACTGCTCACGTTCTGGCTGATCGGCTGTGAGCGGCCAGAGGCGCCGGTGGAGAATCAGGCGATCCGGCCGGCGAAACTGTTCCGGGTCAGCAGCACAGACGCCACCGTCAGCCACGACTTCGTGGGCCGGGTCGAAGCCGCTCAGGCCGTGGACGTGTCGTTCGAGGTGGCGGGCGAGCTGGTCGAGCTGCCGATTCTCGAAGCCCAGGACCTGAAGGCGGGCGCACTGGTGGCCAGTCTGGACCCAACGGACTTCGAACTGGCGGTGCGGGAAGCGGAAGTGCAGGTCCGCCTGGCGGCCCAGGATCTCGAACGGAAGGCGGCACTGCTGAGTCAGCAGGGTATTCCGCGTTCGGTGGTGGACGATGCCCGGGCCAACCATGACCTGTGGGTGGTGCGCCGCGACCAGGCCCGTGAACGCCTTGCGGATGCCCGCATCGTGGCGCCGTTCGATGCCCGGGTCGCAGCCCGCTACGTGGACAACCGCAGCCGCGTGCAGTCCGGCGAGCCGGTGGCGCGGCTGCTCGATCTGACCCAGCTCAAAATCGTGGCCAACGTGCCGGCCGGGTTGCTGGCCACCGTCACCCCGGACCGGGTCGTGGCCATGACGGCGCGCTTCGACTTCCTGCCTGACGAGCGCTTTCCGCTGACCTATCGGGAAAGCCGCGGCGAGGCCAGTTCGGTGGCGCACACCTATGAGGTCAGTTTTACCCTGCAGCCCTCGGACGCCGCGAACCTGCTGCCGGGCATGTCGGCCCGGGTCCGGGTGGACCTGCGGGCCGAGGGTCACGGCAGCATCCGGATCCCGGCGTCGGCGCTGTTGAGCGCGCCCCAGGGTGACTTTTTCGTCTGGGTGTACGACCCCGTCACGTCGCTGGTGAAACGACGCGGCGTGACCGTGGGCTCGCCGTTTCCGAACGGCATTGGCATCCGGCAGGGACTCAGCGATGGCGACATCGTGGTCATGGCGGGAGCCAGTCAGCTACAGGACGGCATGCAGGTCCGGCCCATGGGCGAGTCGATCGGTCAGCGCGAGACGGCGCCGCCGTGAACGTCGCCCGGCTGTCCATCGAGTACCCGCTTTATCCCTGGCTCATCATCCTGGCGTGCCTGATCGGCGGGATCTGGGGCATCGACGCCGTCGGCCGGCTGGAAGACCCGCCGTTTCCGCTGAAACACGCCTATGTGGTGACCGCCTATCCTGGCGCCTCCGCCGAAGAAGTGGAGCAGGAGGTTACCGACGTCATCGAATCCGCCCTGCAGGAGCTGCCTCAGGTCAAGCAACTGACCTCGAAGTCTCTGGCCGGCCGCTCCGACGTGCAGGTGGAAGTGAAAGAAGAGTTCGGCGCAGACGACGTTCAGCAGATCTGGGACGAACTGCGCCGGCGGGTGGCCGAAGCGTCCCAGCGGCTGCCGCCGGGCGCCGCCACGCCAGTCGTCGAGGACGACTTCGGCGACGTCTACGGCATTCTCTACGCGATCCGTGCACCCGGTTACGCCGAGGCCGAAATCCGGGACATGGCCCGGCATCTGGCCACCGCACTCAACGCGGTGCCCCTGGTGGGCAAGGTGCAGGTATCCGGGGTGCCGCAGGAAGCCGTTTACCTGGAGCTGGATCAGCGGCAACTGGTGCGCCTGGGTCTGCCGCTGGAGGCCGTGCTGCAGAGTATCGGTGCCGAGAACGCGGTGGTCCCGACCGGTGCCGTGGAATACGGCGGGCGCCGGCTGCGGATTTCGCCGGAGATCGCGTTCGACTCCGTGCGGGCCCTGGAAGATACCCGCATCGGCCGTCCGGGCTCGGTGGAAATGATCCGTCTTGGCGAGGTGGCGCGCATCAGCCGCGGCGCCGTCGAGCAGCCGAGCGAAATCATCCGCCATCGGGGCGAACGGGTGTTCACGGTGGGCGTATCGGTGGTGGACGACGCCAACGTGGTGGATGTCGGCCGGGTGGTGGACGCGCGTATGCGCGAACTGGTGAACGAACTGCCGGTCGGCGTCGAAGCGACCCCCATTTACGCCCAGCACACGGTGGTGCAGACCGCGCTCAACGAGTTCCTGGTGAACCTGGCGTTGTCCGTGGTCACGGTCATGGCGGCGTTGTGGGTGTTCATGGGCTGGCGGGCGGGCACCGTGGTCGGCAGCGTGCTGCTGCTGACGGTGCTCGGTACGCTGTTCATCATGGCGCTGGCCGGTATCGAGTTGCAGCGTATCTCGCTGGGCGCGCTGATGATTGCCATGGGTATGCTCGTGGACAACGCCATCGTGGTGACCGAAGGCATGGTCACCGGTGTACAGCGCGGCGTCCGGGCCGCGGATGCAGCCGCCCACTCCGTGGCGCGTACCCAGGTGCCGTTGCTGGGCGCCACCGTCATCGGTATCGCGGCCTTCGGTCCCATCGGCCTCGCGGATGACAACCCCGGACACTTCCTGCGTTCGTTGTTTCAGGTGGTCGCCATTTCGCTGCTGTTGAGCTGGGTGCTGGCGGTGACCGTGGTGCCGCTGCTCGGCAGTCATCTGTTGCGGCCCGGCGAACCCCGTTCCGAGCAGGCGCTCTACGGTGGCTGGGGCTACACGCTCTACCGCCGTTTCGTCACCGCCAGTCTGCGCCATGCCTGGATGGCCACCCTGGTGCTTATCGGGGTCACCGCGACCTGCCTGTACGGCTTCGGTTTCGTCAAACAGGGATTCTTTCCGAGCACCAACTCGCCGCTGTTCTACGTCGACCTGTGGTTGCCCCAGGGTACCGACATCCACGCCACGGCGGCCGAGGCCGAACGCCTCGAACCATTGGTGGCCGAGGACCCGGACGTGACCGCGGTCACCAGCTTCATCGGCCAGGGCGCAACCCGCTTTGCCGCAACCACTCGGCCGGAGTTGCCCAATCCTGCCTATCTGCAGCTCGTGGTGCGGGTGGATGAACCGGCTCACATCGACAGCGCCATGGGGCGCGTTGCCGGGACCCTGTATCAGACCAGCGTGGACGCGGAGATCACCGTACGCCGCACCGAGTTCACCCCGGGCGGCACCTCGAAGATCGAGGCCCGCTTCTCCGGTCCTGATGCCGGCACCTTGCGCGGCCTGGCGGAACAGGCGCTGGCCGTGTATCTGCAGCATGACCTCATCGACCGCAAGACCGACTGGCGCCAGCGTGAGATCACCCTGGTGCCGCGGTTCGACGAGGCGCGGGCCCGGCAGGCCGGAATCAGCCGGGTGGACATTGCCCAGGCGCTGGCGTTTACCAGTGATGGGCTGCGCATCGGCCTGTTCCGGGACGCCGACAAGGTCATTCCCATTGTCGCGCGCGCGCCGCTGGTGGAACGCCGGGACCTGCTGGGTATCGGCGACCGACAGGTATGGAGTGCCGCGGCCCAGGCCTATGTGCCGCTGGCCGAGGTGGTATCCGGTCTGGACGTGGTTGCCCAGGACAGCATGATCTTCCGCCGCGACCGCCAGCGGACCATTGCCGCGCTGGCCAACCCGCCCATGGGTCACAACGCCACCCGGGCTTTCGAGCGGGTACGCGGCGACGTGGAAGCGATTGCGCTGCCGCCGGGTTATCGGTTGGAATGGGGTGGGGAATACGAATCGAGTCAGGAGGCCAATACCACCCTGACCAGCAGAATCCCCATGGCGTTCGGCATCATGTTACTGGTGACGGTGCTGATGTTCGGCAAGATCCGCCAGGCGCTCGTCATCTGGCTGACCGTGCCCATGATCGTGTGCGGTGTGGTGATCAGCCTGCTGGTCACGGACCTGTCGTTCACCTTCCCCTCGTTCCTGGGCTTCCTCAGTCTGTCCGGCATGCTGATCAAGAACTGCATCGTGCTGGTGGACGAGATCGACAAACGCCTCGCCGAAGGGGCATGGACCCTGGACACCGTGGCCATGGCCAGCGTGGCCCGGCTGCGTCCCGTGCTGCTGGCCGCGGGTACCACCATCGCCGGCATGTCACCGCTGTTGCGGGATGCGTTTTTCCGGGAAATGGCGGTTTGCATCATGGGCGGCCTGGCCTTCGCCACCCTGCTCACCCTGGTGGCGGTGCCGGTGTTCTATCGCATAGCCATGGGGCGCCGGTTGCGCGCCGCGGCGCGCCAGCCCGGTCTGGCCGACTCAGCACCGGCCTAGCGGTTGTCCGCTGGCCGCTTGGCGGTGGACGCGGCGTGCGGCGCGTCCCGGGCCCATTGCTCCATGGCCTGCAGCACCGGTTCGAGGCTGCGCCCGAGCGATGTGAGGGTGTAGTCCACCCGCGGCGGGATCTCGCCGTAGTCGTGCCGGGTCAGCAGGCCGTCGGCCTCCATTTCCTTGAGGGTCTTCGACAGGGTGCGGTGGGTGATGCCGCCGAGCCGCCGCTGCAACTCGTTGAATCGCATGGATCCCTGGAGCAGCCAGTAGATGGTCATGGGGCGCCATTTACCGGCGATGTAGCGCAGGGTCGTCTCCGCCGGGCAATGGTGGGAGTGCTCGGGTTGTTCGCTCAATTACAGTATCCTTTTGGACCGTACTTGCAGAACGTTGATACATGCACTTAGTCTGCGCGTCAATATTCGTGATGGGGTTCCGGAGACCGGGTCCCCTATGGAGGCAACCCCATGAAGACGCTGATCGAGGTTCGCCACAACGATGGACGTGGGCATTGGGTGGGTAACGGCTTCCCGGTGCGGTCCCTGTTCAGCTATCACGGCGACACGGCGGCCATCAGTCCGTTCCTGCTGCTCGACTACGCCGGCCCGTACCGGTTCGAGCCGACGGAGGGCGCGCCGCGCGGAGTCGGAGAGCACCCCCATCGGGGCTTCGAGACGGTGACCATCGTCTATGACGGCGAGGTCAGTCACCGTGACTCGACGGGCGCGGGCGGCACCATCGGCCCTGGCGACGTGCAGTGGATGACCGCCGGGGCGGGAATCCTGCACGAGGAGTTTCACTCCCGGGGGTTTTCGCGGTCCGGCGGGCCTTTCCGCATGGTGCAGCTCTGGGTCAACCTGCCTGCGAAGGACAAGGACGTGCCGGCCGGTTACCAGGCGATCACGTCCGACATGATCCCCACGGCGGAGTTCGATGGCGCTACCGCGCGGGTCATCGCCGGCGCGCTGGGGGACACCGCGGGTCCGGCCAGGACGTTTACGCCGATCAACCTGTGGGATGTGCGGCTGAACGCCGGCGCCGAAGTGACGTTGCCGCTGCCGGAAGGCCACACCAGCATGATCGCCGTGCTCGGCGGCCACGTGACCATCGACGGTCAGGGACTCGGCGAAGCCGAGATCGCCCACCTGTCGAAGTCCGGTGACGGAGTGACCGTCAGCGCCGGCGGCGAGTCCATGGTGCTGGTGCTGACCGGCGAGCCCATCGACGAGCCCGTGGTCGGACGCGGCCCGTTCGTGATGAACTCCGAGGCCGGGATTCGGCGGACCATGAGGGAGTTCCAGAGCGGCCGATTCGGTCGGCTCGCCTCCTGAGAAAAGCCCGGGACTTCCGCGTCGCCGTGGAAGCGACCTGCGCGGTCTTCGGCCGCGTCAGGACGAGGAAGTCGAGTGGCGCCCGGGCCGGGGGGCATCCCCCGGGTCGAGGCCACCTTCGAGCTTGTGCCGCACCGCCCGGCACAGCAGGACCGTAAGGTACTCGGCGTACTGATCCGCCGGGTCGAAGGCTTGCGAGAAGCCTTCGTCCACGGCCAGCAGATGGGCCTTGAGATCGCCCAGCGTCGATGATGGATCGTCCAGTTCGTCCACCACGGTCAGCAGCCGCCCCCAGAATACGCGTGTGGCTCGCGGGTCGGTCATGGTTCGGTGCACGCCGGGCCGCCAACGCCCACGACTTCCAGGTGGCGGTTCCTGCCGTTCGGCAGCGGCCAGGCGATCCGTTCGCCTACCCGCAGGCCGATCAGCGCGGCCCCGACCGGCGCCAGAATGGAAAGCCGGCCCCGGGACGGGTCGGCGTCTGCCGGATAGACCAGTTCCACCGTGGTTTCCTGGCTGGAGTCGACGTCGCGGAACGTCACCACGGTTCCCATGGCGACCACGTCCGCCGGAAGGTCGGCGTCGGGCAGGACGGTCGCCGCATCCAGTTCGTCGTACAGCAGCGCGGTGGTTCCGGCGTCCGATTTCGCAATCAGACCCAGCAGGCGCGCATGGTCGTTTTTGCCCACCAATACAGAGCGAATCTGAGTCACAGCCGTGCTCCTCAGTCAGTCGAGAAAGAGACTTGGGGTTTTCGAGAGTGGTGGCGGCGGAGGCGGAGTTGCGGGTGCCTCAGCCGCCCGAGTGAAGCAGGGCCGCAAGCGGACCCCCGTTCCGGATACCGGAAAGGTTGCGGCAGAAGCTGGATAAAAACCTGGTAGACATGGGCTGATCGTACCTCAGGAGATCGCCCCCGAGAAGAGTCGCCGGCGCTACCGGTACCGCGGCCGCGAGCGCACTGGAGGTGTGGGGTACCGACCAGGCTTCCGAGTGGTTCACGGGCGCGCTCATGCGCTACCGGAGCCGTCGTGACATGATGGAGATCGCCGGCAATCGAGGGTGCCGGCTCACACGAATTCCAAAGCGGGCGCCAACCGACAGGGAGAGAACGATGGTGAACTACAAGCTTTATGGCGTGCCTTTTTCACAACCGGTTCGCGCCGTCATGTGGCTGCTGTTGATGAAGGAGACGCGCTTCGAACTGGTGCTGACCAATCCCGGCACCACGGGCGACAATGGCTCCCGCCACCCGGACTACCTGGCACGTTATCCCGGCGCCACCATTCCCTGCCTGGAAGAGACCGACACCGGTTTCACCCTGGGCGAGGCCCACGCCATTCTGACTTACCTGGCCCGCAAGCACGGCTGGCACGACGTGTACCCGGCCGATCTGCGTGAGCAGGCCCGGATCGACGCCTACCTGCATTACCACCACCGCAACGTCCGCGAAGCATCGGTGGGTCTGGTGGCGCCGCGGATCAGAAAGGACCTCGACATTCCGGACCTGGTACAGCAATCGGCCCGGCGCAGCATCACCAACGCGCTGAAGGTACTCGAGCGCGGGTACCTCAAGGATCGCGCATTTCTGATGGGAGACTCGGTGACCCTGGCCGACATCGCGGCCTACGTGGAGATCGGGCAGCTCCGGCCGGAGTTCACCAACGTGTTCGACTTTTCCGACTTTCCCATCATCCGGCGCTGGCTCGATGACATGGCCCGTGTGCCGGGACACGACGACGTGCACGTGGTGATGCGTGAACTGGGTGACATCTCCGAGGAGCCGCCCAGCATGGAGGCCATCAGGAATGCCAACAAGCGGGCGCTGCAGTCCCTGAAGGCGCGTCTGGAGTCGTTCTGATCAGGGCTGCGTGACCTCGACGGTCTGGCTGCCGGTTCCTGGTGCGGGAACCAGGGTGCGCTGGTTATTGGCACTGATGCTGATAATTTGTCGGGGTGGGTGTCAATGCAACCGTCCCAGCCAGGCGCGGTCGTGGCGGTCCTGCTATCGTTGCCGGGATGAACACGGAACGATTGACCCGGGCGGAACGCCGGCGATATGAGGACGAGGGCTACCTCGTTCGTAGCGGACGGTTCGACGATCACGAGATTGCCGCCCTGCGCCGTGCCGCGCGGGCCAGCATTCGCAGGGTGCAGGCCGCGTTGCCGGGCAGCCGCGGTTACACCCTGGACGGCAATCACTTCTTCGACATCGACGACTGCACGGTGCAGCTCGAACATGGGGTCGGTGAGGGCGCCCTGCGGGTCATCGAAACCGTGCATCAGTTTCATCCGCGCTGGCAGGCGCTGATCGACGATCCCCGGCTGACGGAGCCGATGCGCGACATCCTGGGAACGGACACGCTCTCGCTCTGGACCGACAAGCTCAACGTCAAGACGGCCAATGGGTCCGGCTTCGGCTGGCATCAGGACTCGCCTTACTGGATCCACGATTCCCCGGAAGTCGACCGGCTGCCCAACGTGTTCGTGGCACTCTACGACTGTACCGTCACCAACGGGTGCCTGGCGGTCATTGCCGGCAGCCACACCGCCGGCATGCTGCCGGGCTGTTCCGACGACCGGCAACTGGCGGGGTTCTATACGGATCCTGCGGGGTTCGACATCACCCGCAAAGTGGCCCTGGCGGTGCCGCGGGGCAGCCTGATCTTCTTCAATCCGCACCTGGTGCACGGTTCGGCACCGAACCGGTCGCAGCGCAGCCGGACCGCGATCATCCTCACCTACCAGCCAGGCGAGCGGCCCATGCTCAAATCGGGGCGGGTGCGCCGGGTGGCCCGGCCGCAACGGTCCGGCCGCTGAAGCGTCGGCGCCGCCACGGTGCCCGGATCGGCCGAACTCGAGTCACTCCGGTGTCGCGAACTTCATCAGGACCAGGCCGGTCACGATCAGGCCGGCAGCGGCCATCCGCATGGCACTGGCCTGTTCTCCCAGCACGACGATACCCACCACGAATGCACCCAGCGCCCCGATGCCGGTCCAGATCGTGTAGGCCGTGCCGAGCGGCAGAAACCGCATCGAGTACGACAGTAGCGCGAAACTGACGATCATGGTGGCGATGGTGATTGCCGTCGCCAGCGGCCGCGTGAAGCCTTGCGACAGCTTCATGGCGTACGCCCAGGCGATTTCGAACAGTCCTGCCAGTGCCAGTGCGAGCCAGGGCATGGTTGCCTCCTTCTCGTGATTGCTCGTGGCCCCGACCCCGAGCGCTGACATCAGGGCCCGGAAGCCCGCCGCGCCCTGGTCCTTGGCATCAAGGCTACCGCGGCGCGGGCGTCTGGTGGGACGCCAGCGGATCTGACCTCACGTCAATAGCGCGCGTCCGGCGAAGAAGAAAATGGCCGCCAGCGCGGCGCCTGCGGGCACCGTTACCAGCCAGGAAATGAAGATGGTGCCCACCACGTTCAGATTGATGGCCGCGATGCCCCGGGCAATACCGACGCCGAGCACCGCGCCGACCAGGGTATGAGTGGTGGAGATGGGCAGCCCGGTGCCGGAGGCGAGAACGATGGTCGCCGCCGCCGCAATCCCGGCGGCAAATCCCCGACTCGGGGTGAGCTGGGTGATGCCCTCGCCCACCGTGGCGATGACCCGGTGGCCGTAGGTGGCGAGTCCGACCACGATACCCACACCCCCCAGCAACAGAATCCACGGTGATACCGCCGAGGTAGCGTGGACCCCGGCGCCATTGGCGATGCTCACCACCGCGGCCACGGGACCCACCGCATTGGCGACATCGTTGGAGCCGTGGGCAAATGCCATGGCGCAGGCGGTGACGACCATGGGCACGCCGAACACCTTCTCCACGGTGGTGAAATGGAAGTCCCGGTTGCTCTCCGGCGAGTAGGGAATGCGCCGGATCACCAGCGCTGCCACCAGCGCCAGGATCAGCCCCACCGCCGTTGCCAGCAGGTAGGCCGAGGCCGTGCCGACGTCTAGACCCAGGTGTACGACCCCCTTCAGCAGCGTCACCAGGGTAATGAAGAATCCCGCGATGAAGACGTACCAGGGGCACCAGCGCCGGGCCGCAGCCAGGGGGTCGTCCCGTCCCAGCACCAGGCGCTGAATGCTGAAGAACAGCATCAGAGACAACGCGCCGGCAACGATCGGGCTGGCCACCCAACTCATCACGATCTGCGCCACCTGACCCCAGTGCACGGCGTCCAGGCCCATGCCCATGGCGGCGAAACCCACCACCGCGCCCACGATGGAGTGGGTGGTGGAGACCGGCCAGCCGAAGCGTGAAGCGACCAGCAGCCAGGTCCCCGCGGAGAGCAGCGACGCCAGCATACCGATGATCAGCAGTTCCGGGTCGTCGGCGAACAGCTCCGCATCGACGATGCCTTTGCGGATGGTCGAGGTGACCTCGCCGCCGGCCAGCACGGCACCGGTGAATTCGAACACCGCGGCGATGAGGACGGCCTGGGGAATGGTGATGGCGCGGGAGCCGACTGAAGGCGCCATCGCGTTGGCCACGTCATTGGCGCCGATGCCCCACGCCATGTAAGCACCGAACACGGCGGCCAGCACCACGTAGACGAGCGCTGCCTCCACGCTATTTGGAAATCAGCAGGTGCAGGCGACTGCCGACGCGGTGTGCCAGGTCGCCGAGCTCGCCAGTCAGCTCGATGATCTGGTACAGAAACATCACGTCCACCGGGGGGAGTTCACGTTCGATCTGAAACAGCCGGCCGCGCAGTTCGATCTGCATGCGGTCGCCTTCGTGTTCGATGCGGTCGAGTTCCTCGGTCATGGCGATTACCACGTCCACTTCTTTGCCGCGGAACCCGGTTTCGAACAGTTCGTCCAGTTCGCCCACGGTCTTTTCGGCCTGGGTGACCGCGCGCAGACTGCAATCCAGGAACTCCAGATACGGTTCCCGCATGGATTCCGGGATGTGCATCTGGCGTCCGGTGACCAGTCCGGAAATATCCTTGGCGCGGTTGGCGATGGCATCCTGCATGGACAGGAGCTCCAGGATGTCGGAGCGGCTGACCGGCAGCAGCAGGCTGCTGGGCAGGGCCAGACGCAGATTGCGCTTGGATTCGTCGGCCAGGTGTTCGAGTTCGATGATGTGCTTGCGCACGCCGGCGGCACGCTGCCAGTCCTCGGCGATGATCGCTTCGAAGAACGGGGTCAACTCCCGGGCGCATTTGCTCGCCAGGGCGATGTGTTCCTGGATGGGACGAACGGGAGAGGTGCCGAACAGCTTCGAGATGTAGTCGTTGGCCATGGGGTCAGAGCTCCACCGGCTGGCCGTGCGGGGTCCGGCGGTAGGCGGCTTCCCACTCGGATCTGCGGCGCTCGAGGGAGCCGCGGGATACCAGGTCGGCGTCCGACAGCAGGTGCTCGAGCGCATCCAGGACGTGCAGGTAGTACGTGTCACCCAGATCGGGATCACCCGCAGCCTGGGCGCGGCGGATGGCCGCCCCCAGAGCCTCGGACCACTGTCCGGCGCTGATCACGCCGCTTTCCTGCAGGCTGTGGGCGATGGCCAGCGCCTGAGCCTGCCAGGGTTCTTCGAAGGGTGGCGGCTCAGCGGACGGCTTCAAGGTGACACTCCCAGATGTCCACGAACATGTGATCGGACGCATTGCCTTGCCGGCCCCAGAGTTCGCGGGCGCTGAACTGCACTGTATAAAGGTGGGTCGGGCACTCGCCGTGGCCATGGGCGTTGCTGTCCGGAAGCACGTGAGCGCCGTGATGGCGGTGGATGACCCCGCGCCGGCCCCGTGCGTATCGGGGCAGGCGGGTATGCCCCGGCACTACCGGGTTCCCGGTCAGCACGGCATCGCCCGCTTTGAACCGGGGTCCAACGTCGATGTCGTGACGGAATGCCTGGGAACGGAAGGCGTCGATGGCCTCCGGGGGAACCGCTTCCCGGGGTGGCACCAGGCCCGGCTCGGCCCGCCCGGCCGCCAGTTCCGCCAGGGTCAGATGCCCGGCCTCGACCTGGCGCATGATCAGTCCATACATCCAGCGTTCGTAGTAGCTGGACGCCAGGTACACGGCCGGCGGAATCCGCTCCAGGGAATGTCGCGAGTAATCCAGGTTCATCCGGGCCGGCAGAGTCGATGCCAGGACCATGCCGAACACCCGGCCCTCCCAGTCGGCGTGGTAGGGCGGATCGTCGGCCGCGTAGGGGACGGGCCCGAAGCCGTGCATGCCGCCCATGTCGTGTACGCCGTCCATCAGGGCGCAACGTCCGGCAGCAGGGCGGCGCCGATCATCGAGTCCCGCGTCACCAGCGCGGCCAGCGCAGGTTCGTCCAGGGCCTCGCTGCCCGCGGGCCGCTGCGGAATCACCAGATATCGTACTTCGGCGGTAGAGTCCCAGACCCGCACCTCGGTGCTGTCGTCCAGCTCCACTCCGAACTCCGCCAGGACCGCCCGCGGCTCGCGGATCACCCGCGCCCGATAGGGATAGGACTTGTACCAGGCCGGGGGCAGGCCCAGCAGCGACCAGGGATAGCAGGAGCACAGCGTGCAGACGACGACGTTGTGGACCGCGTCGCTGTTGGCCACGGCCACTACGTCGCTGGCCTGCTGACCGAGCAGGCCCATGCCTGCGATGGCCTCAGTGGCGTTGTCGAGCAGGCGGGTGCGGAAATCCGCGTCCACCCAGGACCGCGCCACCACCCGGGCGCCGTTGTGGGGACCAACGTCACGCTCGAAGCGCTCGATGACGGCGTCTACGGTCTCCTGCTTCAGGAGCCCCTTCTCTACCAGCAGGTTTTCCAGGGTACGGGCGCGCAGCGCCGGGTCCGACGGCAGGTGGGAAAACTCGTCGTGATGATGAAAGGCGTCGTGCTGGTCGTGGTCGTCCGCCATGAGTCCTACCTTACTTCGCCAGGGGATCCGGCCGCACCTGAAAATGCACCACGATCGGCTTCGAGCCCTTGCCGCCTTCCTTCAGCCAGGGGGTGCGGCCGCCTTCCGGCACCCAAAGACCGCGCCCTTTCCAGCCTGCCTCCGGATCATCGATGCGGCCTTCGAAACCCTTGGTGTAGAAGCCCATCGGGTAGGGAATGCGCAGGGTGAGAAACTCGCCGTCCACCAGTGCATGCACCCCGTCGAACAGGTTGCCGGTGGCGATGGGCACGTCTTCGCCCAGGCCGAGGGAATCATGCTGGTCCACCCAGGTGTAGTAGCTCGACTCGACGCTGAAATCCGGCAGTTCGGCGAACCCGGGGCCGGGCAGGTCGTGCAGAGTCCAGCCTTCGGGGCAGTGATCGCCGGTGGCGCTGGGGCCGTTCAGCGGCCCCTGGCACTTGCGCCGGTCGAATTCGCCCAGGTGGCCGCTGCCGAGGGAGGTCCACACCACACCGTGTTTGTCGATATCGGCGCCGCGCACGCCGAAGCCCGGCAACGGCGGGGTGTACACCTCCGCGAGGGCGGTCTGAGGCGGGTCCTCGCCGGGCATCAGACGCGTGATCGATCCCGGGTAACGGAACGCGTTGGAACCCCATACGGCCTCGCCGCGCGGTTCCGGCATCACCGCGTAGAAGCCGTTGGGCACCCGCATGTCCCGGTTGTCGTCGCGAGGCTCTCCGGGCTCCGTCCACGGGTCCTGGCGGCCGTTGCCGTTGCTGTCGAGGATCAGCGGTGCCCAGGCCTGGGCGGCCGCGGCATCGCCGGTTTCCAGAAAGGTGGTGGTATCGAGCCAGCCGACCACGTCGCCGCCGCCGCTGGTCCACAGGGTGTTGCGCTCGTCGTAGGCGAACTGCAGGTGGTGGGTGCCGAAGCAGGTGTCGACGAACGTGTACTGCCGGCTGGCGGGGTCGAACACGGCCAGATGCCGCGACGCGCTGTCCTTGGGGAAAAGACGCGCCGACGGATGGCTGGAACCGGCCTTGCAGAAGTCGGGGTTGTCGTGGGCACGGACCCGCGCCGTCAGCCACACCCGGCCGTCCTGATCCAGCATCGGGTTGTGGATGTTGGCTTTGCTGTCCCAGATGCGCTCGTCGCCCCAGTAGGGTGACGGCGCTTCCACCGCGTCTTCGTGGGTGGTGGGGGTGTCCTCGTCGCGCACGGGAACCCGGAACTCGGTGGCGGTGTTGGCCACCGGGTCGAGAATGGGCATGTCGTCGGTACTGAGTTCCGGGGCCCCGTACAGGGGGCCGTAGCCGTTCACCGTGGGATCGCGCCGGTCGGTGCCCGACAGGTCGTGCATGTAGTGTTTGGGTCCGGACCAGTCCCGCACGGTGGCCACCACGTGGCGCTCTACCCCCTGCGGACGTTCCGGGGTCCGGGCGGGCAATTCTCCCGCCGCGATCCGGTCGCTCCAGTCGGCCAGATACCTGATCGGCAGGCCGCCCAGCATCTCGTGGGCGATGCGCACCATGGCGTCGCCGGCCTGGCCGGAGGCGATGCGCAGGGCCCAGGCCTGCTCGGACGACTCGAGGTGGGCAAACGCCTCCGGCAGGGTGCGTGTCGCCTCGTTGCCGAGCTGGTGACAGCCCACGCAGCCCATGTTCTTGACCCAGGTCAGGTAGTAGTTCATGCCGCCGGGCAGTCCGGCGACTTCCGCTTCGCTGGGCAGGTTCATCATCGCGAACCAGTACGCCGCCGGGTAGTAACGGGCGGCATCGGCCGCGTCTGCCGCGGCCACGGCGCGCAGGTCCACCCGTTCGCCGCGGGTCGCGGCCACCTCAGCCGAGTCGCGCAACCCGTAGCCGCGTACCCAGAGCTGATAGCTGGCGTCGGGCAGGTCGGGCACCAGGTAGCGGCCCTGGTGGTCGGTGACCACAATGCGGGCGAAGCGGGTTTCCAGATCGCCGGTTTCGGCGATGACCCAGACGCCGGCTTCCGGGCCGGACTCGCCGGTCACGACCCCGGCAATGTCGTCGCTGTCCATGGCGATGGCGGCCGCTGCGGCCGCTTCTTCCGGGGTTGTCGGCCGGCCATCGTCACAGCCGGCGAGCCAGCCGGCCAGGATCATCAGCAGCAGTCGCGGGACGGTAACGGCCATGTCGCGTCTCCAGGCCGGGGTGTGATGGTGCGCGGATCCGGCGGAAGCTGCAGCGGCTTGCCGCTGTCAGGCGACCAGGCGCAGGGTGCGTTCGGCCCGTTGCCGGAGCTGGTCGGCGCCGCTGGCGAACACCGGCAGGATCACCTGATCCACGCCCAAAGCGGCAAAAGCCTTGAGATCGTCGGCATTGGCGGCCTCCGGCGCCGGCCCCACGTAGATCCGGACGTCGCCGCGCGAGCGGCCTTCAGCGGTCAGCGCGGTGTCCAGGGTGGCCAGCCGCTCTTCCAGCCTGGCCGGGGTCAGGTTGAAGCCGAACCAGCCCTGGCCGGCGGCAGCGACCCGCTTCAGGGCGGCGTCGCTCTCGCCACCGAAATACAGCGGCGGGTGCGGCTTCTGCACCGGCTTGGGATTCTGATAGGCGGAGTCGATGCAGAACCGCTCACCCTGATGGTTGGAGAGTTCGTCGCACCACAGGGTCTTCATGACCTCGATGCACTCCATGGTGCGGCCGGCCCGGTTCTGCCAGGGAACGCCGAGCGCCTCGAACTCCTCCTGCAGCCAGCCGATGCCAACGCCGAAGTCGAACCGTCCGCCGGACAGGTAGTCGATGTCGGACACCTGGCGGGCGGTGTAGACCGGATTGCGCTGGGGAACCAGGCAGATCCCGGTGCCCAGTCGGATCGTTCGGGTGGCGGCGGCCAGAAAGGTCAGCGCCGAGAACGGATCGATGAGGCTGCGCGGGTCGCCCTTGAGCTTGCCGTCGTCGGAGTAGGGGTAGCGGGACTCGTAGCGGGCGAAGAACAGCACGTGTTCCGGCACCCACAGGGAATGGAAACCCATTTCCTCCGCGATCCGTCCCGCCTCCAGAATGTACTCTGGGGCGGTACGCTCGTTGAACGCCATCTGACAGCCGATTTTCATGGTCATTCTCCCCCTGTCCAGGACCCGCGAGTGCGGATCTGAATTAGCCGTTGAGGTTGAATGATCCCAGTCTTTTTCCGGTGAGTCACTTGCCGGCGCGGGTCACCGGCAGCGGCCTGGCGGGTACCCTCGACTCAGGTGAGCAGTCCCAACCGGTACGGCCTGCCGCTCGGCGCTTCGCGGCTGTCGGCGCCCAGCAGGTACTCGCCGATCCGAGCCGGGGTGCAGTTCGCGTCGAAGTAGTCGGCTGCGTTGCGCCGCAACCGGCGCTGGTCTGCGTCGTCGCCGAGTAACGTGCCGGCCCGGTACGTCAGATGTTCATAGTCCTGTCGTCCGGGTAGCGCCAGGTCGGGGCTCAAGCCGCATCCGCCGTTGGCGAAGTGCTGTCCGGCGATCAACGGCCGGTGCCAGATCGGCCGCGGCGCGTCCTCGCACAGAATACAGGCGCCCATCGCCAGCAGATCGGTCATGCGCCAGGACACGCACAGATGGAACCCGGGGCGAACGGCAACAACCCGCGCCGACGCCAGCGCCCGCCACAGCGCGGCGGTGTCGATTGCGCCCCAGTCGTGCTGCACGCGGACTCCGGCGGCGCTCAGCCGGCGGGTGATGGCAGCCGGGTCGAAGAGCGAGGACCGCCGCGGCACCACGGCCAGCAGGTCGGTGCTGCCGGGAACCCGGGCCAGCGCCTCGAAGGTCCGGAGCTGGTGCTCGACTACGTTGCGGCGCTGGTCGCTGCTGTAGGGCCCGTTCTCGTGGGGCTCCCACAGCCGCGACCAGTACAGCAGGCCCGTGCTCCTGCTGGCGTCGCGCAGACCGCGAAGCCGATGCAGATGATCACCCGTGAGCTTCGCGTTCAGGTTCATCAGCGGCCGGACCCGGGCCGGATGGCTCATGCCCGGCCAGTAGTTCAGCTTGTAGTAGACGTCGCACCAGTCCAGGGCTTCGGGGAAGCACAGGGCCCGGGTATCGAAGGCGTCGATGACCACCCGGGTCAGACGACCATGACGATCGCGAATCCGGTAGCGCACCGGTGGTCCGGGATCGCCGGTCGAGGCGCCGCTGGAAGGATGCAGATGCATGCCGCCCGGCAGTCCGCGGTCCAGCAGACGCCGGGCCAGGCGGGTGTTCCAGGGGGAGATGCGAACCCGCGCGCCGGCCTCCTCGAACGCCCGCAGCAGGTACTGCTGATAGGTCAGGTGAAACATCGGCCTGATCACGCCGCTGAAGTCGGCGTCGACTGTGATCCGTCCCGCGTGCATGTTTCTCGCCCTCTGGCCGCGCGTGATCACACCGCGTGTGATCACTGCGTACCCGTCAATCATAGGGATCGACTGTAGGGCGGCTGAAAGCGCCCTCGGCTGGAATGTCAGTAAGTCGTAAGCCGGACACCGGGATCTGCCTGACAAAATTCCCCTTGCCCTGCCACCCGAACGCAGACTGGGTATGATCGCTGAGTAGCCGCCGCCTGAAGGACCCGCCATGTTCATGACCGAGTTTCACCAGGCCCGGGTTCGCGAGGCATCGCTCCGCGACCGGGCGCCTTTCGTCAACGTCAGTCGCCGCGGCTTCATCGCCGGCATCGGGGCCGGCGCATTGGTGGTGGGCTTTTCGCTGCGCAGCGGCCGGGCCATGGCGGACGCCAGTGCGGGCGGCCTGCAGGCGGTCAAGGGCGGAGATGCCACCCCGTCGCTGTTCATCGCCATCGAACCGGATGGAACGCTGAAGCTGACCTGCCATCGCTCCGAGATGGGGCAGCAGGTGTGGACCGCGATGGCCCAGATCCTTGCCGACGAGTTGGAGGCGGACTGGGACAGGGTGGAGATCGTCCAGGCCGTCGGCGACCCGCGCTATGGCGATCAGAACACCGATGGGTCGCGCTCGGTGCGTTGGAATCTGTATCGGTTGCGCGTCGCTGGCGCTGCCATGCGGACCATGCTGGAGCGCGCCGCCGCCGAGCAGTGGGGTGTGGACGCCGCCGACTGCCGCGGTGAACAGCATGTGGTTCGAGGGCCGGGTGGCCGCAGCGCCGGCTATGGCGCGCTGGCGCTGGCGGCCGCGCAGCAGGCGGTTCCCCAGGAGTCCGATGTCGGCCTCAAGGATCCGTCACAGTGGCGGCTGATCGGCAAGGACATTCCGTCGCTGACGGTTCCCAGAATCGTTCGCGGCCAGGGGACCTTCGGCATCGACGTGCAGTTGCCGGACATGCTGGTGGCGGTGGTGGCCCGGCCGCCGCAGGTGTTCGGCAGCGTCAAGGCCGTCGACGACAAGGCGGCGCGGGCGGTGCCCGGGGTGGTCCAGACCGTGAACCTGCCTGCCGCCCGGGCGCCGGCGCTGTTCAACGCGCTCGGCGGCGTGGCGGTTGTGGCGAAGGACACCTGGGCTGCGATCCAGGGGCGACAGGCATTGCAGATCGAGTGGAACGCCGGGCCCAATGCCGGCTACGACTCGGAAGCTTTCGCCACGACCATGATGGCTACCGCCCGCCAGCCCGGCGACGTGCGTCGTAACCGGGGAGACGTGGATGCCGCGCTGGAAAACGCGGCGACCCGGATCGAGGCCGACTACTACGTGCCGCACCTGTCCCAGTCGCCCATGGAACCGCCGGCGGCAACCGCACACTGGACCGACGGCAAGGTGGAATGCTGGGCCTGTGTCCAGGCGCCCCAGGAGACCCGCGCGGCGGTCGCCAGCGCCTGCGGCGTTGCCGAAGCGGACGTCACCATCAACGTCACCTGGCTCGGTGGCGGCTTCGGCCGCAAGTCCAAGCCGGACTTCGTGGTGGAGGCTGCGCTGGTCGCGCGCGAGGTGGGGCGGCCGGTCAAAGTCACCTGGACCCGCGAAGACGAGGTGCGTCACGGTTATTATCACTCGGTGAGCGCTCAGCATCTGGAAGGCGGCCTGGACGAGTCCGGCCGCTGTACCGCGTTTCTGCACCGCACCGTGTTCCCGCCGATCTCCTCCACTTTTCAAGCCGGCGCCGAGCAGCCGTCCTGGGGCGAGTTGCGCATGGGGGCGTCGGACAATCCGTTCGAAGTGCCGAATCTGCGGCTCGAGTCCGGCAACGCGCCCGCGCACGTGCGCATCGGCTGGCTGCGCTCGGTAGCCAACATCTATCACGCGTTCGCCGTGCAGAGCTTTGCCGACGAACTGGCCAGCGCGGCGGGTCGGGATCCCCGGGATTACCTGCTGGAACTGATCGGATCACCGCGCCATGTCGACCCGGCCCGGGAAGGCGCCGAGTACGACAATTATGGCGATCCCATGGACGACTACCCGATCGACACCGGCCGTCTGGCCAACGTGATCCGGGAAGCATCGGCCATGGCCGGCTGGGGCCGCGAGTTGCCGAAGGGCCGGGGTCTGGGCATCGCCGCGCACCGCTCCTTCCTGAGTTACGTTGCTACCGTGGTGGAAGTGGCCGTGGACGGTTCCGGCCGCCTCACCATCCCCGGCGTCTGGTCGGCCATCGATGCCGGCACCGTGGTCAACACCCGCCATGTCACCGCCCAGGTCGAAGGTGGCACGCTGTACGGGCTGTCCAATGCGCTGTTCGGAGCCATCACCGCAAAAGACGGGGCCATTGCGCAGTCCAACTTCACGGACTGGCGCCTGATGCGCATCAACGAAGCGCCCCGCGACATGACGGTGAAGATCATCCCGTCCAGCGCACCGCCGGGCGGCGTGGGAGAACCGCCGACGCCGCCGGCCGGCCCGGCCCTGACCAACGCCATCTTTGCCGCGACCGGGCTGCGTATCCGGCGGCTACCCGTATTTACCCCCGAGAGCCGTGACCGGCTACCGGTCGACGATCTGAGCTGAGGAGGCGGAACATGGCAATCACAGTCAACGTCAATGGCACCGCCCATGAGCTCGAGGTGGCCGAGGGCACACCGCTGCTCTGGGTCCTGCGTGATCATCTGGGCATGACCGGCACCAAGTTCGGCTGCGGCATCGCCCAGTGCGGCGCCTGCACCGTGCACATAGACGGCCAGCCGCGGCGTGCCTGCGTGACGCCGGTGGAATCCGTGGGCGGCGCCGAGGTCACCACCATCGAAGGTCTGGAAGGCAAGGTGGCGGACGCTGTGCGCGTGGCCTGGCAGGACATCGATGTACCGCAATGCGGCTACTGCCAGTCCGGCCAGATCATGTCGGCCGTGGCGTTGCTGCAGTCGACCCCCGATCCGGACGATGAAGACATCGACAGTGGTATGGCCGGCAATCTGTGCCGCTGCGCGACCTATCTGCGCATCCGCCGGGCCATCAAGGACGCCGCCCGGCAGGCGTCGGCGTAAGCGCGCACGGCCCGGTCCCGCAGGTCACAGGCTCCTGGCGGCGCCGCCGTCGATCAGGCTGCGGCACCGCTCCGGGTCGTAGCCGAGCTCTGACAGGACTTCCAACGTGTGTTCGCCGAGTTTCGGCGCGGGACGCCGGATGGTGCTTGGCGCGGCGCTGAAGTGGGCGGCCGGAACCGCCTGACGTACTTCGCCGAACGCTGGCCAGGTATGGCGGTCGATGGACCCGTTCACCCGCACCTGCTCGTGATCCATGAGTTCGAGGCGAGTCAGCAGCGGCGCGCTCGGCACGTCCTGTTCATCGAGCCGGGCGAGAATCTCGTCCCGGTTCCAGCGGGCGATTTCCGCGGCCATGATCTGTTTGCGCTCGTCGCCGTTGCGGCCGCGGGCAGAGGCGCTGGCGAATCGCTCGTCCTGGATCAGATCCTCCCGTTCGAGGGCCCGGCACATACCCTGCCACTCGCTGTCGGAAATGGCGCCGGCGGTCAGGTAGCCGTCGCGGGCTTCGAACACCAGGTCCATGGTGCCCTGGCCACGGGCGACGTCGTACTCGTTGTCGGCGAAGGTGAGGCCGCCCATCCCCTCGGGCCAGAAGAAGGCCAGCATGGTCTCGAGCATGGACAGTTTGACGTGCTGTCCTTCGCCGCTGCGTTCGCGGTAGTAGAGTGCCGACGTGACAGCCTGTGCGGCGGTGACCGAGGTCACCTTGTCGGCAATGATGATCCGGAACATGGCGGGCTTGCCGGTTTCGCGGTTGGCCTGAATGTCGGTAGCGCCCGACAGCGCCTGAATCACCGGATCGTAGACCCGCTTGTGCGCATAGGGGCCGTGTTCACCAAAGCCGCTGATCGAGACGTAGATGATGCGCCGGTTGAGCTGCCGTACCGCCGCCTCGCCGAATCCCATGCGTTCCATGGCGCCGGGACGGAAGTTCTGCAGCAGCACGTCCGACTCGCGGATCAGGTCGCGCAGCACTTCCTTGCCGGCATCGTGCTTGAGATCCAGGGCAATGGAGCGTTTGCCCCGATTGCAGGAAAAGAACATGGCGGTCAGCCCGTGGTGAGGGGTGCCCAGGTAGCGCATCTGCTCACCGTGTATGGGCTCCACTTTGATTACCTCGGCCCCCTGGTCCGCCAGCATCATGGCCGCAATCGGGCCGGATACCATGCTGGTCAGATCGAGTACCTTGATGCCGTCGAGCGTGCCCATGCCGGCTACCTCTGTTGCTGGAAATTGACGGTGATGGCGCGGCGGTAGGCCTCGCGCCGGGCGATGGCGGAGCGGTACGCGGCCAGCGGTTCGGGCAGGCCGATACCGTAGGCCTGCGCCCAGTCCAGGCACGAGACCAGCAGGATGTCGGCCAGGCCGAAGCCGTAGGGCATGACGGCCGGCCGCCCAGTGAGTTGGCTGGCGATTACCGCCAGGTGGCGGCGGGCGTAGTCGGCCGCCGAGTCCACCACCTGCGGCGCCGCCCCGTAGATCGGTCCGAGGTCACCGTGGCGGCGCATGACGTAGAGGCTGGTTTCGTCCAGTTCGCCATAGATGTAGCAGCACCATTCGTCCTCCCGGGCACGCTCCGCCGGCGTGGCGGGTAGCGCAATACCGGGTCCGGGCGACCGGTTGATGAGGTAGCGGCAGATTGCCACGCTCTCCGAGAGCCGGAACGAACCGTCCTCCAGCAGGGGAATCTTCTGTTTGGGATTGAGCCGCGTGTATGCCTCGGTTCGGGTCTCGCCGGTGCGCGGTCCGATGGGACGCAACTGATACGCAAGGCCGAGCTCCTCCGCGACCCAGACCGGGCGCAGGGTCCGGCTGGTGCCCGCGCCCCATAAGATGACCGGGATACGGCTCATCCTAACGGCCTTTGAACACGGCCTGTCGGCGTTCGATGAACGACTGGATTCCTTCCCTCGCGTCCTCGGTATCCATCACCCGCGCCCGTATCGAGGGTAGCGCGTCGATCGCCGCCTGCTCGCCGGCGGCAATGAACTGGCGGCCGGCTTCCTTCATCACCTGGATGCCCAACGGGGCGTTGGAGGTGATGATCCGGGCCAGTTCCATGGCACGGTCGACCTGCGTGCCTGATGCGACAACCTCCTGTACCAGGCCAACCCGGTAAGCTTCCGCGGCGTCGAATTCATCGCACAGCATCAGGTGGTACATGGCGTTACCCCAGCCCGCGCGGGTGATGTAGCGGAAGTGGGCGCCGGCCAGCGGGGCGATGCCGCGCTTCGACTCCATCTGGCAGAAGCGCGCGTCGTCTGCGGCAACGACGATGTCGCCGGCCAGCATCATCTCGATACCGACCGTATAGACGATACCCTGCACCGCGGTGACGATGGGTTTGCTGCAGCGGTTGGCGAGGCCGAAGGGGTCGACGTTGCCTGCCGGGCGGTCCACCTTGATGGCGCCGGGCCCGAAGAACTTCGGCATGTCGAGCCCGGCAGTGAAGTCACTGCCGGCGGCGCACAGCACGCCGGCCCACAGATCGTCCGTGGTCTCCAGCACGGTCAATGCGTCGGACAGTTGTTCCATCATGTACGGGTCGAAGGCGTTCTTCTTCGCCGCGTTGTCGATGGTGATTCTGAGTACATGGTCGTGACGTTGGTGATGCACGCGTCCCGCGGGTCTGGAATCACTCATGGTTCCGGGCCTCTTCGATGGCGTCGCGCAACTTGTCCTTGCCGAAGAAGATCTCCTCGCCCACGAACAGCGTCGGCGAACCGAAGGTGCCCCGGTCGACCGACGCCTCCGTCAGGCGTATCAGTTCCTGCTTGACGGCGGGGTCCGCCATGCCGGCGACGATCTCGCTGGCGGGCAACTTTGCGGCGTCCAGCGCCTGGGCGATCAGGTCGTCCTCGTCCATCTTCTGTGCCTGTTCCCACATGGCGGCGTACATGGCGTCGATGTAGCGCGCGTAGTAATCCGTGGAGCAGGCAAACACCGCGCCGCGCATCATCTTCAGTGTATTCACCGGAAAGTGCGGGTTCGGCACCTGGGGTCGGATGCCGTGAGCGCGGCAGAAGCGTTCGGTTTCGATGCGCTGGTAGTCGGGTTTATTGCGCACACCCTGCAGGGATACCGCGGGTGACACGTTGCCGGTGGCCTTGAATACGCCGCCCAGCAGAATCGGCACGTACTCGAATTCGATGCCTGTGTCCGCCGATACTGCCGGGATGACCTTGTGTACCAGGTAGGCGTTGGGGCTGCCGAAGTCGTAATGGAACTCGATTTTCATGATCGAACCTCATGGCTGAGCCGGTATGCCGGGAGACATCGGCACACCGGGCGGATGACCGGATCAGTGGTTCCACCACGGCCGGTCGGAGAACGAGCGCAGGTCCAGTTCGTGGGTCCAGGTCGAACGGTGCTGATTGGCCAGATGCAGGTAGGTCTCGGCGATGCGCTCCGGCACCATCAGCCCGTCTGCCTGACCGCGGGTGTCCCGCAGTTCCTGGAACCGCTCCGGTCCGAGCAGTTTGCCGAGGGTGTCCGGCGCGTCCACCGCGCCGTCGATGATGATGTGCGCGACGTGGATGCCCTTGGGGCCGAACTCCGCGTTCAGTGACTGACACAACATGCGCCGCCCGCCCATGGCCGCGGCGTGGGAGTGCTGGCCGCCGTTACCGCGCACCGCCGCCGTCGACGAGGTCACCAGCAGCGTTCCACGGCCGCGCGACTCCATGGCCGGGCACACCGCCGACGCCACTCGGAACAGGCCGAACGTGGCCAGGCGCCAGCCCATCTCGAAGGCTTTGTAGCTGGTGTCCGCGAGGGCGCGGTCGCCGATCTGCGCGCCGAGATTGAAGAGCACCACTTCGATGGGCCCGATGTCGGCCTCGACCGCGGCGACCCGTTCTTCGATGGCGTCCGCTTCGGCAGCGTTGAGCAGGTAGCCGGACGCCGAGCCGCCGTCTTCCTCGATGGATGCCACCAGGGCGTTCAAGCCGTCCTGATCACTGCGCCGGCAGAGCACCGCGTGGTAACCCTCCCGGGCAAATCGTTTGCCGACAGTGCCGCCGATTCCGGCGCCGGCGCCCATCACGAGGCAGACTGGTTTCATGAGGTTTCTCCAGAGGTCGGGGTGTTTGCGGGTAGGGCGTGGAACTGCGGTTCCCGCTTGGCCATGAAGGCAGCAATGGCTTCACGCGCTTCCGCGCCGCGGCCGGACTCGATCATGTGCCGGGCCTCCAGGGCCAGGGACTCGTCCAGGGTCTGCTCGAGGCCGGCCTGCAGGTTCTGTTTGATCCGGCCAAGCGTGTCGGTGGGGCCATTGGCGAGTTCGACGGCGTAACGCAACGCGTCGTCGCGAAACGTCGCGGCTGGGAATACCCGGTCGACCAGACCGCTGGACATGGCGTCCGCCGCCGTCAGCCGCGGCGAGAAATAGAACAGCGACTTGGCCCGGGCCAGGCCGACCAGGCGGGGCAGCAACCAGGTGGCGCCGTAGTCCCCGGACAGACCGACGTTGCGGAACGCGGTAACCAGGAACGCGTCGTCGGCCGCCACTCGCAGGTCGCAGGCGAGTGCAATGGACAGACCGGCGCCAGCCGCGGCGCCCGGTAGAGCGGCGACCGTCGGTTTGGCCAGCTGGTAGAGCCGGCCGGTGAGCGCTTGTTGCTTGCGGGTCAGTGCGGCCATGCGCTGAGCCGGGTCCGGCGCGGCCTGACCCGGACCGGGGCCGCCGCCCATTTCGCTGACGTCACCGCCGGAACAGAACGCCTTGCCGGCGCCGGTGATCATGACGCAGCCGAGGTCCGCTCGTTGTTCCAGTCTGGGCAGCAGGGCGCGCAGCGCGGGGCTGAGGATGTCTCCGAGGGCGTTCTTCTTGTGCGGTTTGTTGAGAGTGACTACGGCCACGCGATCGGTGATGGAGCAGAGCAGTTCGCCGGTGCCGGTATCGAGGTCTTTCATCAGAAAGTTGCATGATAAGACTAAAACTGAGTTGCATCATAAAACTTCGGAGATAGAATGCAACCATGAAATTGAAGACCTTCGAGCACTTCAACTGCTCACTGGCGCAGACCCTGTCGGTGATCGGCGAACACTGGACGATGCTGATCATCCGCGACGCTTTCTTCGGCGTGCGCCGTTTCGATCAGTTTCAGAAAAGCCTCGGCATCGCCCGCAACGTGCTGAGCGATCGGCTGCGCAAGCTGGTACAGGCCGGGGTCCTGTCGAAGTCCGAGGGGCCGGGACACCCGGAGTACCGGCTGACCGACAAGGGCCTGGCGTTGCAGCCGGTGATGATCGCCATGACCCAGTGGGGGGATACCTACATGCCCCATCCCGACGGTAAACGGCTGACCTTCGTCGACCGCCGGGACGGCCGGCCCATCAAGCCGATCGGCATCCATGCCGCCGATGGCCGGCGCCTGAAGCCGAAGGAGATCAAAGCCAAGGCCGGTCCGGGTCTGAAAGGCGGCGACGGTTCCGGTCGGTCCGTTCCGGTGGAAGCGGTCGAAAGCCAGCCATCGCCGTCAGCAGGCTGACGGCGCAGGGGCTACCTCCGCCAGGACGCGGGCAGCCGGTCCGGGCCGCCCGCGCTGAACCGGCTCACCCGATCAGGCTCCTGGCCAGGTTGTTGAAGGGTTCGAAGCTCCCCAGCGCATTGATCACCGGCGCCATGGTGAAGATGGCGGCGAATCCCCAGAGATAGGCCGGATGCACCCGGCCGCGAATGAACCAGTCCGCCAGCATGGCCAGTACTACATAAACCAGCAGCATGCCGACGTTGGTCCAGATGGTCATGGCATCCACCAGGATCAGGAGCCGCCCCCAGGCGGGGGCAATGACGCAGATGGTCGCGCACAGCATCAGCCTGCGGTGCCAGTCGGTGCGTTTGCGCAGGCGCAGCGCGGCGAAGGCCAGGGCGCCGAAGCAGGCGATGTTGACCCAGTCCAGAGCGAGGAAGAAGCCGGGTGCGAAGAACGGCGGCATGCGGCCGTTGCCCACGGTCACCGGAGTCAGTACCAGGCCGACCAGCACCATCCACAGGGCCAGGCCCGCACCGATGAGGCCGAGTTGCCGGTGCCGGGCCGTGTTGCCCCGGAAAGCCAGATAGCTCTGGCTCAGAAACAAGGCGATCCACGCCATGAAGCTGATTGCGTGGACGTGTACCCACCAGGGCGCTCCGAAGCTGGAGAGCCCGAGAACCGCAAAACCACCGAACCCCGCCAGCACCGTCGCCGCGATGACCACGGCGCTGAACAGGAAAAACGCCCTTTCGCGCTGCTCCACATCGTGAGCGGTCGGCAGGCTGGAGGCCGCACCCATACTCATGACCCGACTCCTCGCCGGCACCCGCCGGCCCCGAAATCCGCCTGGAAGCCGACTTTATTCTGGGGCCGTCGAGGTGTTTGTGGAAGCCTGTCAGCGGTGCCGCCGCGGACTACCCGGTGCGCCCGGAAACCTGCCGTTCGAGTTCGACGGTCAGGGCCGGCTCCAGGTTCAGCGCCTGGCCGAGCTGGTCCAGCCAGGCCCGCTCCATGGCGTTCTGTTCATCCACGATGGCCGCGCTCACCAGGTACATCTCCCGGGCCGCCTGTGGCGAATCCGCCTGGCGTGCCAGCGCCTCGGCATCAAGGGGAGCTCGAAGCTGCTGCTCGACCCAGTCGTGCAGTTGCTGATCGGCGCCCAGGGCGTCGATCTGGCCGCTCACCAGGGCTCGCTCGTTGTCGTCGATGTGGCCATCGGCCCGTGCCGCCATGATCATGGCCTGCAGAATCTCGAGGCTGCGCCGTTCCCGGTCGGCGCCGTCGAGCCGCTCGACCCGTTCGCCACCGTCCGCCGTATCGCCGGCACCGCCGTAGTTCTGCCAGGCTTTGTAGGCCAGCACACCCAGCCCGGCAATGGCTCCGTATTTGAGCGCCTTGCCGCCCATTTTGCGGCCCCGTTTGGAGCCGATCAGCAGGCCGATGGCGCCGCCGCCGAGGAGGCTCTTGACGTCTACGCCACCGCCCGCGCCGTCCCGCGATCCGCTGGCCCCGAATTGTGAAGCCAGCCCGTCGAACAGGCGGCCGATGTCACCGCCCTGAGACGTCTTTCCGATGTTGTCGCCGGCCGCGGACATGAGCTGGTCGAGGACGCCGCGTGCATTCATCGTTACCTCTGCTGTCGATGGTTGGGCTGTGGGTGTTTGGCAGGTCGGGTGGCCGAAAGTTCGGCCCATACCGCAGCAGGCGCTCGAGTCCAGCAGTGGACCGCCGGAATCGCCCGGTTTCAGGGCCGCGTCGGTCTGAATCAGGTCGTCGGTGAGTCGCCCGGAGCGGGCCCTCAGGGATCGGTCCAGGGCCGAAAGGTTGCCGGCGGTTGCCGTCACGGCCCGGCGCGTTGGGGGCGGCCGGGCCGGGTTCAAGCGTCTGGGTCAGGATTCCGGCTGGGGGTTCATGCAGTTGGCATAAAACGTGGTGGTCGCCGGCCAGTCCGAGAACAGGCCGATGATGCCAACGCCGTGTGCCAGAACGTGCATCGTCCGGTAGATTCCGAAGTCGTTACGGAGCGCTTCGACGGTGGTGTCGTAATAGAAGGCGCCGCCGCCGGGTACCACCTCTTCGGCGATGCGCCCGGACCGTTCCGTGGTCCAGCTGATGATGTCGAGCCCTGCCTGCCGGGCGCGCTGGGCGTACAACGACGGGGCGATGCGGCCGTAGCGGTTGAGATCCAGCAATGCCGACATCGGCGGTGCGATGATCTGCACACCCCGGGCCTTGAGTCCGCTGAAGAAGGCGGCCTCCGGCGGGTTCTGCACCAGGGCCCGAGGGTCGCGGCCCTCCAGATACACCGCCTGCGCGCCGTAGGCCGTGTTGTCGACCCAGTACAGCACGTCGTCCAGATTGAAGGATTGCGGCCAGACCTGGTGGGCGGGAATGCCGGCCGCCAGATACTCGTCGATCAGTTTCTGCGCGTAGGCTTCCTGGGTGAAGCCGTTGAACGGCATGGGCACCTCGGGCGATTTCAGCTCCGGGGTCATCTTGCGGCCCAGGGACTGAAACAGCGCGATGCTCTCGGCATGGGTCATCAGGGTGCCGCCGGTCGCGTAGAGGTCGGTGCGGAAGTCCGCGGTGCCGCCCAGGTAGGCGTCCACCGTGGTGGCGGAGGCGTCGGCGGCGTCCATCTTGCCCTTCAGGGTCTTGAACTCGGCCAGGGTGATATCGCTGGTGCAGCAGCGGGCGGAGGCCGGGCTCACCAGGTTGCCGTCGGCGTCGTACTCGGCGGGCGTGAACCCCTGGGAACACTTGCTGGCCAGGGGAGTCGCCAGAATGTTGGTGGTGGTATGCAGATCACACTGAGCGTGGCGGCAGACCAGTTCCTGATCCTGAGTGAACGCCACATCGCATTCCAGGATGCCGGCACCCATGCGGGCCGCGGCCAGATAGGACTCACGGGTGTGCTCCGGAAACTGCAGCGGCGCGCCGCGGTGACCGATGGAGAAGTCGGAAGGCTGGTACCCGGTGCGTTCCGCCGCACAGCGCGCCAGCGACCGCTGCAGGTCGCTCTGGTCCATCTGGTCCACCAGATAGAAGGGTCTCGGACCGAGTTGAACGGATGGCGTTATGGTGTAGCTGCTTGCGGCTGCCAGGTGTGTCCAGGCAAGCAGCAGACAGGCAGCAGTTAGTCCGAAGGTTCTGATCATCCCCATCGTCTCCCGTGGCTTGATGTTTGCGACACGGCGGAGGCCGCCGTGCCGTCAAGCTACGAAGACGCTGTTTCAGTTCGATGCAGAATCGGTGAACAGTTGGTGATGGTGCCCGCCGGCGCCGCGGTCAGGCGCCGATGACTTCCACCACCAGTTCCCGCTCCGCGTTCAGCGAGTTGCTGATCAGGCAAACGTGTTCCGCCTTCTCCAGCAGGCTGCGTGCGCGCTCTTCGGCACCGCCGGCGGGAACCGTGAGCCGCGCGGTGGTCCGGACCCGGGTGAATCGGGTGACCCGATCGATGCGGTCCAGGGTCCCTTCCGTCTCACAGTCGAGACGGATCCAATCGAACCGCGATGCCGTTGCCACGGCGCGGAACGACAGGACGAAACAGTCCGCCACCGCCGCCAGCAGCAGGGTTTCCGGTGACCACCGGCCCCCTGGTCCGCCGAACTCCGCCGGCGGGGCGCTGGCGATGTCGGTCAGTCCTTCGCTGCCGATAGCGACGTCACCCTCCGGATCCGCCCGGGCGCTGACCTGATACTGATGTGGGAATGGGTCCATCCGGCACCTCGCTTGTCTGGTCCTGTGGTAGCGCCGATTGTGCCACGGCCCGGATTCCGCTGCGGGCGGTTTTCAGTGGCTGATGCGGAAGGTCAGCCCGTAGGATCGCGGCGCCTGCAACAGACTCCGGTAGCTGCCGTCGATGGCAAACAGGGTCAGCACCGGATCGAGACTGGCGACCGTTTCGTCGGTGACGTTTTCCATCCAGAACACCAGTTCGTGCTCCCTCCAGCGGGCGCTCGGGCGCTGGCAACAGGCTGGCGATGGCGAGCAGGGCGGCCGCCGCGGTCAGCACAGCATAGACTCGGCGGCGGCGGATCCAGTTGCCGAAGTCCGGCGCCTCAGCCGGCGTCATGGCGGCGGCGCCCGAGCATCACCACCACGCCGCCGAACAACATCATGAACGGCAGGTAAACCAGGGTCGGGCCGAGAAAACCCGGTTCGCCGAGAAAGCCGATAGCCACTACCAGCGCAAGGTTGATGTTCTGGATGCCGACCTCGAGTGCCAGGGTGCGGCGTTGCGGCCCCGGCAGGCCGAAGCGCCGGCCGGCCCACGCGGCCAGCGAGGCGCCCGAGACCATCAACAGCAGCACCACCAGGGTCGATCGCGCGAACATGCCGGCGACGTCTGGCTGCACCCGGGTAGTGTTGACCGCAAGGCCGATGACGAGCAGCACCATCACGGCGGTGGCGATGCCGAGCAGCGTACCGCGGATGCGGGCGGCCAGTGCCGGAAACCGGTGCAGCAGGGCCATGCCCAGAACCACGGGTAGCGCCGTCGTGAGGACAAGGGTCACGATCATTTCCCGGGTCGAAACCGGGATCGCGGCTTCGGTGCCGGCCAGGAGCCACAGTGCGCCGCCGACGATGACGGGCACGGTCACCGGGGCCGCAATGCTGGACAGCGCCGTCAGGGCAATGGACAGCGCGACATCGCCCCGGGCGTAGCGGGAGAACATGTTGGACGTTGCGCCCCCCGGGCACGCCGCCAGCAGAACGATGCCGATGGCCGTGGTCCGGTCCAACGGCAGGGTCAGCGCAATCAGGAAGGCGATGCCCGGCAGCACGACAAGCTGGCCCATGACGCCCAGCATTGCCGGCCGCGGCGCCGCGAGTAGACGCATGAAGTCGCCGAGGCGCAATTCCATGCCGAGCGCGAGCATCATCATGGCCAGGGTTACGGTGGGAATCAGGGTGAAATCGAAGCTCATGGCCAGGGGTTCCGGACCGGCTCAGTGGGGGGCAAGACCGGCTTCCAGGACATCCAGCGCGCGGCCGGCACGGGTCTGCAGATCGACCCCATCGCCCCAGTAGTCGACCAGCCAGAATCGGGCTGTCATGAGCATCAGCGAAACGTACATCTCTGCCACCTGCAGCGGATCGACGTCCAGGCGTACCTCTCCCGCTTCCTGGGCCGCCCGCACGACCATGGCAATGCCATCGAAGATGGGGCGGGTGTGATCGGCACGCACTCGGTCCGAGGGCCCGGGCCCGGTGGAACCCGGCGGGAACAGCAGCCCCGAGCGGGTGAACACCAGGCGCATGAAATCGGCGTCGGCTTCGATGGCGGCAAGTTGCGCCAGCACGGCCCGCCGGGTACCCGCCAGGATGCTGCCATGGCGCGCGGAGCGCGCGTCGATGCGGGGTACCTCGGCCTGCTGGCGGAGCCAGGTCAGGCCCAGTTCGGTGAGGACCTCCTCCTTGCCGGAGAAGTAGTTGAAGAACGTCTGGCGGCTGATGCCGACCCGCTGGATGATGTCCGGGATCGTCGTTTCGTCGAAACCCCGGGCCCGGAACAGTTCTCCGCACACGGTGAGGATCTGTTCCCGGACGACGATCTTCTTCTGCTCACGTAGGCTCATGAGCAGAATATTGGACTTAATCAAAAATTAGATCAAGTCAAAAAAATAAAGACCCGCTTTATGACCTCTGAGGACAGGGCGTCAGGAGGTTCGCCCCGGGCACGAACCGGCGCTTCAGCTTCTGGACCGGGTGGCCCATGCCGAGCGCGTCCGTCCCTGAGGATCCTGCGCCGACACGCCGGACGGAATGGTCTCGATACGGTTACCGGCGTCGAGGAACGCCTTGACGTCACTGGCGATGGATTGGCGCCGCTGCGCGGCGGTCGTCTCAGCTTGCGTTTTCGCTGTCATCGACCTTCTTCCCGCCGAGTTTCTTGAGTCGTTTCGCTTCTTTCTTCTTCTGCTTGGCGGCCTCTCTCTGGCGCTTCTCGAACGAATAGTTGGGTTTTTTCAATAGTGACTCCGCCGCCTCTGCGGCCGGTTGGCTTGGCCCTCGCGGTCCCGGGACCGAACGAAGGCGGGTGGGCTTTGAATTGCCCAGCATACGGGAAAAACGTCGCGCATTCCCGCCGGGATGAGCGCATACTCCGACTGCGTCGAACAACGACTCCGCAAGGTTCACCATGGCGACTGGAACAGTGAAATGGTTCAACCGGACCAAAGGCTACGGTTTTATCCAGCCGGAATCCGGTGATCAGGACGTCTTCGTACACGTGAGCGCGGTCGAAAAGGCCGGACTGGACACGCTGGTGGAAGGCCAGCGGGTCAGTTACGACGTCGTCGACGAGCGCGGCAAGAAGGCAGCCGGTAATCTCCAAGCCGAGTGACGGCAGGCGGCTCGAGCCCGGTCCTGGCCTCAGCGGCCGGTGAACACGGGCTTACGTTTCTCCACGTGTGACATCACGCCTTCCCGGTGATCCTGGGTTTTCCAGAGTTCATCGGATAGCAGCCGGCCGTATTCGTCCAGTTCCGGCCAGTCCATGCTGAAGCCCTTGTGCACCACCCGCTTGATGGCGCGCTGGGCCAGCGGCGCGCCCCAGGACAACTTCTCGATCAGCGCCGTTGTGGCGTCGCTCAATGCCGCGTGCGGCACCACGCGCGAGACCAGACCGAGCCGCAACGCTTCCTCGGCGTCAATCAGTTCCCCGGACAGCAGCAACTCCATGGCCCGCGACAGACCGATCATGCGCGGCAGCAGAAAGGTGCCGCCGGCACTGCCGACCACGCCGCGCCGCACGAAGTACGAGCCCAGTCTGGCGTTCTGGGAGGCGATGCGCAGATCACACAGCAGAGCCAGGTCCATTCCCATGCCGACCGCGGCGCCGTTGATGGCCGCGATGGTCGGCTTGGTGCAGCCGATGATGGCTTCCACCACCGGGGTCGCTGCGCCGAGACGTGAACCGTAGCGGCCGACGGTGGCATCCGGCTGGCTGGACGGGTGCCCTGATTCGGACAGAAAGATCTCGTTGAAGTCGTCGCCGGCGCAGAAACCACGGCCGGCACCGGTAAGGATCACGAACCGGGTATCCGGATCGGCATCGGCGCGGTGAAACGCGTCCTCCAGTTCCAGATAGGTGCGTGGCCTGACCGCGTTCATGGCTTCCGGCCGGTTCAGGGTGATGCGGCTCATCATGCCGTCGGTTTCAAGCCGAACGTCCTGGTAATCCATCGGTGTGCTCCGTTCCGGTTGAGTGAATGCCGGCGTGGCTATCAGGCGCTGCTGGTGCGATTGCCAAAGCGGTCGCGCAGGGCCCGTCGCAGCACCTTGCCGGACACGTTCTTGGGAATCTCCTCCACCAGGTGCCAGACCCGCGGGCGCTTGTATCCGGCCAGTTCGGCGCGGCAGAAGGCGTCCAGTTCCGCCGTATCGAGTCTGGCGCCGCGCGCGGCAACCACCGCGGCGGCCACCCGTTCTCCCCAATGTTCGTCGGCAACGCCGAACACCGCGGCCTCGGCAATGGCCGGGTGCCGGAACAGCACTTCCTCGACCTCCCGTGGATAGACGTTCTCGGCGCCGCTGACGATCATGTCCTTCTTGCGGTCGACGATGTAGACGAATCCCTCGTCGTCAGCGCGGGCCACGTCGCCGGTATGAAACCAGCCGCCGCGGAATGCCTCACGGGTGGCCTCCGGCCGGTTCCAGTAGCCGCTCAGCACCTGATCCCCGCGCACGACGATCTCGCCCGGTTCACCCGGGGGACAATCGTTTCCGGCCTCGTCGACGATCCTCACTTCGGCCAGGGCGCCGGGCTTGCCGGCGGCCTGAAGCAGTGCCGGGGCATCCTGGTTGGCGCGAACGTGGTCGGCTTTGGACATGAAGATCACGTTGCCAGCCAGTTCCGTCATGCCGAAACCCTGGGTGAAGATCGGACCGAAGCGAGCCATGGCCCGCCGCAGGACGTTGGCCGGGATGGACGAGGCGCCGTAGCCGAGCGTCGTCAGCGACGACAGGTCATGGCGCTCGATGGCAGGCTCGCTCAGCAACATGTTGATCATGGTGGGCGCCAGGGCGGTGCCGGTAATCCGGTACTCGTCCACCATCTCCATCCAGCGCTGCGGCGTATAGGCGCTCATCAGAACCACCGGATTGCCGACCAGGTGCTGACCGAGCAAGGCGTAGCCGGCGATGTGGCAGAGGGGAAACGGGAACAGGTAACAGGCCTCCGGCGGCGACTCCGCCGGCATGCTGGCCAGTCCGTTGACCATCGAGGCGAACAGGTTGCGGTGGCTCAGCAGGGCGCCTTTGGGCATGCCGGTGGTACCGCTGGTATAGATGATCCAGGCAATGTGATCGTCGTCCCGGGCCAGCAGCGGGTCGTCGGCCGGCGCATCGGCGATGAAAGCCTCGTACTCGTCGCCCAGGCAGATCGTGCGTTGCACCGTGTCCAATTCGCCGGCCATGGCGGCCACCACATCGGCGAACGGCTCGGCGTATATCAGGATACGGGACTGGCTGTCGTTGAGGATCCGCGCCAGTTCCGGCGCGGCAAGGCGGTAGTTGAGAAAGACCAGCCGCTGTCCGGCTGCCGGCACGCCGTAGTAGGCCTCGACGTACTCCGGTTGATTGTCGGCCAGCATGGCAACGTGCTCGCCGGTCGATCCCTGAGCGGCCAGCGCCTGCGCCAGTTGCAGGCTGCGGCGATACAGGCTGGCGAAGGACGCGCGCCGGCCGTCCTGGGCGATCAGCGCGGTCTTGTCACCATGACGCCGGGCGTTGGTGCGCAGAATGTGATGCAGCAGCATGGTCCCGAAGTCCTCCGCGCTGTCGTGATCAGGGCCGGATCCGGGGAAACGCCGGATCCCGGAACGGCGTCCCGTCCGGCCGCCCGCGCATACGGGTCAGCGGATGAACCGCCGGGTCGGCACCGGTCCCGGGGTTTTCGACCGCGTCCATGCCGGGGCGCCTGGCCACCACGGCATCGGCGCCGAAGAACCGCAGACTCAAAGTCCGCCGGCGATCGCCGGGGCCAGTGGCGGCGCCGCCATGCAGCATGCCCGGATGGAACACCAGGACATCACCGGGCTCGGTAGCCCAGGACAGAATGGGCCAACGGTCCCGTTCTGCCTCGATGTCGGGCAGCCGCGGATAAGTGCCGTCACCGTAGAGCGGTTTCGTGTCGTCCTCGGGATCGAAGCGGGAGCCGTCGTAGACCGGCCCCCGGTGAGAGCCTCTGACGAATTCCAGGGCGCGGTTGGCGCTCACCGGATCGAAGGAGATCCACATCACCGCCAGCGAGTTGCCGCGCACCGGCAGGTAGGGGATGTCCTGATGCCATGGCGTGCGGCGGGTGGTTCCGCCTTCCTTGCGGAAGACCTGTTCGTACATGAACCAGACGTCGGCCTCACCCCACAGGCGCGCAATGATGTCGCTCACTTCCGGATTGCGCACCAGCGGCGCGTAGACGTCGAGGGCTGCCGGGCTGGCCAGGTCCTGGTAGAAGGTGCCGTCACCCTTGGAGGGCAACTCGCCGGCGCCCGGCCCGGGATGGGCCAGGCTCCAGTCGAACAGTTCCCGGGCCAGGCTCAGGGTTGCGGGGCTGAGCGCGCCTCTGAGGCATACGGCGCCATCGTCGCGGAAAGCCGCGGACAGGGTGTCCTGGTCCGCTGTTGTGGCAGCCGGGCTGGATTCGTTCATGGGCTGGTTTCCTCTACGTGTGTCACGCCAGCAGTACCTGTTTGCGGGACTCCGTGAACTCGTGCAGCTTCGCCATGTACGCGGCGCGCACGTGGTCGCGGCCATCCGGCCCGAGCTTGTCGAACCAGTCGTCCTCGCCAAGCATTTCGCCGAGGCGCGGCGGGTTGCGGTGCATCATCTGCACGTCGACCCGCTTTGGTTCCAGGCCGCGCAGAATGCCGCGATTGAAGTGGGCGTGCAGGGTCACCCGTTCACCGGGTTCCGAGCGGTCGCCCTGCCAGTGCCAGACGCCGCGGGTGAAGTACACCACGGAACCTTTGGGCATCTCGATGGGGATGCCGCGGTCCAGTCCCTCGCCAGGGCGGGGCGCACGGCGTTCCCGGTGAGAGCCGGGGACGATCCAGGTCGGTCCGGAGGCTTCGGTCCAGTCCTCCAGCGCCCACACGCCGACCCCGGTCATGGCGAAATCCGGATAGGGTTCGGGCACCAGGGAATAATCGGTGTGGATGGGAATCATGCCTTTGCCTGGACCGCGCCGGATGGCGCTTATGGAAGCGATCACCGCGCCCCGGCCGAGCGAGGCATCGATCAGGGTCATGAGCTGGGGGTTCTGCACCATGCGTTCGAACGCCTGGCCATGGTAGAGCATCCATTGCAGGGTGGTGGAGTGATGGGGCAGCAATGCCCGCAGGGTGGCATCGCGCACCAGGTCGGCGAACTCCGGCGTGATGGCACGCTCGATCACCGCGTAGCCCTGCTCTTCCACCTGGCGCACCTGTGACGCCACCCCGAGCCGAACGGCGCGGTGGGCAAGGTCCGGATTCTCCACCGTTCTGCGGCCCATGTGGTCGTGGAGGCGGCCCAGGAGTTCCTGTGTCCCCGGGTCGGCCAGACTGCCGCGCACGCACAGCGCTTGCGCGCCGAAGACGTGGCGGATCTCCCGCTGCGCGTTGGCCATGGTGCCGGGCGCCAGCGCGCCCACGGTCTGGGCCGCCGTCAGTGCCGCCTGATAGTCGCCCTCGCGGCTCAGATCCGGCTCCTGAACCAGGTCCCGCGACACGGTCAGGGAACGGCCGTCGTAGCAGGCGCTCCATTGCGCCACGTGGCCGGGAAACTCGAGGTGCGGCGGGGCGTCGACGAACCGCTCGTTGACGGAGAACGGCCGGACCCGATCAGGATTGCGGCCGATCTCCGCCTCCAGGAACGTGCGTGCCTCGTTCAGCCAGCGGTCCGAAAGGTATTCGCAGTGATGCGGCAGCGTAATCATGGTCTCTCCCCGAAGCCTTCTCCAGGATACGTGGACAAAATTAAAATTCGTTATAAGATCTAGCGCGCCCGTTGTCTACGATGGGTGACCATACGAAAACCTCAGCTACACGGTCTCGGACGTGGGTGGCGGCGATTACAGGATCTGCGCGACGTCGGCGACATGGTGATGCACGACCTGACGGCGATCTATTCCTGGAACTCGCTGACCGTGGCGGCCTCGGTTTTCAATCTGACGGACGAGGACCCGCTAGTCCGCACGCTGCGGCGTGCCTGCACCGGACCGGGGCCTCAGTGCCCCGGTTCCGTTTGCGCGATTTTCATTGCCGGATCAGGTGCCGGCAGCCGGTGCCGCATACCGACCATCGGAGGATGTGCTTCATGCTGCGACGCAATGTCATGATCGGCAGCACCCGGCCGGGCCGGGTCGGGAAGCGCTTGTAACCATGGTGACCTCGACGACCCGACGGATCGCGAAGTGGCTGCTGATCGCTGTCGGCGGGTTGCTGGGCCTGCTGGTCCTGGGGCTGGTGGGCCTGCGCCTTCACGCCGCCCTGGTAATGAACCCGGAGGTCGCTGCGGAACTGCACGGCAACCCCCACGGCGCGAGAGCGGCGCGGACCATGCTGCTGACCCTCCCGGACGGGCGGGAAATCCCGGTGAATTTTCTGCGCGAAGGGGATCAGGTTTTTGCCGGCGCCGACGGCTTCTGGTGGCGGGAGTTCCGGGACGGCGGTGTGCCAGTGACCCTGTACATCCAGGGCCAGACGTTGCAGGGCCGGGCGCGTACCGTTCTGGACGATCCGGCGTACACACGGCGGGTGTTCGAGCGGCTCCGTCCTGATGTGCCGGAGTGGCTGCCGGAATGGCTCGATGCGTATCTGGTAGTCATCGACCTCGACTCGTAGCGGCGTACTGCCAGCGGCGCTTGCCTTCGGCGGCGAACTCGCGTCCGATAGCCGGTCCGACATTGCCCCGGGAGATCCGAGTGATCGAGTTGTATTTCTGCCCGACGCCGAATTGCCAGAAAGTGTCCATCGCGCTGGAGGAACTGGAACTGCCGTACTCCGTGCGGCCGGTGGACATCGTCGCCGGCGATCAGAACGAGCCCGAGTTCGCGGCCATCTGCCCCAACCGCAAGGTGCCGGTGATCGTCGACACCGATACGCCGTCAGGCCAGCCGTTCGTGCTCTGGGAGTCGGCGGCCATTCTGCTGTACCTGGCGGGCAAGGGTGGCGGGCTTTGGCCCGAGGACCCGGCGCAGCAGGCGCTCGGCAATCAGTGGCTGTTCTGGCAGATGAGCTATGTCGGCCCCATGATGGGTCAGCTGCACCATTTCGTGCAGTATGCGCCGGAGCGGCTGGAGTACCCCATCGCCCGCTACACCCAGGAGACGGAACGGTTGCGGCGCATGCTGGACCGGCACCTGCAGGAGCGCGACTACATTCTCGACGATTATTCCCTCGCCGACATCGCCTGCCTGCCATGGTTCAAGGGCTTCGGACGCCGTTATCCGGATCAGGCCGACTATCCGCACCTGCACGCTTGGATGAACCGCCTCTCGGAACGGCCGGCGGTGCAACGGGGGCTCGCCGTGGACCTGGACAAGATCCGGCCGGTGGTCGTAGGCGCGGAACCGGTGACCGACGAGGTACGCCGGCACCTGTTCGCCAGTTACCAGGCCGACGACGGTCCGACCCGTTAGCGATACCGCGGCACCCCTTCACAGAGGAGCGAACACCATGAACCTGTCCTTCACCATGACCATCGACGGCGCCGCCGTGGCCGGCAGCGAACGGTTCGGCGTCGAGAACCCGGCGACCGGCAAGGTCTTCGCCGAAGCGCCGGATTGTACCCGGCAGGAGCTGGATCAGGCGGTGGCCGCCGCCCGCCGGGCGGCGCCCGGCTGGGCCGCTACGCCCATCGACGAGCGGCGCGAGAAGCTGGTTGCCATGGCCGGCGTGCTGGCCCAGAACGTCGACGAACTGATGCGCCTGCTCACCATGGAGCAGGGCAAACCCCATGGGGACGCGCAGGCCGACGTTCTGGGCGGCGCCCACTGGCTGGCGGAAACGGCCAAGCTGGATCTGCCGGAGCACGTCTCCGAAGACTCCGCGGAGCGACGGGCCGTAACCCGCCACCTGCCGGTGGGGGTGGTGGCCGCCATCGTGCCGTGGAACTTCCCGGTGCTGTTGGCCATGTTCAAGGTCGCGCCGGCGCTGCTGGCCGGTAACACGGTGGTGCTCAAACCCGCACCCACCACGCCGCTCACCACCCTGCGGTTCGGCGAGCTGGTCCGCGACCTGCTGCCGGCCGGCGTGCTCAACGTGGTATCCGGCAGCGACCGCCTGGGACCGTGGCTCACCAGTCACGACGGCATCGACAAGGTCAGCTTCACCGGCTCCACCGAAACCGGACGCAAGGTCATGGCCAGCGTCGCGCCGACCCTCAAGCGCCTGACCCTGGAACTGGGCGGTAACGATGCCGCCATCGTGCTGCCCGACGTCAACGTCGAGGAAGTCGCCGAACAACTGTTCTGGGCCGCGTTCCGCAATGCGGGGCAGATCTGCATCGCCAGCAAACGCATGTATGTGCACAAGGACGTCTACGAGCCGTTGAAAGAAGCGCTGGTGGCCTACGCCGCTTCGGTGAAGGTCGGCGACGGGGCCGAGCAGGGCACCCAGATCGGCCCGCTGCAGAACAAGGCTCAGTACCAGCGGGTGCTGGACCTCATCGAAGACGCGCGGGCCAACGGCTACCAGTTCCTGGTGGGTGGAGAGCAAGCGGACGTGCCCGGCTACTTCGTGCCGGTCACCATTCTCGACAACCCGCCGGAAGATGCCCGCATCGTTCAGGAAGAGCAGTTCGGCCCGGTGCTGCCGCTGATGTCCTTCGATTCGGTGGACGATGTCATCGAGCGCGCCAACGCCACCGACTACGGACTGGGCGCGTCGGTGTGGAGTGCGGACGTGGATCGGGCCGAGGCCATTGGCCGGCAGCTTCAGGCCGGCACCATCTGGATCAACGAGAGCCAGCACCTGTCACCGCTGGCGAGCTTCGGCGGCCACAAGCAGTCGGGGATCGGGGTCGAAGGCGCTCAGGAGGGGTTGCTGGAGTTTACGGTGCCGCAGACGATGTTCGTCCGCCGCGGCGCGGTCACCTCGTGATGGGGTGAAAGACGTGCTGCGCTGGAGGCATGGTCAGCTCTCCCGGATGGGCGTAGGCTGACCCTGGTGTTGGGGAGGGGTGATCATGCCGAACAGCGTCCGTACACTGGTTTGTGTCCTGGTTCTGGTTGCTGCCGCGCTCTCTCCCGGCACGGGCGCGGCGGAGACCGATCGACGCGCCTTCTTCGGCGAGCTGCACGTTCACACTCAGTTTTGGTTCGATGCGTTCATATTCGGCGTGCGAGCCATGCCGGACGATGCGTACCGCTACGCGCGTGGCCAGGCCATTGCCCATCCGGCAGGGTTCACCATGCAGCTCGACCGGCCGCTGGATTTCATTGCGGTAACCGATCACGCCATGTACCTCGGCATGGTGCCCGCCATGGCCGACCCTGACAGTCCGGTAGGCGGGCATCCGATCTCGCGTCGGCTTCAGTCGGCGGCCACTCAGCAGGAACGAACCGCCGCATTCTATGAGGTGATCGGCCGGTTGCGTGGTGACGTGGCCGACGACGATCTGCTCGATCCTTCCGTGGTCCGATCCGCCTGGGACGAGATCGTGGCGGCGGCCGAGCGCCACTACGAACCGGGGCGTCTCACCACGTTCGTCGGCTACGAATACACCCTGTCCGGACAGGCGCAGGAGAATCTGCACCGCAATGTCGTGTTCCGCGATGGCAACGTGCCGGCCATGCCGTTCTCGAGTCTGGACTCGCGCAACCCGGAGGACCTGTGGCGCTGGATGGACCAGCAGCGGGCGGAAGGCCGGGAGGCACTGGCCATTCCACACAATTCCAACGGATCCGACGGCCTGATGTTCGAGTACTCGACCACCGCTGGCGCGCCCATCGATGCGGACTACGCGGAACTTCGTCTGCGTAACGAGCCACTGGCGGAAATCAGCCAGGTGAAGGGGACGTCCGAGACCCATCCCATGCTGTCGCCCAACGACGAGTGGGCGGACTTCGAGATCTTCGCGCAGCGCATTGCCAGCGATCTGCCCAGCGATCCGCCCGGGAGCTACGTGCGTGACGCTTACCGGCGTGGTCTGCACATGGAAGCCCTGTTCGGCGCCAATCCGTATCGGTTCGGATTGATCGGGTCCAGCGACAGCCATGTGGCGGCAGGCGGATTCCGCGAGGAGGACTACTGGAGCAAGGCGGGGCTGATCGATGCCACCGCGGAGTTGCGCGGATCGGTTCCCACGGGCCAGAACGAGGCCGGAGACCCGGATTACGCCGACGGCTCCGATCAGTTCCGCCAGTGGTCGGCAGCGGGGCTTGCGGGTGTATGGGCGGAGCGCAACGATCGCGAGTCCATTTACGGAGCGCTGCGCCGCAAAGAGACTTTTGCCACCAGCGGGACGCGGATTCAGGTGCGGCTGTTTGCGGGCCATGACCTGCCGGACGGCGATCCTGCCGAAACGCTGGCGGCCGCATATGCCCACGGCGTCGCCATGGGTGGAGAGATCGGGTCCGGCGACGCAGCACCTGATCTGTTCGTATGGGCGCTGCGCGACCCCGAAAGCGCTGCGTTGCAGCGGCTGCAGGTGGTCAAGGGCTGGCGCGACGGCAACCAGACTTTCGAGCGGGTCTATGATGTGGCCTGTGCCAGTGGGTCCGTGGATCCCGATACCCATCGATGCCCTGACAGCCCGGCAACGGTCGATTTGGGAACCTGCGCCTACAGCGACCACGGCGCCGGTGAATTGCGGACCCTGTGGCACGATCCGGATTTCGAGCCCGACCAGCGTGCCTTCTACTACGCGCGGGTGCTGGAAGAGCCGACCTGCCGCTGGTCCACGTGGGAGGCCAATCGCGCCGGTGTGGCTCCGCCGGCGCAGGTGCCGGCGACGATTCAGGAGCGGGCCTGGAGTTCGCCGATCTGGTACGCGCCGTAGGCCTGCGGCGCGCTGGATCGGTCAGTCCCGCTGGCCCGTGAGGGACAGCACCTGCTTCGGGTCGAAACCCACATGCGGTTCTACCCGCAGGTCCAGGTTGCTGCCGTCTAAGCGGAACGAGGCCGTGGTATAGAACGGCGTTTCGTAGAGGCACAGCTTGACGGTGAACTGATCGTCGGCGGTCCAGGCGCCACTTGCTGCCGCGGCGTGCGGGCCGGGGGTCAGCCCCGGCGAGGTGACTGCCTTCAGGCCGAGTTCGTTGTCCGCCAGCCGCCAGGTCTGCCCCGAAACATGGCGCGCCACGGCTGAATCCGGCTGACCGGCGACCGGTCTCACGCGCAGTTGCGCCAGACGCTCGCGAAGCCGTTGCTCGGCGGCCGGATCCAGGTCCAGTGGCGCGGCCCGGAAGGCCGGCAACAGCCTGGCGAACACCAGGTCCATGACCGCCTGCATGTCTGCGACGCCACTGGTGATGGCAATGACCACATCCTGGTCGGGTATCACGATGGCGTACTGGCCGAAAGCACCATCACCCCGGTAGCTGTCATGGCGCGAGCGCCAGAACTGATAGCCGTAGCCCTGGTTCCAGTCGCTGGCCGGGTTGCTGCCGTTGGCGACCTGCAGGCGGGTTGCGGCCCGTACCCAGTCGGCCGCGACGAGCTGGCGGCCGTTCCACTGCCCCTGCTGCAGATAAAGCTGGCCGAATCTGGCGATGTCTTCGGTACGCAGGCTCAGCCCGAAGCCGCCGCTGGTGGTGCCCTGGGGACTCGTCAGCCATGACGCCGGCTCGATGCCCAGAGGGTCGAACAGCCGGTCTTGCAGGTAGTCCCGGGTCGAGGCGCCGGTGGCGTTCTGCACGATTTCCGAGAGCATGTGGGTGGCAGGGGTGTTGTACAGGAAGTGGGTGCCCGGCCGGTGCGGTACCGGATGCGCCAGGAAGGTCTGCACCCAGGTGGCGTCGCTGGCCCGCAGGTCCGGTTCGCTGTCGTGGCCGGTAGCCATGCGCAGCAGGTCGCTGATGCGCATCTGCTGCAGGTTTTCGCTGGGATCGTCGGGTGCGTCTTCGGGGAAATACTGCAGCACCCGGTCATGGATACTGAGCTTGCCCTCGGCGGCGGCAATTCCGACTGCGGTGGACGTGAAGCTCTTGGTCAGCGAATAAAGGATGTGCGGATGTTCGGGGCCGTAGGGCGCCCACCAGCCCTCCGCCAGCACGAAACCGTGGCGCAGCAGCATGAAGCTGTTCATGGTGTCGATCTGCTGGTCGGCAGCCTCGACGAACGCCAGCACGTCGGCCGACGCCACGCCCTGGTCTTCCGGTGCGCTGCGCGGCAGGTCCGCGGCCCCGCGGGCGCCGGTTGCCGTGCCGAGACTCAGCAACACGACCAGCGTCGTCACGGCGCTCGACAGGTTCATGCGGTGCTCTCTCCCCGGATTGCCGGCCATGCTATGGTTCGCGCCCCACGGAGTAAACCGGACCGATGCGTCTTTGTTTTCTGGGCACATCGTCGGGCGCCCCGACCCGGGCTCGCAACGTCACCGCACTGGCCATCGCGCCCGGTGCGGGCAAACGCTGGTGTCTGGTGGACTGTGGCGAAGCGACCCAGCATCAGCTCCTGCGTGCCCGCTGGCGGCCGCGGTTGACCACGCCGCAACTCGATACGATCTGCATCACCCACGTGCACGGCGATCATTGCTTCGGACTGCCGGGGTTGCTCACCAACGCCGCGGTGAGCGGGCGCACCCGGCCCCTCACCGTGTTCGGGCCGGCCGCCATCGAAACCTTCGTGCGCACGGCCCTGGAGGTCAGCGACAGTCACCTGCCGTACCGGCTCGACTTCCGGCCGGTAGAGCCGCTGCAGCCCATCGAGAGCGGCGGCTTTCTGATCGAACCGTTTCCGCTGTCCCATCGGGTGCCGAGCTTCGCTTATCGGTTTACCCGCCGCGACGTGGAGCGACGCCTCGACACCGGACTGCTGGCGGCTGCGGGCGTTCCCCGCGGACCTGCCTGGGGCGCCCTGCAGCGCGGTGAGTCGGTGCGCCTCGCCGATGGCCGGGTGCTCGACCCGGCGGACTTCCTGCTGCCGGAACGGCGTCAGCGTGTGGTGATAGCGGGTGACAACGATGATCCGGAGCGGCTGACGAACGCCTGTCGCGACGCCGCCGTGCTGGTGCACGAGGCCACCTATACCGAGGACCTCTTGAACCCGGAGCGGGCCCGCTGGCAGCACAGTTCCGCCTTGCAGGTCGCGCGTTTTGCGGCGCAGGCAGGTCTACCCAATCTGGTCCTGACCCACTTCAGCAGCCGTTTTCATCATCGCCCCACCGCCGGCGGGCGCTCGATCGGAGAAGTACGCAGCGAAGCGGCCGGGGTATACCGCGGCAACCTGTTCCTGGCGGACGATCTGGAGATGTACCTGCTGGGACCCCACGGCAAGCTCGAGCTGTCGGGGGAGCGCCCGCTGGGTTGAGCCGACTCAGCCGTCTTGCCGGGCGAACGCGCGGGCGAAGTCCAGGGCTTGCTCCATGGCCGGGCTGGAAACGCCGGGTTGCGCCGCCAGGGCCAGTTCCGTTGCCAGGTCGAGTCCGGCCAATGGCCTGGACACCATGGCGCCGTCGGCAGGCTGCGGAAACCAGCCCAGGGTGACCGCGGCGATGCGGTGCTGGCGTCCGTAACGTTCGACGCCGATGGCATTGGGCTCCGGCGGCACCACCAGGCTGGCGCCTGACGACTGCAGGTGGTCGGCCAGCGGCCGATGTAACTGGGCGCCATGGTTACTATGAAATATCGCAACCTGCTGCCCCGCCAGGTCACGCCGGGTGAGGCGGCGGCGCTCTGCCAGGACGGACTCTTCGGGTACCAGCAGGGCCACCGGCCGGCGTTTCAACACCACCCGCCGCAGGGCGTCGTCGATCAGCACTTCACGGCCCGCGTCGCGGGTGGCCGGCGCGGCGTATACCTCCGGCGGTACCGCGACCCCCATCAGCACCGCCAGGTCCAACTGGCCGGCTCGCAGTTGTCGCGTGACCTCGGTTTGAGCGCCACCGGTCACGACTTCGATGTCGATGTCGGGACAGGCGTTGATCAGTTCATCGAGCAGGCGGATGCGTTCCGGGAAGTCGATGGTGTATATGGCGGCGCCCACGGCCAGCCGCGTTTCGGCTTCCCGGTGCAGGACCCGCGCGAACCTTTCCATCCGCTCGTAGGCTTGCAGTAACTGCCTGGCTTCGCTGACGAAGCGCTCGCCGGTGTCGGTGAGCATGACCCGGCGGGTGGATCGTTCGAAGAGCCGGAAGCCGAGTTCCTTTTCGAGTTTGTGGACCTGAGACGACAAGGCCGGCTGGGACAGACCCAACTGGTCGGCGGCCCGGCTGAAGGACAGCGCCTCCGCCACCCGCACCACCGCCCGCAGGCGTCGATGATCGATGTTCACTCCGGCCTCTCCCGTTGTCCTCGCCGCAGCGGCGGGACAGCGGATTTATAACATTCCGTTATTAATTGGGCCAGAGAATCGATTGGACTTGGCGCCAGGGCCGGGCGACGCTAGAGCCTCACGAAGCAACCCGGTCGGTCTCGACGCATGGCTTGCTGCGCATTCGCCGTTTTCCTGCTGCTCAATCTGCTGGCGCCATTCGGCTGGCTGCGGCGTTTCCGGCCGTCCGCGGCCGAGCGCAACACCGCCGTCGCCTGGCGGTTCGGACAGCAACCGGCGGTGATGGCCGGCGCAGCGGCGCGACCGCGCTGGGTCCGTCTGGCGGCGGGCGCGGTGGCCGTCGAACTGCTGGCCGTGCTGGCGCTGGCGGCCTATTGGCTGGCTCCGGCGCCGGCGGCCGACGGTGCCGCCGATTGGGAGGCACTGGTCGCCCTGCATACCGTCTGGTGTGGTGATCCGGCCGTTTCCACCGATTTCAGCCTGGGGGAGCCCTGAACATGAGTACCATCGGCAGCGACATCGGCTTCTTCAGTGCCCGGTCCGATTCGCCGGGCCCCGTTACCCGCCGTTATCAGCGGCGCACCCTGCTGGTTTATCTGGCCTGTGTCGGCGCCGGCGCGCTGCCGTTGTTGCTGGGCGCCTCCGGCGGCTGGCAGGCGGCCGGGCTCGGTCTGTGGCTGCCGGGTGCCGGGTTTCTGGCAGTCGGCGGCTGGGCGTCGCTGCTGTTCCCGCTGACGCTGGCGCTGTTCGTCTTCTCCATCGTCGCCTGGTTCTGGGCCGGTATGGTGGTGGCGCCGGTCGGCGTCTGGCTCGGCGCCGCGCTGCTGGCGGGGTGGCTGGCGCCGGACTCGGTGAGCGCATTGTCCCATGTTGCGGTGGCGGTGCTGATGGTCGCTGGCGCGGCGTACGTGAAACGCGCCATCGCCGCGCGCCATGCCCGCGACGCGGTCAAGGCCGAGGTCCGTCGCCAGTTCCTGCCGGCGTCCCTTGCCGAAGTACGCGAACGCAGTGCCGTGGTACCGGAGGTATCAAGCCGTGAGCTCAGCACGGGTCAGCTCGAGTCGCTGCGTTACCTGCTCGACCGCTCGCTGCAGCCCGTCGAGGCATTCGACGGCTTTACCATCATCGATCAGTTTCAGCCGGCGGCGCTGCGCTATCAGCTCAATCATATGGGTTTCGCGCTAGGGATCGCCCAGGGTGGGTACACACCGAATTTCCACGGCTACCTGCATCAGGCGCAACGTAACCTGATCGACAAATACCTGCTGCGCCGGGTCTGGGACTACTGGGTTTACGAGTCGTGCTGGGGGCATCTCAACTTCAGCAACTTCGACCCGGCCGCCCGCGACAACATCATGCTCACCGGCTGGTTCGGCATGCACGTCGGCCAGTACATGCTCAACAGCGGTGACCGCCGTTACACCGAGCCGGGCAGCCTGACCTTCCGGCTCAATGCACGGACGGCGTATCCCCACGACGTACACAGCATCGTCGGGTCGGTGGCGGAGAATTACGCACACTACGAACGCGACTTCTGTATCTACCCGTGCGAACCGAACTGGATGTACCCGATCTGCAACCACTACGGCATGGTGTCACTGGCTACCCATGACCGCCTGTTCGGAACGGACTATCAGCAACGCATCCTGCCGCTGTGGCTGGAAAAGCTGGACACCGAGTTCACCGACCGCAGCGGCTCCATCATCGGCCTGCGCTCTCAACTCACCGGCATCGAGTTTCCGTTCCCGGTGGGCGAGGCGGGTTACGCGAACTACGCCAACTGTTTTGCGCCGGACCGGGCGCGGCGTCTGTGGGCCATTGCCCGCAAAGAAATCGAGCCGGCCCTCACCACCGATGCTGACGGCCAGGCGCGCATCACCCTGCCGGGGCAGGGCCTGGACGCCGGCAAGTACGGACGGGGTTTCGTCGGGGCCTATGGCGGCATCATGGCGGCGGCCCGGGAGTTCGGCGACGAAGAGATCGCTCAGGCGGCGCAGCGCAGCCTCGATCAGGATTGCAGACCCCAGCGCGAGGCCGGCAGCCTGGGTTATCTGGACGGCTCGAACCTGTCCAACGTCAACGTCGCCATGGCGCGGCTGATGAGCACCGGCGATTTCCGCCGTTCGTTCGTTGAGGGTCCGCCGGCGGCCACGCTGGATGGCCCGTACCTGACGGGCGTCGAATATCCGGACGTGCTGGTAACCCGGGCCTGGAGCGATGGCCGGAACCTGGAACTGGTGCTGTACCCGGGCGGCGCCGAAGCGGCCCGGCCCGAGCTCGGGATCGAGCGACTGCAGCCCGGCCGCGGCTACCTCGTCGACGGCGCGCAGACCCCCCGGGTGGTGGCCGATGCCCACGGCAGCGCCCGGCTCCCGGTACAGCTGGCCGGCCGCACCGAGGTCAGGCTGACCCCGGCGCCGCACTGACAGGTCATGGAAGCGGGCGTGGGAAGCGTCGCGGGAAATGGGTGGGAATGCGCTGCCACCACCGTTGCCGCGGCGCCGCAGCAATCGGCTGGGTGTGCAGAAATGCCGCCATCTCGCGCTCAGAAGCGCGATACGCGGCGCAGGCAGGTAAGCCTTGTGAATGCTGCGGGTGGCGCTGCCGGCGCCGAGGTCGGCCATGTCGAAGACGCCGTAGATGAGCAGAAGGGCAATGGGGCGTGGCGTTCGCCGCCGCCTGCCCAGTGCGATGGCGCTGGCCGCCGCCAGATTGGCGCCGGCGGAATCACCACCGACGAACAGACGCGACGGATCGCCACCTTAGTGTTGGGCGTTTTCGGCCGCCCAGCAGACCGCGGCGACGCAATCGTCGAAGGCGGCCGGAAATGGATGCTCCGGGGCCACCCGGCTGAAAAATGCTCATGCCTGACGCCGTCGTCGACTCACACATCCCGCGCCGCGGGTCAGCGTGGCGAGCGGCCGTAGACCAGCCCCAGTCCCTGGGTGCGGTACCCGAGCAGTTCCAGCAGGTCGTCGGAGGCGTGCTCGACCACGTCGTCGTCCAGGGACAGGAACCAGTTCTCCTGGGTTCGGTAGATGGGCCGGGTGTACCAGCCGAACAAGGCCGCTCGCGGACTGTCCGAGCGGTTGCAGCCGGTGCGGTGCCAGAGGCGGCTTTCGAACACCATGAGGGTGCCGGCGGGGGCAATCACCGGAACGGCTTGTTCGCCCAGAACCGACGGGTCGGCGTCATCGCCCGCCAGGTGGCTGCGGGGCACTACTTCGGTGGCGCCGTTGTCGGCGGTGAAGTCGTCCAGCAGCCAGGCGAAGTTCATGCCCTGGGGCTCGGCGGGCCAGGGTTTCGGCACGAACACCTGGTCGGCGTGCAGCATGCCGCCGCCGCTGCCGGGCAGGGCGATGTTGGCGGAGATGTTGCCGAGCAATGCCGGCCGGCCGATGACCGCGCGCAGCAGGTCCAGCACCACCGGTAGCTGCACCAGCTCGCGGAACACGGCAGCGCGATTGAGAATGTTCCAGACCCGCACATTGCCTTCGCCGTAGTCGAGCCCGAAGCGGTCGGCATGGCGGCCCATGCGCCGGTCGTCTTCGGCAGCGCCGTAAGTGGCGGCGCGCGCCTGCTGGAGTTGCGCCGGGGACGTCTGTCCTGACAGCAGCGCCAGACCGTGCTCCCGGATGTGTTCCCTGGCTTGTGCGGCGTTGTCGGCAATGGGCGGCAGCATGGTCGCAGTCTCCCCTGGTCTGGCGACGGTCCCGGTAGACCCCGCCCGGTCTAGTGACCGGCCGGGAGCGGGATGTTCTCGTAGTATGGAATCATGATCTCATCGGGCACGCTCGGATCACCCACCATGGGCGGAATGGCGGGATTGACCACGTCCGCGTCCACGATCAGGTTGATGCAGGCTGGCTTCCGGGACGCCAGCGCGGCCTGGATTGCCGGTGCGATGCGCGCATAGGAATCGACGGTTTCCCCGGCGCCGCCAAAGGCGATGGCCACCTGATCGTAGCGGGTGTTGGCCAGGCTCACGATGCTGCGCCGGTTTTCGCCGAACACGATGTCCTGGCCCCGCTGCGAGATCGCCCAGCAGGCGTTGTTGAGGACGATGGTCACGATGGGCAGCTCGTGGCGCACCATGGTGTCGAATTCCTGGATGTTGAAGCCCACCGCGCCGTCGCCGCTGAAGATGGCCACCGGACGTCCGGGATTGGCGATGGCGCTGCCGATGGCAAATCCCTGGGAGATGCCGAGGCAGCCCAGGTAGCCATTCTGCAGGCACAGGCCCGGGCCGGCGGAACGTGCCGTGACGCTGGCCCAGCCGGACGACTCGCCGCCGTCGATGACCACCACGGTGCCGTCCTCCAGAGCCTGCATGGCCGCCCGGGTGGCGTGGTAGGGATGCAGAACCCCGGGTCGGGTCTCCTTCGGTGCATCCTGGAACAGCCGGTCGAAGGGATAGCGGCCGCTCTGCAAGGTCGTTACCCAGGGCCCGCGGTCCGGCCAGTCGAGGTCGGCGGCGGCGTCGGCCAGCGCTTCGAAAGTCTCGGCGCAGTCTGCCACCACGGCCTGATCCACGGCCCGCAGGCGGCCGATCTCGCCGCCATCGACGTCGATCTGAATGACTTGGGCGTCATGGGGGATGGTTGAACCCGAACGCCCGCCCAGGTACATACCGGCCCGGGCGCCGGCCATCACCACCAGGTCCGGTGGGGCGCCGCGCGCCACCGCGCCGCCGATGGCAGCCACGCCGCCGACATAGCAGGGATGCTGCTCGGGCAGAATGCCGCGCGCCATGGTGTTGGCAGCCACGGGAATCCCGCTGATCTGCACGAAGCGGCCCAGGGCTTCGGAACAGCGTGAAAACACCGCGCCGCCGCCGGCGATGATCACGGGTCGCTCGGCGCTCCGGAGTGCCTGCAATGCCCGGGCCACGGCATCCCGGGACGGCGCCGGCCGATCCGGTGTCACGGGCCGCTGATCGACCGGAAACATGACGTCGCGCACCGGCATGAACATGACGTCGATGGGAACGTCCAGCAGCACCGGACCCGGCCGCCCCGAGGTGGCGATGCGGACAGCCTTGTCGATCAGGTCCGGCAGGCGCGCCACATTGGTCACCCGGTGGGCCCATTTGGTCACCGGCGCGGCCATGGCAACCTGGTCGATGCCGCCCTGGAGCGGGTTCGTTTCCACCTCGCGCAGCGGCGGCGAGCCGACGATGAACAGCACCGGGACGGCATCCACGAAAGCGCTGGTCATCGGGGTGAGGGCATTGGTGAATCCCGGCCCGGCGGTCACCACGCAGACCCCGAGGCCGCTCGCTGACGATCGCGCGTAGGCATCCGCGGCATGGCCGGCGGAGGCTTCGTGGCGGAAGTCGATGAGGCGGATGCCTTCGTCGGGGCACGCCACCAGCAAGGCATCGAGATGCCCGCCGTGCAGAGCGAACACGTTGCGCACCCCGAGCTGCGCCAGGGTCCGGGCGATGACGGCTCCGCCGGTCTGTTCGCTCATGTCGTTTTCCCCTTTGCCGATGTCCGCCGGGCAACGGCACCATGCAGCCAGTGGTCGATGGCCTCGTTGATGAGTTGGTGCAGGTCCCGGTCCGGATGCCGGAACCAGTACGCCACCGGCGCGGTGGTCTGGACCAGCGCCAGCGATGCCACCAGCCCGGCGGGCAGCGTGGACGCCAGTTCACCCCGGGCCTGGCCCCGTTCCACCACGCCCACCACGATCTCCAGTAGTTGCGGGTGAGCGGCGTGCAGGCCCCGGCCGGCCGCGGTCTGAGTAAAGTCGATGGCCAGCGCGGTTGCCCCGGGAACGGTATGAGTCCAGGTATCGGCGATCTCCTCGCCGACCAGGCGTAAGGCCTGGTCGACGCCGGGTTCGCCGTCCACAGGCGGCCGGGCCAGCAGGCGCTGCCGCACCCGCTCGGCCAGGCGGCGATTGAACTCCAGCAACAGGTGCGCTTTGGATTGGTAGACCCGGAAGAAAGTGGCCCGGCCCACGCCGGCGGCGGCGCAGATTTCTTCGATGGAGATGGCGTCGTAGCCCCGCTCGCCGAGCAGTTCCATGGCGGCGTCGAAGATCCTGGCGCCATTCTCGAGACGGCGGCGGGTGCGGCCATCGACGGAGCCCTGGCCAAGGGGCTCGTTGCCGGTGCCGGATTCGAAACTTTCCAGGGTCACGGTGCGCCGCCAGCTCCCGCTCGGGCGCCGTTGGGCGCCACAATTGAGACGAACGTATCACTGGATATTTTGTGATACAAGCGTCTCAATACACCCCGTCGGGTTGGCGCCCGCCGATGGCGGCTGCGGCGGCCTCAGTCCGGTGCGGTATCCTGCAGGAATTCCAGGACGGCCAGCGCCTGATTGCCTGGATAGTGGCGGGCCTCCGGCAGATAGCGCATGCGCAGATCGGGCACGTGAGCTTCCAGGCGCTCGCGCATCGGTCCCGGCGCCAGGATCACGTCCCGGCCCGCCACCACCGCCATCACCGGCACGTCGATGGCCGCCAGGGCTTCGTCGGAGAACACCGGCAGGCGGTCGTAGCGGGGAATACAGCTGCGCCCGATGCGCTTGATCATGTCGCCGAAGCGGCGCTCTAGTGGCGTGGTGATCTCGGGCTCCGGCCCGAGCAGACGTTCGCTGACCTTCCTGCGGCCCCACGGACCGAGCACCATCAGGGGCAGCGCCCAGATCAGGATGTTGCGTTGCGGGCCGACCCCGCCGGGGACGATCACGGCCAGCTGCGACACCCGCTGGGGCCGGCGAATCACGTAGTCCAGGGCCAGCCAGCCGCCCAGTGACACGCCAGCCAGTGCGGCCTTCGGTAACTCGAGGGCGTCGAGCACGTCGTCCAGCCAGCGGGCGTAGGCGTCCGAGTCCAATGGCGGGCGCTCCGGCGCACTCAGGCCCGGCTCCCCGATCATGTCCACCGCGAACAGGTGAAAGTGCGGGGACCAGAGTTCCGCTTCGCGCATCCAGGACGCACTGTTGGCCAGCGACCCGTGCAGTAGCACCAGCGGTGGTCCGCTGGCGTTGCCACTCTCCATGACGAACGTGTCGCCCTGACTGGTCGGCACCGTGTGGCGCCGGATGGCGGCAGGCCATTCGGCCAGCAGGGCCTGGTAGCAGTCGATGATCTCGGTGGCCGCTTCGGGGGAGCGGTAGTAGCGGGCGCGATCCGGCTGAGGGTTCACGACGGGTTCTCGATCAGCGTGTTCACCAGGGCGAGCACGGACAGGGTCGAGGCCAGATCGCCGTTACAGATCACCTTGAGCCGCCCCCGATCCGGGTAGTAGAGGGTTTCGATCTTCAAGGCGCCCTCGTGCGGATTCCGGGCCGAGCTCACCAGCAGGGTGGTCAGGCGATCTGCCCGATCGCGGGTCAGGTCGTCGATACTGACGATGGTCGACACGTCCGTGAACGGCTGCGCCCCGGCGGAACGGCTGGCGCCGGGCGACACGCCGGCGAACGCTTCCAGAGCCTCACGGGTGACCCGGTAGCGTTTGCCGACCTTCACCGCGGCAAGCTGGCCGTCGCGGATGTAGCGGCGCACGGTGCGCACGTGCAGCCCGAGCTGGTCCGCAACCTCCTCGGGCGTGAACAGCAGGTCCGCCACGCCGGTCATCCGCCGGCCGCCCCCTGCAGTGGCTCCAGGTGGCGCAGACAACCGCAGATGACCTCCGCTTCGGCGCGCAATGTGCCGGCACGTTCCGGCCTGTCCAACCGGTCGTACTCGGTGGCGGCGCTGGTGCACTCCTCGGCTTCCGCCAGCATCAACTGGCGCATTTCCGCGGCGCTTACCAGCCGTCGCGGCCCCTCGCTGGCCGACCCGGCCGTTGCCACGGTAGCGCCGGCGGGACCGGTCGCGTTGTCCAGCGTGTTGAGGGTCCGGCGCAGGGCGTCCACCCGGATGCGGTCGCGCGCTTTCATGGCGGCGGACAGGTCGCTGGCAATGGCGGTTCGCACCTGGTCGAAATCTGCACAAGCATTCATCGTTTCCGGTCCGGTTGCTGATTTTCGCTGAAGCAGAGATTACTTAAAATACCCTAATAGTCAAATATTAAGGACTAATTCGTAACTATGAGTAATTTTTGTTGAGAGCCACTGGCAACACCAGCTTCCTGCCAGGGGAACCTGGGAGGCGACGCCAACCGGGCAGAACTGGACCTGTGGCCATGGCTGGTAGCACCATCAGGGGCTGATCAGGAGGGTAATCCATGGCCGAAGCAGCGCAGCGGAACATCGAGGATCTGGACGTCAGCGATCCTGGGCTCTACGAAACCGATGCCTGGCGCCCGCTGTTCGCCCGCCTGCGGGCCGAGGATCCGGTGCACTATCACCGCGATAGCCCGTTCGGTCCGTACTGGTCGGTAACCCGCTTCAACGACATCAAGACCGTCGACAGCAACCACGCGCTGTTCTCCTCGGAGCCGACCATCGTGATCGGAGATCAGGCCGAAGACTTCGAGATCGACAACTTCATCCAGATGGACCCACCCCGCCATGATGCCCAGCGGGGTGCGGTAATGCCGGTGGTGGCGCCGCGCAATCTGATGAAGCTGGAGCCGGTGATCCGGGAACGCCTGCAACCGATTCTGGATCAGCTACCGGTCGGCGAAACCTTTGACTGGGTGGAACGTGTATCGATCGAACTGACGACGCAGATGCTGGCCATCCTGTTCGACTTTCCGTTCGAGGAGCGAGGCAAACTCACCCGCTGGTCGGACATGTCCACCGACGGAGAGGCGACGACCGGCGGCAGCCTGTTCTCGGAAGACGAGCGCCGGGCCGGACTGATGGAATGCCTGGAGACGTTCCTGCGGCTGTTTCACGAGCGGGCCAGCCGGCCGGTGTCCGATCGGCTCGACCTCGTCACCATGCTGGCTCATTCGCCGGAGACCCGGGACATGCCGTCCCGGCCGATGGAGTTCCTGGGCAACATCATGCTGCTGATCGTTGGCGGCAACGACACCACCCGCAACACCATCAGCGGCGGGGTGCTGGCGTTGAACGAGTTTCCAGAGGAGTACCAGAAGCTGCGCGATGCGGTCACCCGGGGCGACACGACCCTGATTCCCAATATGGTTTCGGAGATGGTCCGCTGGCAGTCAGCGGTGCTGCACATGCGCCGTACCGCCACCCAGGACACGGAACTCGCAGGCAAACGGATCCATGCCGGCGACAAGGTGGTGATGTGGTACATCTCCGGCAACCGGGATGATACCGTCATGGCGCATCCAGACCGGCTGATCGTCGACCGCACGGGCGCGCGTCAGCATGTGGCGTTCGGGTTCGGCATTCATCGTTGCATGGGCAACCGGCTGGCCGAGATGCAGTTGCGCATCGTCTGGGAGGAAGTGATGAAACGCTTCCGTCAGGTCGAGGTCATGGGCGCCCCGGGTCGGCTGCGGTCCAATTTCATTCGCGGCATCACGTCGCTGCCGGTGCAGGTGCATCCCTGGTGAGTTGCGACCGCCAGCCGCGGGCTCTCAGGCGGTTCCAGGAATCTCCACCACGGTCTTGCCGGTTCCATCGCGTGCCGCCGCCAGCGCCAGCGCGTCACGGAACCGTGCCAGGGGGAACGACTCGCCAACCGGCGGTGCGAGATCGCCGCGGCGCACGGCGTTCAGCAACCGGGTGCGGATGCGCCCCGCCGCGGCGGCTTCGTGAACACTGCTGAACTGTCGCAGGTCCACGCCGACCAGCGACGCGCCTTTGAGCAGGGCCAGATTCACCGGCAGCGCAGGAATCGTCCCACCGGCAAATCCGATCACCAGATGACGGCCGCGCCAGGCCAGGGAGCGGAACGCGGGTTCGAGTAACTCACCGCCGACCGGGTCGAATACGATGTCGACGCCGCGGCCGCCGGTCATGGTCTTGAGGGTGTTGCGCCAGTCCGGCTGGGTGTAGTCCAGGCTTTCGTGCGCTCCGTGGCGGAGCGCAAATTCCCGCTTGGCAGCACTCGACGCGCCGGCTATGACCCGGGCCCCCGCCAGACGCGCTACCTGAACGGCGGCGATGCCGGTGCCGCCGGCAGCACCCAGTACCAGCACGGTTTCCCCCGCGCACATTGCCCCGCGGTCGATCAGCGCGTGCCAGGCCGTGGTGTAGTTGACGATGAACCCTGCTGCCGCTTTCAGGTCGAGTTGCTCCGGAACCCGGCTGGCGGCTGCGGCCGGGACGACGGCGTACTCGGCCAGACCCCCGCCGAATCCGGAGGCGGCGACCCGGTCGCCCACCGCCAGATCGGTCACCCCCGCGCCCACGGCGCTGATGGTTCCGGCAATTTCCATGCCCGGGCAGTAGGGGGTCGGTGGTTTGACCTGATACTCGCCTCGGGAAACAAGAGCATCCACGTAGCCGAGCCCGGCCACGCGTACCGCCACCTGAATCTCACCCGGTCCGGGTTCCGGTACCGGTAGCAGGGCGAGTTCGTAGTGCTCCGGCGGGCCGAGGGTTTCCCCGCGCACTGCCTGCATGGTCTGGTGCATCCGCCTTATCCCTCGCGCCGGGTCGGGTCTGATTCGTTCACTCGGTCACTTCATGCGGTAGCGGATCGGCAGCGACTTCAGGCCGCCGACGAACGTGGACTGGAGATAACGCGGCTCGCCGGCGAGTTCGATGTTCTCGACCCGGTTCAGCAGTTCCCGGAACAGTGCACTGATTTCCATGCGGGCCAGGTGCTGGCCGAGACAGACGTGGGCGCCGAATCCGAACGCCAGGTGTCTGGCGTTGCGGTCGACCCGGAACTCGAACGGATTCTCGAAGATCGCCTCGTCCCGGTTGGCGGACGGATACCAGAGCACGGCAGACTCGCCTTCGCGGATGGTCGTGCCGCGCAGTTCGAAGTCTTCGGTGGCGGTGCGCATGAACTGCCGGACCGGGCTGACCCAGCGGATCATTTCGTTGACGGTGGTGGCCATCAGGCCCGACGGATCGGCGCGCAACCGCTCCATCTGATCGGGATTCTCGATCAGCGCCAGCAGGCCGCCGGCGGTGGAAGCACTGGTGGTGTCGTGTCCGGCGGTGGCTACGATCATGTAGTAACCGTTGGCGTCGTGCTCCGGGATCGGCTCGCCATCGAAGGTGGCGTTGGCGATGACGCTGGCCACGTCGTCCGTGGGTTGGGCGCGGCGGGCCCGGGTGATGTCGGCGAAGTAGGACTCGAAGTCCCTGACCACGTCCAGGAACTCGGTGGGCTCGAAGGAACGCTGGTTGTCCGGGTCGGAACTGCCGAACAGTTCCTGAGTGAGTTTCAACATCAGGCCTTCGTCTTCCTCCGGCACGCCGAGGATGGTCATGATCACCCGCAGCGGATACCAGATCGCCACGTCCCGGACGAAGTCGCACTCGCCGCCCAGTTCGCCCAGACGGTCCACGTACATCCTCGCCAGTTCGCCCACCCGGGCTTCCAGCTTGCGCAGGTTTGCACCCATGAACCAGCTCTGGGTGAGCATGCGGTAGCGGGTGTGATCCGGGTCGTCCATCTGCACCAGTGACCGCACCAGATGCTTACGCCCGGTCATGGCTTCGACCATCTGCTGCATCATGCGCGGCCCGAGAATGGGACGGGGGTCGTTGATGAAGACGCGCTTGTTGCCTTCGATGGTCTTGATGTCCTCGTAGCGCGTGACGTTCCAGAACGGATCGAAGCCCTCGGGCTCCAGCCGGCGCAGCGGATCGTTGGCGCGCAGCCAGGTGAACTGGGCGTGGATACCCTGTTCGTCGGCCCAGCTGGCGGGATTGACCAGGGCGTTTTCGAGGTCGGGTGATTGAGTGTAGAGGTCCATGGGCGGCTCCGGCTGACGGCTCCGGGTACTTCCGGTTCGGGTTCGGGTTCAGCGCAACCGGCGGCGGACGGGAAAATCACAGGTCGGGCCGGTTGCCCGACCTAGTCTGCTATCCAGAGTGGCCAGAGGGCAACCGGGCCTCGAGCGTTGAGATCTGCGCCGTTCCTGGCGCCGCTAGAACCAGGCCCGTAGCCCCACCACCAGCGACGTCATGGACCGCGGTTCGCCCGCCGCTCGCGCCAGATCGGCGGTGCCGCCGTGCAGCCGGTCCCAGCGCACGCCGATATAAGGCGCAAATTCGCGCCGGATCTCGTAGCGCAGGCGCAGCCCGGCTTCGGTACGGTTCAGACCGCTGGCGCGACCGAGTTCGGGAACATCGCCGAAGCTGGCGTCGAGTTCCACCTGGGGCTGCAGAATCAGCCGCTGGCTGAGCCGCAGATCGTATTCGAGTTCACCTCGGATCGAGACGTCGCCGTCCTCGCTCACGAACAGTGCGAGATCGGTTTCGAACCACTGGGGCGCCAGGCCCTGCAGTCCGGCGACGGCGTAGCCGACGTCCGGCTGGTCGCCCTGAACGTCGTAGCGGACCCCGGCCTGGAGGGTCCAGAAAGGCGCCACCAGCCGGTCATAGAGCACTTGCAGTTCCATGTCGTCGACCGATTCGGCGGTCTCGCTTTCGCCCTCGGTCTTCACTGCCAGCTTGTTGTAGTCGCCGCCGTACCAGCCCTGGACATCCCACAGATAGGTGTCGGTGTCGTCGCCGTTTCCGTATTCCATCCGGTCGATGAGAACCATGCCGTAGGGATGGCCGCCCATGTTGTGCATGACCCATTCCGCGGGCGCGCCGGTGGCCGGATTCTCGGCTCCGGCGGCTGACCAGGAAAAGCCCGTCAGGGTCGCGAGCAGGACGACTCTTGTTCCGTTCATGCCAGGCCCTTCCGAGGGGTCACGCGCACCACCCGGAACATGCCCATCTCCATGTGGTAGAGCAGGTGGCAGTGAAAGGCCCAGCGGCCCGGCTCGTCGGCGGTGATGAGCAGGCTCAGACGTTCCGCCGGTTTGACTGTAATGGTGTGCTTGAACGGCAGCCGGTCGCCCTGGCCGTTCTCCAGTTCCATGAACATGCCATGCAGATGGATGGGATGTTCCATCATGGTGTCGTTCACCAGTACCAGGCGGATGCGTTCGCCGTAGGGAAAGTCGATGGGGCTTCTCACCTCGTTGAACTTCCGGCCGTCGAACGACCACATGTAGCGTTCCATGTTGCCGGTGAGGTGCAGCTCGAAGGTCTGCGAGGGTTCGCGCCGGTCTTTCATGGGCACGACATTGCGAAGCTCGGCGTAGCTGAGCACCCGGTGGCCGACGTCGCCGAGGCCGGTGCCGGGTTCGGCCAGCCGGCTGCGCTGAACTTCCGCCACGCCGGCATTGCCCGGGCCGTGATGATCGGGGCCGTGGCGGGCGACGATGGGGCCGGCCCCGTTCGGTATGGCCTGCCCGCCATGGGTGTCGTGGCCGGCATGTGCGTTGGCATTTATGTGACCGGCATGACCGCTGTCATGACCTGCTTTCTCACCTGCCTGGCCCTCGCCGTGACCCGCGTGACCGTGGCTGGTGTCGTGGTCCATGCCCATGTCGGCCATGGTGCGTTGGGGCGGCTTGCGCAAAGCCGGTACCGGTGCACTCATGCCGGGCCGCGGCGCCAGCGTGCCACGGGTGAAACCGCTACGATCCAGGGATTCCGCCATCACCGTATAGGCGCTGTCGGCGTCCGGTCGCACCACCACGTCCAGGGTCTCTGCGATGCCCAGTTGAAACTCGTCGGTTTCCACCGGCTCAATGTTCTGCCCGTCACTCTGCACCACCGTCATCGCCAGGCCAGGGATGCGCACGTTGAAGAAGGTCATGGCAGAGGCGTTGATGAAACGCAGCCGTACGCGCTCACCGGGTTCGAACAGGGCGGTCCAGTTGGCCGCCGGATGCAGGCCGTTCATGAGGTACGTGTAGGTAGCGCCGGTCACGTCGGCAATGTCGTTGGGCGACATGCGCATGTTGCCCCACATCCAGCGGTCGGCGACGGTAGCCTCCAGGCCCATCGACGCCGCGTCACGGCCGAAGTCGCGTACGGTCTGCAGATCGAAGTTGTAGTAGTGGGCCAGCTTCTTCAGTTTGGCCATGACCCGGTGCGGGTCTTCGAAGGTCCAGTCCGACAGCATCACCACGTAGTCCCGATCGTAGTTGAACGGATCGCCTTCGCGGGGATGGACGATGAGCGGCCCGAACATGCCGGACTGCTCCTGCAGACCGGAGTGGCTGTGGTACCAGTAGGTGCCGTACTGGCGCACGAGAAAACGCGCCTCGAACGTGGTGCTCGGGGCGATACCCGGGAATGCCACGCCGGGCACGCCGTCCATTTCGAAAGGCAGCAGAATGCCGTGCCAGTGCACGGAGCTCGGCTCACTCAAGTGGTTGTGTACCCGGAGCACGGCCTCGTGGCCTTCCCACAGTTCGATCAGCGGGCCCGGGACCGTGTCGTTGAGGGTCACGGCGTTTCCCCGGCCGCCGGCGATGTCGATGCGCTGCCGGCGCACGTTCAGGTCGAGCACGGTGTCCCGCGCCGGGCCGCCGGTGACCTGGCCGGCGCTGCCCGAGCGGCCGCCGGGACCGGGAGCGGCGAGGGCGTAGCCGGGGAGGCCCGCCGCCAGCAGGCCGCTGGACAATAGCGCTTGCAGCAGGCGGCGGCGTTGAAGGTTGGTTCTGTCCACGTCCTGCCGTTGGCTCAGCGGGACGATTCCGGCCGGTACTCGGTGAACACCTCGTTGTCACCGTCGCCGAAAGCCACCACGTCGTACGGGTCGCGGCGGTCGCCCATCTCCATGCCTGGTGAGCCCACCGGCATGCCGGGCACCGCGATGCCGCGCACACCATCGGGCCGCTCTTCCAGCAGGCGCCGGATGTCGGCGGCAGGTACGTGGCCTTCGATGGCGTAGCCGTCGATCTCGGCGGTGTGGCAGCTACCCAGCGCCAGCGGAACGCCGAGTTGTTGCTTCACCGGGGTCAGATCTTCGTGTTCGTGCACATCGACCTCGAACCCCTCGGCCTCCAGGTGCTCGACCCACAGCCCGCAGCAGCCGCACCAGGGCGTTTTGTGCACGGTGATGGCGGGTTCATCGGCACGGGCGGATAGCGGCGCCAGTGCGGTGGCGATCAGAAGCGCGATCACCGGCAGCGCGGATCTTACGGGCGTGGCAGAAAACATGGCTTACCTCCGGAATGAGTGGTTCAGATGGCCGTGCGCCGCAAACGCAGCGCGTTGCCGATGACGGACACGGAGCTCAGGCTCATGGCCGCGGCCGCGATCATGGGGCTTAGCAGCAGCCCGAGCCAGGGATACAGCACGCCGGCCGCGATGGGCACGCCCAGGCTGTTGTAAACGAAGGCCAGAAACAGGTTCTGACGGATGTTGCGCATGGTGGCATGGCTCAGTTCCCGGGCCTGGGCCACGCCCCTCAGATCGCCGCGCATCAGCGTCACGCCGGCGCTTTCCATAGCCACGTCGGTGCCGGTACCCATGGCGATGCCGACGTTGGCCTGGGCCAGCGCCGGGGCGTCGTTGATTCCGTCTCCGGCCATGGCGACGACCCGCCCCTGCTCCTGCATTTCCTTGATCAGGCGGTGTTTGTCCTGCGGGGATACGTCGGCGTGCACGGCATCGATGCCAACCTGGCCCGCCACGGCCCGCGCGGTGCTTTCACTGTCGCCGGTCAGCATGACCACTTCCACACTGGCTCGGTGCAGGCGCGCGATGGCGTCAGGGGTGGTGTCCTTGATGGGATCGGCAACGCCGATCAGGCCCGCCGGTCGCCCGTCGATGGCCACGAACATCACGGTCTGGCCCTCGCCGCGCAGCGCTTCGGCGCGCTCCGAAAGCGTTCCGTTGGCGGCGCCCTCGGCGTCCATGAGCTTGCGGTTGCCGACAGCGACTCGCTGCCCCTGGACCCGGGCGATCACTCCCTGTCCCGTCACGGATTCGAAATCGCCTGCAGGTTCCGGCTGCGCGCCGCGTTCGGCGGCACCGGCGACGATGGCGGCGGCCAGGGGATGCTCGCTGGCCGCTTCCACGGCAGCGGCCAGTTCCAGGAGCTGCTGCTCCGTGACGGCCTCGGCGGGTTCGACGCTCACCAGCCGCGGTTTGCCCTCGGTGAGCGTACCGGTCTTGTCGACCACGACCACGTCCACCTTCTCCAGGGTTTCGAGGGCTTCGGCGTCACGGATCAGCACGCCCATCTGAGCCCCTTTTCCGGTACCTACCATGATGGACATCGGCGTCGCCAGGCCGAGGGCGCAGGGGCAGGCAATGATCAGTACCGCCACGGCGTTGACCAGCGCCAGGGTCATGGCCGGTTCCGGTCCGAACATGGCCCAGACCACGAAGGTGATCGCACTGATGGCGATGACGGCCGGCACGAACCACGCGGCTACCACGTCGACCAGACGCTGAATCGGTGCACGGCTGCGCTGCGCCTGCGCCACCATGTGCACGATGCGCGACAGCACCGTGTCTTCGCCGGTGTGGCTCACCGTCATGACAAAGCTGCCAGCGCCATTCACGGTACCGCCGGTGACCGGGTCGCCGGCGGACTTCTCCACCGGCAAAGGCTCGCCGGTGATCATCGACTCGTCGACGTTGCTGCGCCCATCCTCGACCGTGCCGTCCACCGGAACCTTGTCGCCGGGCCGCACCCGCAGTCGATCGCCGGGGTCAAGTTCATCGATTGGCACTTGCTGCTCGCTGCCATCGTCCCGCAGGCGGTTCGCCACCGCCGGCGCCAGTTCCAGGAGCTGGCGGAGGGCGCCGGAAGTGCGGCTGCGCGCCTTCAGCTCCAACACCTGGCCGAGCAGCACCAGGGTGGTGATGACCGCGGCGGCTTCGAAGTAAACGGCAACGTTGCCGCCGTGGCCGCGCAAGGCTGGTGGAAACAGCCCCGGCGCAACAATGGCGACCAGCGAGTACAGGTAAGCCACCGACACGCCGAGGGCGATCAGCGTGAACATATTGAGATGGCCGGTCCTGACCGATTGAACCCCTCGGACCAGGAACGGCCAGCCGCCCCACAGGACCACGGGCGTTGCCAGCGCCAGTTGCAGCCAGACAGCGGCGCCGGGCGAGATCAAGCCTTGCAGCGCCGGACCCAGACCCGGCGCCATCTCGCCCATGGTCCACAGCAGCAGCGGTAGCGTCAGGCCGGCGCTGATCCAGAAGCGCCGGGTCATGTCGTCCAGTTCGGTGGTGTCTTCCTCGCCGCTGACGATGCCGGCCGGCTCCAGACCCATGCCGCACAATGGGCAAGCGGAGGCGCGAACGTCGCGCACCTCCGGGTGCATCGGGCAGGTGTACACGGTACCCGAGTACCCGGCGGGAACCTTGTCGTACTTTCCGGCAGCCGCCGCCGCCCGTTGCTGGTCGTCCACCGGATGGCAGGCCTGATGGTCCCGGTGGGTGCCATGACCGCAATGGCCGTCAGCGGCGTTGGACTCGTCGGCCTGGACGTGGGGTGCGCGCATTGCGTGGGACCTGCGGATGATTGATCGTTGCGGGCCTGGGCCGAATTCGGCTAGAGTTCATACGGTATACCCCTATAGGGTATCAGTCAATGGAGGTGAGGCGCCATGGTCGCTGCCAGCCACGACGCTACCATCAAGCGTCTCAAGCGTATCGAGGGTCAGGTGCGGGGGCTGTCCCGCATGATCGAAGAGGACCGTTACTGCATCGACGTGCTGCAGCAGGTCAACGCCGTGAAGGCGGCGCTGTTGAAGGTGGAATCGGAGTTGCTCAAGGCCCACGCCGCGAACTGCGTCGAGGATGCCATCCGCAGTGGCGATCCGGAACTGCAGCGGCGCAAGTTCAACGAACTGGTAGTGCTGTTCGAGGGCGTTCGCTGAGCGCGGAGCCGTTCGCGCCGGGGGTCTCGCAGCGGCGCGCTTCTTGAATAATGCCGCCGCGGTCGTGCACATTGGGCCAGCCGTCGCTGTCGGAAACGCTCGTGAATCTACGCCTGACGCCGCAACTGCACACATTCCGTGAAAACGTCCGCGCCTTTCTGCAGGCCCATCTGACCGATGAGCTGCGCGCCGCCCGGCGCTACATGACCAGCGTCTATTGTGACTACGAGGCCGGCATGGCCTGGCAGCGCATCCTGCTCGAACAGGGTTGGCTGGTGCCGAGCTGGCCGGAGCGCTACGGTGGCACCGGCTGGTCGCTGACCGAGCGCTTCATCTTCGACTGTGAAATCGCGCGGGCCGGCCCGCCGCCGATATCGCCCATGGGGCTCGGCATGCTGGGGCCGGCCCTGCTCGGTCATGGCACTGAAGAACAGAAGGACTACTACCTGCCGCGCATGCAGCGCGGTGACGACTTCTGGTGTCAGGGTTACTCGGAGCCCCAGGCCGGTTCCGATCTGGCGGCGCTGCAGTGCCGGGCCGAGCGCGTGGGAGACGAATACATCGTCAACGGCACCAAGATCTGGACCACCCACGCCCATTACGCAAACCGCATGTTCTGCCTGGTGCGTACCGGGCGCTTCGAGCGGCCGCAGCAGGGTGTGACCTTCCTGCTCGTCGATCTGGACGCGCCCGGCGTGAGCCGGCATCCGATCCGCTTCTACTCCGGGGATACCGAGCAGTGCCAGGTGGTCTTCGACGGCGTCCGGGTCCCTACCGCCAACGCCGTGGGCAAGGAGCACGAGGGCTGGGCCGTGACCAAGTATCTGCTGGAGTTCGAGCGCGGCGGCAGTCCGTCGGCGCCCGGGTTGCTGGAGGGGATCGGCCGGTTACAGGAACTGGCGGCCGTGGCCGGTGCCAGCGACTCCGGGCTATGCCAGCGCATCAGTCTGCTGGAGACTCAGATTCTGGCGCTGGAAGCCGTCGAGCTGCAGTGTCTGGAGGAAGCCGAGCGCAACGGTTCTCCCGGTCCGCGCGCCTCCATGCTCAAGGTCCGCAGCACCGAACTGTCCCAGGCGCTCTCCGAATTGACGATGGAAGCCGCCGGCGCGTGGACGCTGCCCTACCAGCCGGAGGTGATCGCGGCCCGCGGGGCCGTGGCTGCGGTCGGCCCGGATCAGGCGTTGACCTCGGCGCCGTTCTATTTCAACAACCGGGCCGCGTCGATTTATGGCGGTTCCAACGAAATCCAGCGCAACATCATGGCCAAGCGGGTACTTGGCCTGTAGGTGGGGAGAGCCGGTGAAGACCGTTGCAACCAAGGCCAGTGTCAGTGCCTTCATCAACGGCCTCGACAGCGCCGAGCGGCGCCGGGAGTGCCGGGAACTGGCGCGCATCATGCGCCGGGTGACCGGCCACCGGCCGGTGATGTGGGGCGACAGCATCGTCGGCTATGGCCGCTACCGCTACCGGCGCGCCAACGGTAAAGAGTTTGAGCTGTGCCGCACCGGATTCTCGCCGCGCAAACAGGCGCTGACGCTTTACATCATGCCCGGCTACTCGGATTGCTCGGACATGCTGCAGCGACTTGGTCCGCACCGGATCGGCAAGTCGTGTCTGTACCTGAAGCGCCTCTCTGACGTCGACCCCGTGGTCCTCGAAGCGCTGATCACGACAGGATTCGAAGCGATGAACGCGCGTTACCCGGAATGAGGAGCAGGTAATGACACCCATACCCGAAGTTGCCGCGGCGGCCGACAGCGAGCGCGGCCGAGCGCTGGCAACGCTGCTGCTGGGATTTGCCGGGGATCCGATGATGCGCTGGATCTGGCCGTCGGCGGACCAGTATCTCGAACATGTGCCAGGTTTTCTGGAGGCGTTTGGTGGCCGGGCCTTCGAGCATGGCAGCGCTTACACCGTTGCGGACGGCGCCGGCGCGGCGCTGTGGCTGCCGCCTGGTGTCGAACCGGACCATGACGCCATGGGGGCGCTGATGGCCGCGACCGTGCCCGGTTCCCGGCTCGAGGAGCTGGGCGGGTTCGGGGCCAGGATGGCGCAGTTCCACCCGAGTGCAGAACACTGGTATCTGCCGCTGCTGGCGGTGGACCCTATCGCCCAGGGCGGCGGTCTCGGCTCACGGCTGATGAAGCACGCCCTGGCCGCCTGCGACCGGGACGGCCTGCCGGCTTACCTGGAATCGTCCAACCCGCGCAACCTGTCTCTCTACCAGCGGCACGGATTCGAGGTCATGGGCGAAATTCAACACGGCAGCTCGCCGGTGATGACGCCGATGCTGCGACCGGCGCGGCCGCGGTAGGCGCTGCCGGGTGGCGGTAACGGCAGGCGGCTGGCGGAACGTCGGCAGGGGGTTCGCGTGCGCCCTGTTGATGCTCACTGCCAGTGCGTGCGAGCGGGACGCCGGCGGCACCTTTGCCGTTGCCACCGGCGGCCCGGCCGGATTGTATTACCCGTTCGGCGGGGGCATGGCGTCTCTGTGGTCCCGTGAGCTGCCCCACGTCAATGCCAAGGCCGAGGTGACCGGCGGCTCGGTCACCAACGTCATCCAGGTGGCGCGTGGCGAGAGCGAGATCGGGATGGCCATGGCCGACGTCGTCACCGACGCCTATCTGGGGCAGGGGCGGTTTCCGGAGGCGCTGCCGCTGCGGGTGTTGTTCGCGGCCTATCCCAACATCGTGCACATCCTCACGCTCGAGAACAGCGGCATCGAAACGGTGGCCGGGATGCGGGGGCGGCGGGTGTCGCTGGGTGCTGCCGGCTCGGGCACCGCGATTGCCGCCGAGAACGTCCTGACCGGCCTTGGCCTGGCGCTGGACGAGTTGTCGCCGGTGTTCTTGAGTTTCGCTGAGACTACCTCGGCTCTCAAAGACGGCACCATCGATGCCGGCTTCGTGGTCGGCGGCCTCGGACTGGCTGCGGTCACCGAGCTTGCGGTAACCCGTAACCTGCATCTGGTGGCACTGACCGACACGGAACTGCAACGTCTGAGTACCCGTTTTCCGGCCTATTCGGCTTACCGGGTTCCCGGCGGCACCTACGACAAGATCGAGCATGACGTCCAGGCCCTCGGTATCTGGAGTGCGGTGGTGGTGCACGAACAGATGCCCGAGGGTCTGGCGTTCGAGTTGACGTGTGTCATTTTCAACCACCGGGAAGCCTTGCTGAAAGTGTCACCGATAGCCCGGGACACCACGCTCGACAACATCCGACAGCTTGCGGCGGTACCGCTGCACCCGGGCAGCGCGCGGTTTGCGGCCTCACCCACGGCGCGCTGCCGGGCGGTGAGCACGGGTCGGGTTTGAGCGCGCCGGCCAGCCAGACGGGCCCGGGGTCCGCGCTCGCAGGTCGTGCCGTGCTGGTACTGGCCGTGGCTCTGTCCCTGTATCAGCTCTGGCAGCCGATTGCCGGGTTTCTGCCTCCGGGAGCCATTCCCTTCGAACAGATATTCGGACTGCAGCCGGCCACCTATTTCCGGCCGACTCACCTGGCCTGGGTACTGGGCATCGGCTTCCTGGTCTACCCGCTGAGCGCCGCGCGCTGGGCCCGCTGGCTGGATGCCGCCTGCGTGGTTGTGGTGGTGTGGGCGGTGTCGCGTGTGCTGCAGTTCGACTACCGCGGTCTCGATCACCTGCTGCACGGATTGCAGATCGCGGATTTTGCTGCCGGCGCCATCCTCATGATCGCCACCCTGGAGATGGCGCGGCGCGCGGTCGGCATCGTCATGATGGCGGTGGGACTGGTGTTCCTGCTGTATGGTGCGTTCGGCGACGTGCTGCCGGACGTGCTGGCGACCCGCGGTTTCAGCTTCGAGCGTATCGTGCGCTTTCAGGTGTATACCGGGGAGGGGCTGTTCGGCGCGCCACTCGGTATCGCCGCGGGCGCCGTGTACAGTTTCGTTCTGTTCGGCGCGTTTCTGCAGGTGACCGGCGCCGGGCGCTTCATGATCGATCTGTCGTTCGCCGCCGCCGGCCGCTATCGCGGCGGCCCCGCCAAAGCCAGTGTGCTGGCGTCGGCGGCCATGGGCTCGATCTCGGGTAGCGCCATCGCCAATACGGTGACCACCGGCGCCCTGACCATTCCCATGATGAAGCAACTCGGATACCGGCCGGCACAGGCGGCCGGGATCGAAGCGGCGGCGTCTACCGGGGGTCAGATCATGCCGCCGATCATGGGCGCTGGCGCGTTCGTGATGGCGGAGTACACCAACACGCCTTATGGCGACATCGTATGGATGTCGCTGGTGCCTGCCCTGCTGTACTTCGCGTCGGTGCTGCTGTACGTGCATCTGATGGCGGTGAAAGCCGGATTCGAAGGCATGCGCGATACCGCCGGCGCCTGGGCGGTGACCCGCGAAGGTATTCACTTTCTGCTGCCTCTGGCGCTGATCACCGCCCTGCTGCTGGCCAATTATTCGCCGGTACTGGTGGGTGTGAGCGGCTGTGCGGCCGTGGTGGCGGCGAGTCTCCTGCGCCGGCATTCCCGGGTCGGCCCCGGCGCGGTGGTCGAAGCGCTGCATCGGGGCGCCCGGCTGGCGGTGCCGATTTCCATCGCCTGCGCGGTGGCCGGGATCGTGGTGGGAACCATCGGCCAGACCGGTATCGGATTGCAGTTCACCGAGTCGGTGGTGTCCCTGAGTCAGGGGCAACTGTGGCTGGCTCTGGCGCTGGTGGCGGTAGCGGCCCTGGTGCTCGGCATGGGCCTGCCGGCGACCGCGGCCTACATTGTACTCGCGGTCATGACCGGACCCGCCCTGCAGGAACTCGGGCTGGCGCTGATCACGGCGCACATGATCATCTTCTGGCTGTCCCAGACCTCCAACGTTACGCCGCCCATTGCGCTGGCCGCCTTCGCCGGCGCCGGGGTCGCCAACGCGCCGCCCATGCAGTCGGCGGTCGAGGCGTTCAAGCTCGCGGCGGGGTTGTTCGTCATTCCACTCATGATGGCGTATACCCCGCTGCTGCTCGGCGCCGACCAGGACTGGTACCGGGTGCTGGGATCCGCCGCGCTGACCCTGGCGGTGGTGGTGATGATCGCGGCGGCGGTGGAGCGGCACCTGTTCGCGCCGCTGTCGGGGCTGCTGGCCCTGGCAGCGGGCGCCTGCGCCCTGTTGATGGTCCTGCCGTTCACCCTGGCGCGGGTGACCGGGGCGGCAGGCACGGTGGTCCTGGTTGCCGCCAACTACGCCGCCGGTCGCACCCGGGCGGTGTGAAATCCGGTGGCAACGCCGTCGGTCAGCCTTCTGGCGGCACGATGGAACGGTCGGTGCTGACGCTGGCCTGGGCCGCCGCAATGCGCGCCACGGGCACCCGGAACGGGCTGCAGGACACGTAGTCCAGGCCCAGGTCGTGGCAGAACTGGATGGACCGCGGGTCGCCGCCGTGCTCGCCGCAGATGCCGTACTTGATCCCTTTTTTGCGGGTCCGCGACTCTTCCACCGCCATGGTCATCAGGCGCCCTACGGCACGCTGGTCCAGGGACACGAACGGGTCGCTTTCGATCAGCTTCTTGTCCAGGTATTGCGGGATGAACCGTCCCGCGTCGTCTCGCGAGAATCCGTAGGTCATCTGGGTGAGGTCGTTGGTGCCGAAGCTCATGAACTCCACCGCCGTAGCCAGCCGGTCGGCGCCCAGGCAGGCCCGCGGCGTTTCCATCATGGTGCCGATGCGATAGGGAATGGACACGTTCTTCTCGCGCAGAATGGCCTGGATGCCGCGATCGATGATTTCGCTGACCAGGCGGATCTCGCGCACGTTGACCACCAGCGGGATCATGATCTCCGGCAGCGGTTTGTAGCCTTCCTCGAGCGCCTGAAGGGCCGCGCTGATGATGGCCTGCACCTGCATCTCGGTGATTTCCGGAATGACCACGGACAGGCGGCAGCCGCGGAATCCGAGCATGGGGTTGACCTCGGACAGCGCTTCCACTGTCTTCTCGAGGGCCTCGACCGGTTTGCCGAGGCGCTGCGCCAGCGCTACCAGATCGTCCTGACCGTGAGGCAGGAACTCGTGCAGGGGCGGATCCAGCAGGCGCACGGTCACCGGCAGACCATCCATGATCTTGAACAGAGCCAGCAGGTCGTCGTGCTGATAGGTCTGCAGGCGGTCCAGGTAGCGGGCCCGTTCCTCGCGGGTCTCCGCGAGGATCATGGCGCGCATGTCGTCGATACGCTCGGCTTCGAAGAACATGTGCTCGGTGCGGCACAGCCCGATGCCCTCGGCGCCCAGTTCGCGCGCCTTGGCGGCATCGTCGGGAGTTTCGGCGTTGGCCCGAACCTTGAGCCGCCGGTGCTGGTCCGCCCAGGTCAGGATGGTCTGGAAGTCGTCGCTGCCGCTGGCCTGGATCTTGGGCACGTCGCCGAGCATCACGTCGCCGACGCTGCCGTCCAGGGTAATGACGTCGCCGCGCTTTATCGTCACCCCATCGGGGCCGGTGGCGATCCCGAGCCCGGCGTCCACGTGCAGCGCCGAACAGCCGGTTATGGCGCACACGCCCATGCCGCGTGCCACCACGGCGGCGTGGGAGGTCATGCCGCCGAGTTCGGTGAGAATGCCCTCGGCGACCTTCATGCCGTGGATGTCGTCCGGTGTGGTTTCACGACGCAGCAGAATCACCGCGTGACCTTCGGCCGCCGTGGCCACGGCTTCGTCGGCGGAGAACACCACCCGGCCGGTGGCGCCGCCGGGGCTGGCCGGCAGCCCCCGTGCCACCACCCGGGTCCTGGCGGCCGGGTCCACCGTGGGGTGCAGGCAGGCCTCCACGTGCTCGGGAGACACCCGCATCAACGCTTCCTTTTCGCTCATCAGGCCCTCGCCGACCATTTCCACGGCAATACGGATGGCGGCGCGGCCGGTGCGTTTTCCGCTGCGGGTCTGGAGCAGAAAGAAGCGGCCTTCCTGCACGGTGAACTCGATGTCCTGCATGTCACGGTAGTGGCGTTCGAGCAGCGCTTGAGCGGCCTGCAGTTCCTGGTAGACGTCCGGCAACTGCGCCGCGAGGCCGTCGATGGTCTGTGGCGTCCGGGTGCCCGCCACCACGTCTTCGCCGGCGGCGTTGAACAGGAACTCGGAAAAAAGCTGACGCTCCCCGGTGGCCGGATTGCGGGTAAAGGCGACCCCGGACCCCGACGTGTCACCAAAATTGCCGAACACCATGGCCTGCACGGTGACGGCGGTGCCCATGGTGTCCGGGATGTTGTGCATCTCGCGGTAGACGTGGGCGCGCGGCGTGTGCCAGGACAGGAACACGGCTTCCACCGCCAGCCTGAGTTGCTCGAACGGATCCTCCGGGAACGGCGTGATGCCTTTGAAGATGTCGACCACGGCACGCCAGTCATCGGCGCTCATGTCCGGATCCTGGGCCTTACCGTGCGCTTTCTTGTAGTCGCGCAGCGCCTCTTCGAAGCGATCGCTTTCCACGCCCAGCACCACGTCCGCAAACATCTGAATGAAGCGCCGGTAGCAGTCGTAGGCGAAGCGCGGATTGCCGGTGCGGCGCGCCAGCCCGTCGGTGATCTCGTCGTTCAGTCCGAGATTAAGGATGGTGTCCATCATGCCGGGCATGGACACCGGCGCTCCGGAGCGCACCGAGAACAGGAGCGGGTTGTCCGGGCTGCCGAAGCGGGCGCCCATGCGATCTTCCACCAGCTTCAGGGCCATCCGGTACTCTGCCTCGAGCGATGACGGCAGCCGGTTTCCGCGTTCGAAGAACTCACGGCAGGTTGGCGTAGTGATGACGAACCCCGGTGGTACCGGCAGGCCGAGGTTGGTCATCTCACACAGGTTGGCGCCTTTGCCGCCGAGAAGTTCCCGGTCGTCCTTGCCGCCTTCGTGAAACAGGTAGACGCGCTTGGTCATGGTCTGATTGCTCGGCTCAACTGGAATCCCAGGGCCACGACGATACCGTGTCTCGTCCTCGGTAGGGAACCGCTTGCCTCGACCGGGCCCCGCTCCGGACGACCGGCCGCGTGGCGGCCCGGTCAGGTCCGGTGGTAGGCTGAGCGCGCCGCGAGGGTAAGCCGATCCGCTGCGGTGGATACTCCACAGTGGAGAGGAAGAGGAGCCCGCCATGAGCCGCCTGTCGAAGAAGACGCCGGAGGAACTGACCCCGGAGCAACGCGAGCAACACCAGCGCATCGCAAAGTTCCGCCCCCCGGGCGCGGATGGCCAGATCGGCGGACCGTTCGATCCCTGGATCCGCAGTCCGGAAGTGGCGCGCCGGGCGGTGAGCTTCGGCAATTTCATCTGGGAGCGTACGACGCTCGATCGCCGCATCGTCGAACTGGCCATCGTCATTACCGCGCGCCACTTCCGCAGCAACGTCGAATGGGCGGCGCATACCCGTATGGCACGGGAGCAGGGCGTCAGCGATGCGGTGATCGAGGCGGTGTTCGAGAAGCGGCGGCCGGAGGATGCTCCCACCGACGAACTGCTGACCTACGATGTGGTGACGGCGTTGCACGAAAGCCATGACCTGCCCATCGACCTGTACCGGCGGGCGGTGGACCGGTTCGGTGAGCAGGGACTCATGGAACTCATCACCACCATCGGCTTCTACAGCTTCGTGTCCCTCACTTTGAACGCTTTCAACATTCCGGTTGCCGAGGATCAGGAAACCGCGTTTCCGCGCAGCGGCGAGTAGGATCGAATTCAGACGCCGGCCAGACCGGCTGTCTGTGACGAACGTCACCCTCGGCAAACAGCTTACGATCGCCTGGAAACATGCCTACCAGCAGGGGCGTGGCCGAGTGATAGGCTGCCTGAATGTTCGACCTGTCGTTCCAGTTGCCGGCCTCGATCCCACGCAGGTTCCGTGTCCTGGTGCTGTGCCTGATGCTGCTGGCAGCCGGTTGCGGTAGCGGCAGCAGCAGTGGCGGCCGGGACGCCGATGCCGACGCCGATCCCGCGCCGATCGACGAACCGGACCCGAACCCTTCTGTCGAGCAACCCGCCGCATCCGTCTTTGGTGACGCGCGGTTCGACGAGAGCCGCTTCGAGTAGCCGGTACCAGGCGGCGTTACCAGGCAGACACAAGGTGATCACATGACCAGATTCGGGTTCAGTTTGACGGCAATGCTGTGCCTGTCGGTGCCGGCCGCGTATGGCGACGTGGTCACCTTTTCCGCCGGCGACCTGATCCGCGCGTCGGACATGAACCGCAACTTCGCGGAACTCGAGTCGCGAACGGCCCAGTTCGCCCGATCGGCCGCGGATGTCGATGAGCTGCGCGCGGATCTACGTGATCTGGAAGACCAAGTGTCCAGACTCAGCGACGAGTTCTCCGAGGTAGCCGCTCAGCTCGAAGGCCTGACCACGGCCCTCGATCGGCAGCGTTGCTCGAATCTGGTTGCCGGCGCCAACCTGGATGACTGCAACCTGTCCGGCCTGTCCCTGTCGGGTATGCATCTCGCGGGCGCATCCTTCCGACGCGCGGACATGCGGGGCGCCAACCTCGCGGCGGCGAATCTGGACGGCGCCGTACTGCTGGGCGCCGATCTGCTGGGCGCGGACCTGACGGACGTGAGCGCCGTTGGCGCCAATTTTTTCAATGCCAACCTGGAAGACGCAATACTGGTTCGGGGCGATTTTTCTCAGGGCAACTTCATGAACGGCAGTCTGCAGGGGGTTGATGCAACCGATGCGCGGTTCGTGGGGGCGGATCTGGTGGGTGTGGTGACCACCGGCGCCCAATGGGTGCGTAGCGATTTCAGCGGGGCCGATATCAACGGGGTCACCCTGAAGGGGGCTGATCAGATCGTGCTGACGCTCACGACGGTGATCGAGGATACCGAGTTCGCCACCGCAGACTTCAGCGGGCAGGACCTTGCCGGGATGAACTTTGGTGACTCGGACCTGGATGATGTCCGGTTCGTCGGAGCGAATCTCAGCGGTGTGGTGTTCCGAGGCTCCGGCTATATGATCGGCGTCGATATGACCGATGCGGATCTCACCGGCGCGGACCTGGGCGGAAAGGGGACGGAGTTCTTCAGCTTCCGGAATGCCGTTCTCGACGGTGCACACTTCGCCAACAGCAGCTTGTACTGGTCCGACCTGCAGGGCGCCAGCCTGACCGGCGCCGACTTTACCGGGGTTTATCTGTACGAGACCACCTGTCCGGGCGGCATGTTCATCGAGGACAGCAACGACGACGGCGTCTGCCCCGAGTTCTGACGAGTGGGCGCTGAAGGCCTACTGCCGGCTGCGCAGCAGTCGAGCAGGACGCAGGCGCAACCGGCGCTGCAGGTAACGGGCGCCGAGGTGCAGGCACAGGGCGCTGACCCCGCACGCGGTGGCCAGCGCCGGCCAGATCGGAAAGTCCAGCGGCAGCTTGAGCTGATAGACGATCAATGGCGCGGCAATGGCCGTGCCCAGCACAATGGCGAACAGCGACGTTACAGTGGCCAGCAGCAGGTATTCGAAGTTGAGGCTGGCACGGATCGCCGCAAGCCGCGCGCCCATGGCGTGCAGTATGGTCGCTTCGTAGACCTGTCGTGCCTGGCTGGTAGCCACCACGCTGGTCAGCACCAGCAGGCTCACCCCCAGCGCCACCGCCGCCACGGCGGCGAGGCCGGCCGTGGCCCGGCCGAGAAGCTGCCGGGCGGTGGCCAGCATCTCGGCGGTGCGCACGGTGACCACGTTGGGGGCCTCGGCGGCAATCGCCGCCTGGGCGTCGATGGCCGCTGAATCGCTCATGTAGGCGGCGCCCACGTAACGCGAGATGAACGGCTCGAGGGAGCCTTCCGACAGGATCGCCTCGAACCAGAAACGGGTCTGCAGTCCACGTTGCCGGTAAATGCCGCGCAGGGTGGCGTTCAGCGGCTGGTCTTCGATAAGGAACTGCAAGTGGTCGCCTACGGCGAGGCCGAGTTGCTCGGCCTCGCGGTCCTCCATGACCACCTGGGCCGTAGTGTGGCTGCCTTCCGGCCACCAGCTTCCCGCGCTCAGGGTCACGTCGTCGATGTTGTTGGCCGCGTACGTCAGCTTGTGTTCGTCGCGGGCCTCGCGGCGCTGCCGGGGGTCTTCGCTGTCGGCCAGTGGGTTGCCGTTGACGTGGGTCAGGCGACCCTGTACCAGCGGCGCCAGGTCGATGCGCGTGGCGCCGTGATCCTGCAGGCGCCTGGCGACCGGGTCGTGCTGGTCGGCGGCGATGTCGTACAGCACCAGCGCTGGAGCCTGCTCCGGAATGGTGCCGGTGATGGTCTCGATGATGGCGCTGACGGTGATGGTACAGACCACCAGCAGGGTCAACGCCGAACCCAATGACAGCAGCGACGTGCGCAGCGCCGAACCCGGGCGGTGCAGGTTCGCCAGCGCCAGGCGCAGGGTGAAGCGGTTCTGGTGCCATGCCTTGCGCTCCAGTTCCAGGGCGAGGCGCCGGATGCCTCGCACCACCAGGTCCAGCAGTCCCAGCAGCGCCGCCACCGCGGCGATGAATCCGGCCGCGAATACAGGGTCGGGAAGTACCAGCAACACCAGCATGGCGATGAGTACGCAACCGCCCAGGGTCGCCAGCCACCAGCGCCGTGGCGTGCGCGTGTTGACGCCGTCGAGGCTGCGGAACAGCACCGCGGGCTGGACCGAAAGCGCCCGGCCGATGGCAGGCAATGAGAACGTTACCGCAATGAGCATGCCGAAAAGGAAGGCGACGGCAGCGGGTATCAGTACCCCGGCGGCGGCCGTGGTCATGTGCACCTGGGTCTCGGCAACGGCGGCTGCGACCAGGCCGAGGCCGCCCCCGATGACGGACCCGGCCAGACACGCTGCGCCGGCCAGGAGCGTGATCTGCAGCAGGTAGACCGCGGCGAGCTGACCATCGCGCAGCCCCAGGGCACGCAGGGTGGCAATGGTCTCCAGCTTGCGCTGCAGGTAAGCCTGCACGCTGTTGAACACACCGAGCCCGCCGATGAACAAGGTGCTGAAGCCGATGATCATCAGCCCGGACGCCACCTGACCGAGCCGGTCGGCGATGCGCCGGCTGTGCTCGGTGAACGTACGGACCTCCCAGCCGCCATCGGGGAATGCAGCAAAGAACGCGTCCCGCCAGGCCGCCGGATCGCGGTCGGTGCGCAGACGATACTCGTACTCGATGCGGCTGGCGGGGGTGATCAGCCCCGAAGCATCGAGCGCGCGGGCGTCGACGATGACCGGGGCGCCGCGCCAGTCGGCGGTGAGGCTGCGGTCGGGTTGAGCTTCGATCAGGGCCCGCACTTCCAGGATCAGGCTGCCGATCTCGACCGTGTCTCCGGGCTGCAGATCCAGACCATCGGCGAGCACCGGGTCCACGGCTGCGCCCCATCTGCCGTCGCGCTGCCCGGTTACCCACGGCAACGGCCGGTGCGGCGCCAGCCGCAGCTCGCCGTACAGTGGATACTCATCGTCCACGCTCAACAGCTCGACGAGCTGCAGGCGCCCGTCCGCTGTGGCCATCATGGTGTTGAGCTCGGTCACCACCGTGACAGTGCCGCTCAGGCGCATAAAGGCGATGGCCGCTGGCGGCAGGGGGGTGCGGGCCGCAACCTCCAGGTCGCCGCCGGCCAGGGCCCGCGTGTCAGCCAGCAGGGCATCCGTCACCTGCCGGTAGAGACCGCCGGTGGCGGCCACCAGGGTGACGCCGAGCATCAGGCAGGCGCAGAACACCCACAGCGCGTGGCCGCTGGCGCTCAGGTCGCGCCAGGCCAGACTAGCCGGAAACTTCACGCGGCATCCGGTCGAGGAGCTGTCCGTCAGCGAGCTCCAGCACCCGGTCGCAGCGCCGGGCGATCACGTCGTCATGCGTCACCAGCAGCATGGTGGAGCCAACGCTCTGGTGCAGATCGAACAGCAGGTCGCTCACCTGGCGGCCGGTGCGGGTATCCAGATTGCCGGTAGGTTCATCCGCCAGCAGTATGGCCGGTTCGTGCACCAGCGCCCGGGCAATGGCCACGCGCTGTTGTTCGCCGCCGGAGAGCTGCATGGGGTAGTGCTGGCTCCTGTGCCCGAGCCCGACCCGCGCGAGCATGCTTTCCGCCCGTTGCCGGGCCCGGGGCGCGCCGGCCATCTCCAGCGGCATGGACACGTTGTTCAGTGCGGTCAGGCTGGCAATCAGATGGAACGCCTGGAACACGATGCCGATGCGGTCACGGCGCAGATCGGCGAGTTGATCGGGGCTGCGTGTAGCCAGATCCACACCGTCCACCTCGACCCGGCCGCCGCGGGGTGCTTCCAGGCCGGCCAGCAGCAACAGCAAGGTGGTCTTGCCGGAGCCGGAAGGACCGACGATGGCGACGCTCTCGCCTTGCGCCACGGTCAGGCTCACGCGGTCCAGCACTGTGATGGTTTCGCCCCGGGGGCCGGCGTCGATGCCGGCGTCGAGCGAGTAGCCCATGGACAGGTCGTCGATGTGAATCATGGGGATGATCATACCGGTGGGACGCCGAATCCGCCCTTGCCCGGGAGGGTCGGCGCTCCTCCGGCGCGCGGCTCGAGGAACAGGTGCGAACCGGGTTGCCGGGCGATTGATCACTTCCTGCGTCAGGGCGAAGGCAGCCGCGGTGAATTTCACCCGGCCGTTGCCCACTACCCGGCCGGTGCCCCGGCCTGCGCAGACAGCGGCACACTGTTCCTGACCCTGAACGGTTACAATCGGCGCCGACGATTCACAGCGCAGCAACGATGGCCGAACGACTGATTCTCCGCCGCCCCGACGACTGGCACGTGCACCTGCGCGACGGCCCCCTGCTCGAAGCCGTGGTCGGTCACACCGCGCGGCAGTTCGCCCGGGCCATCGTGATGCCCAATCTCGTGCCTCCAGTGACTACCGTGGCGATGGCCGACGCCTACCGGCAGCGGATCCTCGACGCGGTCGATCCGGAACTCGGCTTCACACCGCTGATGACGGCTTACCTCACCGACAGCATCGACCCGGAAGAGCTCGCGCGCGGCCACGCCGAGGGTGTGTTCACCGCCGCCAAGCTGTATCCCGCCGGCGCCACCACCAACTCCGACGCGGGGGTAACCGATGTCGCCAACATCCATCCCGTGCTCGAACGCATGCAGCGGATCGGCATGCCGCTGCTGGTGCATGGTGAGGTGGTCAGTGCCGACATCGATATCTTCGATCGGGAGGCCGTGTTCATCGATCGGGTGATGACCAGGCTGGTGCGCGATTTCCCGGCGCTGAAGATCGTGTTCGAGCACATCACGACCCGGGAGGCCGCCCAGTACGTTCTGGAGGGGCCGGAAACGCTGGCCGCGACCATCACCGCCCATCATCTGGAGATCAACCGCAACGACCTGCTGGTGGGCGGGGTCCGTCCGCATCTGTTCTGCCTGCCGGTGGCCAAGCGCGAGGCGCACCGTCAGGCGCTGCGTCACGCGGCCACGTCCGGCCACCCGAGGATCTTTCTCGGCACGGACACCGCGCCCCATCCGCGCACCGACAAGGAGGCAGCCTGTGGCTGCGCCGGCATCTTCAGTGCGCCGGCGGCGCTCGAGAGTTATCTGACAACGTTCGAAGCCGAGGGCGCGCTGGCACGTTTCGAGGGGTTTGCTTCAGAGCACGGCCCGCGCTTTTACGGGTTGCCCCTGAACGAGGGTACCGTGGCCCTGGAACGGCAGCCGCTGATGGTGCCGGAGGTCGTCGGCGGCGGCGCCGACGCCGTGGTGCCATACCGGGCCGGCGAGACCCTCGGCTGGCGGTTCGCGGGCGGAACCTGATCCGCCGTTGTTCCGGGCCAACTCGTTCTGAGGATGATCGCTGAATTGCGTAGACTGTGAGCTGACCAACTCAGGAGCCAGTCCGTGTCCACATCCCCCCGCCCCTTCAAAGTCCTCGGTGTGCAACAGATCGCAGTCGGCGGTCTGGACAAGAACAGACTGCGCAGGTTCTGGGTCGACACTCTGGGGCTCGGATTCTCGCACTCCTACACCAGCGAGCAGGAGAACGTCGACGAGGACATCTGCGAGGCCGGCGAGGGTCCGCTGAAGGTCGAGGTCGACCTGATGCAGCCCATCGATCCGGAGAAGAAGCCGCGGGTCAACGACCCGGCCCTGAACCATGTCGGACTGTGGATCGACGACCTGCCCGCCGCGGTGGAGTGGCTCACTGCTCAGGGTGTGCGCTTCACACCCGGCGGCATTCGCCCCGGCGCGGCCGGCCACGACATCACCTTCATCCACCCGAAGGGGAACGACGAGTTTCCCATCAGCAGCGAGGGGGTCCTGGTGGAACTGGTGCAGGCGCCTCCGGAGGTGATCGACGCCTATGCCACGATTGCCGCAGCGGGTCAGTAACCGGCCGGCCACAGCCAGCGCAGCGTGGCGGGCCGCCAGGACAGGATAAACGCGACCAGCGGCGCGGCCGCGGCCAGCAGCATGATCCACACCAGGATCGCCATGGAAGGCCGATTCGCCGCGAAGCACAGCACCCCGGAGGTCAGAAGCGCCACGGCGCCAAGCGTGCGCAGCAGGTAGCGTGCGAGGTCACCGGGCCCTTCCTGGTTCTGCACCTGGCGCCAGTGCGCCTTCATGGCCAGTGCCAGCCAGGCGAAGCCGAGGAGCGCGGCGACGGCCGCGGTGAGCGTCAGCCAATGGGGGTCATCCATGGGTTCTGGCTGCCGTCATGCCGGGAGCGGCTCCCCCGGGCTGAACGTTGTCGCGCCCGGCTTTGCGGCCGACGCCAGGGGCTTCGGCGCGCTCGCGTCCGGCCAGTTTGAAGGCCGCGGCCAACGACACTGCAGCAGCGCCGAGCAGGCTCAAATCGACGCCAGCCACCGGCCAGTAGGGGTCCATGACCATCGTGCGCAACAGATGATCACCAGTGGTCACCCAGTTCAAGGCGACCGCCGTCAGCGCCAGCCCTGAAATCATCCAGCACTGTTCCCGCCAGGCGCCATTGATCTTTGCCGCCGCAACCGGCGCGCTGCGCCAGAAGGCGTGGATCAGGGCCACGATCCACGCAGTCCAGAAAATCGTTTCTTCCCAGTCGCCCTTGCCGGAAAAATCGTCCGGCAGCAGACGGTTGGCGACCAGCATGGCAAATGCCGCGATGACCATGCCGGTGACCGTGGTGACAGCCATGGCATCGACCAGACGGGCGCCCTGGCTACCGGTTCTGGCGTGTTGCTTCTTGCGCTTCTCGACGAAGAAGACGAAGCCGGTGGCGATACACACGCAGCCAAGCAGGCCGCCGGTAACGTACAGCCAGCGCAGCAACCAGTGCTCGAAGTGCTGTAGATGCAGTCCGGTCAGGAATTCGTTGACGCTGCCCACGGCCGTCGGCGGCGGATCTTCGCGGATCACCTCGCCGGTGGACGCCTTGAAGTGCACACCCTGGCCCACCAGCGCCACCTGATCGGTGCCGGCCCGGTACAGGCTTACGTAGCCGTTGGCGTCGCCGGGATGGATGATGTTCAGCGAGCCGACCTCGCCCGCCATGCCGCGGTCCGCCCAGCGGCGTTTGGCTTCCTCGACCATGGCGTCGACCGACGCCGTACCGGCCGGAATGCCGGCCGGTTCATGGGGCAGGCCGGTCTGCTCGGATTCGACGATCTCATGCTGCTCGTGCAGCGGATCGAGTACCTCGTGACCGACCGGCAGATAAATGCCGGCGAATATCACCAGGCCCGTGAACGCAAAGAAGAAGTGGAACGGCAACGCCACCACGCCGGTCAGGTTGTGCAGATCCAGCACGCTGCGCTGGGTGTGCTTTTCGGGCCGGAAGGTGAAGAACTCGCGGAAGATCCTGCGGTGGATGACCACACCGCTGACCAGCGCCGCCAGCATCGAGAAGGCCGCCAGCCCGACGATCCAGTAGCCCAGGTCTTTCCAGTACAGATGCAGGCTGTAGTGCATCGGGTAGAAGAAGTTGCTGCCGATCTTGAGCTGGTCGTCCGGAATCTCCTTGCCGGTGCGCGGGTCGATGGTCTGGTAGCCGAACACGTGCACATGATCGACGCCGGCGTCCTTCGGTGTGTTCGGCAGATCGTAGGAAGCCCGGATGCCGAGCACGGGGTCGCGGTGGGTGGTGTAGGCATTCAGAGACGACATCGGCAGGGTGTCCACGGGGGGCAACTCGCCGATGACCTCACCGGCCGCAAACGCCATGCTGTCGGGATGGGCCCGCATGGCCGCGAAGATGGGCGCAAGCATCTGATCGTAGGACGGCATGGGCTGCGGATCGATGCGCGTCTCCGGAATGGCCCAACGGTCGATCTCGCGGTCGAACACCGACAGCGATCCGAAGAAGAAACACACCATCAGCACGAAGCCGAACACCAGGCCGAACCAGGTGTGCAGCCACGACATGTTCAATCGGAAGCTCGAATACATGGTCGACTCCTGGTGACCTGACGCTAACCGAGAATGGCGTTCTGCAGCGCCAGCGCAGCGCCTGTCATCAGCAGCCCGCCACCGCCCAGCAGCAGCCACGCACGGGCAACACTGGCGGTGCTGATCGCCCACAGGAACAGACCCAGAAACAGCAGAAAGGCCAGTAGATAGGCGGCCGTTTCAGCCTCGTGAAAGTCCACCCCCAGGGCCACCAGACCGGCGATGCCGATGGCGGTAAAGCCCCAGGTGAACAGGTAGCCGCCCAGCAGCGCCGCCGCAATGCGGTTGACGATGCCCACGGCGTGCCCGCTGAGAGTGTCGATCACCGGTTGTTCCTTAGGCTGAAGCGTCGTTGGTGCAATCGTTCCGCGCCTGGTCTCGGGAGGCCGGGGCCGCAGAAATGAGAATCATTCCTAGCTTACGTTGCCATTCCCCCCGATGGCAACAACGGCTCGCGGTCGAAGCGGCATTCTGTCTGCCGGGCGCTGGTCTTGGGCGCGATGATCCATTGATACGGTCGATCGAAAGAATATGAACAATCGATTTCTCAACACCCCGGCGGCGCCGTAGAGTGCGCGCCATCGGTTACGACTGACCAGACAAACCCGTTCAGCAAGTACAGCAACCCGAGGAGTAGTACACATGTCCTTGATCAACACTGAAATCAAACCTTTCAAAGCCAACGCATTCCGTAATGGCGAGTTCGCCGAGGTGACGGATGCGGATCTGAAGGGCAAATGGTCGGTGGTTTTCTTCTACCCGGCCGACTTTACCTTCGTGTGTCCCACCGAGCTCGAGGACCTGGCCGATCATTATCCGGAACTGCAGAAAATGGGCGTGGAAGTCTTCAGCGTCTCCACCGACACCCATTTTGCCCACAAGGCGTGGCACGACACCTCGGAAGCCATCGGCAAGATCAGTTTCACCATGGTCGGTGATCCCACCGGTCAGATCAGCCGCAACTTCGAGGTGATGATCGAGGAGGATGGCGTTGCCGATCGCGGCACGTTCGTCATCGATCCGGAGGGCCGCATTCAGATCGTCGAGATCAACGCCGGCGGCATCGGCCGTGACGCGGCGGAGCTGCTGCGCAAGATCAAGGCTGCTCAGTACGTAGCTGCACACCCCAACGAAGTGTGCCCGGCCAAGTGGAAGGAAGGCGAGGCGACCCTGGCGCCGTCGCTGGATCTGGTCGGCAAGATCTGAGCCGACACCCTGCCTGATTTCGTCTGGCCCGGTACGCCGGGCCTGCGGATCCGTATGCCTCGAATTGGGAGTGGAAGCCATGCTTGAAGACAACATGAAAGCGCAGTTGCGCACGTATCTCGAGAAGATCGTGATGCCCATCGAGCTGGTGGCAAGCCTGGACGATGGCGACAAGTCCCGTGAACTGGCAGGGCTGCTGGGCGAAATTGCGGCGCTCTCCGGCCAGGTCAGCGCGCGGTTCGACGGTGATGCCGACCGCCGGCCCTCGTTCCTGATCCGGCGGACCGGTTCCGATGTGGCGGTGGAGTTTGCCGGCATTCCGCTGGGCCACGAGTTCTCCTCACTGGTGTTGGCGCTGCTTCAGGTTGGGGGCCATCCGGTCAAGGCCAGCGAGGAAGTGGTGAATGCCATCCGTTCTCTGGAGGGCGAATTCCGCTTCGAGACCTTCTTCTCGCTTTCCTGTCAGAACTGTCCCGACGTGGTTCAGGCGCTGAATGCCATGAGCGTCATCAACCCGGCCATTCGCCACGTCGCCATCGACGGCGCGCTGTTTCAGGACGAGGTGGAGGCACGCCAGGTGATGGCGGTGCCCATGGTGTTCCTGAACGGGGAGCCATTCGACCAGGGCCGGATGAGCCTGGAGCAGATCCTGGCGCGCCTCGACACCGGCAGCGTGGAGCGAGCCGCGCAGCAGATCGACGCCAGAACGCCATTCGACGTTCTGGTGGTCGGCGGGGGGCCGGCGGGCGCCGCTTCGGCCGTGTACGCTGCCCGCAAGGGCATCCGCACCGGGGTCGCCGCGGAACGTTTCGGTGGCCAGGTGCTCGATACCCTGGGGATCGAGAACTTCATCTCCGTGCCGTATACCGAAGGCCCGAAGCTGTCGGCGGCGCTCGAGGAGCACGTGAAGCACTACGACGTCGACATCATGAACCTGCAGCGCGCTGCGGAACTGGTGCCGGCCGAAGAGCGCGGCGGACTGCATCGGGTGCGTCTGGAAAACGGTGCCGCGCTGGAGGCCCGGACGGTGGTTCTCGCCACCGGCGCCCGCTGGCGTCAGCTTGGCGTGCCGGGCGAAAGCGAATACCGCAACCGGGGCGTCGCCTACTGTCCGCACTGCGATGGGCCGCTGTTCAAAGGCAAGCGGGTCGCCGTCATCGGTGGCGGTAACTCCGGGGTCGAAGCCGCCATCGACCTGGCAGGCATCGTGAGTCACGTGACGGTGCTGGAGTTCGATCCGGTGCTGCGTGCGGACGCGGTACTGCAGCGCAAACTGACGTCTCTGCCCAACGTCACGGTTCTGACGTCGGCGCAGACGACCGGGATCAACGGCGACGGCGAGCGGGTTGATGGATTGACCTATGTCGACCGGGATTCCGGCGCCGAGCACCGGGTGGATCTGGAGGGAGTGTTCGTGCAGATCGGACTGGTTCCGAACACCGAGTGGCTCGAGGGAACCCTGGCGCTGAGTCCCCGCGGCGAGATCGAGGTGGACGACCGGGGCCGGACTTCGGTGCCCGGGGTGTTCGCCGCCGGCGACGTGACCACGGTGCCGTACAAGCAGATCGTCATTGCCCTCGGAGAAGGGTCCAAGGCGGCGCTGGCGGCTTTCGACTACCTGATCCGGACTCCGGCCGTTGCCGAGGCCGGTGCGGCAGCGGCGGAAGCTGCCGCCTGATCCTGAGCCGGCTGAAGGGTCCCGGGTGCGCGGCCTCAGCGGCCGGCGGCGTCCCGGGCGATTTCCAGGGCGGTGCCGGGCCCGGTGGAGATGCCGGCGTCGCTCCAGTAACCCACGGTCACGAACGAATAGCCCTCATCCAGGTAGTCGGCCACGTCGTCGGCGCCGGTGGTCAGGCCACAGGGGACACCGTTGGCCTGACAGGCCGCCAGGACCCGATCCATGGCCGCCGCCACCTCGGGGTGGTCGCGTTGACCCGGCACGCCGTAGGAAATCGACAGGTCCGAAGGCCCGATGAAAATGGCGCCCACTCCCGGCACCGCCGCGATCTGTTCGATGTTCTCCACCCCGGTACGTGACTCGATCTGAATGACGGCCAGTAACTCGCCGCGGGGGTCCAGGGGCCATACGTCGGCCCGGTCCATGTAGTCGTCGACGCCCCAGAACCAGGCCGAGATGGCCGGCGATGCCCCGCGCAGCCCGGCGGGTTCCATCGCCGCGTCGCCGCGTACCTGGGGGTAGCGCATGGCGCGCACGGACAGTTCCGTCTGCTCCCGGGTCTCGACGTAGGGAAACACGATCCCGAAGGCGCCCATGTCCAGCACCTGTTTGACCTGCCACTGCAGGTTCTCGCCGCCGCTCATGGGAATTCGCACCAGCGGTGTCACGTCCATCTGGCCGTTGCCCTTCTGGAGGATGCGGCGTTTATCCGACATGCCGAGCAGAAACGTCTGCAGCGTCTCCATGTCGGTGGCGCTGTGCTCCATGTCGATGAAGATGAAGTCCAGATCGGAACGCGCCAGGGCCCGCGCATTGGCCAGGGAAAAGTCCCCGGTGAAAATGCCGAATACCGGCGCATCTGCTTCCAGGGTCTCGACGGTCCGGTTCAGGCGCGGGCCGTCTGCCGCCTGGGCGGCGGCGGCGAGCGCCGTCAGCAGCAATGGGATGGCAGCGTGCAAGCGGCGCGAAGTAAGGGTGCTGATGAATGTCATGCGCAATCTCGTCTCTCCCCGAATTGAGTCGCGATGGTACTGCATCGGCTGCGCCGATCCGAGAGCGTGCGTCGTTGCGGGGCCCGTGGTAAAACCAGGGCCGCAAGGTGTGCTGGAGATCGGGATCATGTTTGCGGCTTCCCCATGGCGAAATGCGCTGCGTTCTCTGTTGCTGGGCTTCAGTCTGCTGCTGCTGGCGCCGGCGGTGCTGGCCCACACGGAAGCCGGCGCGGCATCCGGCTTCGTCAGTGGGTTTCTGCATCCGCTGACGGGTGCCGATCACCTCATCGCCATGGTGGCGGTGGGGTTGTGGGGCGCTTTCCTCGGGGCACCGGCGATCTGGCTGCTACCGGTGATTTTTCCCCTGGTCATGGCTTTTGGGGGCGTGCTCGGTATCGCCGGATTTCCGTTGCCCCTGGTGGAAGTCGGTATCGCGACCTCGGCGATCGTGCTGGGTCTCATGGTGGTGCTGGCGGTACGGCCGCCGCTGTGGCTGGCCGGGCTGATCGTCGGCATCTTCGCCGTCTTCCACGGTTATGCCCATGGCGCCGAACTGCCCCACGCGACCAACGCGATCGGCTATTCCGCGGGGTTCGTGGTCGCTACCGGGCTGCTGCATCTGGTGGGCATCGCCTTCGGGTTGCTGGTGCGCTGGCCCGCCGGCCGGGTCGCGGTGCGCACCCTGGGCGGAATGATCTCGGTGGGCGGCTGCCTGTTCCTGCTGCGTCTGGTCTGAGCCGGTCCAGTCGATTGAAGGCGCGGAACGTGGGTCCGGTCGGCGCCGCGGCGCTGACTCTGACCCTGAGCGCGGCGTCGGCCCAGGCCCACAGCCCCATGCCCGGCATCGAAGGGTTCTATGTCGGGTTTCTGCATCCGCTCACCGAGCCGGCGCAACTCATGCTGCTGGTGGCGCTCGGGGTGCTCGTGGGCGCCAGGGCTCGGGCGGTCAGAGGCCGGTCCATGGCGCTGCTGGCACTGGGAGCAGGCCTCGGGTTGGCACTGGGCGGGATAGCGGGCGCCAGTGCGGACCGGGCGCCCTGGCTGGCCGGGATGGTCATGGTGCTGGCCTCGGTGGCCCTCTACCCCCGGAATTGTCCCGGCTGGCTGGGCATGACCCTGGCGGCAGCCGCGGGTCTGATGCTGGGGTTGGCCTGCGTGCCCGATCCCGGGCGCTGGCGGGACGTAACCGTCACCGCGGTGGGGTCCTGGTGCGGAATCAGCTACTTCGCCTTACTCACGGTCGGCGCAACCATCGAACTGCTGAGGCGCTGGCCCGGCATCGCGACCCGGGTCGGGGTTCAGGTGGCGGCCGCCTGGCTGATTGCCATGGCTTCGCTATACCTGGCGGTTCTGGTGTTCGCCCCGGACGCCGTGGTGGCGGCGTGAGCGCCCGGTTGCGTCGGATCTGTGCCGGTCCGGCCGGCGCTGCTGCCGGTCGCATCCTGGCGTTGCTGCTGATGACGGTTTCGGCCCGAGCGGCCGCCGTGGACACGGTGGCCGACCTGCAATGGCTGGCCGGGTGCTGGTCCAGCGAAGGCGCGGAACACGGTTCCGCCGAACACTGGATGGCGCCGGCCGGCGGCACCATGCTGGGCATGGCCAGGACCGTGCGCGATGGCCAGACCGTCGCCTACGAGTGGTTGCGTATCGTGGAAACGCCCAACGGTTCCCTTCGTTACCTGGCCCGGCCCGATGGCGGCGCCGAAACCCGGTTCGAACTGGTCGAGCGCCAGGGTGGTGCCGGTCAGGATGAGGCTGTGGCCTTCGCCAACCCGGATCACGACTTCCCGCAGCGGATCGCCTACCGGCGCAGCGGAACCCGGCTCGAGGCCGAGATTTCCGGCGAAGTTCAGGGCGTGGGCCGGACCGTGGCGTTCCCCATGGAGCGCGGCGACTGTCCCGGACGATGAAGCCCCGGGGCCGATGAAACGTGGTGTGGAAGAAGGCGGATCGTCCCAGCATCAAGGCCCGATCGGGCCGGTGTCGCGTTGTCCGCAAGTGGCGTAGAGTTGCGCCGCGCCGGAGTCAGTCGGCGCGCCGCGCCGGAGTCAGTCGGCGTAGACGCCGGAGTCAGTCGGCGTATCAGGAGCTGAAAGTCGTGAATGCGGACAATGGTTCGTTGGTCCAGGTATCCAGGCAGCAGGCGCTCACCCTCCTGGCCGATCAGAACGCGAGATATGCCACGGTGGCGTTCGTGGATCACCATGGCCAGCTTCGCCGCAAGTCCATGTCGGCTGAGAAAATCCGGTCAGCCATGGATGGCGGCCTGGGTTTTTCCCCGTACACGTTCCTGCTCGACCTGGGCGATCGCCCCTTGCGGCCAGCCGGGTTCAGCGCGGATGTCGCGTCCGAAGACAACGCCTGCACGCTGGTGCTCGACGCGCCGCGGACGCTGCCGTTCGAAGAACCGGATGCCAACCTGTTTTTCTTCGCGGAGTTCGCGCCCGGTACCCTGGGTCATGGCTGGGACCCGCGGGCAGTTTACCGACGTGCCGAACAGCGGCTCGACGGATTGGGCCTGCGCCCCTGGCAGGCCCTCGAGTACGAGTTCCGGGTATTGCGGGAAACCGAGGCAACGGCCCGGGCCAAGCACTTCCGGAACCTCGAGCTGCTGGATGCAGGGTCGGTGTACGGCGGCGCCATGTGCCAGGGCGCCTACGACGGATTCTTCCGTGAACTTCGGCAGGTCTGCGCGACGCTCGAGGTGCCGGTGGAGAGCCTGCACTGGGAGATGGCGCCCAGTATGGGCGAGGTGGCCCTGCGCTACCGGCCAGGCATCCTGGCGGCGGACGATGCCGTGCTTTTCAAGAACCACGCCCGTCTGCTGGCCCAGCGTCATGGTCTGTTGATGACCTTCATGGCGTTGCCGTTTTCGGGGTCCGACGGTCAGAGTGGTCACGTCCACCTGTCGTTGCGCGGGCCGGCCGATACCCCGTCCTTTCACGATGCGAAGGCGCCAGGCGGCATCAGCGAGACCATGCGGTACTTCATCGGGGGGGTTTGTCGCCTGCTACCGGAACTGCTGCTCATGCTGGCCCCCAACGTGAACTCGATGAAGCGATTGAGCCGCGGCCATTTCGCGCCGGTGGCGGCGAACTGGGGCATCGACAACCGGACCACGGCGGTGCGGGTGATCCCCGGGGGGCCGGATGCGCAGCGTCTGGAGTGCCGGGTCGCCGGTTCCGACGCCAACCCTTACCTGGTGCTGGCGGCCATCAACGGCGCTGGCGCCTGGGGGATCGAGCAACGCATCGACCCGACTGAGCCGTTCCATGGAAGTACCTATCTGAACGACGAGCGGGTCAGTAGCGCCGCCCGGTTGCCGGCCTCGTTCCACGAAGCCGTGGCCCGTTTCGGCGACTCCGCGGTGGCCCGGGAGCTGTTCGGCGAATCGTTCGTCAGCGCGTTTGCCGGAACCCGGGAAGCCCAGGCCAGAGAGATGGCGGCGATGGTAACGGACATCGAACTGGAGCGCTTTCTGGCCCTGGCGTGAAACGAAGTCCTGTCAAACCGACGGGTGGCGCTGCTGCGGCAGGACATCGACCATGGATCCGGCTGCGGGATGCGTCATCAGTTGATAACGATTATCATTGACGTTTGTTTGCTGGACGGGTCGGGCTATGAACCCTCGCAGATTCCGCAGGTCGTGGTGTTGTCCGTCTTCCTGCGCAGCCGTCGCACTGGCAGTCGTGATTGGCGCGGCCGGCTTTCCAGCAGGGTCCCTGGCTGCCGCGGGCCGGCAATACACCTTCTCCTGGATGTTCGCGGAGGAGTCGGCCATGAGTCCTCGTGGCGGTACCACCCGCGGTGCGCCCGTCGAGCTCGCCGCGGCGCCCAGCGACGCCTATCGGCGGCTGACCGGTGCCGGTCCCGAGGTCGGTGCGCTGGAACGTGACCGGCTGGCGATCCTGGCCATGGCTGGTGCATTCCGGACCAGCTTCGACTTCATAGAGACGGTGGGCTTTGGCACCGGCTACGAGCCGCCGCGGCCGTACCAGTCCTGGGGCACCGAGTATGTCTACGTGGTTGCCGACGAACCCCGGTTCATCAGTCTGCAGCACATCCTGGTGATGCGGATGACGGCCGAAGACGGCGACATGTCGGACCCCATCGTGGTCAAGCACTGGCGTCAGGACTGGCGCTACCAGGACGCCGATCTGCACGTCTACCGCGGCCACGAGACCTGGGCGCGGCAGACGCTGGGCGCTGAGCAGGTGGCTGGCGCCTGGTCCCAGGCGGTGTTTCAGGTCGACGACTCGCCGCGTTACGAAGCCGTTGGCCGCTGGGTGCACCATGACAACCACTCCACCTGGACCAGCGGCGACACCTGGCGCCCGTTGCCGCGCCGCGAGTTCAGCGTGCGTGACGACTACCAGGTACTGACCGGGACCAACCGGGTGACCATCACCCCCCAGGGCTGGGTCCACGAGGAAGACAATCTGAAGACGGTGCTGGACGGGTCCGGCCAGCCCGTTGCCGGTGCCCCTCATCTGGCCCGGGAAGCCGGGCTGAACCGCTATGAGCACATCGTGGGCTTCGACTTCGGTGCCGGTGACGAGTACTGGCAGGGAACCGGCCCGTTCTGGGCGGAGGTGCGAGTTGCCTGGGACCGGATTCTCGAGACCCGTGACCGGTTCACGCTGCGTGACGAGGTGGACGGTCAGTCGCTGTTTCAGGTCATGTTCACCCAGGCCGAGGCGTTTGCCGCCGGCGATCTGGATCGAACCGAGGCCCGCCGGCAGGTGGCATCGACCCTGAACCGATACATGGATTGAGACCGCCGCCCCGGCGCGGCCTCGCCCCGAACGACACGACAGGAGTATGTCAGTGCCATCCGAATACGCCGTGACGGTCCTCAGCAACGCGCAGCTCACGCCGCACATGCGCCGCATCGTGGTGAGCGGTGAGTCGCTGGCCGGTTTTCCGTCGGATCAGGAGAGCGGCTACGTCAAGCTGGTCCTGGAGCCGGTAACGGACGACGGCGCCAGGCCCCGGTTGCGCTCGTATACCATCCGCCGGTTCGATGCCGAGCGCCTCCACCTGGCGCTCGACTTCGTCGACCATGGCGACACCGGACCGGCATCGGCCTGGGCACGCCGTGCGCAGCCCGGCGATCCCATCAACCTGCGTGGGCCCGGCGAAAAGAAGCTCGCAGATCCGGAAGCGGACTGGTACCTGCTGGCCGGTGACATGAGTGCGCTGCCGGCGCTCGCCGTGAACCTCGAGCATCTGCCCCGGGACGCCCGCGGTTACGCCGTGATCGAAGTGCTGTCCGAAGAAGACCGGCAACCGCTCGTGCATCCGCCGGGGGTGGAATTGACCTGGCTGGTCAACCCCGACAACGAGCAGGCCAACACGCTTCTGGCGGATGCGGTGACGGCGCTGCCATGGCTCGCCGGGACACCCTATCCCTGGTTCGCCGGCGAGTTCGACGCCATGCGCCGGGTGCGCCGCTACCTGCGCGATCACCGGGGCATCGACAAGCGCCGGATGTACGTGAGCTGTTACTGGAAAATCGGCGACAGCGACGAAGGGATGAAAACGGCCAAGCGCCTCGATCCCGAGGCCTGAGTTGTGCAGCGACGTGATCCGCCCGCTACGCCGAGTCCGCGCGACGATCGTCTGCTGAAGAATGACTGTTAATAGCAATCATTCACATCTAGAATTCTGTTTCGGTTCGCTTCCGAACGGTAACAGGAGTAGCAGCAATGAATCGATGCCGACCAACAGCCGGATGGCGCGCTGCGGTCGCCCTCGCGCCGCTGACGTTGTCCGGGGTCGTCCAGGCCGAGTCGCCGGAGTCCGCGGCGGGCCCCATCGAAGAGATCGTGGTGCGCGGTACCTACGTGGTGAACGATCGGCTGCAGACGGCCACCGGTCTCGGCCTCACCATTCAGGAGACGCCCCAGTCGGTGAGCATTCTGACCTACCAGCGCATGGAGGATCAGGATCTGCGGTCGCTGACCGATGTCATCAACAACGCCGCGGGCATTTCCTCCCGCGCCTACGACAGCTCCCGGAACGCATTTTCGGCCCGGGGCTTCGACGTGGACAATTACCAGATCGACGGTATCCCGGTGCAGTGGGATGGCGGATCCAGTGCCGGTGAAACCCAGATCGACACCACCTTGTACGAACGGGTGGAAATCGTTCGTGGCGCGACCGGCCTGCTGACCGGGGTCGGTAATCCATCCGCCTCGATCAACCTGGTGCGCAAGCACGCAACCATGGACGAGTTCGGTGGCGAGGTGACGGCGCGCGCCAGCCGCTGGAACACCTACAACGTGGAAGCCGACATGGGCGCACCCCTGAACCGCTCCGGGTCGATCCGTGGCCGTACGGTACTGTCCTACGAAGATGGTGATTCCTACGTAGACTTCGCCGGCAACGAAAAGACCGTGCTGTACGCGGCGTTCGACTTCGACCTCACCGAGCAGACGTTGCTCAGCGTCGGCGCCAGCTATCAGGACAACGAGCCCACCGCGTCCCAATGGGGCGGGTTGCCGATTTTCCTCAGCGACGGTACCCGGACGGATTTCTCCCGCTCGGCCACGGTGGGTGCGGACTGGACCTACTGGGCCACGGAGCACACGACCTATTTCGCCTACCTGACCCACGAGTTTCTGAGCGGCTGGCAGGTGCGGGTCAATCTCAACCGTACTGAGAGCGACTCCGACATGCGCCTGCTGTACCTGTCGGGCAGTCCGGACCCGGTTACCGGCCTGGGTATGGGAGCGTTCCCTGCCAACTATCAGAACGAACGGACACAGGATGACTTCGGCGTGCGGGTGAACGGAAGTTACTCGCTGTTCGGCCGCGATCACGAGCTGGTGCTGGGCGCGCAGATAAGCCGCCAGGACTTCGTCTACGACAGCGCTGCCGCCGACAGTTTCCCACCCGTGGGGAATTTCCTCGCCTGGGACGGCAGCTATCCGGAGCCAGGCTGGGGACCGTACTCGAGCTTCGACGAGCAGGACACGGATCAGGACGGCTACTATGCCGCCACCCGATTCTCCGCCACGGATGCGCTCAAGTTCGTGATCGGCGCCCGCCTGGTGGACTGGGATCGGAAGAGCGTGTCATACGGCGAGGAAGACGAATACGGCGACGACGGGGTGGTCGTGCCTTATGCGGGTGTGCTCTACGACCTGACCGAGCAGCACACCCTGTACGCCAGCTTCACCGAGATCTTCGAGCCACAGAATGCCCAGGACGCCGATGGCCGTTTTCTCGACCCGCTGGTGGGCAAAAACTACGAGATCGGGCTCAAGAGTGCGTTTTTCGATGACGCTCTGCACACCACCATCACCTACTTCGAGACCCGCCAGGAAAACCTGGCCGTAGAGGATCCAGACTTTGTGCCCGATCCGGGCTCCAATCGGCTGGTCGCGTACCTGGAACAGGACGGCGTGGAGAGTGACGGATTCGAGCTGGAAATCGTCGGGGAGCTGACGCCGTCGTGGCAGATCAGTGCCAGCTACACCGATTTCGACGCCTCGGCGGAAGGCGCCGACGGCGAAGCAAACACGGTCAATACCCGGTTCCCCAGCAAGCTGTTCCGGCTGTTTACCACCTATGAGTGGAACCGGCTGACCGTGGGCGGCGGCGTGAACTGGGAAGGCGAGAGCTACACGGACGTCACCAATCCAGCGACCGGTGGAACGGAACGGGCGGCCCAGGACTCGTTCACCCTGGTCAACCTGATGGCCCGCTATCAGTTCAATGATCAGGTTTCGGCACAGCTCAACGTCGACAATCTGCTCGACGAGAAGTATTACAGCCAGATCGGGTTTTATACCCAGCTCGCTTTCGGCGAGCCGAGGAATTACACCCTGAGCGTGCAGTACGAGTTCTGAGCCGTGCGGCGACCGGCTGGCCTTCGGATTGACGGTCTCTCATGGCGGTCTTCGGAACGGTTCATGTAGATCCGGGTAGAGCGGGCCAGGGGCGTATGTATAATGCGCGTCGCGACGCCGTCGGGCGTTGCACCGCGGCGCGATGGTGCGTCGCAGACGCCGGGTGTCGGGAAATCGGTGCAATTCCGATACTGACCTCGCAACGGTGATTGAGTGACGTCAGCCAGAATGCCACTGTGAAGATCATGGGAAGGCGGCCGGCGTCAGGGTGGAATGCTCCGCCCGCCTCATCAGTCCGGAGACCGGCCTGGCGTCGTCGAACAGTCCCCCGCCCGAGGTACGGCGGCCGAGTGAGAGTCTCTTCATGACGACCCAGTTTCCCCGGATCGCCGCGGTTCCGACCGCTTCCGCCTGCGTCCTGATTGCCACCCTGGCTCCCGCCGCATCCGCCGGATCGGCACCCACCCTCAGCGAAGAGAAGTGGGAGGAGATCGTCGTCGTCGGCAGCTACCTGCCGCGCCCGGCCCGGGAGGTGGGCAGTGCCGTCACCACCTTCACCGCGGACGACATCGACGCGCGCCAGGTGGCGCTCGGCTCGGAACTGCTGCGAGAGGTACCCGGCACGGCGGTCAACCGGACCGGACAGGTGGGTGCGCTGACCCAGGTTCGCATCCGCGGTGCCGAGGGCAACCACACACTGGTATTCATCGACGGCATCGAAACCAATGACCCGGCCCAGAGCTTCGAGTACAACTTTGCCGACCTCATGACCTGGGACGTGCAGCGCATCGAGGTGTTGCGCGGCCCCCAGAGCGCGCTCTACGGCAGCGAAGCCATTGGCGGGGTGGTGAACATCACCACCACTGATCCGGAGCCGGGATTCGATGGGCACGCGCGGGTCGAAGGCGGCTCTTTCGGTACCCTGCAGTACGGCGCCACCGTGTCCGGCGGGTCGGAGTCGGTTCGCGGTCTACTGTCCGCCAACCGCTACGATACCGATGGCATCAGCCAGTCGGCGGTTCAGAGCGGCGAGAAGGACGGTTACCAGACCACCACCCTGCACGGCAAGCTGGCGTTCGAAATCTCCGATCAGCTCCAGGCCCGGCTGGTGCTGCGCCACTCGGACAACGAGGTCGATTTCGACCGGCAGGACTTCGATTTTCCCGACACGGCCACCCAGGGGCTGCTGGTGGACTCGGACGATCACACCGAGTCGGAACAGCTCCATGGTCTGGCGGAACTGCGGGCCAATCTGGTGGACGGCCGCTGGCTGCATCGTCTGGCATTGGGATACACCGACACCGAGTCCGACAGCTACTCCAGTGACGTGTACTCGAGCGGCGTTCGCGGCGAGCGGCGCCAGTACGAGTACGAGACCACTTTCCTGTTCGGCGACGGTGGCTTGCGCCACGCCCTGACGGGCGGTATCGAGCGAGAGGAGTGGGAGTTCGAGAACATCGTGCCGTCCTATCCGGACGCCAACCATAGTCAGGACGACGATCAGACCAGCCTCATAGCCGAGTACGCCGTGTCGGTACGTGAGAACGCCTCGGTTTCGATCAGTGTCCGTCACGATGAAAACGATCTGTTCGACGACGCCAGTACGTTCCGGACCACCGGTTCCTATCTGTTCACCAGGTCCGGAACCCGGGTGCACGCCAGCTACGGTCAAGGCATAACCAATCCTTCGTTCTACGAGTTATTCGGCTACGCGCCATCTACCTTCGAAGGTAACCCGGACCTGGAGCCGGAGAAGTCCGAGGGCTGGGACATCGGGGTCGAACAGGCGTTCTGGGACGGGCGCGCGCTGGTGGACGTGACCTACTTCGACGCGACCCTCGAGGACGAGATTGCGACTGTGTTCGACTTCAATACGTTCCTGTCGACGCCCGTCAATGAGGACGGCGAAAGCGACCGGAGCGGTGTGGAGGTCAGTGTGCAGGCGCGCCTGAGTGAGGCCTGGTCGGTGCGCGGTTCCTACACGTACCTGGACGCAGCCGATCCGGATGGCGCGGTGGAGATTCGGCGCCCGAAGAACTCCGGCAGCGTCGACGTGAATTTTGCGTTCATGGGCGGCCGCGGCAACTTCAATCTCGGCGCGCTGTTCAACGGTCAGCAGGAAGATAACGAGTTCGTCAACGCTACACCGGAAACCCGTGTGACTCTCGACAGCTACACCCTGGTGAATGCGGCATTGAGCTTCGACCTCACGCCGGGCGTGCAGGTGTTCGTTCGCGGCGAGAACCTGCTCGACGAGGACTACAACGAGGTGTTCGGCTTCCGCTCGCCGGGCGCCGCAGGTTATCTCGGTGTACGCGCGCGTCTGTAAGGGGTTGGCCGCCGCCCGTTTCTCACAGCCGGCGTTACCGGCGGGCGGGGTCAGGTGCCTGGCCCGGCTGCCGGCTCCAGCCGCAGGAAATAGCGGGGAGGAAAGCCCATCTGCAAACGCGAGCTGAAGCTAAGTGGAAAACGCTCCATCAGGTAGTCGTGCTGTTCCCCTTCCACCGGTATGGCGATGAAATCCCGGGTGTCGCCATCCATGGTGATCTGCACCTGCGGGTTCGCCAGTGCCTGCCGATACCAGGATCGGGGCCAGTGATTCACCGCCACGTACAGGCTGCCATCGTCATCCACGAGGCGCGACAGCACACGATCATGAGTTGATCCATCTTCCTTCGTGGTGGCGATCACCAGCGAGTTGGCGCCTTGCGGCTGTTCACGGCCCAGCCACCACTCGAAGTGGGCAACCCAGGCGGCGTAGCCCACCACCAGTACCCCGACCGTGGACACGATGATCTTCGTCGAACGTCTCATGGTGCTTTCCTCCTCGCAGGGGTGAACTCGAAGTGCTGCGCCATCTGTGCGCGTACCTCCCCCTGGTGCAGGAAGTACTGGCGAAAGCCGCCGTTGTAGTTGCCATCCTGCCGGCGGTTGTCCTCGCCTTCGAAGTTGTAGTAGCCCGGCGTACAGTCCCGGTTGCGGGAGGTTTTGCCGCGATGGGCGATCACCTCCTGCACCCACCACTCCTCGGCCTCGGCGGTCGGGTCCATGGTCTGGTAGTCGTGCTTGCGCACGTAGTCGATGCACTCGGCGATGTGGTCACCCTGAGTCTGCAGCATGTCGGTCAGATTGAACTGAAAGGAAGCCTGGTAGCCGCCCATGACGAACAGGTTCGGAAAGCCATGGGTGTGGATGCCGAGCAGCGTGCGGATGCCGTCCGCGTACTTGTCTTCCAGGTCCAGGCCGCCCTTGCCGACGATGCGGTTGTAGATCCCGGTCTTCTGTACCTCGAATCCGGTGGCGTAGATCAGCAGGTCCAGCTCATACGTTCTGTCGTGGAAGACCGGGCCGCGCTCGCCGATCTCGGTGATGCCCTCGCCGTGGGTGTCCACCAGATGCACGGTCGGCAGGTTGAACGCGGGCAGATACTCGTTGTGGAAGCATGGGCGCTTGCACATGAACATGTACCAGGGTTTCAGCGCCTCCGCGGTTTCGGGATCGTGGACTTCCTGCTCGATGCGCCGGTGAATGCGCATCATGTAATCGATGTTGGCATTCTCCTGGGCGCGAACCTTCTGTTCCGGTGTCATGGCGTCGAACCGCGCCTGCGCTTCCGGGGAGCGCTCGATGGCGGCCAGCACCTTTTCCCGCCGCTTGGCCTGCCAGCCCGGCTTCAACCGCCGTGCCCAGTTGGGGTCCGTGGGCCAGTCATCGCGGATGTCGATGGAGGAGGGCGTGCGTTGAAAGACATAGAGACCCTTCGCCTGCTTCGCGAGCTCCGGCACGGCCTGAACGGCGCTCGCGCCGGTGCCGATGATGCCCACCACTTTGTCGCGAAGGTGCTCGAGCTTCTCGCCCGTGTAGGCATAATCCCAGCGCGAGGTGTGGAACGAGTAACCCTTGAAGGTCTCCATGCCTTTGATCAGGGAGAGCTTGGGTTTCGAAAGCGTGCCATTGGCGCAGATCACGAACTGGGCGCGCATGGTATCGCCCCGGTCCGTGCCGATGTGCCAGAGCCGATCTTCTTCGTTCCAGACTGTGGAGGTGACCGTGGTCTGCAGCACGGCCAGGTCGTAGAGGTCGTACTTCTTCGCGATTGCCTGGCAGTGCGCGAGAATTTCGGGCCCTCGCGAGTAGTGATTGACCGGGACGTAGTCCATTTCATCCAGAAGCGGCAGGTAGTCGTAGGACACCACGTCGCAGGCCACGCCCGGGTAACGGTTCCAGTACCAGGTGCCGCCGACATCGGCGCCGCGCTCGACGATACGGATGGACTCCACGCCCCGCTCCCGCAGACGGGCGGAGGTCAACAACGCGGAGAAACCCCCGCCGATGAAGAGCACCTCCACCGTATCGTCGATGGGCTCGCGCTCATCGCGATCGCTGGCGTACGGGTCGATCGCGTACTTCTCCAGCGCACCTTCCAGGTCCGAGGTGAACTGGTCCGTACCCTCCGGGCGGTAGGCGAGGCGCAGGTCGCGCTCCTCGGCGAATCTGCGTTTGATGTCGTCGTAGTACGACTGCGGCTTGCGCTCTCGCGGCATGGCTGGCTCCCTCCCCGGCAATCGATGCTATCACGGAGCGGCGATAGAGCCAGCCTCGGCAGCCTGCGGTGGCGCGCGCCGGACGCCATACGGGCATTTCACGATACGAATAGGTAATAGCCCCAGCTACCGGCTCAGCGGGAACCGTCGCCTACTGCACCCGCCACTCACAAGGAGGGCACTACCCGTGAAGCAACTGGTGATTCTGGGACTCTTACTTTTTTCCTCGCATGCCAGCGCAGCCACCACTGACCTGCGTTCGACGCTGTTCGCCGAAGCGGAGCAGGCCCTGGCCGAGGCCAACGACGCACAGGCCAGCGTGCTCGCGCCGGCGTCCTATGCTGCCGGCTCTGAGGAATACCGCGCCGCCGAGGCACTGGTCAACTCGGGCGGTTCCATCGACCGCATCCGCTCACACCTTGACGATGCGACAAGCGCGTTTCGCAAAGCGACGGCAGCCACGGAAGTGGCGCGGGTGACACTTCCGGATGCAATCGAGGCTCGCAGCGATGCGCTCAGCGCCGACGCGCCATCCCATGCCGCCGACGAGTGGCGCGACGCGGAAGTTGCGTTCGCCAATGCCGTCAAGCGCCTGGAGCAGGAAAGCGTCAGGTCGGCGCGACGCTACGGTGATAGCGCCGAGACCAGCTACCGTGAGGCGGAGCTGCTGGCGATCAAGGCCAATTACCTGGACGAGACCCGCGTGCTGCTGGAAGAGGCCAGGGACCTCAACGCCAAGCGTTATGCACCCATCACGCTCAGCGCCGCCGAAGACCTTCTGCAACGTGCCGAAGAAGGACTGGAGCGCAACCGCTACGATACCGACGAGCCGCGCAGCCTGGCGCAGGACGCCAAGTACGAGGCCCGCCACGCCATCCACCTGGCGCAGCTCGGCAAGCGATTCCGCGACGGCGACGTAACCCTCGAGGAAACCCAGCTACAGTGGGAGAACGCGGTCCGCGGCATCGGCGACCAGCTGGACAGCCGGGTCGACTTCGCCAGTGGTCCGGAAGCTGCCACGGCCGCTTTGATGACCGAACTGTCCATGGCTCAAGCCCAGTGGGAAGAATCCAAGCAACTCGTCGCCGCCCTGACGTCGGAAGCTGCATCGCTGGAGGTGGTGCGCCAGCTCTCGGCGTCGCAGGAGAAGCTGGCCGAGCAGATCCGCTCCGTCGAAGCCCTGTTTCCGGCGGATCAGGCGATGGTCGTCCGGCAGGCCGATGACGTCATCATCCGCATGATCGGCCTCAACTTCGACACTGGCCAGGCGGTCATCAAGACCGAGCACTATTCGTTGCTGAGGACTCTGCGCGAGGCGCTGGCCGTGTTCCCGGACCAGGAGATCGTCATCGAAGGTCACACCGACGCGTTCGGCTCGGACGAGTCCAATCTGGAACTTTCCGAGCGCCGCGCGCAGGCTGTGGAGGCTTACATTACGTCGCTTCCGGATTCTGATCCCGCGCGGGTATCCGGCCGGGGCTATGGCGAGACCCGTCCGGTTGCCAACAACGAAACGGCCGAAGGCCGCAAGAAAAACCGCCGGATCGATGTGGTGATCGTCGGTGCGGGCGCCCTGCAACCCATCTGATGGGGTACCTGTCCGGGAGTGTACCTGACGCACTCGTCTTTACGCGTGAGGAACGCTCCCGCCAACCTTCGCCGGCGCCAGCCTCAGTACCGAGCAGGGCAATCGGTCCACCAGCGAGCTGACCAGAACGTCCTGATCGAAACCGCTGTCAGCACCGATCACCAGCAGCCTCGCGTCCTCCTCCAGGCACAGGTCCGCCAGTGACGCCTCGTCGAAGCGGGCGAGTCGCCGCACCTGAGTATCAGAGGGCGCGTCGAGCACTCCGGCGGAGCGATCAGCAGGGGCCGCGAGGACCAGGCGCAGACGCTCGGCCTGAGCCAGCCGTTCGGCAACCTGTACCGCGCCCGGTGCCGGAATCACGACCACGGCGGTACCCGAATCCCACGGTTCGTTGACGATCAGCACGTGGCCGGGACGGTGCAGCAGGCCACGGAACGTCATGCCATGATGGCGCCGCAGCCCGCCGGCTTGTGATCGTGCGACCAGCACGATGTCGGTCTCTGTTGCTGCCCGGTCGAGCTCGTCGGCGAGCCGGCCCCGGGCCCGCAGAAAACGGCTCTGCAGACCACGATGATCGGCTGCGAGCTGCCGTGCCATCTCATGGAACGCCTGCTGCGCAGCCGCGGATTGTCGGCTCAGGTCCTGGGCGACCCGGTCCGGATCCAGTTGCTCGGACCGGCCGCTCAGGAGTATCTCCTTGAGCCCCGGCAGATGCGCGGCTCGGAGCAGATCCTCGTCCTCCACGTAGATCCCGATCAATTCCATGGCCGGGTTGGAGACGATTTCGAACAGAACCCGGACGGCAGCCGCGTCGGGCTTGTCGCAGTCCATCGCCAGCAGCAACCGGGCGCGCTTTGCGGTCATGCCCTCAGTCCTCCTGCGGCGTTCGATTGGCGGTTTCGAGAAAGCGCTGGTGCAGCGTCTGGATGCGCGCCTCCACGGCGGCGTGTACCTCGGCGGGATCCGCCGGCTGCCCGCCTGGCGCGCCGAACAGCAGCGCCAGCGCATCGTCCACGTCGACCATCGTGTAAACATGGAAGGTGTTGGCGGCGACGGCATCGACGACGTCCTGGCGCAGCATCAGGTTGTCCTGGTTTCCTGCCGGAACGATCACGCCCTGGCTGCCGCTCAGGCCCTGATCCCTGCAGGTATCGAAGAAGCCCTCGATCTTCTCGTTCACACCCCCGATCGCCTGCGCCGCGCCGTACTGGTCCATCGACCCGGTGATCGCGATGTCCTGCCGGATCGGCCGCTGGATGATTGCGGAAAGCAGTGCGCAGACCTCGGCCACTGAAGCGCTGTCGCCCTCGATACCGCCGTAGGACTGCTCGAACACCAGACTCGCGTGCAGCGGCAGCGGCTGTTCGCGGGCGTAGCGGGCGCCAATGAAATTGGCCACGATCAGGACGGCCTTGCTGTGCAGCCGGCCGCCGAGGCGCGCTTCCCGCTCGATGTCGATGAGCTTGTCGTGGCCGAGGCGCGCCGTGGCGGTGATCCGGGCCGGCTGTCCGAAGACGAGTTTGCCGATCTGTGCGACCGACAGACCGTTCACCTGGCCGACTCGGGCGCCCCCTGTCTCGACCAGGATTACACCGCGCCGGATGTTCTCCTGAATCATCTCGCGCACCCGGTCCACCCGATACGCCCGTCCGGCGATGGCCGCGTCGATGTGGTGTGCGTCGATCTGCTCGTCTCCATCCGCGCTGGCGAGTTGATCGGCTTCGCGCAGAATGTCCTGCAGGTCCCTCACCCGCGCTGACAGACGCCGCTGGTCGCCGGCCAGGCGGCTGGACTGCTCGAGGGTACTGGCGACCGCACCCGCGGTGAGGTGGCGGATACCGGATTCCACCACCAGTCTGGCCAGAAGGGCCGCGTAGCTGTGCTGCTGATCGTCGTCCCAGGGCACATAGTCGTCGAAGTCGGCGACAATCTTGAACAGCCCGTCGAAGTCCGTGTCGTGCTGTCTGAGCAGGTGGTAGAGCTGGCGGTCGCCGAGCAGGACGACCTTGACGTCAAGATCGATTGGCTGCGGGTCAAGGGATACCGAATAGGCGAGGTTGAGCATCTGGCCGACCGACTCCATCCGCAGCGCACGGTCCGCGAGCACCCGCTTGAGGGCCTCCCAGGCAAACGGCTTCTGCAACAGACGATCGGCGTCCACCAGCAGGTAACCGCCATTGGCGCGATGCAGTGCGCCGCCGCGGATCATGTTCAGGTCGGTCACCGGCATACCGAACTCGACGCGATGCTCGAGTTTGCCGAGCAGGTTGTCGAGGCTGGGGTTGCTCTCGTAAACAACCGGTGCTCCCTCGAGTTCGGCGTTGTCGACGATCAGGTTCACGTGATACTGGCGGAAGAACTGATCCGCTGCAGCACGAGCGGCGCCCGGCTGCGTGCCGCCGCCGGCGGTCTCGGCCTGATCCAGCAGCAGCAGGCGCTCCGTATTGTCCAGCAGGTCGGCCTGCGCGGCGAGAACGAAGGCCATGACTCCGGGATAGCCCTGGTAGCGCTTGCGCAACGTCGCGGCCAGAGACTCGAGCACCCGGGAAGCCGTTTCCCGGGTGAGCTGGCGCTGTTCACGGATCAGTTCTTCCTGGAGCATTGGATAGGCGTGCAGACGCTCCACAAGACGTGAGTTCATCTGCTCGATGTTTCGGTCGATTTCCTGGCGGCGCTCCGGGTCCAGGCTGGCGTATTGCGCCTGTTCCATCACCTTGCCGTCATCGATCGGCGCGAACACGAAGCCGTTTGGGGTCGCCAGCATGGTCAGGCCCAGGCGCTCGGCTTCTTCCTGCAGAGCGCTGGTGTCGGCCAGTTGACGCTGCTGCAGTCGCTGGCCCAGTTCGGCGGCCTGGCGGCGGAAATCCTCCGACTTCAACGCAGCCGGCAGCGTCGCGCGTACCGCCGAAAGATACTCTGCGACATCGTGCTTGAGCCGGCGGCCGATGCCCTGAGGAAGTCTGCAGCTGCGGGGGCTCGAGGGGTCGTCGAAGTCGTTCAGGTAGCACCAGTCATCCGGCGCCTGTCGCGCCGCCGCTGCTGCATGCAGGCGATTGAGGACAAACTCGTGCATGCCGATCTGGGGCGAGCCGAGCGCATAGACGTTGTAGCCGTCGAAGCGCATGGAAATGCCGAAAGCCAGAGCCTGCTCGGCCCGGGGCTGTTCGGTGTCGCCCTGGGTCGGGTCGAGCTCGGCGGTGCTGGTGAAGCCGAGTGCCGTCGGATCCGCCTGGCGCCGCAGGTCGCTGGCACTCAGCTCGCGGACGCGTTTGGGACCATCTTCCGTCATGCTGCGCCTTGGTCGGGAGTCAGCCGGATTATCGGGCCTTCCTGCGTCTCTTTGCACCGTGGTTCGACTTGTGGAATCTACGGAGAGTCGTCCGGCGCCGTGCACCGTAGTATGCCCGAGAGATACGGAGCCTGGAGGACAGGCTGGTGCACGAACTGGAAACGTGCCGCGCTGGTGTGTGCGCGGCCGAGGCGGCGTTATGAGTGGTGTGGCCCCGATCCTGGTAGTTCTCGACAAACCGAAGCACGTTCAGACCGCATTGCGGCGGGCGCTGGATCTGGCGAAGTCAGCCGGTGCCCACCTGCACCTGGTGTCATTCTGCTGGCTGCCCATGGCGACCCGGACGGACGTGTTTGACACCCACCAGAGGCGGGCGCTGCGAAAATCCGTCGTCGCCGAGCGCCGCCGCTGGCTCGACGGACTGCTGCTGGATCAGAAACTCAGCGCCGCAGACGTCTCCACCGAGGTGGTCTGGACCGAAGACATTGGCGCCTGGGTTGCCGGCTGGGCCGCCCGGAACCGACCCACCCTGGTGGTGAAGTCGGTTCACAGATCGCGGACTCTGCGGCACACGCCACTCGACTGGGCGCTGCTCCGTTCCTGTCCGGCGCCCTTGCTGCTGGTGGCCACCGGCCGGCGCCGCACCTCGGGGCGCGTTCTGGTGGCGCTGGATGAGAACCAGCCGGACGGCAGGCACCGTAAGCTCAACCGCGCTGTGACCGGCATGGCTGCCTGGTTTGCCGAACTCACCTCGGCGGAGCTGCATGGCGTCACCGCGGTGGCGGATCACCCCTCATTCCGGGACCTCGACTTCTTCGACGCCCGCAAGGTGCGGCGCGCGTCGCGGGATTCCGCACGGAAACTGTTGCTGGAACAGCTTGGTCCCCTCGGGGTTTCCCGGCGGCGCATGCACCTGCCGGCCGGGAAGGTTGGCCAGGCCGTCGCCGACGTGGCAGACCGGGTCGACGCCGACGTTGTCGTGGTTGGAACGGGCGTTCATCGTGGTGTCGGTGAGCGCCTGCTTGGCGCCTCGGCTGAGAAGGTTCTCAGCCGGGTTGGGTGCGACGTGCTCGCGGTACACGCCCCGTGAGGTCGATCTGCCAGGCGCTGGTGGTCGTCTACGTCAGCCTTCAGCTTTCACGAACTTCAACGTGAAGCGATCACTCTCGCCGATGGCGCGATAGGGTTCCGGGTCTTCGCCCTCCGGCACGTCCAGGCTCGGCGGCAGCGTCCAGACCCCGTTCGGATGGTCGGCATCGTCGTTGCTGTTGGCATTGACCTCCGACTTTTCAGCCACCGTAAATCCGGCTCGGCTGGCTGCCTCGACTACTACGCTTTCCTTCACGTATCCGGTGCTGGCCGCGGGGTCCTGGGAGCGGTCTTCCGGCAGGCGATGACCCACTACCCCGAGAACCCCGCCCGGCTTGAGCACCTCAAAGGCGGCCGTGAAAACGGTGTCGAGCTGACCGTCGCTCATCCAGGAATGAATGTTGCGGAAGGTCAGCACGGCGTCCGCGCTGCCAGACTCCCCGAGGCTGCTCAGCTCAGGCGGTTCGAAGGCAATGATCTCGATCTCGCCATAGGTCTCGCTGTCGCCGAACCTGGCCACGAACGCGTAGTATGAGCGTTGGTAATAGCCGGGCGCATCGTCCCGGTCGACGTTGAAGTGGGCGGCGACCAACTGGCCCTCGCCCGCCAGGTACGGCGCCAGCACCCCGGTGTACCAGCCACTGCCGGGGTACAGCTCGACCACCGTCATGTCCGGCTCGATACCGAAGAACTCGAGCGTCTCATAGGGGTGGCGATAGACGTCCCGTGCTGCTTCGGCGCTGGGACGGCCCGGATGATCGACCGCAGCGCGCAGTGGATCGGCCACGTCCGCGCCAGCGGGGGCGGAGACGAGCAATGCCGTAAGCGTCAACAGGGCCAGTCTGCTCATGTCGATCCTTCCTGAACATTGAATAGGGGGCTGGATTGTGCCACAGACGGCGGCCGCGGTAGATCCAGGCCACTGACCATCGAGCGGTGGGGGGGTCACTCGAGGCGGTGGACCGGGGTAGCGCGGCCTCTATCGGTGAACAGGATATAGCCCCCGGACTGCTCTGCTCGATGATCACCTCGGTATCTTTCTGGTAGCGGAACCGGCCAGGTTCCAGCTCGACCCAGATCTGGTCGTTAGCGAGGAAAAATACCTGCTCGCCGCGGGGCTGTCGCTCGATACGAGCGATACGTTCCCGCCACCGAGTCGGCTCGGGTGATGCGGCTGGGGCTATCTGAACGGGTTTTGTCGTGTCCTCGGGCGGGTCGTCGCCAGTGTCAGGCTGGGATTCAGCCGGACGCGCCACCGACTCGGCCAGGGCGTCGAAGCAGGCAAGGCGCTCACCGTCGTCGGTACGGGTTGCGCAGGCGGCAAGTTTATCGTCCAGCGGCCAATCGGCGTGGACATGGCCTATGCAGGCGAGGGCCATTGCCTGCCGACGGGTCCGGGAAAGTTGGCGAGCGCCCGAAGGCGCTCGCCGATCGTGGGGCCGGTGCACGCTACATGTTCATCGTGTAACGCACATACCAGACAGCACCGCGGGAGTCGTGCACGAACGGATCGAACTGGCCGTCGAAGTTCAGGCGCGGCGGCTTACGGTTGAAGATGTTGGTTCCGCCGACGGCGATGCGGCTGCCTTCGGCTTGAATGCCCATGGCCGGCAGATCGAAGCTGTACTGGGCGTCAACCGTGGTCCAGCTATTGATGCGCCGATCCAGGTCGTTCTCGGTTTCGCCGATGGCGCCTGGCAGATTGATGGAGAAGGCACGCAGGCACGAGCCCAGACACACGTTCTGGCCGTCGTTGCCGGCGTCTTCGATACCCTGGTTATCGACGTAGGCGTCGATGTAACGCACCAGAACGAAGGCCGAGTGCCGGTCCTTCATCCAGTTGAAGCCGAGGTTGACCTTCCACTCCGGCAGCGAGCGGCCGATGGTCGTGCCGAAATTTCGGCTGCCGACCCCGTCGATCACCACGCCGTCGGCCCGGGTCAGGTCCCATTCCGCGGCCCAGCTACCGTCGAGGCTGGTGGTCAGCAGACCCAGACTGCCGAGTTCCATTGCGTAACGTACCGAGAAATCGAGTCCCGACACGTCCAGCTCCTGGGCATTGGAGTAGGTCGGCGCCACCCGCAATAGCTGCAGGTTGTTCGGATCCCGGATGACCTGGTCGGGAATGCCCTCGCCGAGCGAGATGACCGTCCCGTCAGTCTGCACGCCGCAATCGGGGATGGCGTCCGTAGGGACGTTGTTCAATCCCTGGGGGCAGCGCAGGGCGGTATCGCGATTCACCAGGTCCGCGGGGCCTTCCAGCGTGATCAGGTCGTCGTAGGCGTAGTCGTAGTAGTCGAGGTCGACTGACAGGCCTTCCAACGGGCCGTCCACAGGCGCCCAGGACAAGCCGATGTTCCAGGTGGTGGATTCCTCCGGCGTCAACTCGGGATTACCGGTACCGATCTGCGGCCGGAATGCCAGTCCCGTGCCGCTGAAGGGGTCGGCAATGTTGATGAGCTGCGTCGATTGGCCGGCACGCTGCAGCAGCGACCCGACGCGGAACGACGTGCCTCCGGAAGCGCGCAGGGTCAGGCTGTCCGTGGCCCGGTACATGGCCGTGATCTTGGGATCGAAGGTCGTTTCGTCGTTCTCTTCGAAGTCCTCCATGCGGCCAGCGACCTGAAGGTCGATCTTGTCCGTTACCGGGATCGCGAACTCGACAAATGCCGCCCAAACGTCCTCCTGGGCCTGGTAGTCGGCGGCGCCGTAAATGAACGAATAGTTGTTCAGGTTCGAGTCCCGATCGGCGTCGAAGAACACTTCTTCGCGGCGGAACTGGACGCCGAATGCCATCCCCAGCGGGCCGGCCGGCATGTCGAACAGATCGCCGGTCATGACGAAGTCGGCCACCGTGAGTTTGTTCTCGGCCACGGATCGGATTTCGCCCACCATCCAGTTCAGCAGTTCCGGCGTGTTGATCAGTTCCGGGTCGGTCTGCACACCGCCGTCCGGGGTGAAGTAGGCGCTGAAGAAGGGGTTCCAATACTGGCAGCCGCCAGCGCCCGGGGTACCGTTGACCAGATCGCAGTCGGGTCCGCCGAGGCCGCTCAATGCCAGCAGCAATTGTTGCTGTTTGGTATCGGTTATCCGGCCTTGAGCGTCGCGTTCGCTGTACGTGAACGAGGTGTCGAAGGTCCAGTTTTCGCCGAACGGCAGGTCGCCGCGAAAACCCACCACGGCCCGGTGCTGCTCCACGAACTGGCGGGCTTCGGTATCGACCGGGCGGACGCGGGAGTCCGGTCCATCGCTGGGGGTGAAACCAAGCACTCGACCGTAGAAAGTGGTCGGGGCTACCGGAACGGCGGTGGGGCTGCCGGTCAAGGCCATGCTCCGGCGCTCGAAGTCGTTGATCAGCCCCGGGTTGTCGACCGGAATGGTCGGAAAGCGTACCAGCGGGTAGAGCGACTGTCCGCTGTTGAACTCCTGGTCGGTGAAGCCTATCTCGACGTAGGTCTCCACCGAGTCGGTGATGTCGTAGTGACCGGTCAGCAGGCTCAGAAACCGGTTCTCCGCGCCCACCAGATTGAACATGGGCGAGAAGTCGTAGATACAGGCGCCGAGGCTATCCAATCCCCCGGCGAAAGGCGTTCCGAACGTCGGCGAACGGAAGCTCTGGCGGTGCAGGGAGGCGGCCACTTCGCAGTCGACGTCTCCAGCAACCGGGACCGTTGGGCCGAGGCCGATTTCGGCGCCGCCGCCCACCAGATAGGCACCGGTTACCGCAGGGTCCTGGGGCACGAAGGTGCCGGGGTTGCCCAGAGTCGACACGCCGGAACGCCCGTAGTCGCCATAACGCTGATCGATCTGCAGGCCCTTGCGGTCCAGATACTCGGCGGACACTACCAGGCTGCCTCGATCGTTGTTGACCCCCCAGATACCGGCCAACTGAATGTCGTCCTGATCCCAGGTTTCCTGGTCGCTGGCGAAGCGTGCCTGGAACTCCGTGCCTTCGAAATCGTCCCGGGTGATGAAGTTGACTACTCCGGCTACGGCGTCGGAACCATACAACGCGGAAGCACCGTCCTTGACGACTTCCACCCGTTCGATGGCAATGGTCGGCATCAGCGTCGAGGTACTGACGTAGGCGTTGCCCCCGGAGTCGTTGTTGCCGGTGACGCTGCGGCGGCCATTCAACAGGACCAGCGTCGACCCGAGGCCGAGGTTGCGCAGGTTGATGGTACCCCGCCCCCCCTGGGAGTTGGTCGGTGGTCGATCCGGAGTTGTAAGTCATGCGGTTGACGATGTCCGAGATCTCGACGGCGCCGATGTTCTCGATATCGGCCCGGCTGACGACGGACAGTGGCGATGGTGAGTCTGCCGTCGTCCGCCGGATGAAGGACCCTGTTACGACGATCTCCTCGATTACGCCGCTTTCGGCAGCTCGAACCGGTGAGACGCCGGGCGTCAGACAGACCATCAAAGTGGCAGCCACGGCAGGCCGCCATCGCATTCTACGTTGCAACATGTAGCTCTCTCCCCTGCTTCCTGTGTGATGCCCAACCCGCCTGGCGGGACTTGGGATCGTGTCATTATGCGGGAGAGATGGCCGGACGCAAGAAACGTAGTTACCTGTCGAAATACACAGTGCCGTGGTTGCTGGTGCTGGCTCAGGGGAAGCGTTGGGGCCGCTCCGAGCAGCACCGTTCCACCCTCGGTGAGCTCAGATCAGATGTCGAAACGGTCCAGCATCATGACCTTGGTCCAGGCGGCAACGAAGTCTTCGACGAACAGTTCGTCGCTGTCCGACAGCGCGTAGACTTCGGCCACCGCACGCAACTCCGCGTTGGAACCGAAGATCAGGTCGACCGGCGTTGCCGTCCAGCGCACTTCACCGGTGCCGCGATCCCGGCCTTCGTAAACACCATCCTCGTCAGCCTTCGACCAGGCGGTTGACATGTCGAGCAGGTTCACGAAAAAGTCATTGGTGAGCTGACCGGGCGTCTCGGTGAACACTCCGTGGCGGACCCCGCCGGTGTTGGCATCGAGGGCGCGCAGGCCACCCACCAGCACCGTCATTTCCGGCACGGTCAGGGTCAGCAGATCAGCCCGATCAACCAGGCTTTCGGCCGGCGACAGCCACGCGCCTTCGCCGTAGTAGTTGCGGAAACCGTCGGCCTTCGGTTCCAGCACCGAGAACGCTTCCACGTCGGTCTGCTCCGCGGTCGCATCGGCGCGTCCCGGAGTGAATGGCACCTCGATGTCGTAGCCGGCATCGGCCGCGGCTTTCTCCACGGCCGCGGTTCCGCCCAGCACGATCAGGTCGGCCAGGGAAATCTGCTTACGGCGGCCGTTGAAGTCGTCCTGGATTTCCTCCAGTACACCGATCACCCTGGCAACCTCGGTCGGATCGTTTACCGGCCAGTCCTTCTGCGGAGCCAGGCGCAACCGCGCCCCGTTGGCGCCGCCGCGCATGTCGCTGTCGCGGTAGCTGGCGGCAGCGGCCCAGGCGGTACGGACCAGCTCGGGTACGGTGAGGCCGGAATCCAGAATGTCGGCCTTCAGCTTCTCGACGTCGTCATCGGAAACCAGGTCGTGGTCCACCGCGGGGATCGGGTCCTGCCAGAGCAGCGCTTCCTGCGGCACGTCGCCGCCCAGATAGCGGGCTTCCGGGCCCATGTCCCGGTGGGTCAGCTTGAACCAGGCTTTGGCGAAGGCCAGTTCGAACTCGTCCGGATTGTTGAGAAAGCGCTGGGAGATGGCGCGATAGGCCGGGTCTTCCTTCAGCGACAGGTCGGTGGTGAGCATCACCGGCGCATGGCGGACGTCCGGCAGGTGTGCGTCCGGCACCGTGTCAGCGGCCTGCCCGTCCGCGGGAATCCACTGGATGGCGCCACCCGGGCTGCGGGTCTGTTCCCACTCGAAGTTGAACAGGTTCTGCAGGTACATCATCGTCCAGCGCGTCGGCGCCGCCGTCCAGGCGCCTTCCAGGCCGCTGGTGACGGTGTCTTCGGCATTGCCCTTGCCGCACTTATTGGCCCAGCCGAAGCCCTGCTGTTCAATATCGGCGCTGGCGGGATCAGCACCCACACAGTCCGCTGCCTTGTGAGCGCCGTGCATCTTGCCGAAGGTGTGTCCACCGGCAATCAGCGCGACCGTTTCTTCGTCATTCATGGCCATCTGGCCGAAGCTGGTGCGGATGCGCTCGGCGGCGGCAATCGGGTCACCGCTGCCGTTGGGGCCTTCGGGATTCACGTAGATCAGACCCATGACCGTAGCAGCAAGTGGGCCCTGCAGCTTGCCGTCGGTGCCGAATCGGTCGCTGCCCAGCATCTGTTGTTCCGGGCCCCAGTACACCAGATCGGCTTCCCAGTCATCGGACCGGCCTGCGGCGAAGCCGAAGGTCTCGAAACCCATGTCCTCCATGGCCAGTGTGCCGGCCAGCACGATCAGGTCGGCCCAGGAGATGTTGCGGCCGTACTTCTGCTTGATGGGCCAGAGCAGGCGCCGGGCTTTATCCAGGCTGACGTTGTCCGGCCAACTGTTGAGCGGATCGAAGCGCTGCTGCCCGCCGCCCGCGCCGCCACGGCCATCGGCCATGCGGTAGGTACCCGCGGCGTGCCATGACATGCGGATGAACAGCGGTCCATAGTGGCCGTAGTCGGCTGGCCACCAGTCCTGAGACTCGGTCATCATGGCCCGCAGGTCCGCTTTCAGGGCTTCGTAGTCGAGACTGGCAAAGGCTTCGGCGTAGTCGAAATCGGGCCCGTACGGGTTGGAGTCGGGGTCGTGATCACGCAGCGCGGAAAGGTCGAGCATTTCCGGCCACCAGAATTGATTGGGTTTCGGCACGTCAGGCTCGATCGCCATGCTCTGGGCGAGGGCGCCGGGTGTGGTAGTGACGGTCAGCAAGGCAAGTACCGCAAGTAACTTGTTTCGCATCGGGTTTCTCCCCTCTGTCTTGGACAAACGATAGGTTTGGTCAAATTCAGTTGGTTTTCCAATTGAATCTGCATATTGCGGCGATTGAGGGTGTCGATGTGCGTCCTGCCTCGGCGTTGCCGCGGGCAGGGAGGGGAGCGCGTGGACGCGGCGGACTATCCGCTGGGGACGGCGCCGGTCGGGGCCGGCACCGGCGCCTGCCGGGAAGCGACGAAATAGAAATTACGCGACCGTGCTTCCCGGGCAAACCGTTCCCGTGACAGGCAGCCGCGGCCGTTCAGCCATCGCTTCAGCAGCCAGATGCGGTAGTCGAGCGAGGCCAGATAGTCCCACACGTCCTCCGGCGTGGTGCCGAAATGTGCCGCCGCCGAACCGTGCTCGAAGACGATGATCGGGTGGTACTTTTCCAGCACTCCGCGGGCACCGCGCAGCACTGCGAGTTCCGCGCCCTCCACGTCGAGTTTGATGACGTGTACGGTGTCGTGGATCAGATTGTCGAGCATTTCGACCCGGACCGGGATCACTTCCACGTCGGTTACGGTGTCCAGGCGTTTGAGCCCGCTGCGCCCGGGTTGACGGGGAGCGTAATTGAAAGCGGTCTCGCCGGGATGGTCGCTGAGGGCGACCTGGTGCAACTCCACGCCGGGAAAGCGTGAGCGGACCCGCTCGGCCATCTGCGGAATCGGCTCGAACGCCACATGGTGGCCGCCGGGCGATACCTGCAGCATGTGCCGCAGGATGGTGCCGCCGGCAGCGCCGATGTCGAGGTAGTTGCCGGGTACCCGGCGCAGGATCTCGACCGTCTGCCGATCGTACCGGGCATTCATGCGCTGGACCTTCGGTTTGCGGTAATACCGCATCGTGGCGCCCAGCCAGCGGATCGACGGGTCCAGCCGGGTGCCTCTGAGCGCTTCTCTGATCATCGTCATCGACTCCCCATCCCCGAGTGTCGATGGCTTCAGTCTATAGCACTGTTGTGGGCTTTGTTAAGCGTCGTTACCTGTTGCGGTGGGCAATTCAGTCGGGAGCGGGTGGTGACAAGGTCTGCAGGAAAGCCTCGAGCTGTGCCAGTTGCCAGCCGCCAAGCCCCAGAGGTTTGGCGTCGTTGTGACCGATCATGGCCAGTGGCGCCCGGTTGTAGTGGGCGAGGACTTCACTCAGATCGCCGTGTTGACCCTTGTGCATGTACGGCTCGGTGCCGGCAAGATTGCGCAGCGACGGGGTCCGCACCGCGCCGAGCAACTCGATGCCGTCCCGGACGAAGCGCAGTTCCGGGCAGTCCCGGGCCGGGTCGTCGCTGAACTCCCCCAGGCAATTGAACGGATCGGCTCGAACCTGGCGCAGCCCGTCGATGCGGCCCTTGTCCGGCACTTCCCCTGGGAAGGACAGCACGCCGGTGTTGTGGAACTCGTTGTTGGTCAACAGTGGTCCGTTGTGGCACTCGATGCAGCGGCCGCGGCCGATGAACAGCCGCAGCCCCAGGACCTCGTCGCGCGTGAACAACTCCGTGGCTGCAGCCGCGTCGTGGGCGGCAAGAGCATCACTGTACCGATCGAAACGGGTCGGTTCCGGGATCAGGGTACGTTCGTAGGCGGCGATGGCCTTGCCGATATTGGCGAACACCGTGTCAACGGCATGCCGGTCGTCCGGCGACAGGGCGGCGAGGGCTGCGTCCACGGCTTGCTGGTCAATGGCGCCCCGGACCATCGGGAATCGCTCGTGATCCGTCAGGTCCGGCAGCGGCCCGAACAGCGATTCATAGTCCGCGCGATACCCCGGATCGTTCGTCATCAGGTGGGCGTAGGCCAAGCGGTTGCCGCCGTGTTCGGCGGGATCCTCCAGGGGCGACAGGGCCTGGGACCAGAGGCTGTCCTTGCGCCCGTCCCAGTACAGCCAGGGGCTCCAGGCCGCGCCAACCAGGCTCGGGGTGTTGCGCGGCGCTTCGCCGATGGCGCGCGCTTTCGCCAGCCCATCGGTAAAACGCCGTTCGGGCTGGTGGCAGGTTGCGCAGGACACCTCGCCGTTGCCGGACAGCCTGGGATCGAAGAACAGCCGCTGACCCATGCGCGCGGCATGCCCGTCGTCGGCGACCGCGTTGCTGGGATTCGCGGGTGCCGGCGCCAGCGTATCGAGGGACAGCGACTCGATCAGCGCCAGTTCCGCGTCGGACCAGGGGGCCGGCGCCATCGGTAAACGCTGCCAGCACGCTTCCGGCACCAGGAACACGGCCACCGTCAGCAGGCCCAGGGCGCGCGCCCCTCTGTGCCAGGCCGGCGTCACAAGCGCAGGGTCAGGGTGGCCGTGTCGCGCGCGCCGTCGACGCGGATATTCACGGTCAACTCCCAGTATCCGTTCATGTGAAAGCGCAGACCTTCCAGCCGGTAGTCGCCGCCGCCAAGGGCTCTGGTGACTTGCGGCGCCGTCGGCAGGCCGTGGTCATGGGCCGGCATGCCGCCGGTTACGGTCAGTTCTGCACCGTCCACCGGCTGCCCATCGGCGCGGCTCAGATGGAGCGTCCAGGCGTGAATCTGATTGATGGGGATCGGGTCGAGCTGACTGCGGTAATCAATCCGGTAGCGACCTGAATCGGATGGGAACGGACCACCGGAGGCGGCGGTGCCGGCGATTGCCGCGGCAGTCATCAGAGTCAGCGCGAGGACAGTGCCGAGGGCTCGGCGGCTGCCCGTAAGCGGGGGCGTCCCCGGAGCAGAAACCAGATATTGCCGAGCAGATAGGCGACGAAGAGTGCTAACCATGGCCAGATTCCGAGTCCGGTGAAGCCGACGGCGAAGGGAAACACCGCCTGATAGGTTTTGTCCGCGTCCGGATGGCGTACCGTGACGATGCCGACGTATTCGCCGGGGGCGTCCAGATTCACCACGGTCGTGAACACGTCCGGCGCCAGTGCCGCCGGCTGGTGGTACACGGTGATGGCTTCCAGATCGTCCACCGCCGCCACGTCGGCCCAGCGGGTGAACTCCCCGAGGCCGGTGACGTTGCGGACGATGCGGAAGTCGATGGGTGCATCGGAAAAGCCGCTGTGCAGATACTCCATGACGAACACGGTATCGCCGGACGCCGGCAGATCCTCGCAGAATTCCCGGTGGCCGTACTGCTCCGGCAGGTAGATCTTGAAGTGGGCGTCCAGGTAGCCGACCTTGATGATGCACAGGTCGTCTTCCAGCATCACACCGCCGTGGGCGCGCGCGGCCGGTGGCGCCGACGTCAGCATCAGCGCGCTCAGCAGGGCGCAGAGCCGCGCGGCCACCCGGCCGGTTGCTGCGCTCATGGTTCTCCCCTGTTCCGCATGGCACCCACTACTGCCGATGCAAACCCATTGCATTTGGATACTTCGAGTATGCGCCAGTCTGGCATGAACGACACGATCAGGGCGAACCCACGTTGGGCGATGCCCAGCGCAGCCGGAAGACCGTTCGGGTGAACCAACAAGCCTGGCAGTGGCTGGCGGCGCTGTCCGTTCGCCAATGTCGGCCTGGCCCCTCCGTTGACGTTGCCTCAGTCGGCGCCGACAGGGTCCTCGGGCGCGGGAAGGGCATCGCCGTCAGCATCCACCTGGGCGAGCATCCTGCCGATCCGGGCATGCTCTTCGGGAAAGTCGACGGCCCAACCAGCCGCGCGCTGCAGGTACCGGCGAGCCGCGTAGTTGGTCAGGGTTTCAGGAGATCCCGGATCAAGCGCATGAGCACGCTGGTAGAGACCGCGCGCTTCGTCCAGTGCGCGGGAATCCATACACCGGCCCGCCGGGTCGCTTTCGAGAATGCTGGAGAACAGCGAACGGACGTACGAGGGGTTCGACATGACGGTCAGGCTGGCGAGCGTAGGCGATCTCTCGAGGCTCCAGGCGCTGCGGGTGGAACTCGGGCTGCAAGGAGATGCGCTCCATCGGGATTCTGCCGAACGGCAGCCCGCGCCCGTACTTCTCGAGGGCGGCATCGACGGCGTCGAAGGAGCCGAACGTGGCCTCGAAATCTGCCCGTCCGGCGTTGTTCGCCATCAGGTACTGATGGGCCTGCTGCTGCAGGCGCGGGTCGTCCGAAAGCAGAAGATAGTGGACCAGCAGCCAGGACGTGGCGTAGAAGCGGCCGACCGCCAGGGTTCCGAGTTCGTAGGTGGAGGCCGTGTCCGCCAGGCGCTCCACGGGCATGAGCTTTTCGTATTGCATCACGTAGGCCGCGGTTTTTGGCGGATACCCGACCAAGATGGCGCCGTCGTCCAGGTAGGCGGTGCCGAGCACCTGGGCGAAACCTTCGTCGAACCAGGTCGGATACCGGAACGAACTGGCGTTGCGGACCAGATAGTGCACGGACTCGTGGAACACCACCTCGTTGGCGCTGAACAGGGAAGGGGACGATGCTTCCGCCACCAGGAGATTTTCTCTGAGGCCGGGCCGCATGAAGCCCGCGGTGCCTGGCCGGCTCTTGAACAGCGAGCGGATCTGGTCTCAGGAACCCAGCAGCAGCAGCTTGGTCAGGGCCGCAGCCGATACCCGGTGCGGAACATCCAGGCCACCATGGTTACGCCGAAGCCGAGAAACAGCCCGATCATGCCGATGCTGGCGCTCAGGCTGACGTCGGCCATGCCGTAGAAGCTCCAGCGGAACCCGCTGACCAGGTACAACACCGGGTTGAACAGGGTCACCTTCTGCCAGAACTCCGGCAGCATCTCGATGGAGTAGAAGGTCCCGCCGAGGAAGGTGAGGGGCGTGATCAGCAGCAGTGGCACCAGTTGCAGCTTCTCGAAGCCTTCCGCCCAGATGCCGATGATGAAGCCGAGCAGGCTGAAGGTGACTGCCGTCAGCACCAGGAACACCAGCATCCAGACCGGATGTTCGATGTGCAGGTCGACGAAGAAGCCGGCGGTGGCAAGGATGATCAGGCCGATGATGATGGATTTTGTGGCGGCCGCGCCTACGTAGCCGAGCAGGATCTCGAAGTACGACAAGGGGGCCGACAGGATTTCGTAGATAGTGCCCGTGAACTTGGGAAAGTAGATGCCGAACGAGGCATTGGAGACGCTCTGGGTGAGCAGCATGAGCATGATCAGGCCGGGCACGATGAAGGCGCCGTAGCTGACGCCGCCGACCTCGGTGATGCGCGAACCGATAGCCGCACCGAACACCACGAAGTACAGCGCCGTCGACAGCACTGGCGATACCACGCTCTGCAGCACGGTTCGGCCCATGCGCGCCATCTCGAACCGGTACAGCGCTTTGACCCCCTGCAGATTCAATGGGCGGCCCTCACCATGTCGACGAAAATCTCCTCCAGGGAACGCTGCTCGGTGGTCAGATCCTGATAGGTGATGCCGGCCGCCGCCAGATCGGCGAGCAGTTCGGCGATTCCCGAGTGCTGACGATTGGGATCGTAGCCGAACACCAGTTCCCGGCCGTCGCCGGCCAGAGCCAGCCGGTACCGGTCCAGAGCTGGCGGCAGCGCCGCGAGCGGTTCTTCGAGATGCAGGATCAGGCGCTTGCGGCCCAGGTTCTGCATCAGCCGCACCTTGTCTTCCACCAGGATCAGTTCGCCGTCGTTGATGACGCCGATGCGGTCGGCCATGAGCTCCGCTTCTTCGATGTAGTGGGTGGTGAGGATGATGGTGACGCCACTCCGGCGCATTTCGTGCACCAGTTCCCACAGCCCGCGGCGCAGATCCACGTCGACCCCCGCGGTGGGTTCGTCCAGGAACAGGATGTCGGGTTCGTGGGACAGGGCCTTGGCGATCATGACCCGGCGCTTCATGCCGCCGGACAGCGTGATGAGCTGCTCATCGCGCTTGTCCCACAGCGATAGCTGGCGTAACACCTTCTCGATGTGCGGCGGGTTCGGCGCCTTGCCGAACAGGCCGCGGCTCAGGCTCACCGTGGACCAGACCGTTTCAAACTGATCGGTGGTCAGTTCCTGGGGCACCAGGCCGATGCGGGAGCGCGTCTGGCGGTAGTCCCGGACCACGTCGAAGCCATCGACGCTGACCTGGCCGGCGCTGGCGTTGACGATGCCGCAGACGATGCTGATGAGCGTGGTTTTGCCGGCGCCGTTGGGGCCGAGTAATGCCAGGATCTCACCACGCCGGATGTCCAGGTCCACCGACTTCAGGGCGCTGAAGCCGTTGCCGTAGGTTTTCGATACGCCGCGGATGTCGATCACCGCGTCGTCGAGGGCGGCGCCGGCATGGTGGGCAGCGGTCTGCGGCTGGTTCATCCAGACTCCTGATCGGGTACATCGGGCCGAGTGAAATCGGGCGCAACAGGATGGACGAAGCGCCGATCGATGTCAGCCGGCCAGTCGCCCGTCGCGGTAGTCGGAGAGGGCCTGCTCGATCTCCTCGCGGCTGTTCATCACGAACGGGCCGTATTGAACCACCGGCTCGCCCAATGGACGCGCCGCCAGCAACAGCAGTCGAGCCGGTCCGCCGACGCTGTCCAGCACCACCGCGTCGCCGCTGCCGAGGAGCCCGGCCTGATGGACCGACAGCAGGCCGCTGCGGCCGTCGCCGCCGGTCTTCACCTGGCCCTGGTAGACGTAGAGCAGCGCATTGTGGCTTTCGGCTAGCGGTAGCGTCAGATGCGCACCGGCCGGCAGCGTGAGGTCGGCGAACAGAGGTTCCGTGGTGACCCCGGTGATCGGACCGCTCACGTCACCGCCGGGGCCTTCCAGGTGTCCGGCCAGAACCCGGGCGCGGGCTCCGCCGCCGAGTTCGATCTCGGGGATTTCCTCCGGGCGCACGTCCCGATACGCGGCGGCGCGCAGTTTTTCCCGCGCCGGCAGATTGATCCAGAGCTGGAAGCCATGCATCCGGCCGCGCTCCTGCTGGGGCATTTCCGAATGGATGATGCCGCGGCCCGCGGTCATCCACTGGGCGCCGCCGCTCACCAGGTCACCCCGGTTGCCCAGATGGTCTTCGTGCAGCAGGTGGCCCTGGAGCATGTAGGTGACGGTCTCGAATCCCCGATGGGGGTGGGCCGGAAACCCGGCGAGGTAATCGTTCGGGTCATCGCTGGCGAACTCGTCGAGCATCAGGAATGGATCGAGCCGGGCATCAGGCCGCTGACCGAGACTGCGCCGCAGGCGCACGCCGGCGCCATCGGAGGTCTCGGCCGCGCTGACGGTTCGCTGCAGATTGCGAAGGTTCATGTGTTCAGTCCATCGATGCTGGAGTGCGCCTTGCCCAGCGCCTGGTCACGCTGGTCTTCGCTGATGGCCAGACCCTCGGCGTACACGAATTCGACGTCGTCCATGCCCAGAAAGCCGAGGAAATTGCGCACGTAGGCGGTCTGGGTGTCGCGATCAGTGCCGGAGTAGATGCCGCCACGGGCTGCGAACACCAGCACCCGCTTGTTGCTGAGCAATCCCTGGGGGCCATCGGCGGTGTAGCGGAAAGTCACGCCGGAGCGGGCGATGTGGTCGAAGTAGGCCTTGAGCGCCGACGGAATCCCGAAGTTGTACATGGGCAGTCCGAGCACCACCACATCCGCGGCCTGCAATTCCTCGATGAGCTGGTCCGAGTAGGCGACGTGCGCTTGCTGGTCGTCGTTACGATCCTCGGCCGGGGTCGTGAAGGCCTGGAAACGCTCGGCGCTCAAGTGGGGTATCGGATCGGCGCCGAGGTCGCGGATGGTCACCTGACCGTCCGGGTTCTCGCTGCGCCAGCGCGACACGTAACGCTCGGCCAGCGCGCTGGACTGCCCGTGGTCGGAGAACAGGCTGGTCTTCAGGAAAAACAGGGTGGTCATGATCCGTTCCTTTGTCGATGAGTTCGATGGGTCCGTTGCCGGCGGCGGGTGTTCGGTCCGCGTGCCCGGGTACAGGGCTCATTGAACGATGGTTCGATTCGATTGAAAAGGTTGAAAAACTGCGCTAATAAGTCAGGTTTTTCGATAAGTCCACCGGAGCAGGGACTTCGCCATGGATTCGCCCGACACCCGTAAGCTTCCGGCCTGCCTTCGACCATGGATCCGGTAACCCCCCGCATTTCCCTGGATCAGTGGCGGGCCCTGGTGGCCGTGGTCGACCATGGTGGCTATGCCCTGGCCGCCGAGGCGCTGCACAAGAGCCAGAGCGCGGTCACTTACGCGGTGCAGAAGATCGAATCGGTGCTGGGGGTGAGGGCCTTTGTCCAGGAAGGCAGAAGGTCGGTACTGACCGATACCGGGGCGCTGCTGTACCGGCGCGGCCGCGCTCTGGTCCAGGAGGCCGGCGATCTGGAGCGGGCGGCCGGCCGGCTGTCCGCCGGCTGGGAGGCCGAAATCTGGCTCGCCGTGGAGGTGCTGTTTCCGACCTGGCTGCTGCTGGACTGTCTGGCCGCGTTTGGCCTGGAGAGCCCCGACACCCGGATCGAGGTGCTGGAAACCGTGATCGGCGGGGCCGGCGAGGCGTTGTTGTCCGGCCGCGCCGATCTGGCGGTGACGCCCCACGTTCCGCCGGGCTTTCTGGGCGAACCGATCATGCGCCTGGCGATGATCGCGGTGGCCCATCCTCGCCACCCCCTGCACCAGTTGGGCCGTCCCGTGACCGAACGCGATCTGAAGCGACACCGGCATCTGGTGGTGCGCGACAGCGCCAGCACGCGCGACCGCGTCACCGCCACCGTAGAGACCGAGCAGCGCTGGACCGTGTCGGACATGGCTACCTCGGTGGAGGCGGCCAGCAAGGGCTACGGCTTCGCCTGGCTGCCGGAGGAACGGATTCGTTCGGTCCTGGATCGGGGCGACCTGGCGCCGCTCGATGTGGGGGAAGGCAGCCACCGCTACATTGAGCTGTACCTCACCTTCGCCGATCCCGAATTCGCCGGGCCGGGGGTCCGCCGGCTGGCGGACATTCTGCGTGCCGGCGTGGCCCGGGAGTGTGACGGCGCCGCCTGAACCGGTCCGCGCCCGCGGTCCACAAAGGTCTTACATGCTGAGGCTTTGCCCGTTGCCCCGGCCCGCGTACAAATCGTCTTGTGAACGGCGTCACAGTTTGCGGGTTCGAACCGCCCCGTCAGTGTGACGCGCCGCACGGCCGGACAGGAGGTCCGGTGGCAGCGCCGACTGCCTGGCCATGGATTGAGGGCCCGGATTCCCAGCAGTCCGCGTGAGGGAGACGTTCATGACCGGGCAAGTAAACGGACGGATAGAACGGCAGGAAGAAGGGGCGCCCGGTGCCTACAGCCGGTCCGACGACAACACCGCGCGGGCCATCGCGTATCTGGGCCCGTACGTGTTCTGGGTTACCCTCGGGATCCTGAGCTCGGCGATTTTTCTGATCGCGTGAGCGGTCCGGTCCCGGGGCCGAGGGCGGCGACCGTTCCCGCATCGTCGGCGAACGCCTGCCGCATCAGCCATTTGAGCGCCTGGTCGTAGTCGGCGAACAGTTCGGCGGCTTCGATGGCGCAGGTGATCAGGTAGATGTCCGCGCAGTGGCGGGTTTCCAGATGGTCGTCGATCACCACCGCGACGTTGGCGGCGACCCGTTCACGGTACTTCTGATCCACGAACGTCTGCAACCGCGTCAGTTCGGCGCTTTCGTCCACGCCTTCCAGATTCGGCCGCAGGCCGCGGAAGTCCAGCAGTTGCGGCAGCGCCGGGTCATAGCGCTGGTCGCCGAGCAGGGAGTGCCCGAGTTCGGCCAGTTCCGCAATTTCGACCGGGCCTTCGCCCTGCACCGTGATCAATCCGTCATCGGTGTTGATGTGGTAACTCAGGGGCATTGCGCACCTTCGTCTATCCGGCGCCCGCCGGAGAACCGTATTCCTGCGGCTCCGGTGTGCCGGTCCGCCATGGCGACCCGGGCCGCAAGCTGCGGGTCGAAGGAAGCTTAGTGCAGGAACCGGGGACGGGCTGTGCCCGGTGTCGCAGCCCGGCATCCGTTGCCGCCCGCTGGCCGGTGGCCATCTTGCCTGGGCCTTCGTATGCTGATGGCGGCAGGCAGGGGGTCAGGCATGCGATACATCATCTACGGTGCCGGCGGTATCGGCGGCACCATCGGGGCACGTCTGTTTCAGCAGGGACTGGACGTGGTGCTGATTGCCCGCGGTGAGCACGGCCGGGTGATCCGCGATCGCGGCCTGACCCTGGCGGCGCCCGACGGCGAGGTTCTGCTGCCCGTGCCGAGCGTTGCCCACCCCGGCGAGATCGAGTTCCGCCCGGACGACGTGGTGCTGCTGGCCATGAAGACGCAGCATACCCAGGCGGCCCTGGAGGACCTGCGGTCGGCCGCGCCTGGCGATGTGGCGGTGGTCTGTGCTCAGAACGGCGTCGCCAACGAGCGTATGGCGCTGCGCTGTTTTGCCAATGTCTACGGCATGCTGGTTCATCTGCCGGCGCTGCATCTGGAACCCGGGCTGGTGGTCACCTATGGAACGGGTCATGGCGGCATCCTGGACACCGGCCGCTACCCGGACGGGGTCGACCGCGTCAGCGAGGCCTTGACCGCCGGCTTGCGCCAGGCTGGTTTCAGCGCCGAACCGGACCCGGCGGTCATGCGCTGGAAGTACGCCAAGCTGTTGATGAACCTGAACAATTCGCTACAGGCAGCGACCGGGCTGCGGCCGGGTGCCGAGGATGTCATGCGCAACCTGTCGCGTCGCCTCAAGCACGAAGCGCTGGCCTGTTTCGCCGCCGCCGGCATCGACTGCGCTGATCTGGACGATGTGCGCCGACGTCACGAAGGGGTCTATGGCATGGGCGAAGTCCCGGGCTATCCCCGTGGCGGCGGTTCGACCTGGCAGAGCCTGGAGCGCGGAACCGGCAACGTCGAAACCGACTACCTGAACGGCGAGGTGGTACTGCTGGGGCGCCTCTGGGAGGTTCCGACACCGGCCAACGAGGTCTGCCAGGCCGTGGTGCGCCGCATGGCCAGCGAAGGCCTGGAACCCGGCAGCGTGACGCCGGAGCAGCTTCTGGCCCAGGTGGAGGATCGAATGCAGGACCGGCCGCGCGGGTAGGGCTGCGCGCGGGTAGGGCTGAGAGTCATGTCCGCGCGGTTGCGGTTCCTGCGCTTGCGGGCGGACCCATCGGGCCGACTCTCACTCGTGCAGGTTGCCGAGTTCCAGAAATGGTGAGGCATCGAGCTCGTGCGCATCCATCATGGCCGCCACCCGCTGCAGGGCCGACAGAATTTGTGACTGTTCCCAGTCTTCGAGGCGTTCGAAACGCACGCTGAAGGCTTCCTGTAACGGGGTTGGTGCACTCTCGAGAGCGGTGCGGCCGGAGTCGGTGAGCAGGGCGTGTACCACCCGCTTGTCCCGATCGCTGCGCTGTCGCGCCACGTAGCCGCGCTTCTCGAGCCGATCGAGGATGGTGGTGACGGTGGCCTGGCTCAGGCTGACCTCGCTGGACAGGCGGGAGATGGCCACCGCGCCCAGATGGTGAATGGCCTGCAGCACCAGCAACTGGGGCGCTGTGAGGCCCACCGTCTTGGTGAGCTGACGGGAGTGAATGTCGGTAGCTCTGATGATCTTACGGATGGCAATCAGAACGTCTTCTTTTGCGGCCAAGTCTTTTTCGGCCTCTGCGGCAGCCTTGTTTGCAAGCATGAATTCTAGACCAGAGCCTCTGGGGCGGGTAAATCAATAAGGTTTGATATTTTTGTTTAGATCTCTAAAATATACAACCCTAATATCAAACAAGCAGTATGACTCAATCCCAAGCACAATCTGATTCGCCGGTCCCGGGCGCTACTGCGCTCACTCTGCGCCGTCCCAGCGATCTGGACGGGCCGGGCCTGCATGACCTGGTGGCGGCCTGTCCGCCGCTGGATCCCAATTCGCGGTATTGCAACCTGTTGCAGGTTTCGCACTTCGCCGAGACTGCCGTGGTGGCGGAGATGGACGGCCAGCTGGTGGGTTCCATCACCGGTTACCTCAAGCCCGGCGAGCCGGAAACGCTGTTCATCTGGCAGGTTGCAGTCCACGAGAAGGCGCGCGGCCAGGGCCTGGCCACGCGCATGATGGAGGACATCGTGGCCCGCCCGGTATGCCGCCAGGTGCGCTTCATGGAGACCACCATCGATCCGGACAATGCCGCTTCATGGCGTGCATTCGAGAAGTTTGCGGACGCCCGCGGCGCGGCCAGCGAGCAGACGCTGCTGTTCTCCCGCGAGCGCCACTTCGACGGCCACCACGGCGACGAGGTGCTGCTGCGAATCGGACCGTTCGGCGCCGGCTGATCCCTCGGCCGGACGCCGGATTGCGATAAGAAAACCGGATGGCGATAACAAAGAGGCCGAATTTCCATTCGACCCAAACTATTTACCCACTGAACCAAGACGAACAGGACATCTGAGACATGACGGTATTCGACAGACTCGAGTCTTCCGTGCAGAGCTATGCACGGTCCATTCCCAAGATTTTCACCAAAGGGAAGGGCTCTTATCTCTACGACGAGAACGGCGATGCCTTCCTGGACTTCCTGAGCGGCGCCGGCTCGCTCAACTACGGGCACAACCATCCGTATCTGAAGCAGAAGCTCATCGATTACATCGCCGTGGACGGGGTTGCTCATTCCCTGGACCTGCACAGCGAAGCCAAGGGCCGTTTCCTGGAGGCGCTGGAGCGTTACATCCTGGAGCCCCGGGGCATGAACTACCGGGTGCAGTTCCCGGGACCCACCGGCACCAACGCGGTGGAGGCCGCCCTCAAGATCGCCCGTAAGGCGACTGGCCGCGAGACCGTGGTGAGCTTCACCAACGGCTTCCACGGGGTGTCCCTGGGCGCCCTGGCCGTGTCGGGCAATGAGCACCATCGCGGCGCCGCCGGGGTCTCGCTGGGCGGGACGTTCCGTCTGCCTTACGCCGGTTACATGGGTGACGACATGGACACCCTGACCTATTTCGAGAAGCTGCTGGACGACGCCAGCAGTGGCCTGGAGCTGCCGGCCGCCGTGATTCTGGAGGCGGTGCAGGGCGAGGGTGGTCTGAACGTCGCCAGCGACCGCTGGCTGAAACGTCTGGAAGTCATCTGCCGCAGCCGCGGCATCCTGCTGATCCTGGACGACATTCAGGCCGGGTGCGGCCGCACCGGTACGTTCTTCAGCTTCGAGCCCGCGGGTATCAAACCGGACATCATCACCTTGTCCAAATCCCTGTCCGGGATGGGGCTGCCCATGGCCGTGACCCTGATCCGCCCGGATCTGGATGTCTGGGAACCGGGCGAGCACAACGGCACGTTCCGCGGCAACAACCATGCATTCGTCACCGCGGCCGCGGCACTGGAGTATTTCTGGAAGTCGGACAGCTTCGCCCAGGAGGTGTGCGCCAAGTCGGACATCGTGACGGAACGCCTGCAGAAGGTGGCCCACCGGCACGGTCTGGCGGTGAGCGGCCGGGGCCTGATGCAGGGTCTGACCATGCCGGATGGCGAGGTGGCGGGCCGGGTCACCGCGGAGGCGCTGAAGCGCGGTCTGATCATCGAGACCGCCGGACCGGAAGACGAAGTGGTGAAGCTGTTCTGTGCCCTGACCATCGAGCGCGACGACCTCGACAAGGGCCTCGGCATCATCGAAGAGGCCGTGGCCGAGGTCATGGGCCGTCATCTGAAGCAGGTGTCCTGAGATGCTGATCCGCAAGTTGAGCGAAGCGCAGGGCACGGCGCGCCACATCAAGAGCAAAACCTGGGACAGCGTGCGCATGCTGCTGGCCGGCGACGGAGTGGGCTTCTCGTTCCACATCACGACGCTGTACGCGGGCACGGAAACCCACATGTGGTACAAGAATCACTTCGAGTCCGTGTACTGCATATCCGGACGCGCCGAGATCGAAGACAAGGCGACGGGAGAAAAGCACGTGATTGAACCCGGCACGATGTACGTGCTGGATCAGCACGACAAGCACGTGCTGCGGGTGCAGGAGGACTTCGTGGTGGCCTGTGTGTTCAACCCGGCGCTCAAGGGCACCGAGGTTCACGACGCCGACGGGGCTTATGGCCTGGACGCCGAGGAGGTCACCGATTGAGTGAATCGACGGATCGATTCATCGCCCTGCAGCAGGAACGGTTTATTAAAATGACAGATAACAACTTACGCCAACACACTGTCGAAAAGATCGGCGGCACGTCCATGTCGCGGGTCAACGAACTGATGAGCTCCGTGCTCATCGGCGATCTCAAAGGTGATGCCCTTTATCAGCGTATGTTCGTGGTCTCCGCTTATGCCGGGGTCACGGACATGCTGCTGGAGCACAAACGCTCCGGCGAGCCCGGCGTTTACGCTCTGTTCGACGAATCCGAAGATCAGGGTCTCTGGGAAGAAGCGCTGCAGCAGACGCTGGAGCACATGTGTGGCCTCAACGCCACGATCTTCAACCACGAAGAGGATTGCCGCCAGGCTGACGAGTTCATCCGCCAGCGGGTGACCGAGGTGCACCGGAGCCTGCTCGATCTTCAGAGCCTGTGCGCGTCGGGGCATTTCCATCTGGATGCCCACCTGAGCACGGTGCGCGAGATGCTGGCGGCGCTGGGCGAAGTGCACAGCGCCAGCAACACCGCGCTGCTGATGCGCCGCTACGGGGTCAATGCACGTTTCATCGACCTGTCCGGCTGGGGCGAGATGGAGACGCTGCCGTTGGAGGAGTTTCTGGAACGCAAGGTCGCGGACCTGGATCTCGCCAACGAGCTGCCTATCTGCACCGGCTACGCCAAAAGCGCCGAGGGTCTGATGAAGACCTACGATCGCGGCTACAGCGAGATCACGTTCAGCCGGTTGGCGGCGGTGACCCGGGCCCGCGAGGCGATCATCCACAAGGAATACCACCTGTGCAGTGCTGATCCGAAGATCGTCGGGGTCGACAAAGCGGTGGCCATCGGCCGTACCAACTACGACGTCGCGGATCAGCTCTCGGTGCTGGGGATGGAAGCAATCCACCCGGGCGCTGCCCAGTGCCTGCGCCGGGCCGCCATCCCGCTGCGCGTGCGGCACAGCTTCGAACCGCACCACGCGGGTACCTTGATCGAGGCGGACTACCAGTCCAGCGACCCGCGGGTCGAAATCATTGCCGGACGCCGCGGCGTGTACGCGGTGGAGTTCTTCAGTCACGACATCGTGGATCGGGCCGGACACGCCTTCGGCATCCAGAAGATTCTGGACCGCTACAAGCTGCGTACGGTGACCCGGGAGAGCAACGCCAACTCCATCACCTACTATCTGGCCACCAGCCTGAAGAACGCCAAGCGCATCGAGCGCGACCTGGAAGAGGCATTCCCCAATGCCACGGTCACGGTCCGTCGTGTCGCCATCCTGGCGGCCGTGGGCAGCAATCTCGATGTGTCGGGGCTGTTGTCTCAGTGTGTATCGGCGCTGGCCGAGGCCGGAATCAACGTGCTGGCCGTGCACCAGAGCATGCGCGCGGTGGACATCAAGTTCGTCGTCGACGAACAGGACCTGAAAGCCGCCACCATCGCTCTGCACGAGCGATCCGTGGAAGCGGCGCAGGCGCAGCGCAGCAGCGCCGAGAGGCGGCGCAACGTCGCCTGACGGCGGTTACCAGGAGGCCGGCAACTCGCTGACCCCGCGCAGGGTGATGGTCGGCTTCCAGTTCGGGGATTGCAGTTCCGTCAACTCCAGGTCCGGCAGGCGCTCGAACAGTGCCGCCAGCGCTTCGGCCGCCTCCAGGCGGGCCAGTTGCGCACCCAGGCACAGGTGAATGCCGCCGCCGAAGGACAGGGGCTTGATCCGCTCGCGGGTGATGTCGAGTTCGTCGGGCCGGTCGAAGGCCGCCGGGTCGCGGTTGGCGGCGCCCAGGAGGGCGATGACACTGCGTCCCGCCGGCAACTGCACGCCGGCGATGTCGGCATCGGTCAAGGCGTCGCGGCCGGTCAGCTGCACGGAACTGTCGTAACGCAGAAACTCCTCGACCGCATTGGTCATCAGGCCGGGGTCGGCACGCAGCCGGTCGAGCTGGTCGCGATTGCGGTACAGGGCCAGCAGGGCGTTGCCCAGCAGGTTCACCGTGGTCTCGTGGCCGGCGGCGAACAGCAGGGCGATATTGGAGGTCAACTCCTCCCGGGACAGCCTGCCGTGCTCCGTTTCGCTTTCCACCAGCGCCGTAATCAGATCATCCTGTGGGCGGCGGCGGCGGTCGTCGCACAGAGCTTCGAAGTAGGCCTGACTCTCCAGCGTGCTGGCATTGGCGTCAGCCAGTTCCTCGTCGGTCATGGGGCTCGGGTCGATCAGGCGGCCTGAGATGCGGGTGCCCTGCACGAACTGGGCCCGGTCCGACTCCGGCACACCCAGCATGTCGCAGATGACGATGACCGGCAGCGGGTGGTTGAACATCGCCCGCAGGTCGCCCGCGCCCCGCTCTACGAATCCTTCGATGAGCTCGTGGGCGATGGCCCGGATACGTTCGCGCATGGCGGCAACCCGGCGGGCGTCGAAGGCTTTGACCACCAGACCGCGCAGGCGGGTGTGGTCCGGCGGGTTCTGCAGCAGCATGGTGCGCGCCAGATTCGCCACCGCCGGGTTGGCGAGCTGGGCATCGCGCTCTTCCGGCGGCAGGTTTTCGAAACGGGCATGGCCGAGGCGTTTGTCGCGCAGCAGCGCCTGGACGTCCGCGTAGCGGGACAAAACCACCATGTTGGCTTCCGGCAGCTCCAGTACCGGGCTTGTCTCGCGGAGCTGGCGGTAAAGCGGATAGGGGTCGGCGATGATGTCCGGCGAGAAGATGGATTCGAAGGTGAACGCCGTAGCGCCGCCAGCGGCGGCGGCGCTGCGATCCGTCATGGGATTCGACTCCGACATGGCTCTGACCCCGGCTGATATCAACTGGACACTGTCATGATAGCCAATTCGGGGTGCCGGTGGTGCCCAATGCAGGCGCTCAGCAGTTGTGCCGGAGCGCCTCGTCGAGTTGCGCCTGGCGCCGGTCCAGAGCCCGGGCCTCGGCCAGCGAATAGCCCTTACGCCGCTCCCGCCGCAGGTTCTGCTGTTCGCGCCGGGCCGTTTCGCAGCGTTCGCGCCGCTGCTGCCGGGTCTGCCGGGCCGAGGCCGCGCTGCGAGCCGCCGACCGCTGACGCGCGGTGCGCTGGTTCTGCCGGTCCCGTTCCAGCTCCTCCAGGCGTTGGCGTTCCGCATCGGTCAGGGGCGGTATCTCCACCGACTGGGCCGGGGCCAGGGTGATCCTGGCGCCGCCCGGACAGGGAAACTGGCTGAACGTGATCGTGGCATCGTCGCAGCGGTACACGGCCGGCCGCGCCGCGGGGATGAACATCAGAAACAGGGCTGCGGCGGCAGTCAGGTGGCGCAGGAGGTGTGGTTCAGCCATACCGGCCAGCATGCCCGTGCCACGGTTGCAGGAGTCAGGGCAGTCCGCCCGATTCTGCGTGCGCGGCTGCCCTCCGGCCGGGTGCGTGGGAATCCGTGGTCAGCCGCTGCCGCCCGGTTACCGCTCGGCGCGCACCACGTATTGCCGATCGATCTCGAATGGATCCACCGACCCCTGGAATCCTGCGGCCTGCAACACGCTGACGATGGCCTCAGGCGCCAGGCGAAAACGTGCTGGCGGACCGCCGGGCTGCTGCGCTGCAGGATCCGACTCCACGATGAACAGTACGCCGCCGCCCCGCACGGCCCGGTGCAGATCGGCGGCATAGGCCTGCGGATCCTCGATGTGGTGCCAGACGTTGATCATGATGGCGCGGTCGACCGAGGCTTCGGCCAGACCGCTGGCGCCGCCGGTGGCGGCAACCGTTTCGACGTTGTCGAGCCCTTCGCGGGCCGCCCGGTCACTGACCCATGCCAGCATCTCCGGAGCGATGTCCACGGCGATCACCCGGCCGTCGGGCCCCGCCGCGGCGCTCAGATAGGGGAGCAGGTAGCCCGTGCCGGTGCCGATGTCGGCCACCGTCATGCCCGGTTGCACCTGCAGCGCCGCCACCAGTTCGGCTGGCCGTTGCCAGCCGTCCCGGGCCGGGTCCTCCCAGGTGCGAGCGTACGCAGCGGGGTCGTCGAACGCATGCTGATGGGCGGCGGGTTCGGCAGCGTGCGCGCCCAGCATTGCCAGGCTGGCGGTGACGGCCGCGAGGGTGCGCCGCACACGGTGCAGACAATCCTTCATGGCACGATTCGGGGCCCGTTGTTACTGTTCGGCCAGCCAGTCGTCGTCCGAGCCCTCGTTGATGCCCTCGAACATGAACGTCGACAGGTAACGTTCGCCGGTGTCCGGAAGCATCACGCAGAACACGCTGCCGGCCGGGGCCTGCTTGGCTTCGGTCAGCGCCGCGGTCAGCGTTGCCCCCGCGGAAACTCCCACGAACAGGCCCTCGTTACGCGCCAGTGCCAGGGCGTTGTCGCGCGCATCGTTCTGGTTGACCGGCACGATCTTGTCGCCGACCTCACGGTCCAGCACTGCGGGGATGAAGTCCGGGGTCCAGCCCTGGATCATGTGCGGGCTCCACTCCTTACCCGCCAGCATCGACGCCTGCTCCGGCTCAGCGACGACGATCTTGATGTCCGGGCGGGCCGCCTTCAGCACCCGTCCGGCGCCGGACAGGGTGCCGCCGGTGCCCCAGCCCGTGACCCAGTAGTCGAGTCTGCGGCCGGCAAAATCGCGCAGAATTTCCGGGCCGGTGGTGGAAGCGTGGTACGCGGGATTGGCCGGGTTCTCGAACTGCCGGGCCAGGAACCAGCCATGTTGCTCCGCCAGTTCCGCGGCCCGTTTGACCATGCCGGTGCCACGCTCTGCCGCGGGAGTCAGAATCACCTTGGCGCCGAGCGCGCGCATGATCTTGCGCCGTTCGATGGAGAAGGTCTCCACCATGGTGGCCACGAACGGGTGTCCGGTGGCGGCGCACACCATGGCCAGCGCGATCCCGGTATTGCCGGAGGTTGCTTCCACCACGGTCTGCCCCGGCTTCAGCGCGCCGGAGTCTTCGGCATCCTTGATGATGGCGTAGGCGAGCCGGTCCTTGACCGACGCCAGCGGATTGAATGCCTCGACCTTGACGTACATTTCCACGTGGTCGGGCCCGGTGCGGTTCAACCGGACGATGGGTGTATCGCCGATGGTCTCGAGAATGCTGTCGTGAATCATGGTCTCTGGCTCCCGTGTGACGAGTAGTTGGAAGGCGGTGGTTCTTCGGGTTCGGCCCTTGCCCCTCAGGCCAGGTGGCGGCGCAGCGCCGCAACGGCTTCCTCCAGCGCCGGCCGGGCGGCTGGAACCGCTTCTTGCATCCCGAAGAAGCCGTGAATCAACCCATCGTAGCGGGTCGTACGGACGTCGCCGCCGGCCGCCGCCAGCGCCCTGGCGTAGGCCTCTCCTTCGTCCCGCAGCGGATCGAATTCGGCGGTCTGGACCAGAGCGGGCGGCAGGCCCGACAGGTCGGCGGCCGCCAGCGGTGCGGCGTAGGGTTCGTGCCGTTGGTCGAGGTCGGGCACGTACTGGTCCCAGAACCACTGCATGGCGCGGCGGCTGAGCAGGTAGCCCTCGGCGTTGTCGCGATAGGAGCCGGTTTCGAAATCGGCCGCAGTGACCGGGTAGATCAAGAGCTGGAACGCCAGTGCGGGCCCGGACCGGTCGCGCGCCATCAGCGCCACGGCCGCCGCCAGGTTGCCACCGGCACTGTCGCCGCCGACGGCGATCCGCGCCGGATCGATACCCAGTTCGGCGGCCTGGGCGGCAACCCAGGCGGTGGCCCGGTAACAGTCCTCGACAGCGCCGGGATAGGTGGTTTCCGGGGCGCGCCGGTAGTGTACGGCGATGACCCGGGCACTACTGCCCTGGCACAGCCGGCGGCAGGTCTCGTCATGGCTGTCCAGGTCGCCTATGACCCATCCGCCGCCGTGGAAGTAAACCAGTGCGCCGGCGAGCGGCGTGCCTTCCGGCGTGTAGATACGCAGCGGAATGTCTTCTTCTGGGCCGGCGACGACCCGGTCCTCGACGGCGCCTACGGCAGTCGGAACCGCTGGCGGCGGCGTTAACTGCAGATTGCGGGCTTCTTCCGGCGTGAGGTCCGCGAGATCCTTCATGCCCAGGTTTTCGAGCATGTCCAGGAGGTTCCTGGTGTCGGCGTCCAGCGCCACGGCGTTCCCCTTGCGGCTCCAGATGGCAGGACCGCCAACCTTAACTTAGAGCCCGCGGATGCGGAAGCGCCGGCGCTGCCGGCCAGCCGTTTCTGAGAAGCCCTCGGGTGGCGGCAGGAAACGGCTCTGGACGGGCTTTGTGGGGCTGAGAAGGAATGTCCCCTTGGTGAGGGGATTCATGGGGATATGAGCTGGCAGCCGAAGGCCCGTTTTTCGTAAAAGCCGAGGAACCCGGAAGCGCGGCAATCGACCCCTCGTCCGGCAGTCCCATGGTCGCGCTCTGCCGCCTGGCGAAGCGCGCCAGCGGCACCCCGTGTCCGTTCACGGTGCGCGCACCGGCAGGGCCGGTGGCGGCCGACGATTTTGCAGCGAACCTGCCGCACCTGCGGCTGGCCGTCATCCTAGGCGAGATGGAACACGTGGTGGTGGCGGGCGACGGCATCACCAGCGAGGACCTGTTCAACGAACCGTGGACGCTGTGGCTGTTTCAGAGCGCCAATGCGGACGTCTCCCTGCCGACCTACGGCGGTGAGCCCGTCGGCCTGCCGCTGCCGCCGCCGGGTCAGACGTTTCCCAGTCCGCCGTTCGCCAACGGGTTGTTCCAGGCGATCGTCCACAATGGCTGCGTCGGGAGCCCGGCAACCTTCGACGTGTCCCTGCACGGCGGCGTCTATCAGCCCGCAGACGTGGCGGCCTTCCCGCCTGTGGAAGACGAGGAGCTGGGGTCCGTCGACCTGTACGACGAGATCCAGGGCTGGGGCAGCTACGTGTGGAAGTACACGGTGCGCGCCTCCGACGGCGCGGGAAACGTGTCGGATTTCGTCATCGACGGCACCGGCCATGCCTGGTGCAGCGGCAACGGAGCCATCTGAGAGGGGTGTGTCGGTCGGTCGCTGCGCGGCCGACCTCAACCAATGGTCGAGCGCCGGCTTTTACCGGGGGAGCCGTCACTCCGTACGAGGCACCCGGCCGAGCAGATGGAACGCTTCGTTGGGCGGCATGCCGGTCAGGTGGGCGAGGCGGTTGGACAGGGCGAACAGGGCGGTAATGGCGCCGATGTCCCAGATGTCGTCGTCGTCGAAACCGGCTCGGCGCAGGGTGTCCAGATCGTCGTCCTCTACGGCTTGTGGTGTCTGCGCCAGCTTCACCGCGAAATCCAGCATGACCCGCTGACGGGGCGTAACGGCCGCGGCCCGGTAGTTGCTGGCCAGATAGTCGGGCAGCAGCGGGTCGCGCGCCTGGATGCGCAGAATGGCCCCGTGGGAGACGACGCAGTAGGTGCAGTCGTTGGCGGCGCTGGTGGTCACCACGATCATTTCCCGTTCCGCCTTGGTCAAGCCCTCGGTTCGATCCATCAGGGCGTCGTGGTAGGCAAAGAACGCACGGAACTCGGCCGGCCGGTGCGCCAGCGCCAGGAACACGTTGGGAATGAACCCGGCCTTGTCGTGGACGGCTTCGATGCGTTCCCGCACGTCCGCCGGCATGGCATCCAGCGCCGGTACCTCGAAGCGGCTGATGGTGGTCATGGCTGGCTCCTCGGTGGTGTCGTCAGTCGACCCGCCCGGGCGGCAGATGCGAGTCCCAGAACAGGCTGTTGTACTTGCGCAGCACCCGCAGCGCCTCACCCTGGGGAATGGCCTGCAGGGTTCCGCGGCTGCTGGTGACCGCGGTAGCGGTGAACAAGGCGTTGTACACCGCTTCCTCGGTGGCTTCGGCGGTGGCGGCGAACAGCGGCGACAGCGCCGCGTTCACGAGGGTCGAAATCTCCACCGGCTTTTCCGCCAGCCGCGGCCGGCGTACGTCCGGGTGGGTGGAGAAAGCGATCACGTAGTCGCCGGAGCCGTTGTGGGCGAACGAACCGGTACGCGCCAGGCCCATGATGGCGCGTTTCGACAGACGCTCCAGATTGTGGGCGGTGACCGGTGCGTCGGTCGCCAGCACGATCATGATGGAGCCGTCCTCCCGATCGTCCGCCGGCTGCTGCAGGGCCAGGGCATGCTGGTAGGGAAAGCGGTCCAGTTCGCGTCCGACGGGGGCGCTGTTGATGGTCAGGTTGCCGCCGAAGTTGGTCTGAACCAGGATGCCCACGGTCCAGCCGCCGAGGGTGCGCGGCAGGCGCCGGGAACTGCTGCCGATGCCGCCTTTCCAGCCGAAAGCCTGGGTGCCGGTGCCGGCGCCGATGCTGCCTTCCAGGACCGGTCCGTCGGCGGCGCCGTTCAGGGCCTCGTAGACGTGGTTCAGGCCCACCGGGTCGGCCCACATGTTGTTGACCTGGGAGTCGTTGGTCTCGCCGACCAGCGGATTGACCGTGTGTTCGCCCATGCCGGGCTGATCGTAAACCCACGACATCAATCCCTGGGCGGCGCGCCACACGCACAGGGTGCAGGTGAGCAGGATGGGCGTCTCGATCTCGCCGAATTCGCGCACCTGAGTCGAACCGATGAGCTTGCCGTAGCCGTTGCCGACGTGAACCCAGCCGGGGATCGGATGGGTGTAGAGGTTGCCGGGCGCCGGAATGATGGCGGTTACGCCGGTGCGCACGTCATCGCCCTGAATGATGGTGGAGTGACCGACCCGGACGCCTTCGACATCGGTGATGGCGTTGAGCGGTCCGGTGGGGAATATGCCAACGGTGATGCCGAGGTCCCGCGCCCGCTCAGGAGCGGCGGCCGCCGCCGGAATCCACAGCACGGCCAGCACTGCGGCCAGTAGCGCCGGCGGGTACGTCAGGCGGGCCGAACTCATTCGGGCATCCAGGCAATTCACGAACTGCCAAGCATGGCATACGGCCGGACCGGTGTCCCGGCGCCGCGCCCCGTCCGGCTGGTGCATGGCGCCGGTCGGCAGTTCGATGGAAGGGAAGGCCCCGGCGCCGGCGGGGAGAGGGGAGAGGGGTGCCGCCACCGGGGCGTCAGCATCACTGACGGGCGTAGTCTCGGCACGCCGCGTTAACGCCCGGTTACGGTTGCATGACGAGTTGGTGACAGCGGCGGCCGATTGCCGGAAACTTGGCAGATCCCCTGTGTACTCGAGGTGGCCGTAAATGCGTGTCGTTGTCAGCCTGTTTCTGTCCCTGTTGCTGCCGGTGGCCGCGAACGCAGCCAACGCCCCCACCGAGGCCGACGCCGGCATGGTGGTCTCCCAGGAGCGCCTGGCCTCCGCCATTGGCGCACGGGTGCTGGAGGAGGGCGGCAGCGCCGTCGATGCCGCGGTAGCGACCGCGTTTGCGCTGGCAGTGACCCACCCGGCAGCGGGCAACATCGGCGGCGGCGGATTCCTGGTGTACCGGCCGGACGACGGCGATCCGGTGGCGTACGACTTCCGTGAGACGGCCCCGACCGGCTCCCACCCGGAAATGTGGCTGGTGGACGGCGAATACAGCTTTCAGCGCCATCACCTGAGTCATGCCGCGGTGGGCGTGCCAGGTACCGTAGCCGGGCTGCACGACGCCTGGCAGGACCATGGCAAGCTCCCCTGGCGGCGCCTGGTGGAACCGGCGGTGGCGCTGGCGCGTGACGGCTTCACGGTCAGCCACGAACTGGCCCGCTCGCTGGAAGAGGTGTTGCCGCGCATGTCCCGCTACCCGGCGTCCGTAGCTCAATTCAGCAAGGACGGCGAGCCCTATCGGCCCGGGGATCGGCTGGTTCAGGCTGATCTGGCCGCGTCCTTGCAGCGTATTGCCGACAAAGGTCCGGACGGTTTCTACCAGGGCCCCACGGCGGATCTGATCGTCGCCGAAATGGCCCGTGGCGGCGGTCTGATCACTGCCCAGGACCTGGCCGGCTATCGCGCCGCGCGGCGCCAACCGGTGACGGGCGACTACCGCGGGTATCAGGTTCTGGCCATGCCGCCGCCGAGTTCCGGCGGCACCATCCTGATCGAAATGCTCAATGTGCTCGAGGGCTACGACCTCGGCGCGCTCGGGTTCGGCACCACGGCGACGCTGCACCGGATGACCGAGACCATGCGCCGCGCCTATGCGGACCGGGCCCGCTACCTGGGCGATCCGGACTTCAATCCGGATCTGCCGGTGGCGCGGCTCACGTCCAAGTCCTACGCGGCCACCCTGCGTGAAGGCATCGATCTGGAGCGCGCCTCCGGCTCCAGCCCGGACCAGTTCCAGTGGCCGGTGGAAAGTCCGGAAACCACCCATCTGTCGGTGGTGGATGCAGACCGCAATGCGGTGGCGCTGACCTACACGCTGGAGTGGAGCTACGGCTCCGGCATCGTCGTTCCCGGCGGCGGGTTTCTGCTCAACAACGAAATGGGTGACTTCAACGCCGGCCCCGGCCTGACCAACGCCCAGGGTCTGATCGGCACCCCGGCGAATCTGGCGGAGCCGGGAAAACGTATGTTGTCCAGCATGTCGCCGACCATACTGGCGAAGGACGGCAGACTGTTCATGGTTACGGGAACCCCCGGCGGCCGCACCATCATCAACACCGTGCTGCAGACCATCGTCAACGTGGTCGACCACGGCATGAACGCCCAGGCGGCCGTCGATGCCGGCCGGGTCCACCACCAGTGGCTTCCGGACACCCTGTATTACGAGCGCGGCGGCTTCTCCGCGGATTCGCTGGATGCGCTGCGCGCCATCGGGCATACCCTGGAACCGTGGGATCAACAGGGAGTGGCCGAGGTGATCGTGGTCAATCCGGAAACCGGCGTACTGGAAGGGGGAACCGATCGCCGGGTCACCGACGGCGCGGCCGTGGGCTACTGAGCGGCGGCCCCCGCGCCCGCCTGGGCGCGGAGGCCGGACGCGGTCAGGGAATGCGCCGGATCACTTCGTTGGAGTAGCGGCTCTCGTTGCCGGCGCTGTCCACCGCCGTCATGGCGAAGTAGTAGTCGCCAGACGGCAGGGTCAGCGAGTGGCTGCTGGCGCTGGCCTGGGCGACGTCGATCGAGTGCTGGTACGAACCGCTCTCGGCGCCGTAGTAGATCCGATAGCTGGCCAGGTCCTGTAGCCGTGTCCCGTCATCGTTCTGGGACGGTGCTTGCCAGTTCAGGGTTACGCGATCGTTGAGCACGATGGAAATCATGGCCATGGCGTTACCACCGGCGCCGCTACAGGTCAGACTGAACGTCGCGCTACCCTGCATGGGGCCGATCAGCTCCCGTCCATTGGCGGGCCGCGATCCCTGCCAGCCGCCTCCGGCGCTGCAGCCGCTGGCGTGCTCGGTGTTCCAGGTCAGTTCCGCGGATTCCCCATAGGACACGGCACTGTTGCTGGCTTGAAGCCTGACGCTGGGCTCTACCGGATCGGGCACGGGAACCGGTTCCGGCGCCGGCTCTGGCTCCGTGGCGGCGACTTCCACCGTCACGCTGCGCGTATCGGTACCGAACGCGTTCTTGCAGCTCAGCGAGAAGGTCCGCGTTGTATCCGGCCGCAACCACTGGCTGCCGCTACTGCTGCGGTCACCGCGCCAGCCATCGCTGGCGGTGCACGAGGCCGCCGCCGGCGCTTCCCACTGCAGCCGGGTGGCCTGACCGGGTTCGAGACTGGTCCGCGAGGCGGTCAGCACGACGGTTGGTGCCCCGCCGACGTCCACCGACACCGTGCGTGAGACGAAGCCGCCGGGGCCGCGACAGTTCAGCTTGAACGTGGTCGGCTGATCGAGACGGAACCGGGCCGCGCCTTGAACCGGCTGCACCTGGCGCCAGGATTTGACACCCTGCCAGGCCCGGCAGTACGTGGCGCCGCTTGTCGCCCAGCTCACCAGCACCGACTCGCCCGGGTCGATGACGGTGCGATTGACGTCCAGCGAGAGAAACGGCGAGTTGGCCTCGGCCGTGCCCGCTAGTGAGGAAAGCACCGCGGTTGCCAGCCCGGCCGCGGTAACCCATCGAGAGAGACCAGATCCCATATTGCCTGCCTCTGACGTCGGGAGACGTCGTTACTGCTTGAGGAAGGCTCCAATGTAAAAAGTATGTAAGGGGGATTCTGTGGTCCGCCTCTCAACCGTGCCGGTGTCAGGGCCGATGGTGCGGCGGGATGTGACGGAGTACCGCAAGCCCGGAGGATGACCGTCTACGCGGAAGGGGGCGGGAAGCACCGCGCGCCCGTCCCTGGGCGCGCGGCGGATGGGTCAGAGGACGTCCTGCTCGATTTCGTTGGAGAAAGGGCTTTCGTTGCCTTCCGCGTCCAGCGCCGTCATGGCGAAGAAGTATGAGCCCGAAGGCAGGGTCAGGGCGTGGCCGCGGGCGTCGGGCTGGCGGATCAGGATCGAGTCGGAGTACTCGCCGCTCTGACGGCCGTAGTAGATGCGGTAGCCGGCCAGATCGTCGATGCTGGTGCCGTCCAGGTTCCGTGACGGCGCCTGCCAGCTCAACTTGATCGAGTCGTTGACCGCAACCGAAATCATGGCCATGGCGTTGCCCCCGTCGCCGGCGCAGGTCAGGCTGAAGGTGGCCTGGTTCTGCAGCGGCCCGACCTTGATCTCACCGTTGGTGGCGCGGGTGCCGCTCCATGCGCCGTCCGCCGAACAGCGGCTGGCGTGGGTCGAGTTCCAGCGCAGCGTGGTGCTTTCGCCGCTACCGATGACGCTGGGGTTGGCGACCAGCGCGACGGTCGGTTCGGCTGCCGGAACTTCTTCTTCGGGTTCCGGTTCCGGTTCCGGCTCCGGCAGGGTCGCCCGCTGGGCAACGGCGACCGCAATCTGCCGGACGGTTTCGCCTTCGCCATTGCGGCAGGCCAGGGTGTAGGTGACCGAAGACGCCGGCTGATAGTCGCGAATGCCGCTGGTCGGCTTACTTCCGTCCCACCAGCCGGTGCCTTCGCCGCTGCCCTGGCAACGGTTGGCGTCCGGCGCGCTCCAGCGCAGACGCACCTGCTCACCGGCCTGAATGTTGTTGCGGTCCACGCTGAACTCGATGTCCGGACCAGCCACGGTGGGCGGAGTCGGTTGCGGCGCGGGTGCAGGCGCGGGTGCAGGCGCGGGCTCGGGGGCCGGCTCGGGCTCCGGTTGCGCGGCCATGGCTACGGTCACGGACCGGCTGGTCTCGCCTTTGGCATTGGCACAGGTAAGGGTGTAGGTGAGCGGCGCCTCCGGGCGATAGTCGCGGGCGCCTTTGAGCGGCTTGCTGCCCTGCCACCAGCCGGTTCCGTCGCCGCTGCCGTGACACTTCACCGCATCCACGGATGACCAGCGCAGCCGGATCTGCTGACCTGCTTCGATCTGGTCGTGATCGACCGTGAGTTCCACACCTGGTCCCGGTTCGGTGACGGGGTCCGGTTCCGGCTCGGGTTCGGCGACGGCAACCGTGACCGACCGGCTGGTTTCGCCGGAACCGTTGGAACAGGTCAGGGTGTAGGTCAGTGACTCGTCGATGCGATAGTCGCGCGCGCCTTTCAGGGGCTTGTCACCACGCCACCAGCCGGTTCCGTTGCCGCTGCCGTAACACTTGCGCGCACCGCTGGAAGCCCAGCTCAGGCGAACGGCTTCACCCGGTTCGATCTGGGTGCGGCTGGCGTCGAAGGACAGGTAGATGGTCGGGGCCCCGTGGGCGCTGGCTGCGCTGAAGATGAGCCATGTGGCGAAAATGACGGCGGGGACCGCCAGCGAAGGGAATCGAGATTGCATACTTCCGGTCTCTGGCGCCGCAGGACGCCCTACTGCTTGGGGAAGGATGCAATGTAAGGATTATGTAACTGGCATTCTGCGGACCCGCTCTCACGGCGGTGACGAGCAGGACCGCCGGTTCACGTAGGTCTGTGCCGATTGTGACGACCCGCAGAGTCTGACCGAGTGCTGGCGCAAATTCCGCCGTGTGGGTCTCAAGTGCTGGAACGCGGCGCCTGCTCCGGATGGTAAGCGGTGGTCAGGTGCGCTCGATGGCGGTGGGTCACCATCCGTTCGTACAGGCGTTTCACCGATTGGCTGGCGGTGGACTTGCACAGGCCCGGCACGAACGCGTGCACCAGGCAGGCCAGCGCACAACCGGCCAGCAGCAGTGCAAAGCGCATGGCCGAACACCAGTGCTGCAGGTAGGTCTCGCCGACGGAGTGCGGGTGATCTACGAAGTCCTTGAAGAATTGTTCCATGACCGGAGTCGCTCGAGTGAAGACGCTTGATACAAATTAGTCGACCTCGGGCGGTAGATTGTCCCAAATTCATCTGTCGCTCACCGTGGCTGTGGGATATCTTTGCGCGCATGGACCTGGATCGGATCGATCGACGCATTCTGCAGGCGCTCCAGGCGGACGCCACGGGCTCCATAGCTCAGATCGGGGAGGAGGTGGGGCTCAGCCACAATGCCTGCTGGCGCCGGATCAAACGTCTGGAGGAAGCGGGGATTGTGCGCAAGCGCGTGGCCCTGCTGGACCCGAAGCGCCTGGGGTTCGGGGTCACGGTGTTCGTCACGGTTCGCACCAGCCAGCACACCGAAGAGTGGTTGACCCGGTTCGGCCGCGGCGTGGCTGCGTTGCCGGAAGTCATGGAGTTTTATCGCCTGAGTGGCGAGGTGGACTATCTGCTCAAGGTGCTGGTCGAAGACATCGCCGCCTATGACCGCTTCTACAAGAAGCTGATCGCCATTGCGCCGCTCACCGACGTGTCGTCCAGCTTCGCCATGGAGCAGGTCAAGTACACGACTGAAATTCCGATCTGACCGGGCAAACCGGCCTCGGGGTGCCCGGTCAGACTGCGGCGCCAACCAGGTCGCCGATGAGCGCGGTCAGGGCCATGGCCAGCGCGCCCCAGAACGTCACCCGCAGTGTCCCGCGTCCGAGCGGCGCACCGCCCGCCCGCGCGGCCAGGGCGCCGAGCAGGGCGAGTACCCCCAGGGAAGTCAGAGACACGGTCCACGGAACCCATGCCAGTGGACTGAGCCAGGCGGCGCCCAGGGGCAGCGCCGCCCCGGTAGAGAAGGTTACCCCGGAGGTCAGCGCTGCGCGCACCGGGCGCGCTCGCTCTACTGGTGAGATGCCCAGTTCGTCGCGGGCGTGTGCGTCCAGGGGGTCGTGTGCCATGAGGGACTCGGCTACCCGCTCCGCCAGCGCTGGATCGAGGCCGCGGTCGCGATAGATCCCGGCCAGTTCGGCACGCTCCTCCTGGGGGTGTTCTTCCTGGGCGTGGGCTTCCAATGCCAGGTCGGCGCGTTCGATGTCGGCCTGGGAACTCACGGACACGTACTCGCCGGCGGCCATGGACAGCGCGCCGGCGACCAGCCCGGCGGCGCCTGTTATGAGCAGTTCGGCATGCGCGATGTCGGCGGCCGCCACCCCGACCAGCAGGCTCGCGGTCGAGACGATGCCGTCGTTTGCGCCCATGACGGCAGCGCGCAGCCAGCCGCGCCGGTGAACATGATGCCGTTCGGCATGGGGCATGGCCCTCAGACCGGCCCGCCGCCGTCAGTCACCGCCGATTGCGCGCACGATGTAGCCGCCGGACTTCTCGTCCAGTTCCAGTTCCAGCTCGCCGCGGGCCTGGGCCTCCTCCAGCAGATCGCTGAACGAGCTGAATCCGAAGAACGATTCGTTGAACCCGGGCCGGCGGCGCTTCAGGGTCTGCTTGACCATGGAGCCCCACAGCTTGCCGCGCTCGCCGCGTTCCTCGTACAGGGCCTCAGCCGTCTCGATGACCAGGTCGATGCCTTCCTGGGCCAGATCCTCGGCGCTCCTGGCCTCCTCGGCCTTGGCGCTCGCCGCGTTCTCCGACTTGGCGGGGGCCTTGGCCTTCGCCTTGGAGCGGCCGCGCTTGCGGGCCGGCGCTGCTCTTCCTGCCGCACCAGGTCGTCGTAGAAAATGAACTCGTCGCAATTGCTCATTAGCAGGTCGGAAGTGGAGTTCTTGACCCCGACGCCGATCACGGTCTTGGCGTTCTCGCGGAGCTTGCTGACCAGCGGCGAGAAGTCCGAGTCGCCGGAGATGATGACGAAGGTGTCGATGTGCTCCTTGGTGTAACACAGGTCCAGTGCATCGACGACCATGCGGATATCCGCCGAGTTCTTGCCGGACTGGCGCACGTGGGGAATCTCGATCAGCTCGAACGCCGCTTCGTGCATTGCTTCCTTGAATGCCTTGTAGCGATCCCAGTCGCAATAGGCCTTCTTGACCACGATGCTGCCTTTGACCAGCAGCCGCTCCAGCACGGGCTGGATGTCGAAGCGGTCGTACTTGGCATCGCGCACCCCGAGGGCGATGTTCTCGAAGTCACAGAACAGCGCCAGATTGCCTTCGCCGTTCAAGGGCCTCACCCTGCCTGCAGGCTGGCGAACGTCTTGCCTTCCTTCGCCAGCTTCTCCAGCAGCGGCGCCGGCTTCCAGAAATCCCCGTATTCCTGCTGAAACTTCAGAATGTCCTGGTAGACGTTGTCGAGCCCCTGTTTGTCGGCCCAGAACATGGGGCCGCCGACCACTTCCGGGAAGCCGTAGCCATTGATGTAGACGATGTCGATGTCGCAGGGCCGGATGGCGATACCGTCCTCGAGGATGCGGGCGCCTTCGTTGATGAGCGGATAGAGGCAGCGTTTGAGTACCTCTTCGTCCGCGATTTCGCGACGCTCGATGCCGATCTCGGCCGACGTTTCCTCCACCATCCTGACGACTTCCGGGTCCGGCTGACCGGCACGGCTGCCTTCCGGGTAGATGTAGTAACCGCGATTGGTCTTCTGGCCGAAGCGTTCGAGCTCACACAGTTTGTCGGCAACCCGCGCCGTGATGGGCACTTCCTCGGGCTTCATGCCGGCCAGCTTGCGGGCCCGCCAGCCCAGGTCCAGACCCACCAGGTCGTTCATCTGGAACGGGCCCATGGGCATACCGAACTGCTGAATCACCTTGTCGACCTGGTACGGGGTTGCGCCCTGCAGGATGATTTCGCCGGCCTGGCGCGTGTAGCCGGCCAGCATACGGTTACCGATGAAGCCGGGCGCGTTGCCCGACAGCACCGCAACCTTGCCCAGGGTCTTGCCAAGCTGCATGGCGGTGGCGATGGTGGAAGCGTCGGTTTTCTCACCGCGCACCACCTCCAGCAGCCGCATGACGTTGGCGGGGCTGAAGAAGTGCAGGCCGATGACGTCGCCCGGGCGGGACGTCACGTTGGCCATGGCGTCCACGTCCAGACCGGAGGTATTGCTGGCGATGATGGCGCCTGGCTTCATGACCTGCTCGAACTTCGCGAACACCTCTTTCTTGACGTCCAGATTCTCGTAGACGGCTTCGATCACGACGTCGGCGCTGCCGAGGTCCTCGTAGGCGAGGGTGCCGGTGATGAGGCCCATGCGCCTGGTGACGTCGTCTGCCGACATGCGGCCGCGGCTGACCTGAATGTCGTAGTTGCGCTTGATGACGCCGAGCCCGCGGTCCAGGGCCTCCTGGTCCATCTCCAGCACCTTGACCGGAATGCCGGCATTGGCGAAGCACATGGTGATACCGCCACCCATGGTCCCGCAGCCGACCACGCCGGCGGTTTCGATCTTCTTGGTCGGCGTGTCCCTGGGAACATCCGGGATCTTGGCTACCTCACGCTCGCTGAAGAACACGTGGATCAACGCTTCGCGCTGGGGGTGTTCCAGACACTTGCGGAAGTTGTCCTGCTCCACCTTCATGCCGGCGTCGAAGTCGCCCAGGGTGGCGGCGGCCTCGACACACTGAATGATCATCTCCGGGGCAAACCGGCCGCGCATGCGCCGGGCCGCGTTCTTGCGCGCCTCGGCGAAAACCTCCGCCAGATCGGCGCCTTCGGTGGGGACGCTTTCGTTGCGGATCTTGCGCAGTTTGCCGCCATCGGCCACGACCTGACGGGCGAAGGACAGGGCGCCTTCGACAATGTCGCCGTCGACCACTTCGTCGACGATACCCAGCGCCTTGGCCTGGGGCGCCGGAATCGGATCGCCGGAGAGGATGAATTGCAGGGCCTTCTCAGCGCCGATGAGGCGCGGCAGGCGCTGGGTGCCGCCCGCGCCCGGCAGCAATCCGAGTTTCACCTCCGGCAGTCCTACCGGAGCTTTTGGCGCCGCCACCCGGTAGTCGCAGCACAGGGCCACTTCCAGACCGCCGCCGAACGCCGTGCCGTTGAGGGCGGCAACCACCGGCTTGGCGCTGCCTTCCATGAGTTCCAGGACCTCGTGCAGACCGGGTCCGGCGGTGGCGGCGGCGCCGAACTCGGAGATGTCGGCGCCGGCAATGAATGCCCGGCCGGCCCCGGTCACCACGATGGCGGTCACGTCAGCATCGCCCAGGGCCTGGGTCATGCCGTCATGAAGGCCCTGCCGGACGCCGCTGGACAGCGGATTGACCGGCGGGTTGTCCACCGTCAACAGCGCCACATCGCCTTGCTTCTGGTAGTGAACGGTTCCCTTCATGGTGCTTTCCCCTGGCCGGATTTCGAAGACCGCGCACTATATCGGATCTGGCTGCCTGGAGCATGCTGCCGCCGGGTGGATGTCGTAAGCTGGGCGCGGGCCCCGTCGGGGAGTTGAATGGGAGAATGGGATGGGATTTCTCGAGCGCTTCGAAGCCCAGGCCTATGCGCTGATGCGTATGGTTGCCGGGTTTCTGTTTCTGTGGCACGGCAGCCAGAAGCTGTTCGGCTTTCCGGCCCCGGCCCGGGAGGGCACGCCGGAGTGGATCACCTACGGCGCCGGGTCCATCGAGCTGATCGGTGGCGTGCTGATCATGATCGGGTTGCTGACCCGCCCGGCGGCTTTCGTCGCCAGCGGCACCATGGCGGCCGCCTACTGGCTGGCTCATGGCCCCAACGCGCTGTTTCCGCTCAACAACGGCGGTGAGCTGGCGGCGCTCTATTGTTTCGTCTTTCTGTTCATCGCCTGTCGGGGCGGCGGCATCTGGAGCGTCGACCGCAACTGATCCGGTTGTCAGACTGATGCGGCGTCCTGATCGGCCGGCTCGCTGTCGCGGCCGTTGCCGTCAGGCCCGAAGCTCAGCACCACGTCGTCCCGGTCCAGGGCCGGCGGTTCGCTGCCGGTAAGCCAGAGCAACCGGCTGCCGCGCCGGGCCAGCAGCAGCCGGCCATCCTTCTCGCTCTGGGACCGTAGTGTCTGTTCGTCGAAATCTCGGGACAGCGTGGTCTTGCGGAAGCCCCAGCCGGCGGCGACCCGGGCGTTGAGCGTGGCATGGCCACCAACGTCCTCGAGCAGCGGCCGGCCGCCCAGGGTCACCGCCAGGCTGTGGCGGTCCTCCTCCCGGGCCCCGGCCGGTCGGCCGATCTGGAATACGTTGCCGCGGCCGAACTCCGGTCCGAAGTCGGTACACAGCAGGGCGTTGTAGTCGTCGTTGTCCGTGGCCGCGATCAGGTAGCCGAAGCGGTTGAGGTCGATGTGGTGCTCTGCGCGATCGGAGAGAATTTCGCCGTAGTACACGTCCAGGCCCTGGTAGCGCGGTTCACGCAGGTGGTTCCAGTTGCGGTCGGCAATCAGCACCGGCAGGTCCATGGCGGCCAGTTGCTCGGCCAGCGCTGTGGTCCAGGGCGAACCGCCGACGATCAGCACGCCTTCCGCGGCGCTGGCGCGCAGATCGAGCAGCTTTGCCAGCGGGCCCAGCGTGAAGCCGTGCAGGCACACGGTGATGACCACTACCGCGAAGGTCAGCGCCACCAGGCGTTCCCCGTCGGCGATGCCCTGACCGGCCAGGGAGGCGGCGAACAGGCCGGATACCGCCACCGCAACCACGCCGCGTGGCGCGATCCAGGCGGCCAGCAGACGCTCCGCCAGCGGCACCCCGCTCAGCGTGGTCGACAACAGCACCGACACTGGCCGCACCAGGAACAGAATGGCCGCCACGAACAGCGCGTCGCGCGGCGCCAGGGTTGCGAGGGTTTCGAGTTCGAGGCCGGCGGTCAGCACGATGAACACCCCCGACACCAGCAGCACGGTGACGAACTCCTTGAAGCGGCGCAGTTCCGTGAGGCTGGCCAGTCGCGAGTTGCCCAGAGTGACGCCCAGTACCGTTACGGTGAGCAGACCGCTTTCTTCCAGAATCAGATCGGAAACCGCATAGGTCGCCAGGACCGCGGTCACCACCAACGGCGCTTTCAGGAACTCGGGCACCTTGCCGGTGACGAAGGCGCGGATGATGAGACGGCCCAGCAGGTAGCCACCCAGCACGGACCAGAGCAGCGCGGCGCCCACCTGCAGCGCCAGCTCGTCCGCCGTCAGTTCGGCACGCGCCACCAGTACGATCTCGAATACCAGCACCGCCAGCAGAGCGCCGACCGGATCGGCCAGAATGGCCTCCCAGCGGAGCAGCGCAGCGGCCCGTGGCTTCAGGCGCGCATGCCGGAGCAACGGGATTACCACGGTCGGGCCGGTCACCACCAGGATGGCGCCGAGTACCAGCGCGCTCGGCCACGACAGCGCGGCAATGTAGTGAGCCGCCAGCGCGCCCAGGCCGAAGGCGGTAAGCGCGCCCAGGGTGACCAGCCGGCGCACCGCCACCGAGGTCTCGCGGACTTCCGCAAAGTTCAGGGAAAGGCCCCCTTCGAACAGAATCAATGCCACGGCCAGCGCGATCAGCGGCTTCAGCAGTTCGCCGAAGTCCGCGCTGGGGTCGAGCAGGCCGGTCACCGGCCCAGCCAGGAACCCGGCGCCCAGCAGCAGCACGATGGCCGGCAGGCGCGCTCGCCAGGCCAGCCACTGCGCGGCGGCGCCGAGTACGCCGATCAGGGCCAGCTTGCCGATCAATTCCATCGCGCGACTCCATCCGTGGCTGCGGCCGGCCATGCTAACACCCGGCATCGCGGTACCAGTGCGGCGGTCGACGTCCGATCCGGCGCACCAGACTGGCGCGCCGGCCCGTCGCACGCACCGAATTGCCGCAAAGAACCGCGGCGCTGTGCCTGCGGAAGCCCTGTTGCGTCGGGGCTGCCGGCTCGAGGCGAATACTTGGCGTAGGTCTTGCACACACGGATGAGCGTGTGTGTCGAGTTAAGGTAGAACCGATGTCCCTGCAGTTCCGGGGCCTCGAAGCATTCTGTATCGCGGCCCAGCGCCTCAGCTTCAAGGATGCGGCTGACGAGTTGTGCCTGACCGCATCGGCGGTCAGCCATCAGATCAAGGATCTCGAAGATCATCTCGGCGTGCGTCTGTTCGAACGCCGTACCCGGGCCATCGCGTTGACCGATGCAGGCAATGCCCTGTACCGGGAGCTGCATCCGCACCTGCTGGCAATCCGCCGTGCCACCTCGCGAGTCCGCAATCAGGGTGCCCGGTGTCCGCTGCTGGTGCGTATGCCGGAATTCTTCGCCAGTGAGTTGTTCATGCCGCGGGTAGCGGGTTTCTCCCAGAGCAACCGCCACATCGACCTGAGAATCGAAACCACCGGCCCCGATGCCGATCTGAGCGACCGCGCCGACCTGAACATCGTGCTCACCGACCGGCCGCCACCGGGGGAAACGGTAGAGAAGCTGTTTCCCGTCCGCTATGTGCCAGCCTGCAGCCCCGCGCTTTATGCGCGGTACGCGCCGCTGGGCCATGCCGCGCTCGAGCAGGCTACCCTGCTTCTGCATCAGAGCCGTCCCGAGGCCTGGCATCGCTGGGCCGAGAAAGCCGGGCTGCCGCGACCGGCGCCACGCCAGGTCATCCGTCTGGACAGCATGTTCGCGCTGGCGCGGGCCGCTGAGCGCGGCGCCGGCGTGGCCCTCGTGCCCATGCCCATGAGCGCCACGTGGTTCGAGTCCGGCGCGCTCCTGCGCCTGTTCAACGCGGATCTGGAATCACCGGACAGCTACTACGTCGTGGCGCGTTCCGACAGCGCCCATCCGCACGCGCGCGACACACTCGTCGGCTGGATCGTCGAAGCGTTCATGCAGCGGCACGAGGCTTCCGAAGCCGCCTGAGAACCGTTCACCCGTCGACTCACGAAACATCGTTTGTTCGATTGTCAGTGCGTGTCTATGTTTGTCGCATGGACCTGCTGAATCGTCAACCGACAACAGAATCCGCCGGAAGCGGCGCCAGACCAGTTCATCCAAGCCAACCACGAAATGGAGACTATCCATGAAGACCAGACTATCGACTTTGAAACGCGCGGCCGCGCTGGCCTGTCTCGGCGTGTCGGCCATAGGCGTGACTTCCCAGGCTTCGGCCGGCTACGAGGTTACGGCTTTCGGCAACGCGATTGGATACAAGCAGATCATGGACAAGGACTACGCCGCGGCGAACCAGCTGCTGCGCATGCCGAGCTACGATGTCTACCGCTACCCGACCCTCTCCAATCTGTGCATCAGCCGGCTCAAGAGTCATGATGTCGAAGGTGCTCTGGCCAGTTGCGACAAAGCCGTGAACGTTGCCCCGACAGACCTGTCTTCCGCGCTGTCAGCGGGCTACAACAAACGGTCCGAGGTGCTGACGCACCTGTACTCCAACCGGGGCGTGGTGCGGGCAGTGAGCGGTGATCTGGCCGGTGCGCGTGACGACTTCCTGCGCGCTCTGGAACTGGACGAGACCAATACCAAAGCGCAACGCAACCTGGAGCTGGTGTCTGCGGGCGACGTGGCCCAGGGCGCCGACTGATCCAGCAGATCCTCTCTGACCGGGGCCGGGGCCGGGGCCGGGGCCTGATGGCCCCGGTTCTCGTTCCGGTGCGCCGTTTCTGTGGATCTGCGGGGTTCCGCCGTTTGCCCCGCTCGGTTAGCCTGACCCCTGGCAGGCCGCATCCAGCAGGCCGGCAGGACAAACGGGGGAGAGATGGAAACGCTCGCCAGCGGGTATGGCCTGGTCGAAGGTCCGCTCTGGGTTCCGGGCCGGGGGCTGATGTTCAGTGACGTTCTGGGCGGTGGGGTCTACTGCCTGGACGGCAACGATGAGGTCAGTTGTGTCTTCGAACACCGCCGTGGCATCGGCGGTATGGCGCTGCACGAAGCCGGCGGTCTGGTGGTAAGCGGCCGGAACCTGTCCTTCAAACCGTTCGACGGCGCGGCCACCGCGACTCTGCTGGAGCGGGATCCTGAGGCCGGCATCGTCGGGTTCAACGATCTCACCACCGATGCCGCGGGCCGGATATACGCCGGTTCGCTGGCCGCCAGTCCGGTGTTCGCCGACGACCGGGAACCGGCGCCGGGCGATCTGTGGCTGATCGACCTGGACGGCAGCGCCCGTAAGGTCGGGTTCGAGATCTGGCTTACCAATGGCCTCGGCTTCTCGCCGGACGGCACCAGGCTGTATCACTCCGATTCGACCGTTGGCACTGTCTGGTGTTACGCGGTGCTGGAGAATGGCGACCTCGGACCGAAGGAGCCGTTTGCCCGGGTGCAGGAAGGCGTTCCGGACGGGCTGGCGGTGGCTGAGGACGGGTCGGTGTGGGTCGCGCTGGCGCGCGGCGGGCACGGGGTGGCGGTGTTCGACGCCGATGGGGCACAGCAGGATTTCGTGCGAATTCCGGAGCCCATGTGCACGTCGCTGTGCTTCGGCGGCAGCGACTCGAAGGATCTGTACATCGTGTCCGGTTCGGAGGGCAGCGGTCAGGAGCGCGGCGGCGCGGTCCATCGTCTGCGCGCACCCGTGGCAGGCTGCGCGCTGGCCCCGGCGCGCACGCGCCTGCCGGCGGATCAGGCCACGGCGTAAGACGCGGAAGCTCTGGTCCAGGTGAAGATCTTGAGCGGTGGCACGTTCACCAGTTCCATCTGCACGCTCGGTCCACCCAGGACCGGCCGCGCATAGTCGGCCACTCGATCAGTGAACTGATAGGCCACGAAGCGGCCGCCCGGGTTGAGGGCCCGATGCACTTCCTCCACCACCGTGGTGGCCAGTGGCGGTGGCAGGGTCGAGAATGGAATGCCGGAGATGACAGCGTCGGCGCCGCCGAGACCAGCCATTTCGAGCTCCCGCACCAGGCTGCTGGCGCAGCCGTGGATTACGCTGAGCCGGGGGTCGCCGATCTTACGCAGCGGTTCGACGAAAGCTTCGGTGCGTTCGATGGCCAGCAGTCGGGCGTCGCGGTTCATGGCTGCCAGCAGGGCCCGCGTAGTCCCGCCGGTACCGGCGCCGAGTTCGACGATGACCCGGGCGTTGCCGAGATCCGCCGCCTTGACGACGCGCCGTTCCAGAAACGAGGAGCTCGGAATGAGCGACGCGACTACACGGGGGGCTTTCAGAAAGGCCTGAAAGAAGGTCCAGCTCGCCGTTCGCATGGTCGTTCTCCTCCAGCACTACCCACAAAAGGGCTCCAATTCTGGCGCAAGCAGCCCGGCCGATGCCAATGCCGGGATGTCACGGATTGTTACTGCGGGGGCTGTCGCCTTGTGCCGGGTTCCGGTCCGGACCTGGGGCTGGGGTCGGAACCCATGGGGTCGATGGGCGGCGTGCGGCCCGCCGCCAGATCGTCCAGGGAGTAGCCCAGGTAATCGGCATGCAGAGCCCGGGTCAGGGCAACCGCCATGAACACCAGCAGCACGCAGAACGGGAACCCCAGGGTGGTGATCACGTTCTGCAGGGCGTCCAGGCCGCCGCCCAGCAGCAGGGTGGCCGCGATGGCGCCCAGCAGGAAAGTCCAGAACACCCGCTGGCCGGTGTGCGACGGCTGGTCGGCGCGGCGCGACAGCAGATCGATGACCAGCGCCGCGGAATCCGCCGAGGTGGTCAGGAATACCACGATGATCACGACGCTGAGCAGGGATGTGAGGGTCGCCAGCGGGAAATTCTGCAGGAACGAGAACAGCGCCACCGAGACGTCGTTCTGAACCTGCTCGGCCAGGGCCACACCGCCGCCCAGTTCCAGGTCGATGGCGGCCAGGCCGAAAACCGAGAACCAGACGACGGTGAACAGCAGTGGAGCGCCCAGGGCGCCGCCCACGAACTGGCGGATGGTGCGGCCTTTCGATATGCGGGCGATGAAGATCCCGACGTACGGTGCCCAGGAGATGGTCCACGCCCAGTAGAACACGGTCCAGCTCCGTTGCCAGTCGGTGTCCTGGTAGGTCTCGGTCCAGAACGCCAGCCATGCCAGGTTCTGCAGGTAGTCGCCGAAGTTCTGCACCGTACCCGAGGTGATGAACAGCGTCGGTCCGGCCAGCCATACGAACAGCATGATCAACAGGGCAATGGCGATGTTGAACTGAGACAGGCGTTTGATTCCCCGGTCCAGGCCCAGTGCCACCGACACGGTGGCGACGACGGTGATCACGGCCACGATTACGATCTGGGCGCTGGCGCCGGTGGGTACCCCCAGCAGGTAATGCAGGCCGCTGTTGAGCTGCAGGGTGCCGAGCCCGACCGAAACCGCTACGCCGAACAGGGTGCCCAGCACCGCGATGATGTCGATGACCCAGCCCCAGAATCCGTAGATCCTCCGGCCGAGCACGGTATAGAACATGCTGCTGATGCGCATCGGCAGCCCCTGCCGGTAGGCGAAATAGCCGATGGCCAGGGCCGGCAGTGTGAATATGGTCCAGGTGTGCAATCCGAAGTGGTACAACGCGATGGTCATGGCCAGACGGGCAGCATCCCGCGACTCGGGCTCGACGCCCAGGAGCGGCGGGTTGGCGAAGTGTGACATCGGCTCCGCGACACCCCAGAACATCAGGATGGTGCCGATGCCGGCGGCGAACAGCATCGAGAACCAGGTCAGGGTGCCGTACTCGGGCCCTTCGTCGTCGGCGCTGAGCCGGATGCTGCCGTAGCGGGACAGGGCTACCCAGATCAGGAACGCCAGCAGACCGCTGACGCTGAGAATGTAGAACCAGCCGAAGTAGGCCACCGTAAACGTGGTGAGCATGCCGAAGAACTCGGCGAACTCGGCGCGAAACGGCAGTGCGAAGGCGACGAACAGGACAGCCAGCGCGGCAGAGGCGAAAAAGATCTGTGGAATGGCATTCAGTCCCAATCGGTCGGCCAGTCGCTCGAGCATCGTTTCTCCATGGTCGGGATCGATCACAGCATACCCGGATGTGGGGCCGACTTCAGGCGCGCCGCGGACGTTTGGCGAGGGACCCGGCGGGCAGCTATAGTCGAACGCCGGTGAGCCGCATTCAGCGGCCGCAGTACGTGCGGCGGGGTATTGTCTCCGTCCGGCAGAGGGGATTCCCATGAAGTCCAGAATTTGCGAGCGCCTCGGTATCGAGTTTCCGCTGTTCGCTTTCAGTCACTGCCGTGATGTGGTCGCCGAGGTCAGCCGGGCTGGCGGCTTCGGCGTGCTCGGGGCAGCCGGGCATACGCCCGAGTCGCTGGAAGTCGAACTGCAGTGGATCGACGAACATGTGGACGGCCACCCATACGGGGTCGATCTCATCGTGCCCACCAGCATGGCGGACAAGGAAGGGTCGCTCACGCCGGAAGAGGTGGAGGCGCGCATTCCGCCGGAACACAAAGCCTACGTGGAGAGTATTCTGGCGCAGCACGGCGTCTCCACCGAGGGATTGTGGGAGCGCGGAGTCGCCGCCGGGTTCGCCCGCGGTATGCGCGAGTCCGGGGCCGCCGATATTCTGGACGTGGCGTTTGCGCATCCGATCAAACTGATCGTCAACGCGCTCGGCGTGCCGCCGCCGGTCATGCTGGAGCGGGCGCGGGCGGCCGGCGTGGCGGTCGGCGCGCTGACCGGGGCCCGCGAGCACGCCATCAAACATGCCGAAGCCGGCGTCGACATTCTGGTGGTGTCGGGCACCGAAGCCGGCGGCCATTGTGGGGAAGTCTCCACCCTGGTGCTGGTTCCCGAGGTGATCGAAGCGCTGCGGCCCTACGGCGACGGCATCGACGTACTCGCCGCGGGGGGTATTGTCACCGGCCGTCAGATGGCGGCCTGTATGGCTATGGGTGCGGCCGGCGCCTGGACCGGCTCGGTCTGGCTGACCACGGCAGAAGCCGAAACCAATCCGGCCGTTAAGGAGAAGATGCTCGCGGCCAACTCACGGCAGACAGTCCGCTCGCGCAGCCGCACCGGCAAGTACACCCGACAACTCAGATCACCCTGGACCGATGCCTGGCAGGCGGACGAGGCGCCCGAGCCCCTGCCCATGCCGTTGCAGAGCCTGGTCAGTGAACCGGCCCTGCGGGCCATCGACAAACTGGCCGAGGCGGGCGATCCGGGCGCCCGGCAGTTGGCAACCTACTGGGTGGGCCAGGGCGTCGGATTGATGAACTCGGCGCAGTCGGTTCGCTCGGTGGTGTTCGAGTTCATGGAGGATTTTGCGGCGGCTGCCGAACGTCTAGGGACGTTTCTGGAAGACTGATCTGCCTGGCCGCTTCGTGCGGCCGGGTTGATCCGGATCAAGAGCCTCCCGGCGGCGCAGGGGTAAGGTGCTGGCATCCGTTGAGGAGAGCCATCATGAACTACCTGGCCGCCGAAGACTCCCGCACCCTGAAACACATCGGCATCAACGTTGCCGTGCTGCTGGGTGTGGCCGTTGCCCTGATTGTCGCGTCCGCCTTGCTGGCCTGATCGGCTGCCGCCGCGCTCAGGATTCCAGATGCCCGGCAAGGGAACGCAGGCGTTCCGGGTCGAGCAGCGCGATCCCGTCGCGCTCGGCGCGGATCGTTCCGCAGCGATGCAGGCGCCCGAGTACCCGGGACAGGCATTCCAGGGTCATACCCAGGTGATTGGCGAGATCCGTTCGGCTCATGGGTAGCGGTAGCCATCTGCTATCGCGGCCCAGCACGTTCAGACGCCCGGCCAGGTTGACCAGGAATCCGGCGATCCGCTGATCGGCCCGGTTGCGGCTGAGATTGGTATGTTCGTCCAGGTGCTGGCGTTCGGCCCGCCCCACGAGGCGCAGCAGCGAAGAAACCACGCCGCCGCCCCCAGGCAGCGCCAGCAACCGGGAGGTGTCGGCAACCGGTAGCCTGCATGCGGTACTGGTCTCCAGGGCCACCGCGGATTCCAGGAAACGGCCCGAGGCGCACGCGGAAAGTCCGATCACTTCCCCGGGGTAGTGAAAGCCGCTCACGTGATGCTGGCCGTCCCGGCTCTGGACGCAGGTCTTGAATACCCCGGAGCGAACCACGAAGCAGCAGTCGGCTGCCTCACCGGCTTGATACAGCGTCTCGCCGCGCCGGAGCGGCGCGCTGGGTTCGACGGTGTCCTCGAGGGCCCGCAGGCATTCTCCCTCGAGCCCGGCGCCGAGACAGTGCCGGCGGGTCGGGCAGTGGCCGCAGGATGGCGCGCGCCGCGCCGGCGCCTTGCTGGTTTGCACAATCATGCCGCCGATGGTGGTCGGGCGGCGCCCGCTGCGGAATACGCGAATCCCCCTAATGAGCGCGGGGGCACGCTGTGGCGATCCCGCCCGACGTGTTGTCCGGGCGGCCTGTCACGCATCTGCAGCACCGCGGAGCAAGAGATGGTAGAGTCCCTTGCCATTCGGTCCTAAGGCGCTAGCGCGTGGCGAGCAAAGCACTGGATGCCCTGTACTTCCTCGGCCGGTTCCTGAAACGGCCGCGCCATGTGGCCTCCATCTGGCCCAGTTCGCGCTATCTCACCCAACGCATGTTCGCCGGCCTGGAACTGGGTTCCGGGGCGGTGCTGCTCGAGTACGGACCGGGTACCGGCGCCTTCACCGTCGAAGTGGAACGGATGCGCGCCAGCGGCATGAACCTGCGCTATCTCGGAATCGAGAAGGACCCGGGCATGTACGAGTTCCTGGTCCGGCGCTACCCGGACCTGGAGTTCGAACTGGGGGATGCCGCCGACATTCAGGACATCTGCCGCCGGCGCGGGCTGCCGCGGGCCAGCGCGGTGATTTCCGGCCTGCCGCTGATCCTGCTCGACCGCCATACCCTGGAAGCCATTCTTGCGGGCACCCGGGAGTGTCTCCTGCCCCAGGGCGAGTTCCGGACCTTCAGCTACCTGCATTCGTTCCCTACCCCCAGGGCGGCGGAACTGCGTGAGTTGATGGCGTTGTGTTTCGACGATTACCGCCTGGGCACGCCGGTGCTGCGGAATCTGCCGCCGGCCCTGGTGTTGTGCGGCCGTGGGCCACGCAGCGTTGGTGAGCTCGACCTGGAACTGGCATTGGCGCCGGTGTCGGACCGGCTGGGCTCCGGCCGCTAGCGGTCTTCCGTCCCGGCTGGCGTGCCCGGTGCGGTCAGCCCTCGCCGCTGCGATTGAGCAGCATTCGGTCGAACTCGCCTTCGTCGATGCCGCCGCTGGCGTCCAGGTCGATGTCGGCGTAGCTGTCGCTGCGGCCCAGCTCGTGAGCGATTTCGGCCCGGTCCAGGACGCCGTCGCCGTCGCGGTCGAGACGCTCGAAGCGGTTGCGTGGCGTGGCGCGGGCAGCGGAACTGCCCGCCACCGGCGAATCCGCAGCGGGAGCGCTGGCGGCAGCGGCCTCGCCGGTGATCTCGATGTTGCGCTCACCGTCGGCCAGAGTTGCAGTTCGACTGCCGTCACTGATGGTGGCGCTGCCCCGCGGCACGGCCACCGGCGGCGCATCCCCGGCCGAGTCCGTGGTTGCGGCCGGGGTCACCTGGGCCTGATCCGGCCAGCGCCCGGCGGCGAATCGGGGCACCTGGCGCAGAACTTCGCGGTCGGCCTGCAGAACCAGACCGCCGGTGTCCCGGTCGTTCTGCAGGGCGGCGGGGGCGACCGCAATGAAGGCGTCGTCGATGAGAAAACTGCCCACGGACACCACCACGTAGCGGATTTCTCCGGATGCAAGATCCACCGAGAAATCGTGGACCCGGCCCAGTTCCTCGCCGCTGGGGGTGATGACGCTACGGCCGATCAGGCTGTCCGGTGCGGCCGAGGCCGCGCTGGTGCTCCAGACCAGGCCCGCCAGCAACCAGCCGGCCAGGGTTGTGGGTCTGTTTCCCTGGCCGAATAGACGGCGGGAATGGGGTGAGGGGTCCGGTGCCATGTTCGATCTCTTCGTGTCCGTCCCTGTCCGGATGCTAAGACAATGGGAGGGGTCATGCACGTCGTCAGCGTCAACATCGTTGATGGCCGTCACCATGGCGGGCCTTCGGCGAGAATCTGACGGTATCCGGGCTGTCCGAACCTGGCCTGGTCATCGGCGTGGACGAAGCGGGGGTGTAGCAACCGGACAGCATGGCGATCAGGGCGCAGATCGCGTCGATCTCGCGCCGCGTCAGCAGGCCGGGCGCTGCCAGTTGTGCAATCGCGTAACGCGCATGGGTGCCGCGGTCCTGCTCCACAGCGGCCATGGCCCGTACCAGCAGGACCTCGTGGTCGCTGCGCCAGGTCGAACAGGGTGGCGCCAGGCGCAGCGGCCGCTGCACGAATTCCGCCAGCGTCACCACCAGAAACCGCCCGGCCTCACTGCTCAGATTGCGTGCCGCCAGGGCATAGCGGGTATGAGAGGGCATGGGGCGGCGGGCCTGAATGCTCTGGGCCGCGTGGCGCAACAGCCACAAGGTTTCGGCGGCGTGGGGTGAAGAGTCGTCGACCAGCAAGTTGTCATGCTCCCGCAATCCCGTTGGCGCCACCTTCTACCGCTGGACTCCGGATGAGTGAGCCACCACGTCCGGCGTTGGCGCCGGTCTGGGATAAACATAAATGAGAATGATTGTTGTTTGCAACAGTTTGCCGCTTCGAGTTTGGTTCGCGGGCGGGCGTCGATCATCATGGTGACCGATACGCTCAGCCCACCAGCATCTGAAAGAGAGGTCCAGTCATGTTCCTGGCTATGAACCGGTTTCGAATTGCGCCCGGCTTCGAGGAGGGTTTCGAACAACTTTGGCGCGACCGCGAGTCTTTCCTGTCCGAGGTCGATGGTTTCAAGACCTTCGCGCTGCTCCGCGGCGCTACGATCAAAGAGGAGGGAGGGGAGCACTACACGTTGTACGCCAGCCACTCGGTCTGGGCGTCCCGGGCCGCGTTCGAAGCCTGGACCCGGTCGGATCACTTCCGCCGGGCCCACGCCCAGAAGGGTGCACCCAAGGGCACCTATCTGGCGGCGCCACATCTCGAGACCTTCGAGCAGGTGGTGTGAAACGCCCGCCCTGCTGGACGCGCTGGTCCTGGCGGCCATCGAGACCGCGTAGCGCGTTCAGGCCGGGGCGGCCAGGGCGATGTGGCGCGCCTGCTCCGCCACGTCATCGATCAGCGAGGCGGCGCGCTTGCGGTTCAGTTGACCGGCTGCGCCATCGAGCAGCGCCGTGAGCAGTCGCGCCCGGCGTTTGCACTCCGCGCGGTTCAGGGCCGGGTTGACCGTCTCCAGGGTCAGGGCGAGTTCCTCGTAGAAGCGGGCGTAGACCTGACGGTAGAGAGCCCGGAAAGGGCCGGGGTGCAGCGCCAGGAAGCCCAGTAACGCCAGTACCCGGCCGCTGTCGCCACGCCATTTGTCGAGCAGGTGCCGCACGACGGCCTCGATCAGCTCGGTGCTGCCGCCGGAGCCGGCACGCAGTGATCTGAGGTCATCGAGGTCGGTTTCCGCCTCCTGACGCAGCACCGTTTCCAGCAGGCACTCGCGAGTCGGAAAGTAATACTGCAGGTTGCCGACGGTCATGCCGGCGTCCGCCGCCACGGAGCGCAGCACCAGTGCGTCGTAGCCCTGCCGCACCAGGATCTGCCGGGTCAGGTCCAGTATCCGGGCCCGGGTGCGCGCACCTTTGCGGCTGGAGCCTGTGGCACCCGCATCCTGTCGGTCGTTGTCGGCCATGTTCAGTGATCTTAGTCGGCGCCGGCGGCCAAGTCATGGGGACCGGACGCCTGCCGGTGCGATGCGGTTGACTGGAACAGGTCAATGACCTAATAATTGTAATAGGTCGATGACCTAACCCGTCAGCTGGCCTGTGACCCTGACGCATGACCTGACGGGTAAGCTCGAGTATCGAAAATGCGGGGGCCTGGCCCGGCCGCTGGAGGAGATGACGATGGCATTGTCGGAGCAGGATTCTGCATTCCTGGATCGGACCAGGATCGGCGTGCTGATCAGCGCGGCGCCCGGACAAGCGCCGCGGGGTGTTCCCGTCTGGTTCGACTGGGACGGCAACCGGGTCAGTCTGTTTTCGGCCCGGGACGCGGCCAAGGTCCGGCGCCTGCGGGCCAATCCGCAGGCTTCGCTGCTGGTGGCCAATCAGGTCGGTGAAGCCGAACATTGGGTCGCCTTCGACGGCGATGTCAGCGTACGGGATGGCGGCGGGCTCGAACTGGCCGAGCGGCTGGCGGCGCGTTACTGGGATCTGAACGACCCGGACAAGGCGGCGACCCTGAATCTGTGGCGCGAGCACGCGGCGACCTTGTGCCGGCTGGTGCTCACCCCCTCACGTATCCGTAGCGGGAGTTGACATGAGTGCGTGGCTTTACCGGGTCGTCAACCCCATCGCCATCCGAGCCCTGGAGTCGCGCTGGCACCGTTTCCTCAGCGCCAACACCCTGGTGTTGCATTACCGCGGACGGCGTAGCGGGCGCTCCCTGGTGACGCCGGTCAGCTACCACGAGCGGGACGGCGTGCTGCACTGCTTCGCCGGGCCCGAACATCAGTGGTGGCGCAATCTGGCCGGCGGCAACAGCTTCGAGGTGACCCTGCGCGGTCAGCGCATCGTCGCCCGCGCCAGCGTCGCCCAGGGGACGGGGCCTGCGATGGTTCAGGCCCTGGGTGACTTTCTGCGCGCCGTGCCGCGTGACGCGCCCTACTCTGGAGTCCGGCTCGACGATGCCGGCAATCCGGTGCCCGAAGATCTGGAGCACGCGTCGGGACGCCTGGTGCACGTGCGGATCGAACCGGCGCCGGGTTCGGGGGGTTGATGTCCGGCGGCGTCCGCGGCGTCAGGCGGTAGTCAGGCCGGGCGCGATTGCGGCGCCTGTGGTGGGGAGGCTGGGGTTGCCGTTCCCGGAATGGCGGTAACTTCGTGCGGACCGAGGGGGCGGCCGTCGGTGCTGACGGCGCTCATGGGGCGGATCGGCTGGCCGGTCCGGCGCTCGACGAAAACCAGGCGCGGGCCTTCGGGATGGGGTTTGTGGCGGTCACCCCAGTGGGTCATGGCCAACAGCACCGGCTGCAGGTCCCAGCCGGCCGCCGTGAGCCGGTATTCGGCGTGGGCGCATTCCGGGGAATCGCATTTTTCCAGAATGCCTTCGTCTACCAGCCGGCTCAGCCGCGCGGCGAGAATGTTCTTGGCGATACCCAGGCTGCGCTGAAAGTGGCCGAAACGTTTCACCCCGAAGAACGCGTCCCGCAGGATCAGCAGCGTCCAGCGCTCGCCGATCAGGTCCAGGGTCTGGGCCAGCGAGCAGTTCATGCCGTCGAAACGTTTGTACTTCATGCTGATCAGTGTAATTGGTTGCATGATGAAAACAAACGGTTCTATGATGCAACCGTCGACGACCGCAGTTCCAGAAGGCGGATGCAGCATGACCGGCCAGACCATCCCCAGGGTCGAATTCCACTTCGACTTCGGCAGTTCCAATGCCTATCTGGCGCATCTGGTGATTCCGGACATCGAAGCGCGAACCGGGGTGCGCTTCGACTACGTACCGGTATTGCTGGGCGCCGTGTTCCAGGCTACCGGCAACGCCGCCCCGGCCGAGTCCCTGAACGGGGTACGCAACAAAAGGGAATACGCGGCCCTGGAGACCCGCCGATTCGTCGCCCGCCATGGACTCGAGTCCCGATTCCGGCGTAATCCGGATGCCCCCGTCGACACCCTGCGGATCATGCGCGGCGCGGTGGCGGCGCGGCGCAGGGATGCGGATCTGTTCAGCACTTACGTTCGTGCCGTATTCGATGCCATGTGGCGCTATCCCCGCAAAATGGACGAGCCGGAGGTAATCACCGAGACGCTGCGTGCCGCGGGCCTGCCCGTCGGCGATCTGGTGGCGAGCATGCGCGATCCCGAGGTCAAGGCCGAACTGAAACATCTGGCCGACCGCGCCGTCCTGCGGGGTGTGTTCGGTTCACCCAGCTTTTTCGTCGAGGATGCATTGTTCTTCGGCAAAGACCGGCTGCGTGACGTCGAAGAAGAGATCGTGGCGCGCAGCCACGCGCGAGTGGCGGCGCGCGCCTGCTGACTCAGACCGAGGAGCGGAACTCCCGGATGGGCCGCGAGTAGCGCCAGATGAGCAGCGTGGCTGCGACCGAGATCACCCCGCCCAGCAGCATGGTGTTGGCCGGTCCGATCATGGCCGCCCAGGCGCCCACCCAGATGGTGCCCACGTTATTGGCCGTCTGCGCGGCCAGGATCATCAGTGCAAAAGCCCGTCCGCGCATGTGATCCGGTGTGGTCAGCATGACGGTGGTATGGCGGACGGCCACGGTCACCGCGTCCGCGGCGCCAAGCGCGGCGATCATCAGCATGCCCATCCACAGGCTGCCGGCAGCGCCGAAGCCGAACAGAAAGACCCCATAAGCCAGCGACGCGTAGATGACCAGCATTCCCTTGGCCCGGTACCCGGCCAGCAGCAAGGCGACGAACGATCCGACGATGGCGCCGCTGGAGTTGGCGGCGCCCAGCAGTCCGGTGGCACTGGCACCGCCGGCGAACAGGCCAAGCGCCAGCACCGGCAGAATCTCCCGGTAGAAGGACGCTACGGTAATACCGGTATCGAGCAGAAACAGACCGGGCAGGATCGGGTGCCTGGCGACGTAGCGCAGGCCCTCCCAGGTCCGCATTACCGTCGAGCCGGGTCCGGCGCCGTGACCCTCGGCCCGCCCGCGCGCGCGCAGCAGCAGCGGCAGCAGGGCCGGTACCAGCGAGACGGCGGCGGCGGTGAAGAAGGCGGCCCGGATGTCGAGGATCGCCACGACGCCGGCGAACAGTAACGGTCCGGCAATGGCGGCAGCGTTCTGGGAGGCGGTGTCGGTGGAAGCGGCCACCATGAGTTGCCGTTCCGGAATCACGATCGGGACCAGCGCAGCCCGGGCCGGGCTGGCCAGCATCTGCGAAAAGGCCGTCAGGGCGATGCCGGCATAGACCATGGCCGGGGTTAGCACGCCCCGGGTATCGAGGATGCCCAGGGTCAGCATCACGGCGCAGGTGGCGCCGTTGGCCAGCCCCATGAGCACCTTCCGGTCGATGTGATCCGCCAGGGTGCCGCCCCACAGCAGTGCCGGAATCTGCACCACCAGTTGCACGACGCCGATGAAGCCGAGCAGCACGGCGGACCCGGTCTGGTCGAACAGCCATTGCGCCGTGGACAGAATGCGCAACCACACCACCATGGTGGTGGTGATCAGAATGAGCCACAGAATGCGGTAGTCGCGGAACCCGAACGCGCCCCAGGGACGCTGGGCGCCAGGCGGCTCTGCCGTTGCTCCAGAATCGGTCAAGACGCCCCCCGGGTCGAGAAGGCCGCTATGGTACGGGCGGGGCGGGAAAAAGTCAGATGCGCTGTCTGCCTGCGCCGGGGGTCAGGCCTTCGCGTCTGCCTGGGCGAGGCGGTCGATGGCATCCGTCAGTTGTGTGGGGGTGAAAGGCTTCTGCAGGAACCCGTCCGGGCCGTGCCGGCCGAGCCGGTGCAGGGTGTCCGATTCCGAATAACCGCTCATCAGAATCGACCGGACCCCGGGTTTGATGGAGCGGATCGACTGCAGGGCGTCGAAGCCGTTGCGGCGTGGCATGGTCAGGTCCAGCAACACCAGGTAGAAGCTGTGGGGCGCCTCGTCGAACAGCCGCACCGCCTGCTCGCCGTCCTGGGCTTCGACTACCTCGTAGCCGCTGTGTTCGAGCATCTGGCGGGTAATGCTGCGTACTGCGGGCTCGTCGTCGGCCAGCAGGATCCGGTGCCCGGCGCTGCTGGTCGCCGTATCTTCCGGCGCTGCCGGTGCGGTACCCCCGGCGGCGTTGACGGGCAGGTACACGCGAATGGTGGTGCCTTCCTGGGATTGTGAGCGGACGGTGATGCGTCCGCCATGGGACTGGACGATGCCCTTGACAGCCGCCAGCCCGAGGCCGCGCCCGGTGAATTTGGTGGTAAAGAACGGATCGAACAGGCGGTCCAGGGTGGCTTGGTCCATGCCGCAGCCATCGTCGCGGACTTCGAGCACTGTGTACTCTCCGCGTTGCAGCGGAGGATCGAAACGGGCCGCCGCAGCCTGCTCCAGGGTGGCGGGCCAGGTCCGCAGGGTAATGACGCCCTCATCCATGCCGATGGCTTCGGCGGCGTTGGTGACCAGGTTGACGAGGACCTGGCGGAGCTGGCCGGAGTCGCCGCGGATCATCGGCAGGTCGTCCATCGCCTGCAGGTTCAGAGCGATGTTGCTGCCGATGGATGCGCGCAGCAGTCCGGTGGTATCGGTAACCAGCCACGACAGGGACATGGGCCGTACCTGGTAACTGCCCTGGCCGGCGTAGGCCAGCATCTGCTGACACAGATCGGCGGCTTTCTGCGAAGACCGTTCTATCTCGCTCAGGTATTTCTGCGCCATGGAATCGCCGGGCAGACTCGACCGGCACAATTCGGCGTTGCCGAGAATGACTGCCAGCAGGTTGTTGAAGTCGTGCGCAATACCGCCGGCCAGCGCGCCGAGGCTTTCCAGCCGCTGCGCTTCATGGACCTTGCGTTCGATGTCGCGCTGGGTTTCCTCGGCCGCGATGTGCTCGGAGCGGTCGTGGAAGACCACCACCGCGCCAGAGACGGTACCGTCGTCCCCGCGGATCGGCGCGGCGCTGACACCCACCGGCAGCAGCCGGTCATCGAAGCGGCGCAGCGCCAGGCCGGTGCCCGGGTCGACGGTGTCGCCGCTATCCAGTGCATGGGAAACCGGATCGGCCACGGAGACGTCGCCGCTGCTGCTGGTCAGGGTCAGTATCTCGCCCACGTGGCGCCCCACCGCGGACAGCCGTGACCAGCCGGTCAGTTCTTCGGCCTTCTGATTGAGAAAGGTGACGTGGCCGTTGCCGTCGGTGGTAAGGATGCCCTCGCCGATGCTGCGCAGCGTGGTGGAGAGCCACTGTTCCATGCGCCGCAGCTTGTGTTCGCTGTCGTGCCGGAACAGGGCCAGTTCGATGGCCGCCTGCAGTTCCCGGTCATTGAAGGGTTTGACGACGTAACCGAAGGCGCCGGCCAGGCGCGATCGCCTCAGGGTGTGATCGTCGGTGTGCGCAGTGGCGAATATGACCGGCACCCCCGAGATGGTGCGGATGCGGTCAGCGGCCTCGATGCCGTCGCTCCGATCCCTCAGCATGACGTCCATCAGCACCACGTCGGGTGACTTGGTACGAACCAGTTCTACCGCCTTGTCGGCAGTAGCCGCGGTGCCTACGACCTCGTAGCCCAGAGAGCGCAACCGGTCAGATACATCCGCGGCGACAATGGCCTCGTCTTCAACGACCAGGACCCGGTCAGCCATGCTCCGCGCGCCTCGACGCCTGTTCAGAATCGAACTTCAATCGCACGGTAGCGCCAATCCCATCGCCAGACAACTCGAGATTGGCGCCGAGCTGGTCGGCCAGAATGCGCACCAGGCGCAGCCCCAGGTGGCCGGGATGGTCGTCTGCCAGGCCTGGTGATCCCACCCCGTCGTCGGCGACTTCGAAGACTACGCTGGTTCCCCTGACATGCAGGGACACGCTGACCGTGCCGGTGCTGCGGCCAACGAACGCGTGCTTGCGGCAGTTGGTAATGAGCTCGTTGGCGATCAGCCCCAGCGGAATGGCTACATCGAGGCTGGTAGTCAGGGCGTCCATGTTCGACTGCACCCGGATCTCGGTGGTGCCGCCCATGGCGTGTAGCTGCCGGGTAGTGAGTTCGGTCAGGTAGTCGGCCAGATCCACTTCGGTCATGTTCTCGGACTGATAAAGGCGCTCGTGGATAAGAGCCATGGCTTCGATGCGCTGCTGGCACTCGCGGAATACCGATGCGGCGCCCGCATCGCCCTGTCGGGAATGCAGGCTCAGCAGGCTCGATACGATCTGCAGGTTGTTCTTTACCCGGTGATGAATCTCCCGGAGCATGGCCTCCTTTTCCTGCAGGCGGCTTTCGACTTCGTCGCGCTCCTGACGGGATGCGGTGGTGTCCCGCACGGTGCAGTAGACCTGACCGCTGCGGGTCACCGGCGCCGCCACCCAGTGCAGCCAGCGATAGGTGCCGTTGCTGCAGCGGAACCGGCTCTCCAGTTCGACCGTGGTTCCGCCGCGCTGCATCCGCTCGATGGAATCGTGCAGCGATTCGAGTTCATCGGGATGCACCAGGGTGCGAATGGTCAGTCCGGCCAGCTCTTCCGGCGGATAGCCGAGCATCCGGTGCATGGCGGGGTTCGAATTGACCAGATGGCCGTCTGTATCGATCCCGCAGATGCCCAGCGGTACGTGCTGAAACAGGCTCTGAAAGAGCTGCACCCCGGCGCGGAAAGAATTGGCGCGCTGGCGTGCCTTCTGCTCGAGTTGCTGATTCAGACCGCTCAGTTCCTGGCGGATGCGCGTGACGTGGATGCCGAGCAGGGCGGTACCCCAGACGATGGCGATGGACAGGCCGCGATTGAGCAGCAGAACGAATTCGGCGGCGCCTGCGGTGGGACCGAAAACGAATGCCAGAATCGTGAGCAGAGATCCGGCCAGTGCGAGCAGCAGGGTGCTGCGACCGTCCCAGCTCACCACCGACAGCAGCACCGGAATCGCATAGAGGACGCCGATTGCCGCCCCCAGGGGACGGTTGAGGTCGAGTAGAAAGATGCCGGCCATGAGCGCGGCGGCGGCCAGTGGCAGCGGCTGTGGCGTGTCGCGCTCGGGATGCGGTGCCAGTCTGCCCTGGCGCGCCGCCACGTACATGGAAGCCAGCCCAGCCGCCAGTGCCAGGAACAGCAGGGCGGCGCCGCCAGCCAGGGTGAAGTTGCGCGCCTGCAGAGCGTCGGCAGTCAGCGACGCATAAGGTGACGCGGCGGCAAAGTACAGCACGCCGTCGGGATTGCCCGGGTCGAGCCGAATGGCACGCGCCGTGACCGCGGCGCGCTGGCGGTGACTGCCGAGGATCGCACGCCATTGCCCGCTTTCGGACAGGGTTGTGAACGCTTCCCTCAGTTCGGGAAAAGTACTGATGAGAGGTTCGTCCGGGTTGTCGATTCCCGGGCCGGCGGGGCCGTCTGCGTGGTCGGGGGCCGGCGACCACCAGTCCAGCGCCTGACCGTCCGGTGTGGCAACGGCCAGGCGGTGGCTGGGAGACTGGATGTGTTCGAACTCCTGAAACACGGCGGACACGCTCAACGTCAGCACGATGGCGCCGAACGGCTCGCCGGTGCGATTGCGAACGGCTACTGCGACGTGCACCCCGGCGCCGTCGCGGTTCGACAGGTCGATGGCCGGTAGCTGCGCGTCGGCCCGGTCGAAGTCGAGCTGGTCCAGGAAGATCAGACGGCGGCCGGCCGAAGCGGCCGCGCGGGCGGCGCTACCCGGGGCCCGTTCGGCGCCGATCAGTTCCACCCAACCGGCGCGTTTACGCAGGTAGCGGATGGACTGATATCGAGGTTTGGCGTTGAGCAGTTCCACGAACAGGCCGCGCGCGCGTTCGCGCCACGCCTCCAGCGACGCCGTCGCGTCGCCCGGCTGATCATCGAGCGGTATGCGGGCAATGGTGGGGATGGCCGCCAGGAACACGGTGTCACGGCGGGCCTCTGCAACTTCCGCCGCAAAAAATGCACCGGCCTCGGCGTTGTGGGCTTCCAGGGCGTCGAGGGCATGCCCGGTCAGGACGCGGTCGAACTGCCAGTAGGCGAGCAGGGCGACGCCCAGCGTACAGACAGCGGCCAGCACACAGACCACCAGGGTCAGCGGGCCGACGATCCCGCCGTAAAGGCCCCGCTCCAACGAATCCGGGTCCTTACCGCTCATCATGGCGCCCAGACACCTGCCGCGTCGATGTGTCCGCTGCCGATGATACTGCAACTGCCGATGGCGGCCGGTGTGTTCAGGTATTGCGGCTGCAGGACTGATCCGGTGCGTCGTAGCCCCAGCGAATCGTTGCTTCGCCCTGGTGCTCCCAGAACGATTCGTTGCGTCCGACGTAGCGGCTGCCGCTGGCGCTGCGTTCCTGGAACATCAGCGAGGTCTGGCCGTCGCTTTGCGCCATCAGTGTTGGCGGCTCGGTGGCAAAGTAGTGCACCAAGACGGTGCGCGGGCCCGGGCCGTCACAGCGATAACGGATCGGCCCGATGGCTTCGACCAGACGGAACCGGGCCTGGAGTTCGGCAATGCGGCGTTGGTAGGTGTCGGCGACGCACACCGCTTCGTCGTTCGCTTTCCAGCACTCGTCGCGGCCTTTGATCCAACCCCGCTGCTCGGCGACCAGGGATGCCTGGCCACTGGCCGCAGCCGCACCGCTGGCGGTGTCGAATACCTGGGCCAGTGTGCGGTCAAGGGCCGCCAGAGTGGCGTCGTTACAGATCAGCGACTCGACGCTGTCGGGCTCGACCTGGCTGCAGTCGAAGGATGGTGCTCCGAGCGGTGGCGGCTGGTCGCTGCCACTGGCGGGTGCAAACTCGAGAATGGCGCCATCGGCCATGGTCGCCAGGAACAGGTGCCCGTCCTTCATGACGAAGGAGCGCACGTACTCGAGGTTCCGCAGGAAGCGGTCGTGCAGTGAACCGGGCGGGCAGGCCATGCGGGTAGTGGCAAGGGGGCCGAACAGCAGGGCGCTGGGCGCCTGGTAGGTCCACGTGCCCTGGCCGCGGTTGCAGTCGGCGCGCACCGCGACCCGGCCGTCGGCATCGAACGTCAGCAGAAAGGCGTCCGGCTGGTCCGGCCGGTAGGTCGAATCGTCCATGGAGGCGATTTCCACCAGCCTCCAGGTTCCCGCCGTGAGCGCGGCTGGCACGTCGGCGGCCGCTTCGGCTGCAGGGTCTGCGGGAGCGCGTCGGTCTAACGGACGGCTTCGGTCCGCGGGACCGCTTCGGTCTAACGGACCGCTTCGGTCCGCGGGACCGCTTCGGTCTAACGGACCGCTTCGGTCCGCCGTGTCACATCCACCGAGCAGACAGGCCAGCAGCCAGGCTGTGGCGACACCATGAGATGCCCTGTGACGGCCGGCGCCGATCACGACTCGCCCTCGCCGAGCACATGCTGCGAGAAGTAACGGTGCTCGTAGTCCTGGCGGGGAATGCTGGCACTGCCTCGGCCTGCCGGAGTCAGGTCGAGCAGATTCCACAACGGCCAGATGATGTCGACGTGGCGAGGGTGGCCGCTGTCGAGGGGTCGTGACAGCAGTTCCGATGCCCAGCAGTGAAAGATGCCTTCCGGGGTGCGGTGGAACACGTTCATCACCGAGACCAGCGCGGGGTCATCGGTCTCGAAGCCGGCATAGTCGATCAGATAAGACGAGTTCCGGGCCGACACCACCGGTAGCTGGCGCCAGCCGCGGCGCTGGGACCAGTCGTGAAGCTGCACCGGGTCCGCCGCCGCCACCACGGCCATGGCCGCGGTCTCGCCGACCGCGCGGGCACTGATGTTCAGGCCGTCGACGATGTGGGCACAGGACGGGCAGGGTGCGTCCCAGGCGGGGCCGAACATCATGCTGTAGAGCAGCAGCGTGTCGTGCCTGCCGAAGAGGTCGGCGAAAGGAACCGTTACAGTATCGCCGTCATGGACCTGCGCAAAGCGGTAGGCCTCCTTGAGGGCGCCGCCGGGCGGCAGGGCCCGCCGCTGCTCGGCCACGGCTTCGATGGCGGCGCGCAGGCCGACCTCCGCGTCGAGCAGCCGGTCGCGCTGGCGCCGGTATTCGTCGCTTTCATTGGGGAACCGGAAGGTGGACATGGTGTCGGCCTCGAAACCCGGATCCGTCGAGTCTAACGCTGGCCCGGGAGCCGGTCGAACTGACGCGGGCTTCCCCTTATCATTCCTGTTCGGGAACCGGAGAGACAGGGGAAAACGCGATGCGGCAAGGGAACGGGGGCCGGATGACGTCCGGTCTGGCCGGAATTCTGACGACACTGATGCTGGCCGGCTGCGGCGCCGGCGAAGTGCCGGGCGCCGATGCCACGGTAACGGGCGCAGCCGCGGCCGGCGCAGCGGAGGCGCCGGAGTCCACGGCGCCGGTGGCGTCGACGGCCTTCGGCCCGGTGCAGGGATACGTGGACGACGGCATTCTGACCTTCAAAGGCATCCGCTATGGTGCCGATACCGCCACTACCCGATTTGCCGCCCCGGTAGATCCGGAGCCCTGGCAGACTGCGGCCGAAGCGACCGGCTTCGGTGCTTCCTGTCCGCAGACACCGACCGGCAATCCGGGCGGCCTGTTTTCGTCCTGGCGGCCGGATCCGGCGCCGCCGCTCAGCGAGGATTGCCTGTTCCTCAATGTCTGGACCCCGGCGCTGGAAGACGGCGTGGATCGGCCGGTCATGGTCAGGTTTCATGGCGGCGGCTTCTCCACCGGAAGCGGCTCCTCGCGGGCTTACGATGGGGCGCGCCTGGCCCGGCGCGGCGACGTCGTCGTGGTGACCGTGAACCACCGCCTCAACGTATTCGGTTATCTGGCGTTGGGGCACTACGGCGAGGGTTTCGAGGACTCCGCGGTGGCGGGCCTGCTGGACATGGTGCAGGCTCTCGAATGGGTGCAGGGCAACATCGCCAGATTCGGAGGCGATCCGGACACGGTGATGATCTTCGGTGAATCCGGTGGCGGAGCGAAGGTCTCGACCTTGATGGCGACACCGGCGGCCGAGGGCCTGTTCCATCGCGCCGTGGTGCAGTCGGGAGCCATGATCCGGTTCCCGGAACAGAAGGCAGCCCGGGACGCTGCCGATCAGCTGCTGGCCAACCTCGGGCTGACCGCGGATACCCTGGCGGAGATCCGCACCTTGCCCACCGACGCCATCAGCGCCGCGGCGGAGGGTACCGGCGCCGGAACCGCGCCCTCCATCGACGGGCGCACCCTGACCCGCCATCCGTTCGAACCCGACGCGGCGCCGCCGGGGCGCGACGTACCGCTGATGCTGGGAACCAACCGCACGGAAAATTCCCTGTTCGTCGGCGCCGTCAACCCGGCCATCTTCGATCTGACCTGGGAAGGACTGAACACCGCCCTGGCCCGGGCTTACCCGGAGCGGGACGTGGCGCCGATCATTGCCGGCTATCGCGAACTGCAACCGGAAGCCGATCCGGCTGACGTTTATTTCGAGGCCACCTCCGATGCCCGCTGGCTGGTGGGTCACGTATTGCAGGCCGAGCGCAAGGTGGCACAGGGCGGCGCGCCGGCCTACCTGTACCTGTTCGACTGGGATACCCCGGTGGACGGCGGCAAGTGGCGTTCGCCCCATGCCCTGGAGATCGGCTTCGTGTTCGACAACGTGGCCAACTCGGAAAGCATGTCCGGTATCGGCGAGGAGCAGCAGCGGGTCGCCGACGTCATGGCCGAAACCTGGATCGCCTTCGCCCGCAACGGCGACCCCAATAACGACGCCATCCCCGCCTGGCCACCTTACGACCTGGAGCGGCGGCCGGTGATGGTGCTGAACGAGGCGCCGCAACGGGTCGACGACGCGCGCGCTGCGCAGCGGGCGCTGTTCGACGACAGTGAGTCCTACGGCAACCGCTATCAGCCTTGACGCGTGCGTGCTAGGGTGATCGCGTCGCGACGGTTCCGTCCACACGCAGCAAGGAGTGCCCGTGAGTACGATCAGCAATCGTCTGCGCCGATGTCTGGCCGCCAGCGTGCTGTTGGCGGCGGGATGTGGTTCCACCGGCGCCCTGGACGTTTCCGGCATGTCGTTCAGTCCGGCACCGCTGGTCGGCAAGTTCGTCTGGCACGATCTGGTGACCGACGACCCGGACTCGGCCCGGCGCTTCTATGCGGAGCTGTTCGGCTGGACTTTCGATGAGACCACGGGTCCGGCGGGCCCCTATTACGTGGCGCGGGTGGACGGGGTCTACGTGGCGGGGCTGGTTTCCGTCGCCGCCGCCGCCGATGGTGCGGTGGTGTCCCGCTGGTTGCCGTACCTGTCCGTTGCCGACGTGGACGATGCCATCGTCAGGGGTACCGAGCGCGGCGCGCGCGTGGTGGTGGGCGCCCGCAATGTCCCGCTGGGCCGGGTGGCGGCGCTGGTGGATCCGGAGGGTGCGGTGCTCGGCATCGCCCGTAGCCGGCTCGGCGATCCGGACGATGCCACCACCCGTGCCGGTCCAGGGCGGGTGGTGTGGAACGAACTGCTGTCCGATCATCCGGAGCAGGCGGCTCGGTTCTACGGCGATGCCGTCGGCTACACCCTGCAGTCCGTCGACCGGCGCGGCGGCGAGTATCGATTCCTGGAGACCAACGGGATTCGCCGGGCCGGGATTCAGCCGATGCCGGCGGCTGGCTGGGACCCGCTCTGGCTCACCTATTTCGGCGTCGACGACGTCCGTGCCGCCGCCGCTCGGGTCGAGTCCCTGGGCGGTCGGCTACTACTGGCGCCTGACGACTCCGTGCGCGAAGGGTCCATGGCGGTGATCGCTGATCCGTCCGGCGCCATTCTGGTACTGCAGAATCTGACCGGTCCGGTGAGTGGCTGATGGAGAGTGCGGCAATGACCAAATGGCTGACCCGATTGGCGCTGGTGGCGACGCTGCTGTTGGCAGGCGGCTGCACCGGCAACGTGGGCGTGGGGCTGAGTGTCGGGGTTCCTGTCGGCAACCACGGTTACATGAGCCTCGGTACCAGCCGCTGGTTGTGACGATGCGGGTCCTGCCCGTACTCGTCGGCGCGCTGCTGCTGTTCGGAGCCGCTGGCGCCCGGGCTGGTGAGGCGGCCGCTTCCGCCAGCGTGGACGCCGTCACCTTTCAGCCCATGGACGTTTTCAACCTCGAGTGGGCCGACGATCCCCGGGTGGCGCCCGATGGCCGGACCGTCGCCTACGTGCGTCACGGCTACGATGTCATGAAAGACCGGCCGACCTCGCGCATCTGGCTGGTGTCGGTAGACGGCAGCGCCCATCGGCCGCTGACCGATGGCCAGGGCCGCTCGCCGCGCTGGTCACCGGATGGGCAGCGGATCGCGTTCCTGGCCGGCAGCGACGAAGGGGTCGAGGTCCACATGCACTGGCTGGCGGAGAACCGTACCGCGCGCATCACCCAGTTGCCGGAGAACCCCTCGGACCTGACCTGGGCGCCCGCTGGCGACCGGTTGGCGTTCACCATGTTTCTCCCGGCGCAGCCCGAACCCATGATCAGCATGCCCAAAGCCCCTGAAGGCGCGGATTGGGCGCCGCCGGCCAAGGTCATCGAGCAGGTCCACTATCGCGCCGATTCGGCCGGTTATCTGAGGGAGGGCTTCACCCAGGTGTTCGTGCTGCCGGCGGACGGTGGCACGCCGCGTCAGGTGACCCGCGGCGACTACAACCACAACGGCGGTCTGACCTGGTCGGCGGACGGCAGCGGTCTGTTCGTGTCCGCCAATCGTCGTGACGACTGGGAATACGAAGGTCAGGACAGCGCTGTGTATCGAGTCGATGCGCAAACCGGGGAGGCGACGCAGCTTACCGACGGCTTTGGGCCGGAAGTGGAGCCCGCGCTATCGCCGAATGGCCGCTACCTGGCGTTCACCGGTTATCCGGACCGCCGCATGGGTTATCACAACGCGCAGTTGTCGGTGCTGGATCTGAACGACGGCTCGGTGCGCGTGCTGACGCAAGACCTGGATCGCAGCGTCGCCGCGCCGGTGTGGGACGAACGTGGCCGCGGTCTTTACGTGACCTACGACGATCACGGCCAGGGTGTCATTGCCTACGTACCGCTCAACGGTCAGAGGCGTCAGATCGCGACCGGTCTGGGCGGCACCGCCATGAGCCGTCCCTACAGCGGTGGCAGCTTCGATGCCGCCGGGGGACAGGTTGCTTTCACCTGGTCAGTGCCGTCGCGGCCCGCGGACCTGGCGCTGGCCGGGGACGGCGAGCCGCGCCTGCTCACGGCCCTGAACGAGGACGCGTTGGCGCACAAACGACTGGCCAGCGTGGAACGTTTCGAATTCGACTCCAGCCTGGATGGCCGCCCGGTGGAAGCCTGGGTCGCCAAGCCTCCGGGATTCCAGGCCAGCCGGCGCTATCCGCTGATTCTGGAAATCCACGGGGGGCCGTTCGCAGCCTACGGGCCGCACTTCGCCAGCGAGGTGCAACTCTACGCTGCCGCCGGGTACGTGGTCGTGTACGTCAACCCGCGCGGCAGCACCAGTTATGGCGACGAATTCGCCAACCTGATCCACCACGCCTATCCCGGGGGTGACTTCGACGATCTGATGTCGGCGGTGGATCATGCGGTGGAGGCCGGGTGGGCGGACGAAGACGCGTTGTACGTCACCGGCGGCAGTGGTGGCGGCATTCTCACGGCGTGGATCGTCTCCCACAGCGATCGGTTCCGGGCCGCGGTAGCGCAGAAGCCGGTGATCAACTGGACGTCCATGGCCTTTACCAGCGACATCTATACGTTCCTGTTTCCCTACTGGTTCGAACAGGCGCCGTGGCAGGCCCCGCAGGAGTACCTGCGGCGCTCGCCGCTCAGCTACGTAGACAAGGTGACCACCCCGACCATGCTGCTCACCGGTGAGCAGGATTTCCGGACCCCGATGAGCGAGTCGGAACAGTTCTACCAGGCGTTGAAGCTGAATCGGGTCGCCTCCGCGCTGGTGCGTATCCCGGAAGCCTCCCACGGGATCGCTGCCCGGCCGAGCCACCTGATCTCCAAGGTGCAGCACGTCCTGGCCTGGTTCGACCGCCATGCACCGGCTGACGGGGATTGAGCGCCGACGGCTAAAGCCGCCTGGACAGCGTGAACAGCCACAGCGGATCACCGGTGTCGAGCGTACCGTCATCGCCGAAGTCGAATTCGTCGTCGGCGTGGCGGACGCTCAGCCCGACCGCCAGGCCGTTGTCGAGCAGGAACTCCGCGCCGGCCCGCAGGTACGGTTCAAAGGACACGTCGTCCACGGTATCTTCGGTATCCAAGTCGTCATGGTCGTCGTTGTCCAGGAATGCCCAGGTCAGCGACGGACCGGCGGCGACGTAGACCCGGAACCGCCGGTGGGGCGCAAAGCTGGCGACGCCGCCCATGAACGCACCGATGGAGAAGAACTTGCCGCGAATCTTCACCTCGAGCGCGCCATCGATGCTGGAGAACTGCCAGGCATCCCCTTTCCAGGTTGCGATGCCGCCGCCTTCCAGGCCGATCTGGAACCGGCCCGGGCCCCACAGGCGCTGGCTGTTGCCGCCGCCAAAAGGCAGGGTGCCCAGATCCGCCGTCAGTGGCTCGCCGCTGGCGGGATCGGGGCGGCTGATGGCATGGTCGGTCGGCATGGCGCCAATCCAACCCTGCAGGTATGTCGCAGGGGCCGGCGGCACGGCCTCCAGGGCGTCCGCGGGTTGCTCGGCGGCAAGAACCGACGCCGCGCTGGTCAGCGTCGCCAGCACGATGGAAACCACGAAGGCGTGTCGAGTCATGGAGAGAGCATGCCAGATTCTTTGCGGTGGTGGGGCCGGCGCGCGATGCTGGCGTTAACGCTGGCGATGGCGGCGGCGTCGTGCACCACGGCGCCGCTGCGCAGCGACGACGCGGCGGTGACCGTAGCCCTGCCGCCCCCGCAGTCCGGCGCGCTGGTCGAGGCCGCAGAGCGCGCCCGGCTGCGGCAAACCGGAACCGAACACGACCCGGGAGACCGGGCCAGCGGCGTGTTCCTGCTGGACGACGGACTGTCGGCCCTGGCGGCCCGGATTGCCTTGATGTCCATGGCCGAATCGTCGCTGGACCTGCAGTACTACATCTTCGCAGAGGACACCACCAGCCGCATCGTGCTGGCTCTGGCGCTGCAGGCGGCGGACCGCGGGGTGCGGGTGCGGCTGCTGCTGGACGATCTCGGCACGCCGGTCCAGACGCCGAGCGCCACGGCCCTGGACCAGCACCCGAACGTCGAGATCCGGATCTTCAATCCGGTTGCTGCCCGCGGCGGCGCGCGCCGGCTGCTGCAGCAGGCGGCAGCCTTCCGCAGCGCCAACCACCGCATGCACAACAAACTGCTGGTCGCCGACGGCACCGCGATGATCACCGGTGGGCGTAACATCGCGGACGAGTACTTCTCGCACACCAACGTCGACTTCCAGGACATCGACGCGCTGGTGGTCGGGCCGGTGCTGCCCGAGGCCGCCGCTTGCTTCGACCGCTACTGGAACAGTGCCGGGGCCGTACCGCTGCGTCAGTTGCTGCCGGCGAGCCGGCGGACACCGGCGCTGGAGGACCTGCGGCGCCAGGCGCCTGCGTACCTGGCCGAGAATCAGCAGACGGAGTTTGCCGCCGCCTTGCGTGACTCCAGCATCGTCCGCAGCCTGACCGATGGGGTGTTGCCCTTCCAGTGGGGCAAGGTGACGCTGCTGGCGGACCCGCCGGAAAAGGCCCTGCACCACGATGAGTTGCCGACGGATCAGTACCTGGGTCATGCCCTGCGCGAAATCGTGGATCGGGCGGAGCAACGGCTGCACGTCAGTTCGGCGTATTTCGTTCCGGGCCGCGATGGCGTGCGTCTGTTTGCCGGGATGGTGGAGCGGGGCGTGGACGTTCGTATCCTCACCAACTCGCTGGCCAGTACCGACGTTGCCATCGTTCACAGCGGTTATGCCCGGTACCGGGTGCCGCTGCTGCAAGCCGGCGTGGAGCTCTGGGAGTTGAACGCCGAGACCGGCAGGGACCAGCAGTGGTTCAAGGGTAAGTCCCGTGCCAGTCTGCACGCCAAGGCCATGCTGGTGGATGACAACGCGGCGTTCATCGGATCGGTGAATCTGGACCCGCGCTCCATCGTGCAGAACACCGAGATCGGCATTCTGGTGGAGAGTGCCGAGGTCAATCGTCAGCTCGAGCAGACCCTGGCGCGGTGGATCGACGAGGATCAGTCCTGGCGCCTGGGTCTGGACGAGCGCGGCGACCTGACCTGGCGCGGCCAGGACCAGGGAGAACCGGTCGTGTTGCGCTCGGAGCCGGAGACCACGGCCTGGCAACGGTTCCGGGTGTGGCTGTTATCCTGGCTGCCGGTGGAGGCACAGATATGAGGGAGACCATGAAGAACCTGATGACGGGACTGGTGCTGGTGGCCTCGTGTGGGGCGGGCCTGGCGCTCGGCGGCGGGGACATGCGCTGCGGGACTCATCTGGTGGAACAGGGCATGAGCAAGAAGGAGGTCGAGCGCCTGTGCGGAGCGCCGGACGCCGTCGAACAGCAGGGCGCCGTGTGGGTCTACGACCCCAGCCCGAACGAGATGCTGCGGGTCATCACCTTCGTGGCGGAAGAGGTCCAGTTCGTGAACGAGGAGCCGCGCGCCACATACCCCGGTTTTGAGCAGAACTGAGCGCACCACGCTCGAGGAGCCGAATGCCATGGCCAATCACATTGCAGTACCGGCGCACCGCCGGACCCGGCGCGCCCGGGTGGCGCTGGTCCTGGTGGCCGCGCTGGCGATCAGTGGCGTGGGCTGTTCCGCGATGGAAGGCGTCAATGTCGGTGCCAGCGTGCCCATCGGCGGCATCGGCAGCGTCGGCGCCAGCACCACGGTCGGCGGCAGGTCGGCGCCGGGTCAGAAGCCGGCGCCGGCCCCGGAGACGAGCGAAGACGCTGACGATGAAGAGCAGGAAGCCGGCGCCGATCAATGACCACGGATCAGGCCCGTTACCTGAGTCTTGCCACCTTCCGCCGCTCCGGGCAGGCGGTTGCCACCCCGGTGTGGTGTGCCTTCGATGACGGCGTCGGCTACGTGTTCTCGGCCGGGGACGCCGGCAAGGTGAAGCGCCTCAGGAACAGCGCCCGGGCCCGGATTGCGCCCTGCGATGTTCGCGGCAAAGTGCTTGGTGACTGGCGCGACGCGGAAGCCACCCTCATTGACGATCCCGCCGAAATCGCGCGGGCGCTGGCTCTGCTGCGGCGCAAGTATGGCTGGCAGATGTGGCTGGCGGACGCAGGCGCGAGGATCACCGGCCGCTTTCATCAGCGGGCTTATCTGCGGATCAGGCCGGCGACCGCGTCCGGCTGACCCGCCGCTGGCGAGTCCGGGTCAGGAAACGTCGTCCGGGTGTCCCAGGGCTACCAGGAATCCCCCCACGTATTCGATCGCCGGGTCTGTGGGATCGCCTTCTTGTGTCTGCGCTTCGATCCGTTCCCGGTACGCTTCGGCGCTGTCCTCAGGCTGATAGCCCAGGTGGGCAGCCGCGTGGTTGGAAAAGAACCGTTCGCGGTTGTTGGAGATACCGTAGACCACCGTCCAGCCGACGCGCTCGGCGAGCAGGCAGCGGCTGACGAGTTGAACGAGGTCCGGATAACTCAACCAGGTGGCCAGATGGCGGCGGTCCGCGGGCTCCGGGTAGCAGGAGTTGATGCGTAGCAGCGCGGACTCGATGCCGAACTTGTCGAAGTAGAGTCTGGCGAGATCTTCGACGAAACACTTGGACAGACCGTAGAGCGTGTCCGGCCGATGCCCGGTGTGGGTGTCGGCGCCGGCTTCGCGGCGGACGTAGCCGACGGCGTGGATGGAACTGGCGTACACGATCCGCTTGATGCCGTGGCGGCGGGCGGACTCGTAGATGTTGTACCCGCCCCGGATCGACGAGTTCAGGATCTCCTCCCACGGCCGTTCCATGGGCGCCGCACCGAAGTGCACGATGGCGTCACAGCCCTCGACCACCCGCATCACGGTATCCAGATCCCCCAGTTCCGCAAGCATGATCTCTTCGTGGGCGCCGGCCTCACCGAGGTCGGCACGGTCGGTGAGCCGGATGGTGCCGGCCAGTGGCGCAAGTCCCTGGCGCAGTACGGAACCCAACGCTCCGGCAGCGCCGGTGATCAGGAGTCGGTTGAAGCGGGGCATGCGTGGGCTTCCTGAATCTGCAGGGCCGAGCATGATGCCGCCTGGCCCGGCACCGGGACAAGGTTCTGGTCAGCGGCGGGTCAAAATGCGTACTGTAGGGTCTTCTGGAGAGGGGGACCGATTCCATGTCGACCGTTCCGGCCGTTGGCGAGCGCTGGCCGCGCCGCTACACCGTGGTGCTGCTTTCTTTTCTTGCGGTGTTCGTGTGTTACATCGACCGGGTCAACATCTCGGTTGCCATCATCCCCATGGCCGCGGACATGGGCTGGAGTCCGGAACTGCAGGGGCGGGTGCTGTCGTCGTTTTTCGTCGGCTACCTGCTGCTGCAGGTGATCGGAGGGCGGCTGGCGGACCGCTACGGCGGCAAAGCGGTACTCGGGGCCGGTGTGCTGCTGTGGTCGCTGTTCACGGCACTCACTCCGCCCGCGGCGCAGGCCGGGTTTGCGCTGCTGATTGTCGTGCGCATTCTTATGGGCACTGGCGAGGCCGTGACTTTTCCCTCGATCTATACCCTCTACAGCCGCTGGGTACCGTTGACGGAGCGTTCGCGGGCGGTCGCTCTGGCCAACAGCGGAATTCCGCTCGGTACCGTGTTTGCGCTGGTGGTGACACCCATCATCGTGCAGCGTTGGGGCTGGGAGTGGGCGTTCTACCTGTTCGGTGCGGCCGGCGTGCTGTGGTACGGGTTCTGGCACTGGCGAGTGACCTCCAGTCCACAGCACCCGGAGGACCAGCGGGCCGCGGCGGGACCGGATGCGGCGGCCGGCGACGACGGACCGACACCGCCGGTTCCGTGGCGCACGCTGCTTACCGCCATGCCGGTGTGGGCCATCATCGTAGCCCACTTCTGCAACAACTGGTCGCTGTACGTGCTGCTCTCGTGGCTGCCGACATTCGTCAATCAGGGGCTGGGCATCGATTATGCGGCCGTGGGCTGGGTAACCATGATTCCTCACCTGGCGTCGTTCCTGTTTCTGAACGTCGCCGGTACCGTTGCCGATCGTCTGATCGCCTCCGGCATGGACGTCGGCCGGGTCCGAAAACTGATGCAGACCATCGGCTTCGGCGGGATATCCACCGCGCTGCTCATCGTCGGCCACGTGGAGACGGCCTGGATGGCCATTGCCATCATGACCGTGGGCAACGCCCTCGCCGCATTCGTCACCGGTGGCTTTGCCGTGAATCACATGGACATCGCGCCCCGCCACGCGGGCACGCTGATGGGAATCACCAACACCGCCGGCACCATCCCCGGCATCATTGGCGTCTACGTGACCGGCGTGATCCTGGACGTCACCGGATCCTGGGCCCTGGTGTTCGGAGTCGCCGCCGGTGTGACCCTGGCTGGCCTGGCGTTCTACCTGGCATTTTCGAGTGGACGGCGGTTGATCGATTGAAGCGATTGCCGCTGCGGCCGCTCAGTCCGACGGGTCTTCCAGGCGATGGATGGGGTCCATGGGGACCCACAGCTCCACACCCGCTTCGCGCAGCAGTTCCAGCACGGCGAGGTTCAGCTGTTCGGCCACTTCCAGGTAGCGGGCGAATTCGGTGACGTTGACGTAGGCGAACAGCCTGACTTCGAAGCCTTTGTCGCCGATGTCGGTAAAGCGCACCCGGGCGCCGTTCTGGATCACCTCCGGGTGTGCTTCCAGCAATTCCCGCAGCGCGCCCAGCAGGGTCCGGAGGTGCTGGGGATCCGTGTCATGGCGCAGATGCAGGGTCGACTTGTAGAGTATGCGGCTGCGCGCGCTCAGGTTTTCGATGGGCTCGCTGGCCATGCGTGCATTCGGTACCGAAACCAGGCTGTTTTCCAGGGTTCGAATCCGTGTGCTGCGCAGGGAAATCTCTTCGATGGTGCCGGAATAACCGCCGAACTGACCGAAGTCGCCGATCCGCACCGGTTGCTGGGTATAGAGGCTGATGGCGCCCAGAACGTCTTCCAGCGGCCGCTGCAGAACCAGCGCGACGGCCAGCCCGCCGACGCCGAGTCCGGTGAGCAGGGCGGTGATTTCGTAGTCCAGGTTGTCCAGCCACATCAGCAGACCGAGCAGCAGGAATACACACTTGATCGCGGTGGTCAGCGGCCGCAGCAGCGGCAGGCTGGCTTCCCGCCCCATTCGCAGCAGGCGCTGGGCATAAGCTTCGCGCAGGACGTCGGCGGTTGCCCAGACGACCCACAGAGAGATCAGAATCATGGCGGTCTGGGCACTCGCAACCCGCTGGCCGCGGGCCCCGACGCCGATGTACAGCAGAATGCTGTGGAAGATCCAGAACAGCGCCAGGATGGTGACTGGCCGGGTGAACAGCCAATGCACGTGGTCACGCAGAGGCTTTCCCGGATCGGTAACGGCTCTCGCCAGCCAGGTCGCCCCGACCAGAATCAACGGAGCCAACGCGATGGTGAGCGACAACGCCGCCAGCCACTTGAAGAGCTCCGCTCCGAGGAACGAAACGGCCGGTACGTGCCGAGCCAGCCATTCGATGTACGGATGGTAGCGATACGCCTCATAGAGTTCCGGCAGGCGCCGTATCGTCGAACCGGAAATCAACCAGATCTGCGCCTCCTCCTGACTGAGGCGCTGCAGCAGAATCCTGATCTCACGCCCCTCGACGTCGACGCTGCCCAGCAATTCACGGTTGGCGGTCAGCCCATCGTCGAGGTGGCCGCGGGGATCTTCGCTCAGGCCATCGGTGTCGATCCACAGGGTTCTCTGCAGGACCACCGAGAGGCCGCGAGCGAGTTGTTCGGGGGTATAGGCGTCGAGGGATTGCGGCCGGCTGCGCAGATCCAGGTACTCTGCGGCCACCCCGTAGTCGCCCCGGTCGACGGCATTCAGATACCCGAGCACCGCGCCTCGCGGTGTATCCCGCCCCAGCGGATCGGGAACGGTTTCGGGCTGGGCGCCGGCGATGCCGGACAGCAGAGTCAGCCACACCAGCACAATCGCAGTCGCAGTGAGGCGGCTGCCGGCGCGGTCCGGTTTCCGGATCTGTGCGAGCGTTTGTTCGAACACCGGACCCGTCCTGGCCGACATGACGGGGCTGGAGCATATCACGGGTCCCGCCAGCCGAGGCCGGCGGGACCTGCCCTGGCGCCAGGCCGTGGCGTCAGAGCGACTCTGCGGTATAAACGTTGACCAGGGTGCCGGTGGGGTCCTGGCTGGCCTGGGCCATGAACTTCTGGAAGTCTTCGATCGGCGTGTCCTGGAAATTGCCCCAGGCCTCCCAGCTTTCGAAAGACATCACATAGTGCATACGGCCGAGCTGATCGACGTTGATCGCAACATCGGCGCCGGCTTTCTCGTGGATAGCTTCCGCTGCGAGCCCGTTCTGGATCAGGTCATTGCTGCGGCCGAGCTCAGGCTGCCAGACGAACACCTGGTACACCTTGCCGGGGCCACCGGGCGAAACCACGTTCAGAAGGTACTGGTCCTCCATCTCGGCGGACGGTTCGGCGTTGATTTTGTCGATGAAGGACGACCAGGCACCGTCCGTCTGGAGCTTGTCTCCGAACTTGGCCCACGCAGTCCAGTTCTCGAACGACTGGACGAAGTGCATCCGGTTTCTGATGTCGGCGGCAACGGTGACATTGGCGCCGAGCCGTTCCTGGATCTTTCGTGCCTCCTGTCCGTACTGGAACGTCAGCGGTGCGTTGCCCGCCGTCGGTGTCCAGATCGTCACTTCGAGTACTTCGGCCAGACCTGCCGGAGAAGCCAGCAGCAGCATTGCGAAGAAGATGGGCTTCATAGTGCGTTCCCTCACTTTCGATGAGGGGAGATCACTGCGCGCTGATCGGATGATCAGTGTCCCTCCCAGGACGGCAGACGTTAGCACGAATGGCGACGCGCTGCCGGAGGCCCGTAAGTGACTGATTGTTCCGGGGCCGGGCCCGGGCGCTGGGTCGCCGCGGGCCCCGGAAGCGTCAATCCAGGGGGCGCCGGACGGCGCCTGGTGCTTCAGTCTTCAGCCAGGGAGCCGCTGGAGTCTTCGACCAGCATGGCGTTCAGCATCCAGGCGGCTTCCTCGTGCACGCCGATGCGAGCCGTCAGCAGATCGGCGCTGAATACGTCTTCCACCCGTTCCGCTTCCTCGACGATGGCGCGCAGTGCGCCTGCTACCCGCTGATGGTCTTCGGCCAGTTCGCGGACCATTTCGCCGGCGGTGGGGATGCCGGAGACGTCCCTGACTACACGGTTGTCGGCGTAGCTGGCCAGACCGGTAGGGGCCGCGAACCCGAGTGCGCGAATGCGCTCGGCGATGTCGTCGACGGCTTGCGCCAGATCCTGGTACTGCTCGTCCGTCAGCTTGTGCACGGAATAGAACAGCGGTCCTGTGACGTTCCAGTGGTAGGCGTGGGTCTTGTGGTAAAGGGTGTAGGTGCTGGCCAGCGCGTCACCCAGCTTGGCCGCCAGGTCCTTGCGGGCCTGGCGTACCAGACCGGAGTCGACGGGCAATTCCTTGCCGCGCGCTTCAAAAGCTTCGTTTGCCATGTTTCAACCTCCTGTCTGCGGCGTCGCGCCGCGATCCATTTCCGGCAAGCCCGATTGCTCCCCGGTGAGCGGCAGGTGAAGGCCGCCTGTCTGTTTGACCACGAACGCGCCGAAAGGCGCGGTGTGGTTACAAGCCGTTAACCTCGATTCAGCCAGTGGCGACGTAGCCACCGGTCACCCCTTTGGTTGCAACCGCTACCGCGTTGTGGGCGTGCAGGCTCTCGTGATGGTCGATGCGAATCAGATAGTCGGCGTAGCGCGGATCCGCATCGAGTGCGCCTTTCAGCTTACGGGCGGCGTCTTCGCAGAACATCAGGTTGGCCCCGTTCAGCCGTGCGAACTCCTGCTCGTCCTCACGCTTTACGGCGGTCTGCACCGGGGTCCCGAGTGCGTCTTCGAGGGTTCCAATCAGGTCCGTGAGCGGAAGTTCCTCTGGGTTCGTCTGCAGCCGCACCTGAACGTCGGCGAAGCTGCGCTGGCTGTGAGGCGTGGCGACGATGCCCTGCTCGGTTCCCAGCCAGGTCTCGACTTCGTCGAAGCTGAGCGGGCGGGTGCCATCGAAACGTTCAGCGAAGGCCCGCTGAATGAGCTGCCGGGCCAGGGCTGCGGAGCAGGGACAGGTGCTCGAGTAGGTGACTCGTACGCCCAGCTCCAGACGAGCCTCGCCGTCGACCAGGGTGGCGGCCAGCCAGGCCGGGTAGAGCGCCCAGCCGCTGTTGTCGCTGAGCAGCGCGCGTTGATGGCGGCCGACGGTGAAGTCGAAGCGTACCGATGCCTGACGGCTGAGATCCCGGTGGGTGTCATGCAGCCGGTCCAGCAGCGCTGTCAGACCTGCTGCCGTGATCGGTTCCGCTTGGGCGGCCCGTTCCAGCTCCAGGTACAGGCGTGACATGTGAATGCCGCGCGCGTGCGCATCCCGAAGATCGACGAACACGCGTGCCTGGGCCTGCACCGCATGTTCTTCGCTTCCGTCCCGGAGACGCAACGGCAGGCCGATGCCGCTCATGCCCACCCAGTCCAGTTCGGTGCGCGGTCCGGCGTGGGCGTCGCCGGCGATGTCCGGAAGGGCCGACGAAGTCGGTGCGGGGCGGCTCATGAGCGAATAGTTCATCGGTTTCGGCTCCTGCGGTGGCTGGTGCGCCGCGCGAGGCGCGGCAGCGAGTAGTCTCGGCAGCGGCCCGTGAGGGTGTCGTGAAACACCCGTTCACGCGCTCTCGACGCCGCCTCCGCCAGGCTCGGCGCTTCGACTCGTCGAGGTTCTATCCATGCCTGATCGTGGTTTGCTGGTCCTGTTCGGGGACCAGCTTTTCGAGCCCGCCCTGTTCCCGGTGCGTCCGGCGACGGTACTCATGGTGGAGGACGAGTCCCTGTGCCGGCGTCTGGCGTTTCACAAGCTGAAGCTGGCGTTCCTGCTTGCCGCCATGCGCAGTCATGCGGACGCATTACGTTCGGCCGGTCTCGATGTCCAATACGTCAGATTGGAGGACGGTGTCGGCTGGCGGCAGGCGCTGTGCCGTCTCATCAGGGAACGGGAACCCGCTCGGCTTTTTCATTTCGAGGTCGAAGGTCAAACGCTGCGAATCGAACTGGAGGACGCGGCGCGCGAACTCGGCGTAACGCGCGAGTGCTGGCAGTCGCCGAAATTCCTGAATCCGTTGAACGACTTCGAAGACTTCCTGGACAGCCACGAGCGGCCGCGGATGGTGGCCTATTATCACTGGCAGCGGCGCCGGCACGATATTCTGATGGAAAGTGATGGGTCGCCAAGCGGGGGGCAGTGGAGCTTCGACAGCAGCAACCGCGAACGACTCCCGTCGGGCGTGGAACCGGAGCCGCCGCGGCGGCCGGAAGTCTCTGGCCACGTGTCGGAGGTTGTAGCGATGGTCGAAGAGAGGTTCTGCGATAACCCTGGCAGCCTTGACCACTTCTGGCTGCCGACAACCGCCAGCGGTGCAGGCGACTGGCTCGAGGCGTTCCTTGAGCAACGACTGCGGGATTTCGGCCGTTTCGAGGACGCCCTGACCCATCGGAGCGACTTCGTGTACCACAGCGGTCTGTCTCCACTGCTCAACGTCGGTCTGCTGACACCGCGGCATGTCGTCGACCGGATCCTCGAATACGGGCGCAGGCACCGGGTGCCCATCAACAGCGTGGAGGGCATCGTGCGCCAGATCATCGGCTGGCGTGAGTTCGTGCGTGGTATTCATCATCGATACGGTCCGGCGATGCGGACGCGCAATGTGTGGGGCGGTCAGCGCCGCCTGTCCGATAGCTGGTATCGCGGTGCAACCGGCATCGAACCCCTCGATGACGTCATCGGCAAGACCCACCGGCTCGGCTGGGCCCACCACATCGAAAGGCTGATGCTGGCCGCTAACCTGATGAACCTCGCCGGCATCCGGCCTCCGGATGTTTACCGCTGGTTCATGGAGATGTACGTCGACGCCTACGACTGGGTCATGGTGCCGAACGTGTTCGGTATGGGCCTAACCAGCGACGGCGGGATCTTCTCCACCAAGCCGTACATCTGCGCCTCCAACTACGTGCTCAGGATGAGCGACTACCGGCGGGGCGACTGGTGCGCCGTCATGGACGGTCTGTTCTGGCGGTTCGTGGCCCGACATGAGGACGCGTTGAAGAGCAACCCGCGGCTCGCTCCCATGACGGCTAACCTGCCGCGGGTTTCGAAACGGCGTCCGGAGATTTTCGATCTGGCGGAAGCATTCATCGATCGCCACACCGAGCCGGCAACGGCATGAAGGGGGCCAGCCGATCCTCGCGTCACTGGATAACGATGCCCAGGGAAGGCGGCCACCAAGCGGCCAATCAGGTGTAAACTGGGGCCTGGACAATAGCGGTCGCACAGCCGAAGTGAGCAATGGCCTGACCGACAGTGAGTCCGATCATGGCTACGGCGGAGGGCTGGTTTCGCGGCAACTCCGATACGGCGCGCCCCGGGAATACCTGAAGCGGCTCGACGCGCAGTCACCGATCAACGGCTGCGTGACCATCGTGGTAGTCATTCTCACTGCCGTCCTGCTGCTGCGGGAGGGTTACTCGGCGGGTGTCTGGGTGTGGGCAGCGGCCCAACTTGGACTGGCCGTGGCGGTTCTGTTCCGCTGGTGGCGCCGGAAATCAAGGGATCCGGCCAGACGCCGGGACGGTGATCGGCCTGCTGCCCCGACCCGCCTGAGCCGGCGCGGCATGTACCGGGCGCTGTTCTGGGCGGCCTGTTCCGGGGCGTTGTGGGGTGTGCTGACCCTGTTCCTTCCGCAGGCGCCACCTCACGTCGAAATTGCACTCATCCTCACCATGGGCGGCATGGCCGCCGGCAGTTCGGCAACACTGGCGGCGGTGCCGATGGTGGCTGCCGTGTTCATTCTGGGCTGTACGGTGCCGGCAACGCTCTATTACCTGAGCGTGGGCGGCGGCAGCGCGAACATGCTGGCGCTGGTGTTCGTGGTTTTCATCACGGCGATGATTGCCATGTCGCAAGTCGTCTTTCGGGTCCTCACCCGGCAATTCGATGCCGAACGGCACATACGCCAACTCGAAGAACTGGGTCTTCAGCAGCGCGTTGCCGCGCTGGCGAACGAAGCAACGCCTATGGACATCGCATTGCGCCAGTGTCTGCGCGAGGTCCAGAGTCATCTGCGCTGGCCCCTCGGGCGGGTCCACTGGCTGAGCGCTACGGCGGACTTCGCCGACGTTGCCGCGCTGGACTTGTGGACTGGCGATCCGGTGCGAAGCCGGTCCCTGCGTGAGACCTTCGACCACGAGCGGGCGGACGCCCTGCGCGCCCGGGTCTGCGAACGGGCCAGACCGGCGTGGTCCGTTCAGGAAGACCCGGCCGGCAGCTTCGACGCGGGCACGCTGCTCGCCGTGCCGATTCTGATCGGTAGCGAAATCGTGGCGGTCATGGAGTTTCTGTCCGCGCGAACGGAGCAGCCGGACGACGAAACGCAGGACATGCTGTCCACCGTCGGCATGGTGATTGGCCGCGCCATCGAGCGGCGCCGTGCCGAAGCCCACCTGCAGCGCGCCCAGAAAATGGAAGCCGTCGGACAACTGACCAGCGGTATCGCGCACGATTTCAACAACATCCTGATGGTGGCGATGGGCAACATCGAACTGCTCAAGAGCCAGGATGTGGGCAGCGATGCGCAACAACGGCTGTCCAGAATCCTGGAGGCGCTTGGCAGCGCCGCCGACAAGGTGCGGGCGTTGCTGGCGTTTTCCCGCCGCAGTCCGATCCGCCCGGAAGTGGTGGATCTCGAGGCGTGCATCGAATCCATGATGCTGATCATTGCGCCGGCGGTCGGCGAAAAGGTACATATTGTGATCGAAGCCAGCCAGGGCCTGTGGCGCGTCGAAGTGGATCCGGTGCAGCTCGAGACCGCGCTGCTTAACCTGGCGCTGAATGCGTCTGCCGCCATGCCCGCCGGCGGTGAACTGCGCATCCTGCTGCGCAACCAGGCCCTCGACCATGCCGCCGCCGTGGGGCTCGACCTGGTCGCTGGCGAATACGTGACCATCGAGGTGGTCGATTCCGGCGTTGGCATCAGCCCGACGATACGGGAACGGGTATTCGAGCCGTTTTTCACCACAAAACCGGTGGGCGAAGGCTCAGGCCTCGGTCTGAGCATGGTCTACGGCTTCATGAAACAATCCGGTGGAGCGGTGACGCTCAGCAGCGAAGAAGGAACCGGTACCGCGGTGGGCCTGTATTTTCCCAGGGCAGAACAGACTGCGTATGTTGAATCGGCCGCTCCGGATGAAAAAACATTCACAGTTGACGGTAAATAGCCCGAGTCACATACTCGTGGTGGGCGAGGAGTCGGATCCATCACGGGGAGAAACACCATGACGATCGACCGGACCGGGCGCCGTCTGCAACGTTTTGGCCGGCCGCTGGCGCTGGCCGTTCTGCTGCTCTTTGCGGGCCCTGCCGCCGTCTACGCAACAGATCGGTCGGGGAGCGCGGTAGGCGCACAGGATCGTGTCGAGGACCTTGCGGTCTGTTATGCCCGAGGCACCGATGCCATCGGTAGCGCGGTCGGCGCCATCGGCGATCAGCCGCTGGATTCCACGGTCAATCTTGCCGATCCCGACTTCGCCCGCGGCCTTGCCTTTTATCGGCGCTGTTTCGATCGAGGTTTCTCGTTCACGTTGCTGTTCAACGGCGAGCCCGCTCTCACCGTGCCGGATCCGGCAACCAGAACCAAGGAAACGGACGCGGCGCTGCAGTGGGCCAACTTCGTGAACAACGCCTTCCGCGCACCCGGCTACGTCAATACACAGCATCACATGGGCTCCATCAGCAGCACCGTGCGTGGCAACCGAGCGACGATGACCTCGTACCTGATTGCCACCCACGTGTTCGGGCCAACCAGTGCCAATACCGGCGTCAATATCGTCAATGGCACCTACGACGATCGGGTAGTGCGCCGCCAGGGGCGGTGGCTGATCGCCGAGCGTCATCTCGACATTCTTTCCAGCGTGCTGGTGCCGCAGTTGCTGTGACCCCGGCGGCAACAGGGGTTCAGAGGCTCTGCAGGGCGGCGAACCAGCGCCGCGAAAGCCGCTGCCAGACCTCGTTGCCACCGGAAACGATGGAAATTGCATCGAACGAATCGGGCCAGATGCGCAGTCCTTCTGGCCGAGTAGGTCTACATCCTCCCAGGTGACGGCAGCCTACCGTCCGCTGACTCCGTCGACCCCTAGACCCCGGGCCAGTGCCGCCCGGTGATCCTCGGTGAAGCGGGCCGTCAGGCGGGTGCCGGGCAGAAGCTGGAATCCGTGACAGGCGCCCGGGTAGAGCAGCACCTCTACCGCCACACTGGCCATCAGCAGCCGGCGCGCGTAGTCCAGGTTCTCGTCCCGGAACAGATCCAGCGCCGCCGTGAACATCCAGGTGGGCGGCAGGCCGGCACAGTCGGATACCCTGGCGGGTACCTGGGGTGCATCCGCCGGGGCGTCGCCCAGGTAGCTCGTCCAGCCGAAGCGATTGCGCGAACGGGTCCACACGAACTCACCGACCAGCGGGTCGCCGGGCTGAGCGTCGGTCCCGGTGAGATTGTCGAGCATGGGGTAGGTGAGGTGCTGATGACAGATGGGGTATTCGCCTGTGTCCCGGGCCCGGATGGCCAGCGCCGCGGCCAGGCCGCCGCCGGCACTCTCGCCGCCGATGCCGATCCGTTGCGGGTCGACGCCGAGCCGCCCGGCGTTCTGATGGAGCCAGGCGAGACCCGCGTAGCAGTCGTCCAGCGGCGCAGGTGTCGGGTGTTCGGGGGCCAGCCGATAGTCGACGGAGAGGATCACGATGCCGAGCCTGGCACAGAGCTGCAGGTTGGAGATGTCCGAGCCCTCGACCGAGCCCATGATGTAACCGCCGCCGTGGACGTGCAGGTAGCCCGGGCGGTCCGACGATTGGTTGCCGGGCCGATAGAGCAGGCAGCGCACATCGTGGCTTTCGCCGGCAATCAGCACCTCTTCGCGGATCACGCCGGCCTTGTCGGGGTCCCCCAGCACCGTGTTGTCGGCACCGACCTTGCGGAACAGTGCCAGGTTGTCTGCCGTGATGTCCGTATTCGGCATGAGCTCGATGATCGGATGCAGTTCTTCTGCCAGCAGATGCCTGGTGGTCATTCTCCCCTCGCCTCGAATTGCCGTGTGACGCGCTAGGATAACAATCCGTGGGACTGCGCCGATACGGGCGCCGCGTGACCGCTTCAGTCTTCTTCGGCCACCCGTACCCGCAGGCCGTCCAGCGCCGCGCTGAGCGGAATCTGACAGGACAGGCGCGAGGTCCCGTCCCGGTGATCCGATCCGTCGAGCAGGCCGTCTTCCTCGTCGCCCATGGGAGGCAGGCGGTCGGTGAACGCCGGGTCCACATGAACGTGGCAGGTGGCACAGGAACAGCAGCCACCGCACAAGGCCAGCACGTCGTCGATGCCGGCGTCGCGGATCAGTTCCATCAGGCTCGTGCCCGCCTGGAGAACGAGTCGGTGTTCGGTTCCCGCACGGGTGGTGACGATGATTTCCGGCATGGGCGTTTCGTATCAGTTATAGAGGGGCGCTGGGTCAGGCCCCGGTGGCAGGTACTGCGACTTCAGGATGACTTCAGGAAGTCACGGGCCTGGCCGGCGCCTGACCGCTTGTCTTGCCGGTGGCGGCCGCGAGCGAACGCTCTTCGTCGGAGATGTTGTACTCACGCCAGTCCTGCCCCTTGGGCACCATACCCTGATAGGAAATCAGCGTGGCATGGGGCACTCGGGGCTGGGTCGAGCCGATTGCCGGCTCCCCCCGGGCGACCGCCTGGGCGGCGCGGTACATCTGGGTGCGGAAGGTGAAGATCGCTTTGTCGCTCGAGCCCAGGCGATCCTCGTTGCGCTGGGCGATCGGACCCATGGACTCCCACATGGCCATATCCTGGGCCGGAATGCCGTAAATGCCGGTAAAGTCGCCGGCTTTCATGGCGGCGCGATCCTGCAGGTAGTTGTTCTCGAGGTTGCGCTTCTTGCGGAATGTCACCGGTTCGACGTCGATGCCGATTTCGGCGCCGCAGAACTTCCGCCAGGCATCCCGGCTGATGCCTTGGGTGGGGTGCCAGGCGATCCAGTAGAAGTAGGTGTTCTCGTCGTCGATGGGGACCAGCATCTGGCTCAGATGGTACTGGTCGGTGGACGGAATGATCACCGAGTACGGGGCGACGAACAGGGTGGTGCGCACGTAGTCCTGCTGGTCCGGGTCGACGATCGGTTTGCGGATTGCCGCATAGCGGAACCCGAAAGGCGTCTTCTCCACCTCGATGCGCGGCGACTTGTCCGTCGACGGGCGCAGCCATGCCGTTTCCGTGGCGGTGGAGCCGCTGACGTCTTTCGCTGCCGGCATGTTGCTCGAGTGCAGACTCGAACTGTGGGAGGAGTCGATGGCGCCCTCCAGAATCTGGGCCCAGTTGCAGGCGCCGTGCATCTTCATGATGCTGATCCTGTCGTCCGGTGCGGAGGACCAGTTGGGCGCATTGAACTCGCCGACGTCATCCGGGTCGCCCATCCACACCCAGACGAAACCCGCGGCTTCGATGGCCGGGTAGGCACGGGTTTTCATGGTCTCGCGCAGCTTGGAAGAGACCGGTTCGGACGACATGTCCACGGCATTGCCGTTCACGTCGAACTTCCAGCCATGGTAGAGGCAGCGCAGGCCACACTCCTCGTTGCGGCCGAACGCCAGCGAGGCGCGCCGGTGCGGGCACTGCTCGTCCAGCACGCCGACCCGGCCCTCGGTGTCGCGGAACGCCACCATGTTCTCGCCCAGCAGGCGGACCCGCAGCGGAGCGCAATCCGGTTCCTGAATTTCCTCGCTCATACAGGCCGGGAGCCAGTGCTGGCGCATCAGCCGGCCCATGGGCGCGTCACCCTCGACGCGGCAGAGAAGATCATTCTGTTCCGGGGTCATCGGTCCGCCTCCATTGGCCGGGGTCCGGCGCTTCGGGCCGAAGCCGCCAGACGCACCTTGCAATGGCGAAAAAATACATCTATATAGAAGTAAATTCAAGCCCGCGGGATCGCCTGGATGCCGCGGGCGATGGTTCAGGGACCTCGGGCAGCCGCAGATGCACGCTGACAATTCAACGAGATGACGGGTCTGAGACTGGCGGTGGCGGGACTCGGCCGGGGCTTCCTGCTCACGTTGCCGGCGCTGGCGGCGCGGCCGGATATCCGCTTGACGGCGGCGTTCGATCCACGGGCCCAGGCGCGGTCGCAATTCGCGGCGGAATTCGACGCGCAGGCGTTCGGCAGCTTCGACGAACTGATCGCCTGCCCGGACGTCGACGCGGTCTACGTCGCGTCACCCCACGAACACCACGCGGCGCAGACCATTGCTGCGCTCACGGCAGGCAAACACGTGCTGGTCGAGAAACCCATGGCGATCAGCATCGCCGAAGGCGTCGCCATGGTGCGTAGCGCCCGGACCTCCGGCAAGGCGCTGCTGGTGGGTCCGAGTCATGGCTTCGACGCGCCCGTGCTGCGGGCGGCCGGCCTGGTCCGCTCCGGAGAATTCGGGGCGCTGCGCATGATCACCGCGTTCAACTTCACCGACTTCATGTATCGCCCCCGGCGGGTCGGGGAACTGGAGACCGTTGCGGGGGGCGGCGGGGCCATCTACAACCAGGCGGCCCACCAGATCGACGTAGTGCGGCGCATCGCCGCAAGCTCCGTCACTTCGGTGCGCGCGACGACGGGTAACTGGGACCGGGGCCGCCAGGTGGATGGCGCCTACAGCGCATTCGTGACATTCGAAAACGAGGTCTGCGCAACCCTGACCTACAGCGGCTATGGCCACTACGACAGCGACGAACTGGTGGGCTGGATCTCCGAGTTGGGTTACCCGAAGGACCCCGGGCAACATGGCGCGGCCCGCAGGAAACTGGCCAGCCTGTCGGCCCAGCAAGAGGACGCCGCCAGGCAGGCCCGCGGGTATGGGGCTCGAACCGGTGCGCCGGGCCCGCTGCCGGCGCCGCACCATGAACATTTCGGTTTTGTGCTGGTGAGCTGCGAGCGGGCGGACCTGAAACTGTCGCCCACGGGAATCACGATTTATGCGGACACGGAACGGCGAGTCATGGACATTGCGCCGCCCGAGCGGCCGCGTGCCGACGTTCTGACCGAGTTCGTCGAGGCCGCGGCGGGCAGCACCAGCCCCCGTCCGGACGGACATTGGGGGCTGGAAACGCTGGCCTGTTGTGAGGCGCTGCTCGAATCTCACCGGTGCCGGCGCGAGATCGAGCCGGCATCGCTCATTGCTCGAGAAACGGAGACCGACGACTTGTGAACAGACTGGATCTCTCATTCGCCTGTTGGGGATACGATCGAACCGAAGCGCTCCGCGCCGGCGCGGTACGTCCGGATGGCATCAACCTCAACTGTCAGGTTCTGGACGTCGAAGAGACGTTTTTCCGGATGATCCGCAACCGCGAGTTCGACGTTGCCGAGATGTCCATGTCCTCCTACTGCGTGACGCTCGGCCGGGAGGAGCCGCCTTTCATTGCGATTCCGGTGTTTCCTTCCCGCTTCTTCCGGCATGGCTGCATCTTCGTGTCCACCCGGAGCGGGATCGAAGAGCCGGGCGATCTGGTGGGCAAACGCATCGGCGTGCCGGAGTACCAGATGACGGCGCCAGTATGGATTCGCGGCATTCTTCAGGACGAATACGGGGTCGATCCGGCTTCCGTCACCTACCTCACCGGCGGCGAGGAGCAACCCGGCCGCGAAGAGAAGCTGAAGCTCGACCTGCCGCCGCAATTCCAGGTCGAGCCCATCGGTCCGACCCAGACCCTGTCCCGCATGCTGGCCGACGGTGAGATCGACGCGCTGCACACGGCGCGGGCCCCGTCGACGTTCTACTCCGAGCCCCACAACGTGCGGCGCCTGTTCGGCGACTTCGTGGAGATCGAGAAAGCCTACTACGCTCGAACCGGGATTTTTCCCATCATGCACGTGATTGCGCTGCGCCGGGACGTCTACGAACGCCACCGGTGGATTGCCCAGGCCTTGACCAAAGCGTTCACCGAGGCGCAACGCCGCACCTATGAAGATCTGCTGGTGTCCGCTTCGCTGAAGACCATGCTGCCGTGGCAGATTGCCGCCGTCGAAGACACCATCGCATGCCTGGGCAAGGAGTGGTGGCCCTACGGCGTGGAGCCCAACCGCCGGGTCATCGAGACCTTCACCCGGTATCACCACGAGCAGGGTCTGTCGCCGCGGCTGCTGACGGTCGAGGAGATGTTTGCCCCCGAGACGTTTCAGGCGTTCCGGATCTAGCGCGACGACGCGGGAGGAATCAAGCGGTGAAGCGGGACGAAGTGGGACACGACCCCGAGTCCAGTGCCGGCTATCAGGTTCGCAAGTGCCACCGGCGGTTCGATCGCCTGTTGCAGTCGCACCTCGCCGGGCACGGGTTGAAGACGGGCTACTGGTATTACCTGAGAGTCCTGTGGATCGAAGATGGCTTGAGCCAGAAGGCGCTGAGCGAGCGGACCAACGTGGTGGAGAACACCACCGCCACCATGATCAATGGCATGGTCAGGGATGGCCTGGTCGAGCGCCGGCGCGACGACCAGGACAAGCGCAAATCACGGATCGAACTGACCGAGTACGGCCGCTCACTCGAAGCTGAGCTCATGCACTACGCCGTGGACATCAACCGGATCGCGGCGGCAGGCATCGACGAGTCGGAGGTGCAGACCTGTCTGTCGGTTCTGCAGCGGATGTCGGAAAATCTGGCGTGCGCATTCGACGAACGCAAAGCCGGAACCCGCAAAGGCGCCGGCCAGACGTCCGGTTAGCATTGGCCGTCTGCCTGCGCCGTTAGCCGCGTCCCGGCGCCGGCAACCAGCGCATGGCGACGCCGGCGGGCACGAACAGTCCCAGAAACAGCAGGAATACGGCATCGTAGCTTCCGGTCAGATCATAGGCCGAGCCGGCCAGCAATGGCCCCGTCGAGCTGATGGTGACGCTGAGCATCACCAGACCCATCACCCGTCCGAACGAGGCCACCCCGAAACGGGCGCCGAAGATGAGCCCCAGAAGCGGCAGCAGACCCCCGCCGGATAGGCCCACGCAGACAATCCCCGCGGTCAGTACCCAGAGCGATGCGTGGCTCTGCAGGATCACCATGGCACTTGCCATGAACGCCAGTGACAGCCAGTAGAGCAGTCGGTGGTCGAGGCGATCACCCAGGCCGCCGAAGAAGAACTTTCCAAGGACCATGCACACCGAGGACACGGCCACCAGCCGGGCGGCCACGTCGGTGCCGAAACCCAGATCGCTGGCGTAGGCGCCGATGTTGAACTGCACCGCGCCGAATGCCAGCAGCAGCGGCAGCATACACAGCACCGGCAGCCAGAAGCGTGCGGTGGAGAGTATCTCCCGGGTGCTCCACTGGCGGCTGTCGAAGTGATCGTGCGGAACGTCCGGGTCGTGCGCGGGCGGCTGGCGGCGCAGGACCAGCCAGGTGAGCGGCCCCACCAGCACCAGACTCACCACGGCAAGCCAGAGCAGCGTTTCACGCCACCCGTACAAGGCCAGCCATGAGGCTACCAGCAGCGGAAACACGATCCCGCCGAGGTTGGTGCCGGTGGCTGAAATGCCGATCGCCAGACCACGCCGATCGGCGAACCAGCGCGTGATCAGGGTCTGGGAAGCCAGGGTGCCCATCAGCGCCATGGAGAAAGGAAAGACCGTGGCATACAGAACCTGCAACTGCCACAGCGCCTGTACCCGGGCGGCGAGCACCAGGCCGAGCAGCATCAGGGCCAGACCGGCAAAAATGATCCCGTGCATGGGGTAGCGGTCCATCAACCGGCCCACCAGCGGGCTGACGACACCCACCCCGAACTGCAGCAGACTTGCGGTCAGCATCACGTCGCTGCGGGAGGCGCGGAACAGGTCCAGCCAGGGCACCGCAAACAGCGCAAAGCTGTACAGCAGCACGCCCAGGCTGACGGCCTGAATGACCAGCGTGTAGCCCACCACCACCCAACGGTAGGCGTTGTCCGGAAGGCGGGAGCCGGCCGCCCGGTCGCCGCCGGTGCGGCTCACGAGGCGGTTGCGACGTTTCCGGCGTGGGTGGCGATGGCATCGGCGATGCGCTCATGGAGCGGGACCGGCAGGTCGTGTCCCATGCCGTCGATGACGAGCAATTCGGCGCCGGGGATGGCCGCCGCGGTGTCCTGCCCACAGGCCAGCGGCACCAATGGGTCGGCGGCGCCGTGAATTACCAGGGTCGGCACATCGAGCCCTGACAGGTGGTCGCGGCGGGAACCGGTAGCTGCCACGGCGGCGGCCATCTGCCGGGCCACGCCGGCCGGATCGAAGGCCCGGTCGTAGTCCTCGGCCGCTCGTTCCCGGATGCGCTGGGGATCCGCCGGAAATCCGGGGCTGCCGATCACGGTGCTGGCGGCTACGGCGCGTTCGATGGCTTCCTCCCGGCTGCGGGCAGGCGGCGCCTGCAGCACGGCGGCGGCCTTCGGTTCCGCTGCGGGCAGCGACGGATCCTGAGTCGATGACATGATCGAGGTCAGCGACAGCACCCGCTGCGGCGCATCGAGAGCCATGGTCTGCACGATCATGCCGCCGAGTGAGGCGCCACACAGATGCGCGCGCTCGATGTCGAGGGCATCGAGCAGGCCGAAGCCATCGCGGCTCATGTCCTGCAGGGTGTAGGGCACCGATGGCGCCGCCCCTTCCGCCAGCGCGGCGGCCAGGGTGGCCAGGTCCGGCACGCCGGCGTCGTTCAGGTGGGTCGACAGTCCGACGTCGCGATTGTCGAACTTGATCACGAACAGGCCGCGGTCGGCGAGCAGTTCACACAGCGCATCGTCCCAGCGGGTCATCTGCGCGCCCAGGCCCATGACCAGCAGCAACGCTGGATCGCCGCGGCTGCCATAGGTCTGGTATTCGATGTCGATACCGTTGGCGGTCGTGTTCGGCATGGTTCGGTCGCTCCTGCTCAGGTCGGAATCAAGCGGTACCGGGCGCGCGGCGCTTGGCCATCTGTACGCCTGGCCGACTATGATAACGCGTATCAAATTTTCCAGGGGAGGAGGCGGCCGTGAAATTCGGACTCTGGTATGACCTGCGCAATCCCTCTCAGTCAGGCCGGCGCACGGCGGACGTTTATCGCGACACCCTGGCGCAGATCGAACTGGCGGAAACCCTCGGCTACGACGACATCTGGTTGTCCGAGCACCACTTCGTGGACGACGGTTACCTGCCGTCGTTGTTGCCGATGGCGGCCGCGGTGGCCGCCCGGACCCGGCGGGTGAGCATCGGCACCAACGTGCTGCTGATGCCGTTCCACCACCCGATCCGGCTGGCCGAGGACTGCGCGGTGGTGGACAACCTGTCGGATGGCCGGTTCATCTTTGGCCCGGCCGTGGGTTATCGCCTGGAGGAGTTTGCGACCTTCGGCGTGCCACGGCGTCATCGGGGCAGCCTGACCGAGGAGGCCATCGAAGTCATGCAGCGCTGCTGGACGGAGGAGGAGTTCGACTACGAGGGCCATCATTTCAGCTTCCGCGGCGTGCGCTGTACGCCGAAACCAGCAAGGATGCCGAGCGGCCACGAATCGCCTCCGCCGGGCGATGGATCTTCTGTACCCGGGAACCCGCCCGGGATTGGCAGCGGCTGCGCGAGCATGCGTTCTATCAGCTTCGCAACTACGCGAACTGGTTCTCTGCGGCAGGTCAGCCGCTGTTCGGCGACCCGCCGCGGGATGTGCCGGACCTGGAATCCCGCGGCCAGTATTGTGTCGGCACCCCCGAGGAAATCGTCGAGGTGCTCCGTGCCGAGCACGCCGCCGCGCCGTTCGAGCGGCACTTCTTCTGGGCCATCTGGCCCGGGGTTGCGGTGGAGCAGGCAACGGCCAGCGTGCGCCTGTTCGCCGAGGAGGTCATACCCGTCCTGCGGGACCTGTAGCGCCGCCAACGACGATCCACAGCGGGTCGCCCGAATCCGGTGAGCGATCGATGGATCGGATGTCCTGCATGCCGGCGCCGAGGCGCAGATAGGATTCCACGACCCGGCAGCGGTCCGCGGGTGACAGCGCCCGGAAAGCGTAAATCGCCTTGGTCGGGAACAGCCGATGTGACATCGCCACCACGCAGGTACCCCCGGGTGCGAGTACGCGGCCGATTTCGGCGAACACCTCGAACGGGCGGATGAGGTACTGTACCGAAACGGCAATCAGTACCGCATCGAACGCGGCGTCGGCAAACGGCAGGATCGGGTTCTGGTTCAGGTCCTGAACCACCGCTTCGTCAAGACGGGGATTGGCGGCCAGCTCTTCGTGGTTCATGCCGAGACCGGCGACGTGCCGGTAGTTGATGTCATCGGGCAGATGGGACACCCACGACGACATCAGGTCGAGGACGCGATGGCGTGGCTCCAGAGTCTCCCGGTAGTACCCGGTCAGTGCGGCGATGGTCACGTCGTCGATGTGGGTGACCAGGCGGGGCAGGGCGTAGAAGGCGCCATCGTCGGATTCGTCCTGACGGCGAAAGAACTCCGGGGGCAGGTGGTCAGTGGCGTCCGTCATGTCTGCTCCCGGTTTCTGGCTCCGGCAGGTTTACCGTTGGCCTCGAGTCAGTCATTGTAAGTACTCGAGGTAATTATTCGAGCAGGCAGCGGCACGTTTTCCGCGGCTGCCGGGTCGCCGGGGGAGAGCGTTCATGTTCCATAACATCAAAATGCCCCGCGCGGTGTCCGCCGCCGTTTCTGCTGGCCTGGTGGCCGTCGTGGTGTTTACCGGATCCGGCTGTTCGGAACGGGCGGCAGAGCCTGCCGCCAATCGCGCGGACGCGCCGGACGCGCAACCCCTCGCGGTACTGGTCGACGGCGCCGGTACCTACAGCCGGCCGATCTCCACCGACTCGGAAGCGGCTCAGCAGTACTTCGACCAGGGTCTGCGCCTGGCCTGGGGGTTCTACTTCCCCGAGGCTATCGCCTCGCATCAGGAGGCGGCGCGCCTGGCGCCGGATCATCCCATGCCCTACTGGGGTATGGCGCACGCCATGGGCCCGAACCCCAACAGCCGTTATGCCCGGCTGCCTGACGACCCGCATGGCGAAGGCCGCAAGGCCATCGAGCAGGCCATGCAGCGGCGCGAGCAGGCCACGGCGCTGGAGCGCGCCCTGATCGACGCGTTGTACATTCGCTACGACCGCGACGGCATCGCCGATGAGGCCGAACGGGACGCGGCCTATCTGGCCGCGATGCGGGCGTTGAATGCCGACCATCCGGAGGACCCCGACATCGCCGCGTTGTACGCCGACAGTTACATGTCCATCCGGCGCTGGGATTACTGGGACGCGGAGGGCGAACCGAGAGGCGAGACACTGGCGGTGGCCCAGGCGCTGGAACGTGCGCTGGAGGCGACGCCCGATCACCCGGGGGCACTGCACCTGCACATTCATCTGCTGGAAGCATCCCTCACCCCGGAGCGGGCCCTCGGCTCCGCCGACGCGCTGGAAGCGACCATGCCGATCGCCGGTCATGTGGTGCATATGCCCGCCCACATCTATGTGCGGGTGGGGCAGTACGATCAGGCCATCGCCAGCAACGTGCGCTCCCAGGAAGCGGATCGGCGCTTTGCCGAACAATGGGGCGACGCACCGCTGCCCAACATCGGCACCTATCCGCTGTCGCACCGGATTCACGCCGCGCATGCCATCGACTTCATCCGTTACGCAGCGACCGTACAGGGTAACTACGCCGTGGCCATCGAAGCCGCCAATCGTTCCGCGGCGCTGGTCAGCGGCGATGCCCAGGACATCCGCAACGGCCAGAAACGCCTGGCCGGCCCATGGCTGGTGAACAAGATTTTCGGCCGCTGGGACGCGCTCATCGGGCATGAGCCGGAGCAATCCGGAACCCCCTACCTCGATGGTATGTGGGCCTATTGCCTGGGCAGCGCGTACATTGGCACCGGCGAACTCGAAGCGGCCCGCGCACAACTCGATGCACTGCGCGAAATCGCCGAGGCGCCGGACGCGGATCAGTACCGCGTGGGGGCGACTCCGGCGTCCGCGGTGCTGGCTCTGGCCGCGCTGGGCCTGCAGGGCGAACTGGAAATGGCGCGCGGCAATCTGGACGCCGCCATCGAGGCGTTCCAGGCAGGCGTGGCCATCGAGGATCTGAACAACTACACCGAGCCGCCGGATTGGGCTCAGCCCATGCGCCATTACCTGGGCGCGGCACTAATCGCTGCTGGCCGGCCGGTCGAGGCGGAAGCGGTTTACCGGCGGGACCTGCGCTGGAATCAGAACAACGGATGGTCTCTGTACGGCCTGCAGCAGAGCCTGGCCATGCAGGGCCGGGAAGCCGACGCCGAGCAGATGGAGGCGCGCTTCCGGACCGCCTGGCAGCAGGCGGACGTCACCCTGAGCGCATCGCACCTGTGAATATCCGGTAGGCGTCGAGACGCCACCGCCGGCAGCAGGTCAGCCCCCACAGCCAACGGGAACCGCATCATGTCCATCAGACCCGCGATCCACCGACTGACCTGTCTCGGCGCGCTGACGCTACTGACCGCCTGCACCGAGCCCGTGGTCGATGCCACCGACGCGGCATCGACCGACCCGGCGCCGGCCATGGACCCTGAGGCGTCGCCGCTCGACCGGGCGCGCGAGATCCACGCGTCGGCCCTGGTTCTGGACGCGCATGCCGACATTGAGCTTCCGCAAGCGCCGTCGCGGTATGCCGGGCCGGATGGCGTCTCCCGCGTTGCGCCCGGGAAGATGCGTGCCGGCGGCACGGACGCGGTGGTGATGGCGGCGGCCGTGGGCCCGGGACCAAGAACGGAAGCCGGATATGCCGCCGCACGGGAGCAGGCGGAACGGGAACTTGCGGCGGTCGCCGCGCTTGCCGCCGATCCGGCTAATGATGCGGTCATCGCCCGGACCGCGGACGAACTCGTGGCGGCCCACCAGGCCGGCCAGATCGCTTTTGTCCTGGCATTGCAGAACGCGCTGATTCTGGGCACCGAGGTCGAGGCGCTGGACCACTTCTACCACGAGGGCGTGCGGATGTTCGCCCTCACCCACATGGGTCACAACGACTTCGCCGACTCCTCGCGGCCGCTGTTCATTTCCGAGACCGGCAGCCACGAACCGAGTGCCGAGCACGGCGGACTCTCGGATCTCGGCCGGGCGGCCATTGGCCGGATCAACGCGCTGGGCGGTATCGTCGACATTTCGCAGCTCTCGCGCCAGGCTGCACTGCAGGCGATGGCGCTGACTACGGCGCCTGTGATCGCCAGTCATTCCAACGTCCAGGCACTGTCCAACGTGAGCCGCAACCTCTCGGACGAGGAGATCGACCGGATCGGCGAGATCGGCGGGGTGATCCACGTGGCGCCGTTTCGCGGCTACCTGTTCGATTCGTCCGATCCCGAACTCGACGCCGGGATCCGCGCGGCACGCCGCGCCGCGGGTGTGGCGGAAGACTACCTCTATCCGTTCGAGCTCTACTGGGAGATCGACGACCCGGAGGCACAGGCGGCGTTCCTGGAGTCCGTCAGTGAGCTGTTGGGGCCGGGAAGCCTCGACGACATGCTCGATCACATCGATTACATCGCGGAGCGGATCGGTGTGGAGCACGTGGGTATCGGCACCGATTTCAATCACGGCAGCGCCATCCCCGGCTTTGAAGACGCTGGCGATGCGCTGAACGTGACGGTTGCGTTGCTGGAGCGGGGCTACAGCCCGGAAGACGTGGCCGCGATCTGGGGCGGTAACTTCCTTCGCGTGTGGCGGCAGGTGGAAGCACGGGCCGAGTGATCGCCGGCCTTCATCATGAAGCCTGACAGGCGCCATACCCGCGGTAGACTCCTGCACGCGTGAAGGCAACGGGCGGGGAGAGTTCATGAAATGCCAAGGCTCCGGGGCGCTGGCCGGTGTGGTGATGGCGGTGGTCTTCAGCGCCGGTGTAGCGCTGGCGGAAGAAGACACGGACCTCGCAACCATAGACCGGTTGTACGCCGACTGGCGGGCGGCGGTGGAGCGCGCCGACATTCCCGGCTACGTTGCCGTGCTGCACCCTGACGTGCGTCTGTTGCCGCCTGGCGCCGAGCCCATCGTCGGGGCCGCCAGCTACGCGCAGTTCCTCGAGCCCGTGTTTGCGGCAGCAGACTACCGGATCGAGGTCGTACAAGCCCCGTCCGTCGAGGTTTTCGGCGACCTGGCCCTGGCCGAATACGAGTACGTCATTCATCTGCAACTCAAGGATGCCGGGGTCGGCGTCGAGCAGCCGGGCGCCTTGACCGCCGAACGCACGACCGCACGATACATCGACGTGCTGCGGCGCGGAGCGGAAGGGCGCTGGACCGTTTACCGGCACGCCTGGCAAGACCCCGCGAACTGAAGTGGCAGACACGTCTGCGGGCGATCCTGCCCGCAACCACCGGGTACGATCGGAGCCTCCGGCGTTGAGCTGGCGCATGCGCCTGGCCTACGCCGTAGGGCAGATGCCGGAAGGCATCAAGTCGGCCGCGTTCGGGTTCTTTCTGCTGTTCTACTACAACCAGGTGCTCGGGCTGAGCGCCTCGCTTGCCAGCCTGGCGATCTTCATCGCCCTGACCCTCGATGCGCTGAGTGATCCGGTGGTGGGCTACTGGTCCGACTCGACTCACGGCCGCCTGGGGCGGCGGCATCCCTATATGTACGCTGCCGCCCTGCCTTTCGCGCTGCTGTTCTTCGGCCTGTTTGCGCCGCCAGCCGGGCTGGATCAGACGGGCCTGTTCGTATGGCTGCTCTGTTTTGCCGCGCTGACTCGAACGGCCATGACGTTCTACACCGTGCCCTACATGGCCCTCGGCGCCGAACTGACCGCGGACTACGACGAACGCACGCTGCTGGCCGCACTGCGCAACGTCATGCAGCTACTCGGCATGTTTGCGGTGCTGATCGTCGGCAACCAGCTCTTTTTCGCGGCGTCGGAAGCTTACCCCAACGGTCAGCTCAATCCGGTCGCGTATCCGAGCTTCGCGCTGGCCTGCGTCCCGCTGCTGCTGGTCGGCGTGGTGCTGGCTGCCGCCGGTACCCACAGCCGTATTCCGACGCTGCGGCAGCGGTCCGCGCCGCGGCCGCTTTCCGCAAGCGCCATTGCCGGGGAAGTTGCGCAGGCTTTCCGGATTCCGTCCTTCACTGCGCTGGTCTGCGCGTCGGTGGTGTTCGGTATCACCCAGGGGATGGTCCAGGCGCTGATTCTGTATACGGCGACCTACTTCTTCGAGCTCTCACCCGGGCAGATCACCAGTCTGTTCGGCATCGCGATTGCCGGGATCGTCATCGGCAGCCTGATGAGTCGGCCGGCGGCCGCCCTGATCCGGGAAAAACGCACCCTGTTCGCGGCCGGTCTTGCCTGGTACGCGGTGTTTACCTCCAGCGTCATCATATTGCGCCTGTTCGACCTGCTGCCGCCGAACTCGGATCCGCTGGTGGCGTTGCTCTACATCGGCAGCGCGTTCGTCTCCGCGCTCGGCCTCGGCGTTGCGATACCCATGATCGGTTCAATGATCGCGGACGTGACCGATGAGCACGAACGCCGCTACGGCGATCGGCAGGAGGGTATCTATTACTCCGCGGCTTCGTTCGCCAGCAAGATGGTCGGTGGCGCGGGGCCCGTGATGGCCGGGGTGGTGATCGATCTGGCCGGCATTCCGGCCGGTACCGATCCCGCCACCGTGGCGACCGAAACCGTCCTGCGCTTCGGCTGGCTGCAGGGCCCGAGCGTTCTGATCCTGAGTGGCGTTTCCATCGTCGCCATCGGCTTCTACCGCATCACGCGGGCGCGCCATGCGGAGATTCTGCAGGAGATCGACGGCCGCAGGACCTGAGTTCCTGCGGCCCGACGAGGGTAGGGCTACTTCATGCCGCGGCGTTCGAGTTCCGCCTTCATTCGTTTAGCGTCGGACTCCAGCATCGGGCCGCGTTCTGCTTCGCTCAGCGTGCCAGCGGTGTCCTTGGCCATCTTGTCGCTGTCGAGCATGATCCACTTTTCCGGCACGATCTCGATGATGACCCGCAGCGGCGAGTCCAGACGTTCTTCGAAGGCCTTGGCCTGAGCTTCCTGCTCCGGCGTGAGTTCCCCTCTCAGGCCCCGGCGCGCCAGTGCCGGGTAGAACCATTCCTTGGTCTCCGGGTCGTCGTGGATGATGGCCCGGCCTTTGAAGGTGATGGCCCCGTTGGGGCCGTCGGGTGCGGCCATGCCGCTCACGACCACGGAGCAGCGCGGGTCACGCCGCAGCGCCGAAACCCGGTGCCGATGCGCGCCGCAGGTTATCCAGCCGCGGCCGTTTCGCCACACGAACGCATGAATGACCCCGACCGGCCAGCCGTCCTTGGTCGACCAGTTGAACGTACACTCCCGAGCCTGGCTCAGCAGATCTTCCCGCTCCGTATCGGAAAAGGGATAAATCGAGACGACTTCGTGTTCTTCGCTGGACATGTCTGGCCTCTCCTGTGGTGCGCTGTGGCTGATCTGCCCTTTGGCACATCGTCCCGGGACCCGAAGCATACACGCAATCGGGGATAGACAATCAAGCGTGACTTTTCGACCCTGTGCTCATGTTACGGCTGATGCCACAGCGACGTGGACGCGCCGACTGTCCTGCTCGTATGATCATCCTGAGGGAGAGTCAGACAGGCACATCTGATGCATGATTACGTGATCAGGGGCGCAACCATCGTCGATGGCACCGGCGCCGCACCGTTCCAGGGAGACCTGGCGATCGAAGCGGGACGGATTTCGGCGGTTGGCCGGGTCGACGGCCGGGCGCGCCACAGCATCGATGCTCAGGGCGCGTTCATTGCGCCCGGCTGGGTGGACGTACACACCCACTACGATGGGCAGGTGAGCTGGGACGATCGCATCGATCCGTCCTTCGGCCAGGGCGTGACGACCATCGTCATGGGTAACTGCGGGGTCGGATTCGCCCCCTGTCCGCCGGGCGGCGAGCAGCAGCTCATCGAACTGATGGAAGGTGTCGAGGACATTCCCGGCACGGCCCTTTATGAGGGGATCGAATGGGGCCGCTGGGAGTCGTTTCCCGAGTACATCGATTACCTCGGCACGCGTGAATACACGCTGGATGTGGGGACTCAGGTACCCCACTCGGCACTACGCTACTACGTCATGGGCGAACGGGCCCTCAGACACGAAGACGCGGATGCACAGGACCTGGATCGGATGTGCGGCCTGGTCGAGGCGGCACTGCGGGCAGGTGCTCTGGGTTTCTCCACTTCGCGCACCATCGGTCATCGATCCGTTGCCGGCGAACCGATTCCGGGAACCTTCGCCGAAGAGGCGGAACTACAGGCCATCGCCGGGGCCATGAAGAAGGCCGGCAAAGGCGTTTTTCAGGCGGTGCCCGCGGGCGTCGTGGGAGACATCGCCGGCCCGGAGAAATGGACCACCGAACAGGAGGTGACTCTGCTCGCAGAGATTGCACGGATGTCCGGCCGTCCCTGTACGTTTACCCTGGTCCAGAACGGCAATCGACCGGAGCAGTGGCGTAACTGTCTCGAACTGGTCGAGCAGGCCAACGCCCGTGGTGAACTGTTGATGCCGCAGATTACCACCCGGCCCATCGGCTTCGTCACGAGCCTGAACGCCTACCACATGTTTCAGCGGCGCGAGACCTACCTGAAGCTGGCGGACCTCAGCCCGGCAGAACGGTTGGCGGAAATGCGCAAACCCGAGGTCCGCTCGGCCATTCTGAGCGACCGGGACATCGCGCCGGAGCGCCCCGGCGTCATGGCCAACGTCTACGGTCTGCTGGCGATGGCGGCTCCGGCCATGTACCCCATCGATCTGCCCGTCAACTACGAGCCGGAGCCCGGCGGCAACTTCGCGGCCCTGGCGGCGGCCGCCGGCCAGAGCGTGCCTGAGTTTGTCTACGACTACCTGACCTCCGGCGCCGGCGATCGGTTCGCCATCCTGCTCGGCGCGAACTTCGTCGATGGCAGCTTCAGCGTCATGGAGGAAATGATCCGGCATCCCAACACCACCATCGGGCTCTCCGATGCGGGCGCCCACGTCAACCTCATCTTCGACGCCGTGAACCCGACCTATCAGATCACCCACTGGGTCCGCGATCGAACGCGCGGTCCGCGCATGCCCATTGAACTGATGGTCCACAAGCAGACCCAGCGCAATGCGACGCTGTTCGGCCTGCACGACCGGGGCAGCCTCACGGAAGGCAAGCGCGCCGACCTCAACGTCTTCGACCTGGAGCGTCTGGGACTCGGCGCGCTCGGTGTACACCGGGACCTGCCGGCCGGCGGTTCCAGAATTCTTCAGCCTGCAACCGGGTACCTGCACACGTTCCAGAATGGCGTGCCCACCCGGGAGAACGATCAGGACACCGGGGCCCGGCCCGGGCGGGTCATCCGCGGCTGAGCGGGCCGCCAGCGATAGCAAGGAGAACGGCATGAACGTCAACCGTCAATGGGTGCTGGCCAAGCGCCCGCACGGCATGGTGACCCGGGACAATTTCGAGTACCGCGAGGTCCCGATCCCCGAACCCGGAGACGGGCAGGTGCTGCTGAGAAACCTGTACCTGTCCTTCGATCCCACGCAGCGCGGCTGGATGGAGGACCGGGAGAGCTACCTGCCGCCGGTGCAGATCGGTGAGGTCATGCGGGCCGGTTCCGTGGCCCAGGTGGTGGAGTCCCGGCACCCGGAATTCGAAAAAGGCGACCTCGTTCAGACCACCGGCGGGTGGCAGGATTTTCTGGTCGCTGGTCCCGATTCGGGCGTCATGGGAATGAGCAAGCTGCCGCCCGGTGTGCCACCCGAACTGCCGCTCAGCGTGCTGGGCGTCACCGGCCTGACCGCCTACTGGGGCCTGCTCGACCTGGGCAAGCCGGAACCGGGGCAGACCGTGCTGGTCTCGGGCGCCGCTGGCGCCACCGGCTCGGTGGCGGGTCAGATCGCCCGTATCAAGGGCTGTCGGGTGGTGGGTATCGCCGGTGGTCCGGACAAGTGCCGCTGGCTCACGGACGTGGCGAAGTTCGATGCCGTCATCGACTACAAGAGCGAGGACGTGGACGGGCGCATCGCCGAACTCTGTCCCAACAAGGTGGACGTGTTCTTCGACAATGTCGGCGGTGACATCCTGGAGGCGGCGCTCAATCACATCAATCAGCGCGCCCGGGTGGTGCTGTGCGGCGGCATTTCGAGCTACAACGCCACGGAGCCGCCGCCCGGCCCGCGCAACCTGATGAACCTCGTGATCACCCGGTCGCGCATGGAGGGTTTCATCGTCATCGACTATCTGGACCGCACCGATCAGGCGGTCAAGGACCTCATGGGCTGGCTCGAGAGCGGTGAACTGGCTCACCAGGAGGACATCCAGGAAGGCTTCGACAACATTCCGGACACGCTGAACCGGCTGTTCACCGGCAAGAACCTCGGTAAGCAACTGCTGCGCATTGCGGAGCCGGCGCAATGAGCCGGTTCGACCCGCACCGGAGCTGGCTGGCGCTGGAGGCGCGGGCCGAGCGTGAACCGTCGACCGTGCTCAAGGCCCTGCTGACGGAAGTCCGCAACCACATGGAATTCGAGATCAAGGGGCAGCTCGAGCCGCTAATGGGAACTCTGACGGAAGAGCCGATTTACCATTTCTGGGGCGAGCAGCCGTCGGTCATCGAGGGCAATCAAGCGGTCCGGGCCTTCTACCAGAACATGATTGCGGCAGGATCCAACCAGTTCGAGGTGGTGCTCGACCGCATCGTGGTGGACGAATCGGCGGTGGTCACCGAAGGTCAGGTCCGGCAGGTGTACCGCGGCTCGGCGTTGTCGGCCATGGGCATCGGCCAGGTTGGCGGCGATGCCGTTCAGGCGGACGACCTGATTCTGACCACGACCCAACTGGTCACCGTGTGGCCTGCCGACCCGTTGGGCAAACTGGTGGGCGAGGACATCTACTTCGGCCACAACCCGTTCCTGAAAGCGCAGAAAATCCAGGCCGCCGATCTGCCGTCTTACTATCAGCTCCACGACCCGCCGGCCTGATCGGCGGGCCCCGGCCGCCGATCAAGCCGGCGGATGTTAGGATGCGGGCTCATCGACTCTGAGCGAAAGGGGCAGGGGCATGACGTTTCTGCGCATCTGGGCGATGCTGCTGGGGTCGTCTCTGATGATCGGCGAATCCATCCGGAGCTGGGGTCAGGGGCGCAATCTGCTGTTCGTCTTCGACGACTTCCTGATCGGCGTTCCACTGGTGGTGACCGCCATCCTCATGCGCCGGCCGTCTCCGGCAAGGTGGTGTGCCTTCGCGGCTTCCTTCGCCGCCACCGCGGGCATGCTCTACGGCAGTTTTTTCGGCAAGCTGGTGGATCTGTCCAATCCGGTTTCGAGCAACATCGAGGTTCGGGTCCTCACTGCGCTCATCGGTCTGGCCTTCGCCTCGTCGCTCATCGGTCTGGTCGCCAGCATCCGCCTGGCGGCGGGTCACGCCGCGGGAAACCCCCGGTAGCGCGAAATCAGCGGCCGAGCTCGGCGAGAATGGCGTCCTCGGCGCTGAAGTCGTACCGATACTGATCGCGTCCCTCACGGTCGTACCACGCCCAGGCGTCGCGATAGCCCTCCTCGATGCCGAATCGCGGCGCCCAGCCCAGGTCCTGGCGCGCGGCCTGGGTGTCCATGAAGGCGCTGCCCACCAGCGCCTCGCCCCAATGCAGAACCGGCGGGTGGCGACGGGCCAGGTCCAGGGGCACGTGCACCAGTTCCGCCTTCGTGCCGAGGGCGCGGGCAATCTGCAGGACCACACCGTTTACCGTGCTGATCTCGCCGCCCACGTTGTAGGCCCGGCCCGGCGCACGGTCGTTGCCGATCAGGGCGGTCATCAGGCGCGCGACGTCGTTGATGTGGATGAGTTGCAGCGCGGCGTGGCCGTCCCCTGGGATCAGGATCGGCCGGCCGGCTTCCAGGCGGGCGAAAAACCAGGGGTCCCGGGTCGGTTGGGGACTGCGGGGCCCCAGGGTGTGGCCCACCCGCAGGCAGGTCGCGGGAAACTGCTGTTGTTGCCACAGCGACAACAGATAGTCTTCGCAACGGACCTTGCCGACCCCGTAAGCCTTGCGCGGATCGTCGTCGGCGGCATCGTGACGGCGGTGTTCCTCGGTGACCGGCAGCACCAGACTGCGACGGTACACGGCCTGGGAACTGGTGAACACGTAGTGGCGGATACGCCCCTGAAACAGCGCCACCAGCGGCTCCACATCGGCCACCTGGTAGGCGGTGTGATCGAAGATCACGTCGAACGCGTCGCGCAGCGGCGTCAGCGCTGCGGTCAAAGCGCCCGGTTCGCGGCGGTCGCAATGAATCCGCCGGACCCCCTCCGGCAGCGGCGCTTCGTGGCTGTTGACCACTGTGACCTGATGGCCGGCGGCCGCCAGCTCGCGGACCAGATCGAGGCCGATGTAGCGGTTGCCGCCCGTCACCAGTACCCGCATCGCTGTCTGCATCCCGTCTCCCCCGGCGCAAAAATTTGAACGCGTTCTAATCAACCCGGCCGTATGGTAGCGTTGAATGCACCCGGGGAGGCAAGTACCAGCAGATGAACCCAGCCGACGACGATCAGGCGATTCCGCCCCTGGGCGCCTGGACCAAGGTTTCCTATGGCGTGGGCCAGGTGGCCGAAGGCCTCAAGAACACGGCCATGGCCACTTTCGTGCTGTTCTACTACAACCAGGTGCTGGGATTGTCCGGCACCCTGGCGGGGCTCGCGCTCGGCATCGCGCTGGTGTTCGATGCGCTGACCGATCCCATTGCCGGGTCGGTGTCCGACAACCTCAACTCCCGTATGGGCCGCCGCCATCCGTTCATCTACGCGGCCGCGCTGCCGTTGGCGGTGGCGTTCTACCTGATGTTCTTTCCGCCGGCCGATTCCCTGGGGCAGTGGGGCCTGTTCGCCTGGCTGACGGTCACCGTGGTGCTGACCCGGGCCGCCATGACCCTGTTTCATGTTCCGCACATCGCGCTCGGCGCGGAGCTGTCCGACGACTACGAGGAGCGCACCACGGTCGTCAGCTACCGCTACTTTTTCGGCACCCTCGGTGGCCTGCTGGTGTACGTGCTGGGTTTCGGCATCTTCTTCGTGGAAGCCCGGGGCGGACAGGTGGAGTCCGCCAACTATGCCCCGTTTGCGCTCACCATTGCGGTGCTCATGGTGATCACCGTGGTGTGGACCGGCCTCGGCACCCGCAGCCGCATCCCGTACCTGCGCATCCCGGAGCCGGAAGCGCCGCTCAGCGCCATGCAGACCCTCGGCCGGGTGTTCCGCGACACCGGCACCGCGCTCAAGAACCGCACCTTCCGCTGGCTGTTCGGCGGGGTGCTGCTGGTGTTCGTCATGGTGGGTGTGGACAGCGCGCTCAACCTGTACATGTTCAACTATTTCTGGGAACTGTCCGCCACCCAGACCCTGTGGCTGTTTCTGGCGCTGCCGCTTGGCGCGATGGTGGGGGCGCCGTTCACCCGGTTTCTGCACCGCTACATCAACAAGCACACCACGGTGCTGCTGGGCACGAGCTGGTTCGCCATCTGCGAACTGACGCCGGTGCTGCTACGGCTGGCGGGCTGGTTCCCCGAGAACGGTTCGCCCTGGGTTTTCATCATTCTGCTGGTGCTGCGTTTCGTGATGGGCGTGGGCGCGATCCAGTCCAACGTCAGCTTCAACTCGATGATGGCGGACATTGCGGACCAGCACGAACTGGAGACCAGCAAGCGCCAGGAAGGCATCTTCTTCGGCGCCATTTCGTTCTCCGCCAAGGGTACCTCCGGGCTCGGCAATCTGGTCGCCGGGATCGGTCTGGACGTGATTGCCTGGCCGCGCGGGGCGGACGTGCGCTCGGCGGCAGACGTGGCACCGGACACCATCGTGCATCTCGGCATCCTGTACGGGCCACTGGTGGCCGCGTTTGCGGTGGTGTCGGTGTGGTGCCTGTCCCATTACGACCTGACCCGCGAGCGCCACGCGGAGATTCAGGCTGAACTGGCGGAGCGCCGGCGCCGTAAACGCCTTGCCGGGGCCGGCGCCCCGGGGGCTGCGGCCTCGCCGGTGTCGGGGGCCGGATCATGAGCCGGCTGCCGCTTGCCGAGTTGCCGGCGCAGGACTGGGCTGCGGCCGCGCGGACCTTGAGCGAGGACGGCGTAGTCCGCCTGCCCGGGGCGCTCGCCGACACCGCTCTGGCGCAAATCGAGAGCGCGGTGGAGGCCAGCTTCGCGCAGCCGTCCGATGGCGCCGTGAATTTCTACCCGAAGGAGCAGGCCCGGTTTTTTCAGGACCGGGGCCAGAACTTCCTGCCGCTGGTGCGTGAGATCGGGGTCGACACCATGGTGGAAGCGCTGTGGGGGGAACCGCGGCTCTGGTACCTGGGTGAACAGCTGTTCCTGAAGGATGGTGGACACAGCCGGCGGACCCCGTGGCATCAGGATACGTCGTATCTGCGTATGCGCGGCGAGCAGATGGTGGCCTGCTGGATAACGCTGGACCCCTTGCCACGGGAGCATTGTCTGGAGTTCGTGCGCGGCTCCCACCACGGCACGCTCTACAACGGGTCGTCGTTCGCGGCACACGACGATACCGACACGCTGTACAAGGATTCGCCCCTGCCGCGCCTGCCGGACATTCAGAGCGATCGGCAGGCGTTCGACATCGTATCCTGGGACCTCGCACCCGGCGACGTGATCGTGTTTCATCTGGGTGTGCTGCATGGCGGTGGCGGCACCGAGCCGGGCATGCGGCGCCGCACGGCGTCGTTGCGTTTCATGGGTCCGGACGTGGTCTATGATGCCCGGGTGCGCGACCGCGGCGGCGCGGAGGCCGGCAACGATGCCGCGCTGTCAGGCATCTATGGGCAACTCAGTGACGGCCAGCCGTTCCATACGCTCGAGTTGTTTCAGGCCGTTTGACGCCGCGTGGATTCATCACAGGGGTTCGGGCCGACGTGGCGCCGGCGGCGGTTGGTCTGGGCGCGCTGGTGCTGGTGGGCATCGTGCTCGAGCGCTCGACCCCGGCCAGCGTTGCCGATTTCGCGGCGGCGGTCCTCAACAAGTTACATGGGCAGCAACTCATTGCCCTGCCGGGGGTAAGGCAGACCCGGACGTTTTTTGTCATGAAGGAAGTAAAGGACGGCGCCCGCCTGCACTTCTGAGCCATCCGGTCCGGCCGCTTATGCCCCGCGCGCTTCATGGGGGATTAAGCAGACCGGTCGTTGTTGGAAACGACAGATCCGGCAGCATGGACGTTCCCCATTACGCTTCGTGAGGTGAAGCCATGCCTGCCTATGCCCATCTTTCGCGTCGATCATGCGCGATCACCCTGAAGCCGTTGTCCGCCAGAAAGGTCATCTGCGATTCCCAGCTATCGGAGTTGAGCGGCCAGCCGTGACTCAAGGTGACCACCGGTCCGTTGCGCGAACGCAATCCCCGCAATGTGCCGTCGTTTGCGATGACCGGGTGTTGCTCACGAAGGCGACAGCGCGGCCAGGGGGGCGACTGCTCGACGCGACGGACGGCTGTTGACCGGCTTCACCAGATCGTCTAAAACCAGCAGGTCTGCTGGTAATCGCCTGCAGGGACCGGTATCAAGGGAGAGGGGAGATCATGGGAAGAGTCCGGATTGCAGCGGTGATGCTGCCGCTGAGCGGCGGTCTGATGGGTTGGGTTCTGGGCTCGGCGGCCTTCGCCGCCAGCGCCGTGGGCGCAGAGCAGGACCAGTCACGGATGATCGAGGAGATCGTGGTGACGTCGCGGCGCCGCGAGGAATCGGTGCAGGACGTGCCGGTGTCGGTCACCGTGTTCGGGCCGGAGCAGATCGAGCAGTTGCAGCCCGACACGCTGCGCGACTTCGACGGCCTGGCGCCGAATGTCTACCTGGGCATGAACACGGCCGGCCCGGGCGCCAGCGCGCTGTACATCCGCGGTATCGGCTATGCCGACATCGAGAAGACCCAGAGCCCGCAGGTCGGGGTCATCGTCGATGGTATTCAGATGGGCTCCTCCACCGGCCAGCTCGTGGATACCTTCGATGTCGAATCCATCGAAATCAATCGCGGGCCCCAGGGGGTGCTGTTCGGCAAGAACACCATCGGCGGCAACATCGTGGTCAACCGGGTGCGGCCCCAGTTCAACGAGTTCGGTGTCAACATCGGCGGTGAGGTAGGAAACTACGACAGCCTGATCGGTCAGGCCCGGGTCAACATTCCGCTGGTAGAAGACACGCTGGCCCTGAAGATCGGCGCCATCGAGCGCGAACGCGACGGCTATTACGACAACCTGACCCTGGGTGGAACCGCCGGCGACATCGATTTCTCTTCGCAGATGGCGGCGCTCCGCTGGGCGCCTACGGACCGGTTCGACGCCATTCTCACCTACGATCGGATCCGCGACGAAAGCCAGACCATGCCTCAGGATCCGCGCTTCAACGGCGACGATCCGTTCGAGAACCTGGCCAACAAGCGGGAACCGACCAAGTACGACGTCGACCAGTTCGGACTGCGCCTGGACTGGGACATCTCCGATAAGCTGGTGCTGAACGCCATCACCGGCTGGCACGACAGCGAGGATAGGGTCAACCAGGACTTCGATGGCGCCAGCACCATCGGAACCGCGGTTCCTTTGGCTCAGCTTCACACCCTGCGCGATCAGGATTACGACGTGTTCAGCCAGGAAGTGCGGCTGACCCTGTCCCCCAGTGATCAGCTGGACGTGATGCTCGGCCTTTACTACTTCGATTCGGAACTGGATTTCGAGCAGCGCACGACCAACATCCTGCAGCTCCCGCCGATTGGCTTTGGCGCTCCACCCGGGGTGCCCTGCGCTGCCCTGGGGCTGAGACCCAACGGTGCCGTTGGCGACCTGCTGTGCCAGGTCCCGAACGCCCGCAGCCTGCAGGCGGCGAGTGAAGACGTGGAATCCATGGCGTACTTCGGCTCTGTCACGTTCCGGCCGACGCCGAGCATCGAGCTGATGTTCGGGGCCCGCTACATCGACGAAGAGAAGCAGGCCACCAACTCTTACTTCGACTACACCGATGGAACGTTCGACGACGAGCAGCCGGGGTTCAGCTTCGACAACGAGTTCGACTTCCTCGACCTGCCAAGCCGCGAAGGCACGGCCTATCAGGTCGATGACTCCTGGAGCGATACCATCATTACCGCGTCGGCAAGCTGGTCGATAAGCGACACCAACCTTCTTTATGTGCACTACTCGGAAGGCTTCCGCAGCGGCGGCTTCAGCATCCGCTCGGCGCGCGATCCGGCGGAAGCGGCCTTCGATCCGGAGGACGCCTGGCAGGTGGAGGTAGGGTTGAAGAACCAGTTCTTCGACAACCGACTGCTGGCCAATCTCGCAATCTTCCGCCTGGAACGGGATAACGCTCAGTTCAGCTCGATCATTCCGCTGCCCCCGGGCGCCATTCCGGGCACCACCACCATCATCAACAATGGCGGCAAGAGCGTGATCGACGGCGTCGAGCTGGAAACGCAGTACGTCATCAGCGATCGCTGGTCGGTACTGCTGAACGCGGGCATCATCGACGTCGACAACAAGCCCTTCTCGCTGCCCTGCGAGATCATCGACGGCTGCGTCACGGCGGTGCCTGGCGTTCTCGACCCCGATGGCACGCCGCGCGACTTCGGCGACAACAGCGACTCGCGGCAACCGGAGTGGAACTTCGCCCTGCGCGTCGCGTTCGAACAACCCCTCGGTCCTGGCCGGATCAGCGCCAACGCCGGCTTCCGCCGGGTCGGGGAGTTCCTGCTGGTAAACACCGGCGGCGGCGCCGATCAGCGCCTGTTCGAGGGCTACTACGACAACGTCGACGCGCGTGTCGGTTACGAGTGGAGCTTGCGCAGCGGCGATCTTCTCAGCGTCTCGGTTTTTGGCAAGAACCTGACCGACGAGGAGTGGAAGGAGCAGGCGCTGTTCCTGGGCGGCCCCAACTCGGGCTTTCAGGGTTGGGGGGCGCCGCGGACCTACGCCGTTCAGTTCGCCTATAGCCACTGATGCGGCGGCGCGCGGGTTCCGCTCGCTCGGCCGCCAGCGTAATCGCTGCCGTTGCGCTGGCGGCCCAGCCTGTCGTGGGGGCGGAGTCCGAGTATTCGGCCAGCGTGGGCAGAGAGTACCCGCTGAACGTCTACTGGGGCGACACGCACCTGCACACGCGGAACTCGGCTGACGCGTACTCCCTGGGCAACACGGGTCTCGCCGCGGCGGATGCGTACCAGTTTGCCCGTGGCCGGGCGCTGACTGCTCACAACGGCCGGACCGTCAAGCTGCGCCGGCCGCTCGACTTTCTGGTGGTTTCCGATCACGCGGAGTATCTCGAAGGTTACGCCCGTTACGCCGCTGGCGATGCGCTTGTGACGGACACCGCCGCCGGCAGACAGTGGCGGGGCTATCAGGAGGAGGGTAATCCGGCGAAGCAGATCGGCGCTTTCACCGCGAGCATCGCCGATCCCGGGCAGAATCCTCCGTTCCCGGAGGGTACCCGGCGGCTGATCTGGCAGGGGGTGGCCGAGACCGCGGATCAATACAACCTTCCCGGGGTGTTCACGGCGTTCACCGGCTACGAGTGGACGTCGATGATCAATGGCAACAACCTGCATCGGGTGGTCATCTACCAGGACGCGGCCGACAAAGCGGCTGCGCTGCCGCCGTTCTCGGCCCAGGACAGCACCGATCCGCGGGACCTCTGGGCAGCGCTGGCCCGCTACGAAGCACAGACCGGCGGCGAAGTCCTGGCGATTGCCCACAACGGCAATCTATCCAACGGCATGATGTTTCCCGACCGGACCGTGGACGGTGAGCCGCTGACCCGCGAATACGCGGAGATGCGTGCCCGCTGGGAACCCCTTTACGAGGTCACTCAGGTCAAGGGCGACGGCGAAGCGCACCCGACGCTGTCACCCGGCGACGAGTTCGCCGACTTCGAGAACTGGGACTGGGACAACATCGCCCGCACCCAGGCGAAGGAAGACTGGATGCTCGAGCACGAGTACGGGCGCAGCGCCCTCAAACTCGGGCTCGCCTTCGAGGCCTCGCTCGGTGTCAATCCGTTCAAGTTCGGCCTCATCGGCAGCACCGATGGCCACAACACGTTTTCCACCACCCAGGAAGACAATTTCTGGGGCAAGTTCCCGGAATCCGAACCGGACCCGCTGCGCCTCGAGAACAGCATGGCGGCCAATCAGCTATGGGCCAACTGGCGGATCGTCGCCTCCGGATACGCGGCGATCTGGGCCAGGGAGAACACGCGCGAGGCGCTGTTCGAAGCCATGCAGCGGCGCGAGGTCTATGCCACCACGGGATCGAGGATCACGGTGCGGTTCTTTGGCGGCTGGAACTATCGGCCGGATGACGTATTGCGGCCGGGCTGGCTCGACATCGCCTACGACGAAGGTGTGCCGATGGGCGGCGACCTCGCCACGGCGCCGGACGGTTCGGCCCCAGCATTCATGGTGCTGGCGGGCAAGGACCCCGATGGCGCCAACCTCGACCGGGTTCAGATCGTCAAAGGCTGGCGGGATTCGAGCGGTGAACTCCGTGAGCGTGTCTACGACGTGGTGTGGTCGGGCGACCGTGAGCTGGATCCCGCGACCGGCAGACTGCCGCCCGTTGGATCAACCGTGGACGTGAAGGAAGCCACCTTCACCAACGCCATCGGCGCGGCGCAGCTTTCCGCGGTCTGGATCGATCCGGAGTTCGATCCCTCTGCACGGGCTTTCTACTATGCGCGCGTGATCGAAATCCCGAGGCCGCGTTGGACCACCTACGACGCGAGGTTCTTCGGCATCGATCTGCCGCCGGAAGTGCCCCGCACGATCCAGGACCGGGCCTATACGTCCCCGATCTGGTACACGCCGTAGGCACCAACGCGGGCCGGGGGTTTCGGCGGTGGCCAATCGCCGAGTGCATTTGAGTGAGGGAGAATAATGATCCACTGCGAGAACTCACGCAGGAACCGTGTGCTCTGGTTGTCTTTGTTCGCGTTCGGGCTGTCGGCCGCCGGCGCCGAAGGGTCCGACGGGACCGACTGCGAGTCCGCAGACGGGATGAACTTCGTCTGCGGGCCGCTGAACGCCGAGGACCTGCTGCACCTATCCGGCTCGGACTGGGTCATTGCCAGCGGCATGTCCGGTGAGGACCACTCCGGGAACCTCTACGTCGTCGACCCCGATCGCCGCAGCTTCGAGAAGATCTTCCCGGGCAATGCGCCGAGGCTGGCTCACGACCGCAACGCTTTTCCGGAGTGTCCTGGCAACCTGAACGTCGATGATTTCTCGGCGCACGGCATCGACCTGCATCCGCTACGTGGATCGATCCATCGACTGTACGTGACCAGCCACGGGGAACGGGAGGCCGTCGAGGTGTTTGAACTCGACGCCAGCGGCGGCAAGCCCCAGGTCACCTGGGTGGGCTGCGTGCCGATTCCCGAGCACAATGACATCAACTCGGTCGCTGCGCTGGCCGACGGTGGCTTCCTCACCACGCGCATTTCCGGCACCGGGCCGGGACCGTCCGGTGACATCTTCGCCGGCGGGCTCTCCGGCTTCCTGTACGAGTGGCATCCCGGCGCTAAGATCGAGCGGGTCGCGCGCACGGAAATGTCCGGGCCCAATGGCATCGTGGTGTCCGCGGACGGTACCCGGGTGTACGTCGCCTCCTGGGGACGCAGCGAGATCGCACGGTTCGTACGGGCCCGGGACGGCGGCTTGCGACATGATCGAACCATGCCGCTGAATTTCAGGCCCGACAATCTGCGCTGGAGCAACGAGGGAACGATCCTGACAGCGGGGCACCGGCTGTCGTCTAGCCAGGACTGTGGGCAGCCGCTGTGCTTCGACGAATGGGAGGTCGCCGAGATCGAACCCGAGTCGATGACGTCCAATACGCTACTGATCCGGAAACCATCGCCAGGGTTCACCGGCGCTACGGTAGCGATCCGCGAGGCCGATGGGCTGTGGCTCGGCACCTTCCACGGCGATCGCCTGGTGCATGTGCCGGCGCCATGAGACGCCGCCGCGCAGATTGCTCCGGCAACGGGTGCGGCGGGGTTTCGATTCATGCGTCGTTGGCGGATCTGAACCGCTTCAGCAGATGCATGACACCCAGGAGAATCAGGCCGAGCGCCAGTCCAACCAGCAGCTCGCCGACGATGGCAGGCAGAAAATGCACCGCGTGATGTATGGCCCCGATGTTGTGCACGTACATGCCTCCGCCCACCAGCAGCATCGCGATGGTGCCGATCACGCCGAGCAGCCGAATGACATGCGGCAACGCGAAGATCAGGCCCTGACCAAGGCGCCGGCTGAAGCCGGCTGCCGCCCCTGACATCTGCTCGGCCCTGGCGATCAGATAGCTACCTGCATCGTCCATGCGGACGAGCAACGCGACCAGTCCGTAGACGCCAACCGTCGCCAGCAGCGCAATCAGGCTCACCACGAGGATGCGGACGCCGAGTGTCTGCTCCATTACCGTGCCCAGCGCGATGACGATGATTTCGATCGACAGGATGAAGTCCGTGCGGATTGCGGCCTTGATCTTGCGGGACTCGATGTTCAGCAGTTCAGGTTTGCTGGTTGCGGTTTCCGCCGCCGGCGTCTCGTGTTGCTCGTGCGGTACGACCCATTCCAGGGCCTTCTCTGCGCCTTCGTAGCTGAGATACGCACCTCCCACCAGCAGGATCGGCACGATCAGCCAGGGCGCGTAGGCGCTCAGCAGAAACGCCAAGGGCAGGATGATCAGCTTGTTGAGCGTAGAGCCTTTGGTGATCGCCCAGATGACCGGGAGTTCCCGCGAGGCTTTGAATCCGGTCGCCTTCTCGGCATTCACGGCGAGGTCGTCGCCGAGAAGCCCGGCGGTCTTCTTTGCTGCCAGTTTGCTGTAGATTGCCGCGTCGTCGAGCAGCGTGGCTACGTCGTCAAGAACCGCAAAGATGCCGCTGGCCATCGTCGTTCTACCCGCCGTCCGCTATGGAATGGTAGCGGGCTGTATACCACGAACGGCCAGCAGGATGTCCGGGCGGCCCCTGAGTTCGTCGCGCTGCGCGCCGGTCATTGGCCGGTGCGTGCGAAGCGGCCACTCAGAACTCGGTCACCTCCTTTACCGAGCGGACCAGATCGTGCAGTTCCCGGGCTTCGCTGGGGTAGGCATCGCGGTAAGTTGTCAGGCTGATGTCGACCAATGTCCCGGTACCCAGCAGAACTGCGTCCTGAATGATCACGTCGTCGCCGCGGATGGCCGCATGGTAGCGGGCTTCCCATACCTCGAAATCACCCAGGCGATAGCGGCGCTGGGACTGCTCCACATGGTTCTGCACCGCGTGTACGTGCGTCCTGCCGCTGGCGATCTGTTCCAGCGTGATGGCACCAGGTCGGGTCTGTTCGCGGCGAGCCGGTGGATTGTGCGGCCGCCGTTGCAGTCCAGACGAGCAGGTGGCGACCCCAATCGTTGCGATCGACGCTGATCAGCCGGAGCGCGAACAGGATGCCCAGCACGCCCATCACGCGCTCGGACAAACGCAGGCCGCGTTCGAGCCCAGCGCCGGGCCGCGCAGGAGCCAGCGTTGGAACGGAGGCGGAAGGCTGGCTCATCGCTCAGGGGCGCGCGTAGCGCGGTGGTCCTGGTTCTCGAACATCCTTCGAGTTTAGCCAGTGCGGCGAAGTCGCATTGTGTGCATCCTATTCATCGGTGCTCGAAACCTGGCAATCCTGGCGGCATGCTGCCCCCGTTGAACGGGTTCAGGATCACTGGGACTGCCGGCGAACGCGCCGACGTGATACCGGAATCGTCAGAAGTTCTGCTGTGTCCAGAGAATGAGGTAAGTGCCGAACGCGGCGGTCAACACCATGAAGATCCAGAAAAACAACGGATTGTCCTGCCGATCGATGAACTTCATGGAACCGATGAACTCGTCAGGCGCTTTGAAAAAGTAGTACATGCGTCCGGCGAGCAGACCATAGCCGCAGTTCAGGAGCGTCACCGCTCCCATGAGGTAAATTACGCTGGCCATCCAGGGACGCTACGTCAGGAATGTTCGTGGGTTCCGTGAACCGAGTCTCATGCCCTGCTCCTGGCGCCGTTGGGGGCGACCGGGCCGACGGGTTCTTCGCCAGATCCTAGTGCCGGCTGCAGTAGCGCAGCACCACCACCACGTGGTCGGTCCCCAGGCCCCGTACCGCTAGTTCAGCTTCCGGCGCAGAGCCGTCACGGCGTTACGGGCTCGTTCCGCCAGGGCGCCGGCAGGCGCCAGAGCGAGACAACTCTCGTACGCGTCCACGGCGGCGATCAGATGGCCGAGGTGAGCGTGGAGGCCGCCGAGATCGAAGGCCAGCTCTGGCGCCGCCGGTGCAAGCAGGCGCATCCGCTCGAGGACCTCGACTGCCTCCTCAGGCGCTCCACTCTGAAGGTGGCGTGTCATGAGGTTGTTCTGCAGACGCAGCAGGATGTCGTGGCTGGATACGGCGCGAGGCGCCGCGGCCGCGCTGGATGCGCCGGCGAACCGCTGCTGCAGGTCGGACACGTCACTCAGGTGCAGCATGGCGCCGCCGTTGAACGGGTCCAGGATCACCGCGTCGTCCGCGTCGGTCAGACGCACGACGAAGTGTCCAGGTACGTTGAGACCCTCCATGCGCCAGCCCTGGGAACGGGCGGCGTGGATGTAGAGAATGCCCAGGGCCACGGGTAGTCCCTGTCCCCGGTCGATCACCCCGAGCAGGTTGGCATTGCTCAGGTCGTCGTAGGTGAGGTGATCGCCACGGTAGCCGTAGTCGACCGCCAGGACCTGGGCGAGAGCGCCCGCCTTTTCGGCGAGCGTCGGGTGCGGCTCGCTGGAACGCCTTGGACCACTTTCCAACAGGCGCCTTAGAGCGGATTCGATGTCCTTGAGGTGACCCAGATAGGGGGTCAGGTCCGTACCCGGGCGATCCAACGCACCCACCACGAGCGCGGCGTGGCCGAATGTCGACATCGGCGCTGTCCTGACGCCCGATGCGGCGCAGCGCCGCGATCAGTTCCCGTCTGTTCGGGTCCTCCATTGGCGCATTCTGGCAGTTGCAATCGACAGGTCCAGTCGTTTGTTCCCCGGGTAGCGCCCCGGCATGGACGCCACGACTACTCACGCCGAATCAACGCATTCCAGCCGGGTAGCGAGTAGGATGGATGCGGTACAAAAATGACCGATTGCCGTGGCCGTTGGCCCGATTGAGACCACATGGCATGAGGCTTGCCTATTCGGCAGAACCAGGAGGAGCGGAATGAAGCTGGCAATCCTGTCCCGGTCCTCACGGGCGTACAGTACCCGGCGCCTTCGTGAGGCCGCCGTCGCACGGCAATTCGACGTCAAGGTTCTGGATACCCTCAAGTTCGCCATCGACCTCCGGCCCGGCACGCCGGATCTTTACTACCGGCAGAAGCACCTCACCGAGTACGACGCAGTCCTGCCGCGAATTGGCGCCTCGATCACCTATTACGGGACTGCGGTCGTCAGGCAGTTCCAGGAGATGGACGTGTTCTGCGCGAACACGGCCCACGGGATATCCAACTCCCGGGACAAGCTGCGCAGCCTGCAGATCCTGAGTCGCCATCACATCGGAATCCCGGAAACCACCTTCGTGCGTGACAAGAAGGACGTCCTGCCGGCGATCGAGAGAGTCGGCGGAGCGCCGGTGATCATCAAGCTCATCGAAGGAACCCAGGGGATTGGCGTGTTGCTGGCCGAGACCGTCAAGGCGGCGGAGTCGATCGTCGAGTTGCTGCAGAGTCAGCGACAGAACGTGCTGATCCAGAAGTTCGTTGCAGAAAGCAAGGGCCGGGACGTGCGCGCGTTCGTGGTTGGCGACCGCGTTGTCGCCGCCATGCGACGGGTCGCGCAAGGCCAGGAGTTCCGCAGCAACGTACATCGTGGCGGTGTTGCCGAGCCCATCGAACTTCCGCCGGACTATGCGGAAGCTGCGGTGCGTGCTTGCCAGATCATGGGTTTGCGGGTGGCGGGTGTCGATATGCTGGAGAGTGCCAGCGGGCCACAGATCATGGAGGTCAATTCCTCCCCTGGCCTGGAGGGGATCGAGAAGTGTACACACCTCGACATTGCCGGTGCGGTCATCGATTACATCGCCGCCCAGGTGGAGTTCCCTGAGATAGACATACGCCAGCGGTTGACCGTCAGCAAAGGCTACGGGGTGAGCGAAATCTATGTCCCGGCAGGCTCGGAGTTCGTCGGCAAGAGCATCGCCGACATAGACCTTTCCGAAAAGGATCTGAATGTCCTGACTCTCTACCGTGGCACCCGGGTCATACCGAACCCGCGACCGTCGCGCGTGCTCGAACCGAACGACAAGATGCTGTGCTTCGGCAAAATGGAATCGATGCGTGGAATGGTGCCGGCAAAGACCCGGCGCCAACGGCAGCCCGCGGTCAAGGACCTGTCACGGACAGGTGACAAGGGTTGAGTGCGAGGCGCAGCCCTGGCCGGGTAGCGATTGAAATCGGCGGCGAGACGGTCCACTTCGGCGAACGTCGATTGATCCAGATGCCAGTTGCCAGTCTTTACTCCTCGAGCGCGCCGATGAGCCTGCCGCTGCATGTCGTCGCAGGAAAGCAGGATGGGCCGAGGTTGTTCGTTTCCGCAGCTATCCACGGTGACGAGTTGAACGGCGTGGAGATCATTCGACGCCTGCTGGATCACAGCGCGTTGAAACAGATTCGAGGCCTGCTGATTGCAGTGCCCATCGTCAACGTGTTCGGGATCATCCAGCACTCGCGCTATCTGCCGGATCGTCGCGATCTGAACCGCTCGTTCCCCGGATCGCAGCGCGGTTCTCTGGCTTCCCGGTTGGCGGCGATCTTTCTCGAACAGGTCGTGTCCAGGTGCGAGAAAGGCATCGACTTGCACACCGGGGCACTGCATCGAACCAACCTGCCGCAGATTCGTGCCAATCTGGATGACCCGGAGACCCTGTCGATCGCAGAGGCATTCGGCGTGCCCGTGTTGATCAACGCTAACCTGCGTGACGGCTCATTGCGCCAGGCTGCCGCGGAACTGAACATTCCGGTACTCGTCTACGAGGCGGGCGAAGCGCTCAGGTTCGATGAGTTCTCGATCCGCGCCGGGGTCAGCGGCGTCATCCGTGTGATGCGCTCGCTGGGTATGCTTCGCCGGGGCTCACCGGCGCGCCGGCCGGCGCCGTGGGTTGCCCGATCCTCACAGTGGATTCGGTCACCAGCCAGTGGGATTTTCGCTTCCGCTCTGAAACTGGGAAGTCGGATTCGCAAGGGCGAACAGTTGGGTACCATCTCGGATCCGAGCAACTTCTTTGCGGCGTCGCCGGAACCCATCATTGCTCCGTTCTCGGGCGTGCTGATCGGCAAGACCACGGTCCCGCTGGTGAACGAGGGTGACGCCGCGTTTCACATTGCCAAGTTCGAGGATGTCCGTGACGTCGTCAGTGACGTGGAGTCGTTCGAGCAGACACTGGCTGACGACTTCGATCAATAGCGATCGTTTTCGATGCGCTCACGAGGACCTGATCATGCTGAAAGTCGGTGCCGGCGCCCCGGACTTCGAACTGCCCGACCAGCACGGCACCCGGCTTACCCTGGATGCGCTGCTGGCCGGAGGTGACCTCGTTCTGTACTTCTATCCTATCGACTTCTCGCCGGTCTGTAGCGCCGAGGCGTGCGCATTCCGGGATCGCTACGATGGCATCCGCGAAACGGGCATGCAGGTGGTCGGTGTCAGCCCCCAGGATGTGGCCACCCACGCGCGATTCGCCGAGCGGTTCAGTCTTCCGTTTCCGCTGTTGAGCGATCCGCGCAGTGGGTTCGCATACCGCCCTGATCGACAGGACGATCAAGGCGGCTGGTGACGCCTGATGGCGGCTGAAGTGCATAGTCTCCGTTGTCGTTGCAGCAGTGCGAGTCTGTAGAGCATCCCTTACCGGTGAGGTGAGTCCTCGCGTGGAACATGCGCTTTGGCCCTGGCCAAGTGACACCGGTGCTTGGGCTTCTTCGAACCTCATCATCACGGCTGCAAACGCCTGTAGACATCTTCGATACGAGGAGCAGCATTCTGCTGCTCCGCGCAACTGCGTCAGCGCGTTCAGGTTCGACGACCTCAACGTCCCACGGGCTAAAGACGCGGTCTTCCCGTCCCCGGGGAAGGTCTACTTCTTGTGGACCAACGGATCTCCGGGCGATACGTCCACCTCTGACGGCTCGCCTGTGACCGTACTCCGGCAAAACAGCCCTCGAACACGTGATCGAACCCATTACACGCGCCGGTCGCCGCGAAGGTTACCGTGCCTGGAGAATCGCTCGAATTCGCCGTCGGCCGCTTGCCCTATATGACAAGGGTGTAGTGACTGGTCATCGAGGCTTCGCAGCTCCTGCCGGGACGGCTCGGCGGCGACCGCGGCCGCACCGGAAACCAACGATGGCAAGAGCACCAGCGATGTCGCCAATCGCTTCGCCAATCTCCTGAGCATGGGATACTCCCTGGCTGCCAGAGGCCCGTCGTGCGTGACGTTCCCCAATCTTCGTGAGGAAGAGTCCAGGTAGCTCGTTCAGAACAGCCAATCTGTCTACTGGAAGCGGAAGTTTCGACGCCGCCAGCGGGGGCGGGGTTTCCCCACGAAGACAGCTCTCAACCCGGGAGGAACTGCCTCATCCACTCGAGGGAGCGCTTCTCCAGATCCTCCGGAGGCTCGTCGCGCGACCGCGTTTCCACTTGAGCAAGCAGGTCGCGCAAGCGCCTGTAGACGGTGATGCAGTGAAAGGTCTGCAGCGGCTTGGCACTCTTCCTGATGCCACGCAGAAACGTACGCGCCCGTGCCGCGTCACTGTGAACGTGCGCCATGACCGCCAGCGGCACGAACAGATCCGGCCACGGTTGAATGCCCATCCGCGCGCACCGCGCCGCAATGTCGCTGCACATGCCGGCAGCCTGCGTCAGATCGCCTCCCGCCGCCCTGGCGCAGGCGAACAAGGCCCTGGCACCGAGCAGCGAATGCACGTCGGCCGTCGCCACCAGTCGATCGGTCCACTGGTTCGCGGTCTTCGGATCATCTAGGCAGTTGCAGGCAATCACGACACAGATCGCACTGTGGGTCGGGTTGTCGACGACCGCCCGCTCTGACAGGTTCTTCTGCACCCGCCGCAATGCCATGGCCGAGGCCGCCGCGTAGTCCTTCTGCATGGCCAGGCTCCAGGCCCGGTAGGTGCAGGCGAGATCCAGCGCGCCCGCGTCTTCCTGCGCGCGGACCAGCTCCATCGCCTCTTCGAGTTGCCGGGACGCCGCGCCAGGATCGGTAAAATTGCTGGCCAGCGACGCCAGAATCAGCGCCACGGCCAACCTGACGGGGTCGCCGAGCTCGCGCGCGAGCTCGAGATGAATCGTCACGTGGCGGAAGAACAACCCGGTGTCCCGGGTGACCAGTGAACAGAGCGATGCCATGCAGTAGAGCTTGACCCGGACGCGCAGATCGTCCGTGTGCTCGAGATACCGATCGATGCGTTCCAGCTTGGTCAGCGCCCGGGCGCCCTCATCCAGCTGGATCATCAGGCCGGGAGCCGTGCAGATGTCGATGGCCGCGGCCACATCACCGCGATCCGCCAGAAAGCGTTCGGCTGCCGAGATGTCGGCATAGTGATCGATGGCCCACTGCGCGTGCGCGTAGCTGAGCAGGTGGCCATGTGGGAAGTCGCCGAGCTGTCGCAGACACCAGTGCGCATGGCGCTCCGAATTCGCGATCCGCTGCTCCGCCGAGAGCTGATCCAGTGCGTACAGCCGCACCGTTTCCAGCAGACGCCACCACGGGCCCTCTCGCGAGGTCCGGCTCAGCAGACAGAGTTCCACCAGCCGGGAAACGCAGAACGAAACGCTCTGCGACAGACGCTCTGTGTAAACCTGCTCGATGTCTGCCATGGTGAACTGCCCGGGAAACACGGCGATCTGACCGAGCAGCCGTTGCTCATCCTCGTTCAGGAGCTCCCAGGTCTCGCGCACTACGGCGGCCAGACTGCCCTGCCGGTCGGCGCCGGTTCGCACGCGCTGGCGGCCCGCCAGGAGGTCGAAACGGCGGTCCAGGCGCTCCAGCAGCTCCTCGACGGTCAGATGTTTCAGTTGCGCCGCGGCCAGCTCGATGGCAAGCGGCAGACCATCCAGGCGCTCGCAGATCTGCTCGATCTTTTCCAAATTGAACTCGAGGTCCAGCATTCCGTGACGGCGGGCGGTGTCCAGAAAGAGCTGCACGGCCGGGGACGTCCCGCCTTCGACGTGCAGCGCCAGGGGCTCGACGAAGAACCGGAGTTCATCGGCCAGGTCGATGGGATCGCGGCTGGTGATGAGAAAATGCGGTGTGATTGTGCGCTCCAGGAAGAAGTCCAGGGCGACCGCCACGTCATCCTCGATGTGCTCGCAATTGTCCAGAATGAACAGGGCCCGGCGGTCGCAAATGGCCGCCGCAAGCTGCTCCCGCGAGCTGCCATTACCCATCTTGATACCGATCGCCGACGCCATGGCGGTGTCGATGCCGGCGGCGTTCACCACCGGGACCAGATCGACGAACCAGACCCCGTCGGGGTAGCTGTCCAGAACGCTGCGCCCGACCGCTTTGGCAAGGCGTGTCTTTCCGGTACCACCGATACCCAGCAGCGAGACCATCCGGTAGCTCTGAAACGCGGCGATGCAGCGCCCGAGTTCTTCGTCACGACCGAAGAACGGGGTCCGCTCGTATCCCAGATTGGAAAGGCGCCGGCCGCCGTCCGTTTCCAGGGCTGGCACCGGCTCGTCTGCTGCGGCGATCTCCTCGGTCGCGGCAACGAACCGGTAGCCGCGGCCGTGCATCGTGCGGATGATCTCCTGCTTGCGGCCGTCATCCCCAAGGGCCTGGCGCAGGCGCTTGACCTGGGTCGCCAGAGCCGATTCGCTGACGAATCGGTGCCCCCATAACTCGTCGAGTAACGTTTCTTTGCTGACCACCCGGGAACGGTTCTCGATCAGGTAGCAGAGCAGCGAGAGGACGCGCGGCTCCAGCGCGACCGGTTCGCCTGCCCGACTCAACTCGAAGGTGGCCCGGTCGAGCTCGAAGTCCCCGAATCTGATCAGTTGTGTGCGCCCTGTTGTCTCGGCGCGGCCACTGGCCACAGCACGAACCACGATGGCATCCGTCCGCCCTTTGCGCTGATTCTATGCGCATGGGCGGATTTACTGAAGCTGGCCACGGGCGGTCAAACCGTGGCCGACAGGCGATCGCTGCCGACCCCCAGGTGACAAGCGAGATCGGCGGCAATATACCGGACGTCGTCGCCCATGCCGTACATGAAGCTGGACTTGCGGCTGCGCTGGAACGTGTGTCCCAGCGTGTACAGGCCCGGGGGGCCGCGTACGATGCCCTGCTCGTGCAGCAGACGCCCCTTGCGGTCGAATGCCGGGACGCGCAGCCAGCCGTGGTCCGGCGTGTAGCCGGTCGCCCAGAACACGCTCGAAATCTCGCCGGAGTCGAGCGCCAGTGCGAGACGCGGGCGTTCGGGCAGCCGGGTCGAGAGCGGGCGATCGGCCTGCGCCAGGTCCAGTCCCCGCGTCGGCGTGTCGTCGAATCGATCGAGCATCCGGTGCATCTTCAGATCGGCCGACTTGAGGTGGTTCGCCAGACCGCCCGAGAACTGCAGGGTTTGGCCGCGCACGCCGGCTACGCGTCCGACCAGGTCGACACCGAGTTCCTGCAGCCGATTCAGGTCCAGGTCGCAGCCGCTGCGGCCGACGAGTTGCGGCGACGGCACGCGCCGCGCCCGTTCCAGGTCATCGACCGCGTCCACGGTCTCGTGCAGCAGACCGCTGCGGTCGAGCCACCAGTACACGTCCCGGCCGCGGTAGGCGCGCGGCATACGGACATGCTCTCCCACGGCGAGCACCACTGGACGCCCGCTCTGCTGCAGTTCCTCGGCGATCTGCAGACCGGTGGCCGACGCCCCGACCACCAGCACGCCGCCCGCCGGGAGCTGATCCGGCGTTCGATAGTCCGCTGCAGCCACCTGGTAGAGGCTGGCAGGAAGCTCGGCCGCCAGCGCCGGGCGCTTCGCACGCGCGAACGCGCCACTGGCATCGACGACCGCACGGCACCGCCATACCTCCTCGTTGGCAATGACGCGGAATCCTTCGGCGTCCGCGGTCACTTCGGTCACGGCCACCCCGGTGGTGACCTCGATCCGGTGCCTGAGCACATAGCCGCTGAGGAAGTCCGCCGTCTCGTCCTTGCTCCGGAAGCCGTGGGGATCGGGCCCCGCATAGCGGAACCCGGGTAGCTGACACATCCAGTTCGGGGTCAGGAGCCGCAGCGAGCGCCAGCGCTCATGGAGCCAGCGCTGGCCCACCTGGCCCCGTTCGAACACGACGTGATCGATGCCGAGCTCGCGCAGCACGAACGAGGTGGCCAGGCCAGCCTGCCCCCCGCCGACGACGATCACGTCGACAGAGCGGGAAGCAGCCGGCCCGGCGGTACGGTGCAGTCCGGACATCACTTCACCGTCACCGTGACGTTGCCGGGATTGGTGACGATGTCGTAGACCGCGGACCGCTTCTGCGACTGAGCCACGAGGGCTTCGATCTCGTCCCGGGTGGCATCGGCGTCGATGTCGAAGGCGACCCGCACGTCGTTGAAGCCGTTGCGCACATCGCTGTCGATACCCAGAATGCCGTACAGATCCATGTCGCCCTCCAGCGTGGCCCTGACCGAGCGGAGCTGGATCCCGCGGTTCTGCGCGACGCTGGCGACCCCGGCGGTCAGGCAGCTCGCCAGACCGACCAGCACGTATTCGACCGGGGTCGCCCCCTTGTCTTCCGCGGCAAACACCTCGGGATGGTCGGCGTCGAAGGTGAACTCGGTCTTGTGGCTCTGTTCACCACCCAGGCCCGTGAAGCCCTTGACCGAGGCCGCACAATGGGTGCCGTTGACCCAGTCGCAACTCGCCCGCCAGGAGAACTGGGCGGCTTCAGGCGCCGCGCTGAGCGCTTCCCGCGCCCCGAGCAGGGCCTGCACGTTGACGCCATTGTTCACCTGGGTCGCGGTCTGATCAGCATTGGTCTGCATGAGTTCGTTCCTCCAAGAATTGTTCGGTCCCGTTCCCGCCGGCCGGTCCAGTCGTGCACCCCGGCGGACGACGCCACTCTAGGGGCCGGCGCTCCCGGGTTCATGAGCACCGCTTGAAGATTTCATGAGGATCGCCGTCATGAATCCGCCACGTTTCCGTCAAGCTTCGGCAAGGCGCGATGGCTAGCCTTGCCGGAAACTCGCCAGCCACAGGTACGGATCATGGCCCGCTACGACAACGTTCTGCAGACGATCGGAAACACACCGACCATAAGAATCAACAAGTTAGCGCCGAAACACGTCAACCTGTACGTGAAGCTCGAGTCCTTCAACCCCATGGGTTCGGTGAAGGATCGGATGGCCCGTGCCGTCATCGAAGCGGCCGAAGCGTCAGGTGAGCTGCAGCCGGGGCAGACCGTCATCGAAGCCACCAGCGGCAACACCGGCATCGGGCTGGCCATGGTCTGTGCCCAGAAGGGTTACCCCCTGGTCGTGGTCATGGCGGAGAATTTCAGCATCGAGCGACGCAAAATGCTGCGCTTTCTCGGCGCCCGCGTGGTCCTGACACCGGCTGCGGAGAAAGGCACGGGCATGCTGGCCAAGGCCGAGGAACTGGCAGAAGCCCACGGCTACTTTCTGTGCCGCCAGTTCGAGAACGAAGCCAACGCCGACGCACACACGGCCACCACGGCACAGGAGATACTGGCCGACTTCGCCGACGAGCCATTGCACTACTTCGTCACCGGGTTCGGAACGGGCGGAACGCTGAAAGGCGTTGCCCGAGGACTGCGCGCAGCCTCGCCGGACACCCGGATCATCGCCGCCGAGCCCGACAACGCGCAGGTGCTCGGCAGCGGCCTCCCGCAGCCGCGCGACGCGGCTGGCAGAGCCGTCGCCTCGCACCCGGCGTTCCGGCCGCACCTGATGCAGGGCTGGAGCCCGGACTTCGTCTCGGCCCTCACTGAATCGGCCGTGGCGGCGGGCTACGTCGACGCCATCGAACCCGTTGCCGGGGTGCTGGCACTCGACTACGCGAAGCGCCTCGCCCGTGAAGAAGGCATCTTCGTCGGCACCTCCAGCGGCGCCACGTTTGCGGCCGCGGTGGCGGTGGCCGAGCGCGCGCCAGCCGGAAGCAACATCGTCTGCATGCTGCCGGACACGGGCGAGCGTTATCTGTCGACGCCGCTCTTTGCCGACATTCAGGAGGGAATGAACGACGCCGAGTTGGCGTTGTCGAGGAGCACGCCCGGATGCCGGTTCGACGTGACCGGGCCGGCACCCGCGGCCCCCAAGCAGGCTCCGGAAACCGAGCCGGAAGTCGAGCGGCTCGTGTCGGAGATCCTGGCGCGGAGCCCCGTGGTCATGTTTGCGCTCGAGTGGTGCGAGTTCTGCTGGTCGGTGCGGAAGCTGTTCGCCCGCGCCGGCATCGGCTACGAAAGCGTGGACCTCGACTCGGTCGCCTATCAGCAGAACGAGCTCGGCGGTCGCATCCGCGCCGTGCTCGCCCGGCGCACCGGCCAGGTGACGATTCCGCAGGTCTTCGTCGGTGGCCGGCACGTCGGCGGCTGCAGCGAGACTTTCGACGCCTTCAAGGACGGCAATCTGCAGCAGTGGCTCGAACAAGCCGGCGTCGATTTCGACGCGGACTGCCGGGTGGATCCCTACGTTCTGCTCCCGAACTGGCTGCACAAACGCGACGTCGCCTGACCGGCAGCCTCAGAGGACAGGAACAGAGCCATGTATCAGACAAGCATACCGGTGATCGACATCGCGCAGCTGCAGACCACGGCAACGCTCCGGGCCCTGGATCTCGCGTGCCGCAACTGGGGCTTCTTCCAGATCGTGAACCACGGGCTGGACGACGCCATCTGTGGGGCATTACTGAGCCAGGCGCGGGCGTTCTTTGCTCAACCACTGGATGTCAAGCGCAGGGTCCGGCGTACGGCCGGCAACCCGTGGGGATTCTTCGATGAGGAATTGACGAAGAATACGCGCGACTGGAAGGAGGTATTCGACTATGGACCCGCGAATCGAGCCGGGGAAGCACCACAATGGCCGGAGCATCCGGCGGGGTTGCGCACGTCGCTGGTGGCCTATTGTGAAGCCTGTCAGTCGCTGGCTTTCAGGCTACTGGGTGCTGTATCGGTCAACCTCGGTGTGCCGCAGGACTTCCTCCATCACGCGTTCCTGCCGCGAAACTCGAGCTTTGCTCGAATCAACTACTACCCCATGTGCCCCGATCCGGAGCAGCCTGCTGGCCTGAGTCAACCTCAGTCCGGTCACCTGGGGGTGAACCAGCACACCGACGCCGGTGCGCTGACCATCCTGCTGCAGGACGATCAGCCCGGACTGGAAGTGCTGCGCGAGGGCACCTGGACCCTGGTACCGGCCATCGAGGGTGCTCTGGTCATCAACATCGGTGACATCGTCCAGGTCTGGTCCAACGACCGGTACCGGGCGGCATTGCACAGGGTGCGCGCCAACTCGGCGCGGGAGCGCTTCAGCGTGCCCTACTTCTTCAATCCCCGTTACGACATCGACTATGCGCCATTGACCATGACGGACGCAGAACCGGCCCGCTACCGACCCATCAACTGGGGCGAGTTCCGCCGTCTGCGGGCGGCCGGTGACTACCAGGATCTGGGTCGGGAGATCCAGATCGACCAGTTCAGAACCTGAATCCGAAAAAGGCACCCGACGATGTCATTTCTCGAGCATGTCCCTGCGCAATCCGCGTCCGAAGAGACGCGCCGCATGTACGAACGGCAGGCGGGCTTCTTCGGCTACCTGCCCAACTACGCGACGGTGTTCGCCCGGCGTCCGGAGATCATGACCCTGTGGGCGCACCTGCAGGCCGGCATCAAGGCGCACATGCCGCGCTGCCGGTATGAGCTGATCACTCTGGTCGCCGCGCACGAGCTGCGCAGCACCTACTGTTGCCTGGCCCATTCGAAGAACCTGCTGGAAACGTTCTCGGCCGACGAGATCCGGCGGATTCTGGTCGACGACGGCGCCAGCGTGCTCAGCACGTCCGAGATGGCGGTGGTCCGCCACGCCCGGCTGGTCGCGCGCCACGCGGACCGCGTGTCGGCTGACGACGTCGGGCGGCTCCGTGCCGCCGGGTTCGACGACGGCGAGATCTTCGACATCACGGCCGCCGCAGCCGCCAGAGCCTTCTTCACGAAGCTGGTCGACGGCCTCGGCGCAGAGGCCGATGCCGCGTACGCCGAGCTCGATCCCGTGCTCCTCGACAGCCTGCTGGTGGGCCGGCCCCTCTCTGCGGGGGAGTCCGTGAACGCGTCCGCGAAGGAGACCGTGAAAGCGCCCGCTCACGGCGACGCCTGACCGGACGCGACGCGTCCAAGCCAGTCGGCCACCTCCGGACGGACCGCTTCGTAGGAGGGGCCGCTGGCATCCGCGCCGAACCCGATCCGCCGGTACATCTGCCGGTACAGGCAGATGGTGTGATACATCTGGATGGGCATGCCGCCGTCACGGATGGTGCGCAGCCAGCGCTGCGCCAGGTCGCGAGCGCCGAGGCATTCGGCCAGTACCGCCGCCGCGACCAGCATGTCCGGAAACTCGTCGCGGGTGGCACGGTTGAGCTGCTCTTTGACGCCCAGACAGACGCCGGCGGCCGGGGCGAACTCCTGGTTGACCGCGAGCACACAGGCTTTCAGCAGGCGGATGCCCCAGAAGTCCGGAGCGGCCGGAAAGTCCTCGATCCGTCGGATCCACCCCATGGCCTGGCTCGGTTGATCCAGCAGCGTGCAGACCGCGACGATGCCCATGGCGTTGTAGGCCGGATTGTCCACGGCGCCCGGCTGGGCGTCGTAGCGGTCAATGATCGTTCGCGCGGCACGCAGCGCGCCGGCATAGTCGCGCTGTACGGCCAGCAGCCAGGCACGAAAGCACTCGGCTGCATCGACGACCGCCCGGTTGTTCAGCGACTCGCCGAGCTCGATGGACCGGCGCAATTGGGCGAAGGCGAGGTCGGCGTCGACGAACACTGTGCTGAGCGACGTCATCAGCAGGGCATTCGCTTCGAGGACCGGGTCCTGCAGCGTCCCGGCAAGGCCGAGATAGGCCTCGCTGTGCTGGACGAGCATGGCGGGTGAGCGATTGGCCTGGCCGGCGAGCCCGGCCGTGGCATGCAGACGCGCCGCCCAGTACGGCGACGGGGGCGATTCGAGGTACTCGAGCGCCCGTCCGAGACGGTCCCGCGCGCGGCCGCCGTGATCGAGCTGAATCATCAGGCCGACGCCGCAGCACAGGTGTACGGCCGATTCCAGCTCGCCTCGCTCGCGGCAGAACGCTTCCGCCGTCTCCAGATCCGCGTAGTGCTCGAAACACCAGGCCGCCTGCGACAGGTTCTCGAGCTGGTCGTCCGGGAAGCTGCCGAGCCGCCTGATGCACCAGTCTGCGTGACGCCGCGCGTGCTCTTCCATGACGGCGCTGCCCAGCCGTTCCATGACGAACAGACGTACGGTCTCCAGAATGCGCCACCAGGCTCCTGCCCGGCTGGTCCGACTGATCAGCGCCAGGTCCACCAGTCGCGAGAATGCGTGCGGCGGAAATGCTGCCGCGACCTCTTCGGCGTCCGTCAGGCGGAACTGCTCGGGAAAGACGCAGAGCTGGCCGAGCAGCCGCGTCTCGGCCGCTCCGAGCATGGCCCAGGTGTCTTCCAGAACGCCGAGCAGATTGGACTGCCGCCCGGAGGCTGACCGTTCCCGTCCGGACAGAACCTCGAACCGCCTGCTAAGACGCTCAGCCAGTTCGGCGAGGGACAGGTGGCGGAGCTGCGCGGCCGCGAGTTCGATGGCCAACGGCAACCCGTCGAGCCGCGCACAGATCCCGCGAGTCAGCTCCGGGTCCGCGGCCATGTCCCGGACGCCGTGACGCGCCGCCGTTGCCCTGAAGAGCTGTACCGCGGGTGGCAGCGGATCCTCCGAAGCCGTGGACAACGGCTCCAGGGTGAAGCGGAACTCATCGGCGAGGCCGAGGGGATCGCGGCTCGTGGTCAGGAATCGCGGGCCGATGGTGTACTCGAGAAGGTGGTCCAGAAGATCTGCCGTCTGTTCCCGCATGTGCTCGCAATTGTCGAGTATCAGCAGCAGGTCACGGTGTTCCAGCGCGCGGACGAGCTGCGGCCGGGTGGCGCCGGGTTGCAGCGACAGCCCGATGGTCCGGGCGATCCCCGCCTCCAAAGCGTCGAGGCTTGCCAGGGGAACGAGATCGACGAACCACACCCCCTCGCGGAATCGCGCGACGCTGTCGCGCCCGACCCGAGCTGCGAGCCGGGTCTTGCCGGTTCCGCCGATACCCAGAACGGTGGTGATCCGGTGTCCGGCAACCGCCGCCATACAGGCACGGACATCCTCGTCCCGGCCGAACAGGGGTGTGCGCTCGCGTGGCAGGTTGTGCAGCGCAAGCGAGGGGTGGCTGGATTCCGTCCGATCGCGCTTCGCCTCGGTCCCCAGGTCGGCAACGAACCGATAGCCACGTCCGCGGACGGTTCGAATGATGCTCTGCGTACGGCCGTCGTCCCCGAGCGCCCGGCGCAGCGACTTCACCTGGGTGGCCAGAGCAGCATCGCTTACGTAGCGGTGCCCCCAGAGCTCGTCCAGCAGTTCCTCTCTCGATACCACCCGGCCGGGCGCACACGCCAGATAGGCGAGCAGCGCGAAACTCCTCGGTTCCAACTCGACCGGCGCACCGCGATGGAACAGTTCCAGAGCATCGAGGTCGACCCTGAATTTCCCGAACTGGATCGACCCGGATTTCAACGGCGACGACGGATCGGAGCGGGCTTGCGACATGGGTCTGACCGGCGGCTAGCAGCCCGCCGGCCCTCTGGCGGGCGGCGGCGGCTTCATTGCGGGTCCGGCGCTTCGGTGGGCGACGGTCCCCAGTTCAGATTGAGCACTTCGTGCAGGGTTTCGAGCCGGTCGCGGCCGATACGGCGGGCGAGTTCCTTTTCCAGGCGCTCCAGTCCGCGGCGCGCAACGTCCCGTGCCGCCTGCCCCCGCTCGGTCACCTGGACGATGCGCTGGCGGCGGTTGGCGGGATCCGGCCCCACCGTCACCAGGCCGCCCTCGATCATGGGTCGCAGCGCCTGCCGGATCGACTGTTTGCTGACCTTGAGCCGCTCCGCGGTCTCCTTCGGACTGGTGATGCCCTTACTCACGCAGACCATGATCATGGATTGTGCGCGCGGCAGCCCGCTGCTTGCGGGCCTGCAGGCCGTCGTCGAACCAGTAGTAGCATGCACCAGGGTACGCATCAGGATGCGATCCTCAGCGCTGGCGCCGGGTTCCGGGTTTGACAGGCAGATCCACGTTGGCTGATCCCTCGTTCACAGTGGCGCAGAACGTCAGCATGATGCCATCCGGGTCGAAGAAGTAGAAGAAGCGCAGCCAGGACCCCGCGCGACACGAGCAGCTCGCGGTAACTTCGAGACGGCAGACCGGAGGGGAACTGACCAGGAGACTGACTCGATCGGTACAGATTCGCAGGGTCCTGACATACACGGCCGTGCTGATGCTCGCGGGTCCCGGGGCGCTCGCGGCAGCGCCCGATGACCCCATCTGCAGCAATGCCGCCCCGGGTCCAGAAGCAACTGCTGTGGGGCGATCTGCATGTGCATACTGCCTGGTCGCTGGATGCCTATGCGTTCGGCTCGGCCGCCACGCCTGCCGAGGCCTTCGCCTTTGCCCGGGGCAGCCGCTGCGTCTGGCCAGTGGCGAACGCGTCGAGCCCGATCGTCCTCTCGACTTCGCCGCCGTCACCGATCACGCGGACACGTTCGACGTGATGTAACTGTGCACCGACCCCCTGTGAGGATTGGAAGCATAACGTGGCCTTCCTCGATTGCTTGGGGTACAGGCGCCCGGGGGTCGAGGGAGGTCGACGTTGGCGAGGTTAAACCGGACGATAGAGAGCGGTCTGGTCTCGTACGACGGTCGGGATTGTTGGCCTGCAGATGGTTGGGAGAAATGGCAAGCCTTGAAGTCACTCATGCGACCAGGCGTGGCTGTTGCGAATCAGGTCGGGATCGGTAATGTCCGCTACAACCCGTAGCTGTCCGCCGCAGAACGGGCAGAGTGTGAGAGGAACCATGCTTTTGTCCCCCTCTAGGGCTGCATTCGCGCCGCTAGGGCGAGGATCTAGCACCTTGCCGTGCCAAGTACTCGCGCGCCAGGTCTCGTCGCCAGACCCATCCCATCCCTATCGCTTGAGCTTGCTCGTCAGAGAGCACGGCAAGCTCTTCCAACGAGTCCACTCCGCGCGCTCGAGCGGCTTGAGCGTACTTGCCTCGACTCAATTCCGGCAGATCCTCAAGCGGTGTACCAAACTTCCCGGCAACCACCGCCGGGTCTATTCGCGTCAATACCGCGGTGGCGCCGTCGTTGGCATTGCCTCGCAGTACGGAACTCTGCCCGCCGTCCTCGGCCTTCAGGTGAAGGTCCAAGATATCGGTCCCATTCACAGTAAACCAGCCCGGAGACCATCCCGCGAGCCACAGCGTTGACATGTCGTCCCCTCGAAACTGCGCCTCACTTTCGTATCGCGCACCGTCATCGGTCTGCCACACAAACGAGTACCTCGGAGGATCCTTGAAGAATTCTTTCCGCTTAACCGTACATGCACCCGTGCGGCTCACCCCGCCGATTGACATTTCGAATGCGTATGTGCCGGGCAGCGCATCGAGTGAGAATGCTTTCAGCCCAGCCGATCGAATCAGATGCCCACTAACAGATCCGTCGCCACCCTTCACAGCCAACGCGTCACCGCCTTGCTGCTCTCGATAGTCGAGGTCCACGAAAAGATTCGTGTTGATGGGGGATTCGAACACGCCAGCCGGCCACGTCACTATCAACTCTCCGCCCGCCGCAATGCCTTCCGCCGAGACGTTCGTTCCGTCGATGATGCAGGAGAAGACGATCTGGACGGGAGACTTCACGGTGATTGAGCAGGTTCCCGAGCGCTCCTGATCGCCCATCGCAAGTGCCAGTCGATAGTCTCCACCAAACTCGAACGAGGACATGGCGGCCCGCACCTCCTGCTGGCGCTCGAATTCGCTGTCGGCGGCCTGTTGCCGCTCGATCTGAGATTCATGACGCGGGAGTATTGTCGAGGCCGGTATCATTGCCACGGTCTGCTGAAGCTGCTCCAGCTTCGCGACGTACTGGCTCTCGGCTTGATGGGCAGCCTCGAGGGTCGCGGGACATTCTGTTCGCGGCTCGCCCAACAGCAGAAGAGGGTGCGCCGCGGCACGTTCGAGCATGTACTTCGGGTCACCCATCGCCGGCCGGCGCTTGTACCAGAACACCGAAGATTCGAGCTGTTCGTGAGCACCTCCACCGCGCGTGTACAGACAGACGAGTATCGGACTGTCTCGCCGCGTCGTGAGCTCCCACATATCATTGCATGTCCTGTTGCCTATCTCGTCGTTTCTGTCCCTATCGACGCTCGAGCACGTCATACCGGCCGCCGTGCCGCGGTGATCGAAGTACTTGAACAGGAATCCACCGAGATGGCCGGGATCCTCCTTGAAAAAGTAGTAGCTGATGCTGCGCGCCTTTGGTCTCTCGAGAAATCCCAGCACCTCAGCTTGCGGCGGATAGTCGGGAACAAAACTGTTCGGCACCAGACCGTAGTAGTTTCGTCTGTAGAAGTCAGAGTAACTGGTTTCGGCAATCGTGATGCCAGCCGCCCTGTCCTTCTGCAACTTCTGCTCGTTTTGAAAGCTCTCGTAGTCTCCGGCGGCACAATGGTCGTACAGCTTTTTGGTGTCGAAACATCGTCCGCCAAAGCCTTCTGCCTCGTCCCATCCTAGCCAGGACTCCTCGCGGACGCGGCGCAAGCAGGTGATGTGTCTGTCTACTGCCGCCTGGCAGTATGCCGGACGGGCGTCGGCCCATGCCGGGCGAACGACGCGCTTTCGCTCGGCCAACTCTGCTGCAGTCGGCGCCGGCGCCATTGGCATGTCAATATCCAGGAACTCTGCGAGAGCGGGTGGCATGCCAACAGTTGCAGCCGCATTTCCCGCAGCGACCTGAAAATCGTTCTCAATCTTCTGCCACTTCGCCAACTCTGCACGCGCAGACGCGCAGCCTCCGCACCGTTCGAGTTCGGCCTGCGCAGCAGCAACTTTCCGTTTCCAGAGCTCCCGCTCCGCCCGATACTCCGAGTGGCTGGCGATAGCGTTTCCAACCTGGTTACCCATTTCGTTCCAGAGAAACCACTCGACAAGAGGTCCGGCCCGCGAGGAGCCGGCCAGGAAGGTCGCCAAGCCAGCAACCAGTAGCGAACACGGCAGAGCTGGTCTCATGTGAGTCTCCCTTCTCAGGTCTGGTCAGGCGGCCCTGCAAATGCTTCCTACCATTCGAACCAGCGCACCTCGAATCGCCAACGCCCGACGGCAAAGCAACAGGGACCGCGCCTCAGCGTTGTACCCGATACTCGATGATGCAGGTTGCTTCAGAAAAGTTGTGTTCCTTGAGCGAAGGAAACTCCCAGCCGCGAAACTGCGTGCGCGCAAGATACTCGGGATCAGCCTCAACTACGGTGGATTCGATCGAACGTCCGTCTTGGACTTCAAACTCAATCTTGACCCGCCCAGACGCTGGCGAAGACATTCCGGTTGGGCGCTCTGGGCAAACATTGCAACTCAGTCTGCTGTCCATACGACGCTCAACGTTTGCAAAGGGGATGCATTCCTTTATTTCGCCGGGGGGTGCTGTGACCACCTGCTTTCCGATCGAACCGTTGACGTATTGATCCTGTCGACATCGAATGGTCTGCGTAACATCGGCGTCGTACTTCCACATCCTCGCATAGCGGTCGCGTGGATAGTCCTCGGGCTCAGAGTCCACGCGCGGTGCTCGAACCACGGTGCCGTTACGAACGTCGAGATCCATAGTCATCCAGCCCGGGATTCTTCGGCCTGGCGAGCTACCTCCCCATCTTGGAATTTCACGCGGACAAACCTCGCAACTGAGAGTCGTATATTCTCCGCTCGGCAGGTCCTTGCGAGAACATTCCGTCAGATCGGTTGCTTGTGCTGATTGATACGCGACAACTGGAATGAGAGAGATCATTGCCCAAGCGACAGTCTTCATCGGCACCCCCCATTCCTATTCCGCCGCCTGACTTTATGACGGTTTAACAATCGAGTCCACCGACGGGAAGCACGTTACCTAGCGCCCGCACAATCATTGTTGGACGATGCTGAGTCTTGCGAGAACTGGTGCCGATGGGAAAGAATGCATCGACTCGCTCTCCGTTGCCTCCCCATTCGGGTGAGTCTCACCCATTCAGTGGGGGAGGATCCAGGTTCCTATTCATGTCCTCGACCCAACTAAGGCGCGGGGTCCCGACAGACACAAGATGTAGTGTCTTCGCCGAGTCGAAGTAGTCGGTAGATCCAAGTGGTTGATAAGTAGGCAAACGGGATTTCGCCTAGCGGCGTTAACGTTAAATAGGCGCTTTCCTTAGACGGAAGGGGAGTCCGCGCTGGCTCGTTCGGGTTAGTCGTGCCGAGTCATCGGATTGGAGTGCCTGTCGCAAGCGCGCAGCAGCTTCTGTTCTTCGTCCTTGAAGAGGCAGCGATAGCGGCCGCGATGCGGAGCGGGCTTGCGAGTATTGGCGACGGGTTGTTGATGAGCCCAGTGCGCCACTCTTTGATGACTACTGTCTACAGAAGGGAGAGGAGGGCGAGTTCAAGGCGCAGGGTGCTCGCCGAGAGGCCCTCTGCCAGCCGACGGTCATGATAGCCGGCGACAAGGTCCGGCGTGATCGCCGCCATGCTGTAGTCGCCGAGCTTGGCTTTGGGATTTGCGCTCGCCGGCTTCTCCCGCTGCGCGGTGGTCGGCCGCTTTGTGTGGCACACTTCCGTCTCGCAGCGGTCGAGGGCCTTCTTCATCAGCAAGCGCGCCGATGCGGTGGAGTGATACCAGGCATATCTGACCTTCAGATCGAACGGGTTGAGCGAAACCGAGACGTCAAGGTCTATGGCCGACCGACCAAACGGCCTTCGTGCACACGAGGGTGTCACGATCAAGGCGACCCTCTGCCGGATCCTGAAGCACGCCCGGCAGGGTAATCAGGTGATGACGCTGCACCTGAAGGCCCCCAAGTGACATTGTCGTCAGTGCGGCTGCTACTTCCCCCAGGCCACCATTGTCGCCGACCGCTTCCACGTGATCCGGCTGGTCAACCAGCACTTCCTTAAGGCCTGGCAACAGCACGACCCCGACGGCCGACGGAAGCGGGGGCTTCTGAGCCTGATACGCCGACACGCCTGGAACCTGTCCGAGGAACAGCAAGGCAACCTCAGGCGCTATCTGGCCGAGCTGCCGGTACTGGAAGCGCTGTACGAGGCCAAACAGCCGCTGGTCCGCTTCCTGCTGATGAAGGCGCTCAACGCCAGAACGGCCCGAGCCCGGCTGCCTGGATTCCTGGAGTTAATTGAGCAGCTCCACGCCAGCCCACTCCACAGGCTCGCCAGAACCCTCACTTCGTGGCTCGAGCCGGTCGTCGCCATGTGGCGCTTCACCCGGAACAACGGCATCACCGAAGGCTTCCACACCAAGATGGAGATGATGTCGAGAAGGGCCTATGGGTTCAGGAACTTCGAGAACTACCGGCTGAGAGTCTTAACCCACTGTGGATGGGATGGCATCATCAACCGGGTTTAATGATCACCGGGCCCCATCCCCCATTAATGGGGTAGAGCCGGTCATCAACGAACGAATTCAGATGGTGGCCAGGGGCAGAATCGAACTGCCGACACGCGGATTTTCAGTGCCTTATAAATCAATAAGTTACTGATTTGGTTGGACGAGGGGATGTGCGGAACAGTTGGGGAAAAGCAAGCTGGAACAACAAGTTGCGTTAGTTTGGCGTAGGGAGCCGAAATTCGGGGGTGTTCCGCAGTTGTACCGCGAAATCGGATGAGAAATTTTCATCTGCCGGCGCCGAGGATCCAGCCTTGGAGCCGGCATTTGCGCAACTCGGACCTGCTCACCTATCCCTGCCACTTCGTGAAAACAGTCTTCAGCCGTTCCACCGTGTGCCGCCACTTCGGCGTCAGTGGCTGGCACACCGTGTTCTGGTTGCCGAACAGTCCGACCTCGTTCACCGCTTGATCGGCGGAAACGTCGTCGAGCCACTTCACCCGCACGAAGTACTCGGACTTCTCGGGATCGTCGGCATGTTGCCGGTACTTGGTCGGCATGCTTCAGTACGTCCAGCGCTGGGCGGTCGCCCTCCGGAGTGGGTGACCAGGAAGTCCTTCACGGGTTGTACCGCCTCCAGTCACACGGCCGACGCCCACGTATCCCACCTTCGGGATCTTCACCCACACGCGGTCACCCGGTGATAGCAGCTTGAGCGTCTGGCTGTACCAGCTGCCGCCGCCTGCGCTGATGAATCCGTATTCGCGTGCATCGTCCCAGCTTCGCGATGCGGGGTCTCCGAACGACACGTAGTACTCGCCGTTCCAGGGTTCCTTCTCTCCCTTGGACTTGGTAGACGTCGCGACATTGGCCTGCGTCTCGCCCGGATCGATCAACCACGCGCGGCTGAGCAACTGCTGGCCGTTGTGCTCGAAGACCTGAAAGAACACGACGTTGATGGCGATATCCCGCGCATTCAGGTAGCTGACGATGCGCTCGGTCGAAGCATCGAGTTCCGCCGCCACGATGATGATCTGATGCGATTCGTTGAGCGTGTCTTCGTCCAGCTCGGTGCCGAAATGCTGGAGAAACGCCTCGTCGAGACTGCCGCCGTTCGAGAACCGGTGGTAGATCTGCGCGACCTTCTCGGCGCTGAGCTGGTCCACCCAGGAGGCGTAGTCCAACGCCTGGGCAATAATCTCGCGCGGAGTGCGGTCGCGTTTGAGCTCTACCAGCACCAGCGAGCCGTCGGGCGCAATGGCCAGAAGGTCAATGCGCCCGCCGAAGCTGGTAATCTCTTGCCGTCCAATCAACATCCACTCGCCGGAGAGCACACGCGAATCGCGCACGATCATCTCTTCCAGAGTCTGCTCGCTGGCCAGCCGAGTGGTCTCCAGCGCTTTGGGTTCGGCTCCGACGGTCCAGATTGAATGCTGAATGGGCATGGGTAACCTATGTAGTGGCAAGTAGGGCTTCGACCCACGCATGGTGGCGATGCAGCCGAAGGTAGTAATGCGCGGCTGAACTGAAGGGCGCTTTGGCAGACAGCCTCTCTTTTAGCCGCGAAGTGATGGTCCGTCGGCCATCCGCGCCGTCTGGCAGCTCTTCAAACATCCTCACGTCCTCTGCGATCTCATTGCAGAGCTGCTCCCGCTTCGAATTGAAGTCGGGGTGATCAAGATTGAGGAGGAGCTTGCTACTTTCGATACGCTTCAGGGCAATAGCGTCATTCCTGGAATCGGGATGGATGACTGGTCGTCCATCAGGCAGGAACGCGATCAACTTGCAGTCATCCGCGTTACAGGGATCAAGAATGATGGGCTTCTCGTTTACGAGCGACCCTGCGTCCTGCGCTTTCTGTGTCGAATCGAGCAAAGGAAACTCATCCCCCTTGCCGCCGGCGCAGCCGTGCTCCTCGTTGTGTTTCGGGCTGTTCGCGAATGGGCAGGCGACACGATAGTTCTCGGCCTTGAAGGCTAGGAACCAGTAATCGCATTTTGGCCGATAGTGGTCGATTGTCAGTGGCGCCCCGACCAATTCCGCCTCGGTGTACCAGCACTTGTTCCCCAGTAGCGCCGTGAATCGGTCCTTGATGGGGGACCATTTGGTGGCGCCATTGTTGTTGATGTATGTGTTGCGATCGTCGGCAGGCCTGTTAGTTACCGTCGTGTGTGCCCTGTCGAGCCGCCGCTTGTCCCTTTGCCCGTCCTGTCCGGTGAATACGGACCGAAGCAAGCTTTCTATCGGAACGTGTCTCAACCCGCGCCTCCTGCGGCTTCCCGGCGACTGCGCAGGAAGTCGACATAGTCCGGATCGCGCTCACTGATCCCGGGCTGCAATATTTCCAGCATGTCATTCAGCTCCCGCAGCCGCCGCTTGTCCGCATCAGACAATGTCTCCTTCACGCTGAGCTCGAGCCGCTCGTCCATCAGCAGTTGGGTCTTCTTGTCGAGACTCGAGGGCAAGCCGAAGAACTCGCTACTGCACAGCAGGTTGGCAACGCCCTGGCCGCGGGGGTTGCGGCGGGGATGCTCGAAGACGGATTGCTCTGTGCCGGAAGCATTGGCGAGGAATACTTGTTGCGCCACGAGACCAGAAATCGTTACCGGGTCGTGGGTTGCCATCAGGACGGTGGAATGCTCCCGCTGCGATACGTCGAACGCCTCCTCGAGCATCTCCGGATATTCCCAGGACCATTGCGGGTTCAGATGGGTATCGGGTTCGTCCAGGAGAACGAGGTTGTCGCGCTGGTTGGTTAGACGAATGGCGCCGACCACGGCGATCAGCTGCTTCTCGCCTTCGCTCAACTGCTCGAAATCAAACGGCTCGCCGCGCTCATCGCCGATCAGTTGGAATTCGACGCCCTGCAGTATGCCGCGGGCGGCAAGATGTTCGAGCGCGAGGTACAGATTGTCCTGTCCGGCCTCGAGCCGGTGTTTCAGACCGCTCTCAGGCTTCGTGCTGCGGAAGTTATCGGGATAGGTGTAAGTTCGCGTTTCCGTGAAGGCGCCACCGACCGGGCTCTCGTCGTCATCCCAAGGCTTCACCGCCCTTCGGCTCTCCTCGTGATCCGCTGTTTCGGCCAGTGCCGCGATGGTTTTGCGGACCTTGCCGGTGGTGCCCCACAGGACGGGCTCGTCCTTCTCGGAGTCGAACCCCTTGGGTGACTGCAGGACTATCTTGATGTCCCGGGCACCGGAGATATTGAGGCGTCTGAGGAAATCGACCTGACGGTGAGCAATGAGGCCCAGAAGAATGTGGCGTGCCTGCTGGTTGGTCGAAAGTACAAAAAGCGGACGGAGATTGTCACGCTCGGGCTCCTGGACGAGCTGGCGGAAGCTCGCGGTGTAGCGTTTGATCAGGCGCCGAATGCGGTCGCACTCGCCGGAGTAGTAGGCGAAGGTGCTCTCCGGGTAAAAGACCTGGGCCTCCCCATCCCGCAGACGGCGGGTGAAGTGGCGAATCGGCATCTCCTGCTCATCGACGATGGCGCGCTGCCGCCCGTCCGCCGCCGAGAGCCCGACCCGCCGTCCCTGGGCCTCGTATTCCAGGCTGAAGTCGAACGGCGGTGACTTGTTGAGGTAGGTGTCCAGCAGAATATGGAGAAGCGCCTCGACCAGATTGGATTTGCCGCTGCCATTGCCACCGATGACGGCGTTGAGGAGATATCGCTGTTCGAAATTGACCTCGCAGTTGCGGAGGTTCTTGAACTGGTCAATCCAGAGCCGATGGAGCTTCATCGGTTAGGCGGGCACTTCGGGCGATGACGCGCCGGCGGCGGTAAGTTCGGCGACGACGGAATCGAGGAGATTCTTGGCGGTGGCTCGGGATTCGGCGAGCTGCATCTCCAACTCGTCAACTAGCACCATCAGTTCATTCACTTTGGCGACGATCCGGCATTGTTCCGCGAGAGGTGGGAGCGCGATCGGTATGCTGTTCATCTTTGCCTGGTTCATCTTTGGCTGAGCTGATCCCGTGACATATTTCTCGAGATTTATCGCGTTTATATGCAACTCGATAAACTGGAGAAATGACTCCGAGATACCGTCGAGAACATGAGCGTGGTTGTTTACCCAGTATTTTCCACGCGCGATGAAAGCGATTGGCGTTGCACGGTTTATAAGGTTCGCGCCGTCTTCGCCAATGAGCAGGAGTGGCTTGTCGAACAGATACCCGTCGATCTTGTCGATGACCCCTGATGCACCGTAGTAATCGTAAATCTTCTCTTTGCCCTCTCGTTCCACCCTGCTCACCGGGATCCTCTCCCCATCCCTATTGATCATGATTTCGCCGAAGCGGACCCAGGACCACTTCCCGGGTATCTCAAATTCGCCCTCTCCATTGGCCATTGGATTGACTGCAGTGGACCCGCGCAGTTTTCCCTCTTTGGCTAATGCGACTTTCTGGGCCGCGATCTGTGAAAGCAGAGTAAGTGCAGTGTCATCGTTTGGACTCTGAGGTACGAGCTTGCCCCGGATTGCGAGAGTGAGGATGGACTTACGTAGATCGGCGGGGTCGATGTCGTAGGACTTGTGGAAGAGGAACTGGAGGTTGGCCGGGGTGGGCTCGTCGGCGAAGCGGGCCAGCGAGGCGCGGGCGAGTGCGGCGTGCCCGGTCTCGCGTTCCTGCTGTTGCGCCTCCAGCCGATCACACAAGTCCATCAGCTCATCCACCTTCGCCACGATGCGCTTCTGTTCGGCGAGGGGCGGGAGGGGGATGGGGCCGCTATAGAACTTCTCATCATTAATTGCCGGATAGGCCATCCCCTTCATGCCTGCCTGGACGTAGGTGGTGAAGGGTGCGCTTCGCAGCCAATGAAACAGGTAACGATTGTTGATGCCCGTAAACGGATGAAGGATGCCGAACGCAGTACTAGCGATGGGCTCGGGTTCAATATCTTGATCGACGATTGCGATATTCAGGAGATACGGGCGGACTGTCGAGTAGATGACAGTGCCTCGAGTTACTAGTTTCCGTGCCCGCGAAGGTGCATCATCGGGTTCCAGCACCTCGACACGTCCACTGATACGGCCTTCGCTTGAATCGATACCGCCTACGTCAATGTAGGTGAAACGTCTGTCGGGCACCTTCTGCCCCAGCTCATGGCCAACGTCCAAGAGTCGAGCCCATGCCCAACTTGCTGGCAGCTCAAACGGCTGTTCGTCGGGCTTAACAGGCACTGACGGCCTCGATTTGATCGCGCGAGTAGCAAGTAGCCTCGCCCGTTCAGCGGCAGCGCATTCCAATAGCGAAGAGGCAGATTCATCGCGGTCGTCTTGGGCAACGAGTTTCCCCGTTACAGCTAGGTTCAGCACCAACTCCCGCATCTTCGCCACCACATCCGGAGCATCTGCGAATTGGTCGAACTTCTCGAAGAAGGTCTCCAGCTTCATTCAGTAGTTCCGGCGGTGGTGGTGAGGGCGTGGTGGAGTTCCTGCTTCAGCTTGCCGCGCGTCTCGGCGATCTGGGCGAGGAGTTTTTCGTATTCGGGCAGGAGGTGGTCCACGTCGCCGGGGCCGGTGTCGGCGTTGTGCGGGTTCTTGAGGTCGAGGTTGAAGTTGCCGGCCTTGATCTGGTCGATGGAGACGCGCCAGGCCTGCTCGGTTTCCTCTCGTTTGCTGTAGCGGCCGTTCTTGTCCGGCTTGCCCCACCATTTCTTCTCGGGCTTGAACTCCTCGATGCGGATGGGTTTGCCCTTGTTGTAGCTCTTGGCGCCCGGCGGATAGGGGTGCTCGTAGTACCAGACCTCGGTGGTGGGCTGGCCCTTGGTGAAGAAGAGCAGGTTGGTCTTGATGCCGGTGTAGGGATTGAAGACGCCGTTGGGCAGGCGGACGATGGTGTGGAGGTTGCACTCGCTGAGGAGCTTTTCCTTGATGCGGGTCTTGACGCCTTCGCCGAAGAGGGTGCCGTCGGGCAGAACGAGGCCGGCGCGGCCGCCGGGCTTGAGCACACGCATGATGAGCACGAGGAAGAGGTCGGCGGTCTCGCGGGTGCGGAACTCGCTGGGGAAGTTGGCCTCGATGCCGTCTTCCTCCATGCCGCCGAAGGGCGGGTTGGTGACGATGACGTCCACCCGCTCCTTGGGGCCCCAGTCGCGCAGCGGGCGGGCGAGGGTGTTGTCGTGGCGGACGTTGGAGGGGACGTCGATGCCGTGCAGGAGCAGGTTGGTCATGCACAGGACGTGCGGGAGGTGCTTCTTCTCGATGCCGGAGAAGCAGTCCTGGATGGTGCGCTCGTCGGCCTCGGTCTTGGCCTGCTTGCGCAGGTGCTCGATGGCGCAGGTGAGGAAGCCGCCGGTGCCGCAGGCGGGGTCGAGGATGGTCTCGCCGAGGCGGGGATTGACCTGCTCGACGATGAACTGGGTGACGGCGCGCGGGGTGTAGAACTCGCCGGCGTTGCCGGCGGACTGAAGGTCCTTGAGGAGCTTCTCGTAGATGTCGCCGAACATGTGGCGGTCATCGGAGGCGTTGAAGTCGATGCCGTTGATCTTGTTGATGACCTGCCGCATCAGGGTGCCGTTCTTCATGTAGTTGTTGGCATCCTCGAAGGTCATGCGGATGAGGCCGGCGATCTTGTCGCCGCCGCCGGTGAGGGCCTTGAGCTTGGGCAGGAGGGTGTTGTTGACGAAGTCGAGCAGGGCGTCGCCGGTGATGCCCTCGTCGTCCGCGGCCCAACTGGACCAGCGCAGCCGCTCGGGGAGCGGGGAGCGATAGTCGTCGCGCAGCAGCTCAAGCTCCTTCTCGCGGTCGTCGAAGATCTTGAGGAAGAACATCCAGCCGAGCTGTTCGAGCCGCTGGGCGTCGCCGTAGGTGCCGGCGTCCTTGCGCATGATGTCCTGGATGGACTTGACGAGATTGGAGATATTGGGCATGGGCTAGGTCTTCCTACGCCGCGACGGCGTAAAGGGCGTTCTCGAGGTCACGGATGGCGGCGCGGTAGGCGGCTTTGCCGCCGAAGAGCTGGACGATCTCGATCGGCGTGCCGAAACCCCGCAGGGGATCAACCTTGAGGATCTCCATCGACTCGACGCTCTGGATGCCGCTGTCGGCGTATTTGGCGAGCAGGGCTTCGAGCACCGCGCGGGCTTTATCTCCGTACTTGCCGAAAACATCGCGCTTCTGCACGCCATCGGCGCGTTCTCTGCGCGTGAGCGGCGGCTGGTCGAAGGCGACGTGGCAGATGAGATCGAAGGCGTCGTAGTCGCGGCCGACCTGCTCGGCCAGTTCGTCGAGGAAGACGCCCCTGGGCGGCCAGCTCGTCGAGGATGGCCTGCTTCTGGTCGGCGTCGTTCCAGGCGGTGAGGAAGTCGTCGAGCGAGGCGTAGATTTGTGCACGGTCTTGCGGGAGTAGTCCGTGAGTGATTCGGTGATAAGGCGCCCGTCGGCATCGAGGTATTGGACGCGCTCGGTGGCAACGGTGACCTCGACGTCGTCGACGTAGTAGCGTCGCGGCGTTCGGCGGCCTCCTCCGCCGGGGTCCCAATGGGCGGCGGCGGGTCGACGATCGGGTCCCCGGATCCGTCGGCTCCTCCGTCCGCCGGTACGGGCGGATCATCGGGCGGGACCGGCGGCTCATCTGGCCCGGGCTCGTAGATCTGAACCGGATCACCGTCGAAGTCGGGGTCGGCGAACAGCGCCGTCGCTTGCTTGAAATCCATGATCGTGAAGAAGAGCTTGTCGTAGTCCTCGTTGATGCGCGTGCCGCGCCCGATGATCTGCTTGAACTCGGTCATGGAGTTGATGCGCTTGTCGAGCACGATCAGGTGGCAGGTCTGGGCATCGACGCCGGTGGACATGAGCTGCGAGGTGGTGGCGATGACCGGAAAGGTGGACTCGGGATCGATGAAGTTGTCGAGCTGGGCCTTGCCCTCGTCGTTGTCGCCGGTGATGCGCATGACGTATTTGCTGTTGGCGGCGGCCAGGTCGGGGTTGGCGTTGACCAGGGCCTGGCGCATGCGCTCGGCGTGGTCGATGTTCTCGCAGAAGACGATCGTCTTGGCGTAACGGTTGGTGGCTCGGAGGAACTCGGTGATCTTGGCGGCGACGCGTTCGGTGCGCTGATCGAGCACGAGGTTGCGATCCATGTCCCGTATGTTGTACTCGCGGTCCTCGATCTCGAAGCCGTACTTGTCGAGCTTGCCGGCTTCGGGCCGCCAACCGTCAAGGTCCTTGTCGAGGCCGATGCGCACGACCTTGTAGGGCGCGAGGAAGCCGTCGGCGATGCCCTGTTTCAGGGAATAGGTGTAGACCGGCTCGCCGAAATACTCGATGTTGGAGACGTCCTTGGTCTCCTTGGGCGTGGCGGTGAGGCCGATCTGGGTCGCGCCGGAGAAGTAGGTGAGGATTTCCCGCCAGGCGGAGTCCTCGGCGGCGCTGCCGCGGTGGCACTCGTCGACGACGATCAGGTCGAAGAAATCGGGCGAGAACTGCTTGTAGATGTTCTGCTCTTCCTCGGTGCCGGTGACGGCCTGGTAGAGGCAGAGATAGATCTCGAATGCCTTGTCCACCGTGCGGTTGGTGATCTTGGTCATCGCCTGACCGAAGGGCTTGAAGTCGTTGGTCTTGGTCTGGTCGGCCAGGATGTTGCGGTCGGCCAGATAGAGGATGCGCTTCTTGGTCTTGGACTTCCACAGCCGCCAGATGATCTGGAAGGCGGTGTAGGTCTTGCCGGTACCGGTGGCCATGACGAGCAGAATGCGATCGTCGCCGCGGGCAATGGCTTCGACCGTGCGGTTGATGGCGTTGAGCTGGTAGTAACGGGGCTTCTTGCCGCTGCCATCGTCGTAGTAATCGAAGGTTGCGACGGCCTGCTGCTGTGGCGTGTATCCCTTTGCGGCGCTGTAGCGTTGCCAGAGTTCGTCCGGGCTGGGAAACTGGTCGAGGGGAATCTCGCGTTCTACCGGCCGCGCCGGCCGGTGCGGTCGTGTTCGAGAAAGGCGTCGCCGTTCGAGCTGTAGGCAAAGGGGAGATCGAGGGTTTCGGCGTAGTCGAGCGCCTGCTGCATACCGGCGCCGACGGAGTGGTTGTTGTCCTTGGCTTCGATGACGGCGAGCGGGATATTCGGTTTGTAGAAGAGGATGTAGTCGGCCTTCTTGGCCTCGCCACGATGGACCGTCTGTCCTCGCACGATCACCCTGCCCTTGGTGAAGTAGTGCTCCTCGAGGAGCTGCGTCATGAGGTCCCAAGAGCCCTGCTTGTCCTTGTCGAGCGCAGGCGTGATGAACTTGGTGCGGATATCCGCTTCGGTAAGATTTTTCTTGTTCATGCGCCTGACCTGAATGGACGTTGTTTCATCGCCGGCCACCGGATGACCGTCCCGGCCATGCCCGCACGAATTGCGCGGTTGGCAGGGAGACAATTGCTCACAGTTGCCATCGGACTAATCCAGCAATTTCAGATAATTCTGGTAGCGATAAAGCCGGTCCCGCTTGCGTTCTCCGACCTCGGCCAGAATACCCGCGGTGATCAGCAACTCAATCGCCTTGCCAGCCGTCGGTTTACTGGTTGCGAGCAGCCGCGTTACCAGCGGCATGGTGACGACCGGGTGCTCCGGTAGTTGCTCGAAGAGCTGGATAGCGGTGACCGTGGCGCCGGGCGTTGCGAGCAGGGTTTTTCGGTCTTCGCTTACTCGCGCAAAGAGGCTGCGTGCGGTCCGTGTTGCGTCGTCGGCGACTTCGGTGACGCCGTCCAGGAAGAACCGCAGCCAGCCGATCCAATCGCCTTCTGTGCGGATGGCGGACAGCCAGCGGTAGTAAGCGGCCTGGTTCTGCTTCAGATACAGGCTCAGGTACAGCAGCGGGCTCTTGAGCAGGCCCCAGTGGTCGAGCAGGAGGGCGATCAGCATACGACCCAGCCGGCCATTGCCGTCCAGGTACGGGTGGATGGTCTCGAACTGGACGTGGACCAGCGCGATACGCAGCAGGGGCGCCAGGTCATCCTCGGCGTGGATGTAACGCTCCAGGTCACCCAGCAGGTCAGCGACCCGCTCCGGTGGCGGTGGCACGAACACCGCGTTGCCCGGCCGACTGCCGCCAACCCAGTTCTGCGAGCGGCGCAGCTCGCCGGGCTGCTTGTTGGCACCGCGCACGCCCTGCATCAGGATGCGGTGGCAGTCGTTGAAGAGGCGGACGGAGATCGGTGCGCCCTTCGGCGAATGGATCTGCTCGAAGGCGTGGTTGATGGCCGCGACGTAGTTCGTGACTTCCTCGATGTCCTCGATGCGGGAATCGCCGGCCTGGTCGGTCTGCTCCCAGGCGAGCACGTCCACCAGCGTCGCCTGCGTGCCCTCGATCTCGGAGGACAGCAGCGCCTCCTTGCGGACGAAGGCATAGATGAACCAGTCCAGGGAGGGAATCATCTCGCCGGCGAGGTCGAGCCGTGCGAGGGCTGACTCCGCCTTGCGTAGGGGCTCGTCGAGGGTCGCTAACTCCTTCGCGGAGAGCGTGGGCGGCAGCGGCTCGGGCACGAAGGCCTCGAAGGCTTCGCCGGCGACGGAGGCGGTGACGTATCGGCCTGTGGGCTGCGCGGTCATGGTAAGAGATTCTTTACCATTGTTAGCCTAAAGTAAAGACCTGTTTACCTATCTTGGCGCTGGGCCAAGTCGGCTTTACCGTCGGCAACGTACCCAGTTTGAGCAGCATCATGCCCAAACTGGGAATTCGGGTGGTCGAGCGGATCAGTGCGAAGCAGTCAGGTAAGTGTTTCTGACACTCCGTCGGCGCCGTAGCGCTGGCGGACCGCGTCTCGCCTTGCGAGGCGGCGGTGCGTGTCGCGGGGCACTACTCCCGCTTCAGTCTGGCCTGGTCGCAGGCCGCGCCGGGCGTTCCGGTGGGAACGGCGGTCGGCGCTTGCTGGCTCCGGAGAGCCGGTGGATTTCGGGTCGGTTCACCTCCTTGGGGTTGTTGCACATGGGGTTGCCACTTTGACGCAGTGGCCGCGGATAAATCGGTACGGTGGGTGCATTCTGCGAACGCGTCATTCGCGCGTCACTCGGAAAATCGGCCGGGACGTCGCGCGGTTGCAGGGATTGCCGCGCATGTCACTACCCGCTTCGCTCGCTAGTGACATGCGCGCCTTCGTGCGGTTGCGGCGGGCAGGCTTCGGCGTCGGTCGATTATTACAGTGTAATAATCGTAGTCCCGACGACTACAACAACGACGACACGCCCCCCGCGTACCGCGGGCTCATGTCGCCGGCCTGGCGGCGCACCGCCAGCGTCTTGAGATAGCCGAGCGGCGATCGCTTGACTACACCGGCCGCCAGCGCGCCCGCCCACTCGTCGATGACGAGCTGGGCGTCGGCGCTGTCGAGACCGGCGACGAGCCGCTTGGCCGGTGCGTGCAGCTCGGCCGGCAGCCAGTCGGGGAATCGGAGTGCCGCCTTCATCGCGGTCGCCGCCACGTAGGTGTCTGTCGGTCTTGTTGTAGTAGTCGTTCTTTTCTTTCTATCGGTATTGGGTAATGCGCCCGCGTTCGCCGGACGCGGTGGCGCCGGAGCCGGCGCGTCCATAACGGGCGAAGCCGTATGCGGTATTTCGGAGACGATGTACGTGCCGCCGCGCATGCGGCCCTGCGCATCGCGATCACGCTCGAAGCGCACGTAGCCGGCCTGGCGCAGCTCGCGCAGCAACGCGTAGATGCCGTCCCGGCCGAGGTTGCCGCGCTTCCTCAGATCGTTGACCAACACCTTCCAGTCGTCGGGGCGCGAGAGCAGGTAGGCGAGCAGCCCGCGCGCGGCCCAGGAAAGGCGCGTGTCCTCGACCGCAGCCTGGTCGACGATGACGTACCGATGCCGGCGCGCGGCGCGGCGGATGGTCTGGGTCATTCGTCGTCTACGCTGCTGATGATGCGTGCGACCTCGATGGCGGGGTAGTACACGCGCCGGCCGATCCTGCGCCCGCATGCCTTCAGTGCGCGGGTGCGTGCGTCGCTCGGCGTGCAGAGGCTGTAGCGCAGGCCGCCGGCGCTGCGGCCGAGCAGCTCGGCGAGCTGGGACTGCGTGAGCAGCGGGCCGAAGCGTTCGGTGAGCTGGCTCGCGAGATCGGCCTGCGCCGGGATGGTCGTGGCTGGCATGGTCTCTCCTCGTCTGCGAATGTCTATGCAAACGAGAGCAGACCGGATTCAGCCCGACGCCGCGATGGATAACTCCATCGCCCCTCGACGAGGTTTCGACAACCGCCGCGCGGCTAACGCACCCCGAGCTGATCGAGCCGCCGCACCAGGTCCTCGGCGCGCAGGTGGGTATAGCGGCGCAGCATCTGCATCGACTTGTGGCCGGAGATGGCGGCAACTTCCTGATCCCCGAGTCCGGCCTCGACGAGCCGTGAGACGGCCTCGTGCCGCAGATCATGAAAGCGCAGGCCCTTGATGCCGAGGGCAGCCAGCGTGCGATGCCACTGCGGCCGGAACTCGTACGGTCTCCGCACCTTGTCGCGCCCCGGCTCGCCGAAGAACACCAGATCGGTATCGATGGGCCGCACCGGGTTGGCGAGCGCAGTACGCAGCACGGCGACGGCTGCGTTGGAAAGTGGCACCGTGCGCGCCGAGCCGTTCTTGGTTTCCGTCAGCGTGACCACGCGCTTCTCCAGGTTCACCTGGCTGCGCCGAAGCGTGCGAATCTCCCCAGCGCGCATGCCGGTGTGCAGCGCCAGCCGCACGATCTGCCCGAGCATCGGGTTCGAGTGCTTGTCGCAGGCGCGCAGCAGCTTCTGCTCTTCCTCCAGCGTCAACCGTCGGTCCCGCCCGCGATGCGGCGGCGGCTTGCGGATGTTCGCCACCGGGTTGTAGACGAGCCCGATACGCCACTCCTTGATCGCCACGGTGTAGAGGTGCGAGAGCAGCGCGAGCTCGAGGCGCACGGTGCTGGCAGAAAGCCCTTCTTCCAGCCGCTGATCGCGATAGCCGGCCACGAGATCCGGCGTGATCGCCGCGAGGCTGTAGTCGCCGAGCACGGCCTTCAGGTTCGCGCTCGCCGGCTTCTCGCGCCGCGCCGTCGACGGCCGCTTGGTCGGGCACACCTCCGCCTCGTACCGATCCAGCGCCTTATTCAGCAACAGGCGCTCGCTTGCTGCGCGATCGATGTACACACCACGCACCATCTCGTCTTCGGTACGTCGCGCCCAGTCTTCGGCGTCGCGCTTGGTGCGAAAGGTCTTGATCACCGTCGGCCAGCCCCGCTTGCGAATCACGGCCTTCCAGGTTGCTGACGGTGTCTTTCTGATCGTTGCCACGGCACCTTCGGGCTCTTCATCATTAATGGGGGACGTGGGAACACCGGTGTTCATTAAACTGATTTTGCGAAGATCGTTTAATGGAGATAACACCGATGTCCCACGCCGGATTGATACTAGGCATATCTGACCTTCAGATCGAACGGGTTGAGCGAGACCGAGACGTCAAGGTCTATGCCCGACCGACCAAACGGCCCTCGTGCATCCATTGCCAGCACGAGGGTGTCACGATCAAGGCGACCCGCTGCCGGATCCTGAAGCACACCCGGCAGGGTAACCAGGTGATGACGCTGCACCTGAGGGCCCCCAAGTACCATTGCCGCCAGTGCGGCCGATACTTCTGCCATCGGTTCACGGGCGTGCGGCCTCGCTTCCGATCGTCGGATGCGTTCCGTCTCGAGGTGTTCGAGGCCCATGACGGCGGGGGGTGTCACCCAGCGCAAGATCACCCGCACCCACGGGATCAGCGCGGCGACGATCGAGCGCTGGTATCAGAGCCAGTGCTGGCGCCGCCACGCCGAGATGTCGAACCGTCCCTGCCCCCGCGTACTGGGTATCGATGAGCACTTCTTCACCCGCCGACACGGGTATGCCACCAGCCTCGTGGACCTGAAGAACCACAAGGTCTTCGACGTGGTGCTGGGACGCTCGGAACCGAGTTTACGGCGCTATTTGCAGTGTTTGCCGGGACGGGAGAAGGTCCAGGTCATCGTCATGGACCTGTCCGAGACCTATCGCAGCATTGCCGCTGTCCTTATTCAGCGCCAGATCTTCGCGGTACGTGGCCGAGCGGATCCTGACCGTGTCCCCGGCATCCATCTGGTTGTATGCCTTCCCCAGTGTCTTCCAGGGATTGTTGCTCTTGCCGTTGCCGCTGTTGTCATTGCCGTTCTTGCCGTCGACGTAATAGGTTTCCATGAAATTCTCCCAAACGCTTGCCTATGATAGCATCTGCATCCGTATCTGCGGGGTCCAAACGGGCCTTTTCGCAGGTCAATTCTTAGATAAATCCCGTGCGCCCGATGCCTACTGCCCTTCTCCCGCTTCTGGATAATCGATCCAGACCACCTTTACTGTTCCGTCTATTTCGTACAGGGCAATGATGTCGTCAATATCTCTGTACAGCTCGGTCTGAAACGGCGCAGAGTTGGACGCCAGTACGCAGCGGAAGTCGGGGTACTGGATGCCGAAAGAGAGGATGCGGCTCTCAACGACATTGGCGACAACGAACCGGGCGTAGTCACCCGGCAGCGGCGGCAGGGCTGTGGTGGTGACAGTGATCAAATCAGTTCTGGTCAGCGTATCGCTCTGCCCTTTGGTGTCCGTTACAGTTAGCTTGACGCTGAAGACGCCGGTCGTTTCGTACGTGTGCGTCGGGTTTGGTTCGGTCGAGGTGTTGCCGTCGCCAAACTCCCAGGCGTAGGAAGCGATGCCGTCGTCGGCCGTGCTCTCGCCTGAATTGAAGTTGACTACATGGGGGCTGACGCCGATTTCCTGACCTGGCTGAATGGCGAACGCCGCGTCAACCGTCTTGGCCGGCGGCAATCCGGCCAGATAATTATGGACCACTTCCTCGCTTTTGAGCGCCCGGCCGAAGATAGCAACCAGATGATAGTCGCCCAACCAGGGCCGATCGAGCGTCGCTTCGTTGGCCAGGAACAGCTCCAACGGCATGTCCCACGGGCTGAGATCGCCCGCCAACTGGTCGGTTGCCCGTTCCTGCCCGTTCAGGTAAATAATTGCCCGACCGGTTGCGTCGCGGGTAAAGACCACATGGGTCAGCTCGGTAGTGGCTGAACCTTGCGGCGATGATACCGACGGGATGCCGTTTTCCGACGACGTCGTGGTGCGCAGCCGGACATTGTACAGGTCCGGCGACTCGCCTTCCTTCAGCCCTTGCGCCAGCGTCACATTCCGTTGATTCGTGTCCTTGGAAATGCTGACAACGCGCGCGCCGGTCCATCCTGGCTGGTCTTTGCGGGACGCACCCATGCTTCTACCGTGATCTCTCCCGTGATCTTGGCCGCAGTCGACACTTTGGTCGCCGGAACGCCGGAGCGAACGAGGGTCGGCGCTTTGACTGTCAGGAACCCCTCGCCCCATTCGACGGCTGCCATGTCACGCACCGTCAGGTCAAGTGCCTGACCCTGGCCGCTGACATCGGTGATGGTGTCGCCCCAGCCCGCTCCAAAGTCATAGAGCACGGCTACACCGGTTGACACCCGCACCCCGCTTGGCGGCAGCTCGACCTCGCCTCCCGGCGGCGGCTCTGTACCGTCGAACTCATGGGCGCCCATGTCCGGCTTGCCGTCGCGCTGGTTGCCCCAGAAATCGTCGGCTATGGTGCTCTGGCGGCCGTTATTGACCGCTGGTGACGTGCCGGTCAACTCGTAGGCGGCTGGCGTCAACTGGCCGGCCACAATAGGCATGTTGATGTCGCGTAGTCCGACGTTGGGATCAATGATGTCGTTGGCCGGGTTGTTGGCGTAGTTAGATGGGTACTGCGACCACATATTATTGCGCCAGAGAACGCCGGCCGGATTCTGGACCTTGACCAGCGGGCTGCCGTTGGTGCTGGCCAACAGGTTGTTCTCGACCACCGTTTCGTTATGGGCGATCGTGGGATCGACAAAGATGGCTGCTTCGTCGCTGTTGATGAACGTGTTGTGGACGAGCTTGACCTGGGTCAGCATGCCGCCTTTGCGGTCGGTGTAGAAACCGGCACCGCAGCCAGAGGCAAAATTGTTGCTGATGGTCAGGTCCTGGGTATGCCACGTGCCGGCGTCCTGGTACCGGGCGCGATCGCTCTTGGCAATGGCCGGCGGTCGCTTCCCGGCCAGGTCGAGGTGCGCTTCCCGGCCAGGGTGGTAGCAGAAGTTGGAGTCGACAAGGGAGTCGCGTGTCGAGGAGATCAGGATCTGGGCGGCACGATTGTCGTAGCAGGTGTTGTGGCTGATGGTCGCCTCGCGAACATAGATGGTGGCGATGCCTTCTGCCGCATTTTCGTAGCATTGATTGCGGCGTACCCGCACGGTTTCACAGCGCCGGAACATGACGGCCACCGTCAACGATTGCTGGCACGCTGAAACGAACTTCTGGGCGCAGGCATGAACCTTGCAGTTTTCCACGACAAGATTGCTGCTGTCCTGGGCAAAAATGCCGCCGGACTGGCAGCTATGAATATCGCAGTGGGTGAGGCTGATGCCATCGCACGCTTCAATGACCACGCCGCGCCCGCTGGAGAGTCGCAGTTCAAACCCGGAGATGACGACATGCTGGCTGCTCTGAATATTGAGGAGTCCGGCGGCGTCGCCCAGACCCAGACCGCTGCCGTCGATGACGACCGACTCCCCTTCCTGGCCCGCAATCGTGCACTTCTTCGACTCCTGGCCCCGCACTCTGATCGTGACCTGTTCTTTGTAGACCCCGGTCCGCACCAGAACGGTGTCTCCAGCCTTGGCTTTGTCAACTCCCGCCTGAATTGTTTTCAGGGGCTTGCCCTGGCTGCCGTTGTTATTGTCGTTGCCGTTGGCGGCGGAAACATGATATGTCTTGGCCATCTAGTCACCTCTCCCTGCTTTCTGTGTGCCGAAGAAAGACAACAAAATGACCACCTGCCGCCCCTCCGAGCCCGTATATGGACAGTAAGAGAAAACGGCGCGGCTGGTTATCTAGCCAGACAACACAGGATGCTGATTCGGTTGATTTCCGTTAAGGGGAATAACGATACGAGAAAACTATTTGTTACAAACGGGCAGGATTCGTGAACCCTCCCGTTGTGTTAAGAACTCTCTACCCATTGCATGAATAAACCGTGAACGAGAGTGCTCAAACTTTACTACAGATCGACTTCTGCTCCACAAGGCGCAGGAATGCCTCCCTCAATCTTTTTACATTGCGCCACTATCAGGGGTAGACCTGCGGACGCAAACCGCGACGGCGTTGTCTCTTAACTTATCTTGTAAGGAAGTGGCGATATAGTGAGAAGCATCGGATGCCAGTCACTATTCCGTTTTGCCTGTCTGCTGCCATTGACAGGTGAACCACAGCACAACTGGACCGATTACGCGGAAATGGGGCGCCGTCTCGTTTCAGACGCAAGCGAAACAAAAGAGGAATTGACCACGTGCAGGAAGCGGAGATGGAAGAGCGTAACATGCTAGAGTGGACACAGCCAACCACAGCCCAACTTGCCGGCACCGATGACAAGAGCTGGTACTTTGTCGGCAAGCGAGTGATGGACCTGACGATTGTCAGCCTGTCGCTCATCCTGATCATGCCGCTGCTCCTGTTTATCGCTGTGCTAATCAAGCTGGACTCTCCCGGTCCGGCGATCTTCCGCCAGGAACGGGTTGGCGCGCGCCGCCGTATTCGCAATGGCAAGATCGAATGGGTGGAGACGCCTTTCACCATCTACAAGTTCCGCACGATGCGCGTGGACGCCAAGGCGACCCTCCACCGCCAGTTCATTGCAGCGTACATTGCCGGCGACGAGGCTGAGATGGCTGCTATCCAGGCTCAACAGGCCAAGGACGATGCCGCAGACAAGTACAAGCTGGCCAACGACCCACGCGTCACCAGCGTCGGTAAGTTCTTGCGCAAGACCAGCCTGGACGAGTTGCCGCAGTTGTGGAATGTGCTGCGCGGCAACATGAGCCTCGTCGGTCCCCGTCCGCCCATTCCTTATGAAGTAGAACTCTACCTGTATCACCACCACCTGCGGCTAATGGCCACGCCCGGCATCACCGGCTTGTGGCAGGTGAAGGGACGCAGCGCGACCAGCTTTGAAGAGATGGTCAATATGGATATTGAGTACATCCGGCAGCAATCGTTGTTGCTGGATATGAAGCTTATTTTTGGCACGGTTACGGCCGTCGTTAATGGTAAAGGTGCTCGTTAAGATGACAGACTTAAGAATCGGAGCGATTGGTGCTGGCTACTGGGGTCCCAATCTCATCCGCAATTTCGTAGAAATCCCCGGTGCAGAAATAGTTGCTATCGCTGATCTGCAACAAGATCAGATCGACCGGATGCAGGAGCGTTTTCCGCAGGTCGGGCGCTCGACCACCGACTATCGCGATCTATTTGACATGGATCTCGATGCGGTTGTCATCGCCACGCCGCCCGCCACGCACTGCGAAATCGCCAGTGACTGCCTGCGCAACGGGCTGCACGTCCTGGTCGAAAAGCCGATTACGTTAAACAGCGAAGACGCCAAGGATCTGATTCGCATTGCCGCTGAGAACGACCGCGTTCTGATGGTCGGCCATACGTTTGAGTTCAACCCGGCGGTCCGCGCTCTGAAGGCGATGATCGACGACGGCGAGATTGGCGACATCTACTACATTGATGCCGTCCGCGCCAGCCTCGGTCTGTTCCAGACCAAGGCCAACGTGGTCTGGGACCTGGCGCCGCATGACATTTCCATCATCCGCTATCTGACCGGCGAAGAGCCGATCAGCGTTAGCTCCCGCGGGCAGGCTTGTGTGCAGGAAGGCATCGAAGATGTGGCCTACACCACCATGACTTTCCCCAACAATGTGCTGGCCCATCTGCGCACCAGCTGGCTCGATCCGTCGAAGACACGGCGCATCACTGTGGTCGGTAGCAAGAAGATGGTCATCTACGATGACGTAGAGCCGCTCGAAAAGCTGAAGGTCTACGACAAGGGCGTCAAGGCGATCCGTCGCACCGACACCTTCGGCGAGTTCTCATTCGCCTACCATTACGGCGACGTCATCATTCCGTACGTCCGCTTTGAAGAGCCGCTGCGCGTGCAGATCAGCCACTTCCTGGAGTGCATCCGTGAAGGCAAGCAGCCGCAAACTGACGGCTACAACGGCCTGCGCGTCGTGCAGATTGTCGAAGCCGCCCAGCGGTCGCTGCAGAATGGTGGCGACTCGGTGCGTATTCCCAATGGCCATGTGAGCGAGAGCGATTTGGCCGCGTCGCGGGAAGTGGCGGCTCCTCAAGGAGCCGTTAATGCTTGAGGTCGCTGAGCACGTCTCGCTGGCTGAGCCGAGCGCCGTTGATGACAACGTAGCGCTCGGCTACAAGACCGGTCGCCCCATTGCCGACCACACGCTGCGCGTTGGCCCCGACGCTAACATCCGCTTCGGCTCGGTCATCTATGGTGGGACGACGATTGGCGCCGGTTTTCAGACGGGCCACAATGTCACCATCCGCGAAGAGTGTGTAATTGGCGACCATGTTGGCATCTGGAGCAATTCGGTCGTCGACTATGGCTGCCGCATCGGCAACAACGTCAAGATTCACACCAACGTCTACGTGGCCCAATTCACGACCATTGAGGACGATGCTTTCGTGGCGCCCGGTGTAACTATCGCCAACGACATGCGACCGCTCTGTGGCGAATGTACGGCCGCCGGCGGCCCGACGATCAAGCGAGGCGCTCGAATCGGCGTCAATGTCACCATCCTCCCCGGCGTTACCATCGGCGAGTACGCCCTGGTCGGCGCGGGTAGTGTCGTGACCAAAGATGTCCCCGCCCGCGCTGTTGTCGTCGGCAACCCGGCCCGGGTCACCACAATGGTGGACGATCTGCCCTGCCCGCTGCATGAGGGCATGATGGCCTACACGGACGGCCGCAAAACCAACTGCAACGGCCATTAGACGCCGCCGCTCATGAACGACTACATCTCCCAAGCCAACCAGCCTCGCCTGTTTTGGGTGTCGCCGGTCACATCCAGCAAACTCGATTCAGCCACATGGCTGGATACGACGCGCGAGCTGCGCAAGCTGGGTATGGACGTCACCCTGGTGACAGCCGGCCCGGCGGGCAAGCACAGCTATCGCGGCATCGAAGTACTCAACATTCCTCGCCCGGAGATCTATCTACTGGGTCAGCTGTTGTTCCACTTCAACGTGCTGCGCTATCTGCTGCCGCGGCGCATGGCGTATGATGTAGTACTGTTCCACCAAATATCAGCCTTCTGGATGCTGCCCCTGCGCCTTCTCGGTCGTAGACGGCCGCTGCTGGCCATGGACTCGCGCGATCTGATCGACTACTCGAACGCCAATCTGAAGGTTCGCTTACGCACGGTCTGGTTTCGCTTCGTCTATTGGCTGTCAGTCCACACCATCGACGGGCAGACGGCGATCACGGAGCGCATGGCCGAACTGGTCGGTATTCCGCAGCAGCAGCTATGGGGTGTTTGGCCGTCCGGCGTCAATATCGAGACCTTCGCCCAGGCCCGCCGCGACAGGCGTTGGCCCGTGTCCGGCAAGCCGGTCCACCTGGCCTATGTCGGCATCTTCCTCGACAAGCGCAATTTGCTGCCGCTCTGCCGGGCAGTGAAGCAGGCTAACGAAGAAGGTATGTCGTTTATTCTGTCGCTCTACGGCGACGGCGCGCTGCGGCCTGAACTCGAAGCATGTGCGGCCGATTCCGGCGGCAGTGTGCGCATCGAACGGCCGATTCCCCACGACCAGGTGCCCGCCATGCTGGCCCGCGCCCAGGTCGGGGTCACATCCTTGCCTGCGCCGGACGACGAGAAGTACGAAGCATCCAGCCCTATCAAGCTCTTTGAGTATATGGCCGCGGGCATGCCGGTGTTGGCCACCGACAACAAGTGCCATACCGATGTCGTGGGCAGTGGCAGGTATGCATTCTGGGCCCATGGCGTAGACGATGAAGATTTGCTGGCGGCATTGCGCGATATCTGGGCCAGCCGTCAGAAGCTGCGCGAGCTGGGCAATGAAGCGGCGGAAGCTGCCCACGGCTGGACCTGGGCCGCAGCCGCCAAGAAACTGAGCAACGCTTTGCAATTCGGTGTCAACCATGTCAACACCAAAGCCTACGTACCGGCGCAAAGCAAACAATCCCAACAGGTGTAGGAAACCATCATGAAAATTCCGTTTGTTGATCTGCAAGCACAGTATCGTTCCATCCAGCCTGAGGCCGATGCGGCCGTTCTGGGTGTCATGGGTCGGGGCGACTTTATCCTGGGTCAGGCTGTCAAAGAGTTCGAGCAGGCGTTTGCTGACTGGTGCGAGACCGACTTCGCCGTCGGTGTCGACTCCGGCTACTCGGCGCTGGAACTGATGCTGCTGGCCTACGACATTGGCCCCGGCGACGAAGTGATCACGGCTGCCAATACGTTTATTGCGACGACGCTGGCCATCTCCAATACAGGGGCAAAGCCGGTCCTGGTCGATATGGACCCGGTGACCTACAACATCGACCCGACCAAGATCGAAGCGGCCATTACCCCCGCCACCAGGGCAATCCTGCCCGTCCATCTCTATGGCCAGACGGCCGACATGGACCCGATTGTGGCGATCGCTCGCAAGCACAACCTGCTGGTCTTCGAGGACGCCGCCCAGGCGCACGGAGCCCGCTACAAGGGTCGCCGCGCCGGCAGCCTCGGCGATGCCGCGGCCTTCAGCTTCTACCCTGGCAAGAACCTCGGCGCCTACGGAGACGGCGGGGCCGTGACGACCAGTAATGAAGCGGTTGCTGAGCGAGTCCGCTTGCTGCGCAACATCGGCCAGAGCGTCAAATACCATCACATCGAGAAAGGGTTCAACCACCGGCTGGACACCATGCAGGCCGCCATTCTCAACGTCAAGCTGCCGCACATGGACGACTGGAACGCTTCCCGCCGCCGTGCCGCCGCCACGTACAGCCGTTTGCTGGACGGCATGCCACTGGTAACGCCGGTGACGCCGGAGTGGGCCGAGGCTATCTTCCATCTCTATGTCATCCAGACACCACTGCGCGACGAGCTGCAAGTAGCATTGGGTGAGGCAGGCGTGGCTTCAGGCATGCACTATCCCATTCCCATCCACATGCAGCCTGCCTACAGCGAGCTTGGCTACAAGGAAGGCGACTTCCCGGAGACCGAAGCGTACGCAGCACAGATTTTGTCGCTGCCGATGTTCCCCGAGCTGACCGACGAACAAGTGGCGTATGTGGCTGAGACGATCGGCCAGTTCTTCGCCCAGCACGCCGAGTTGGCGGCGGGCGAGCTGGCGACGGCCGACTAAAGCTATCCTTCCGGGGCGGCGCGGCAGAGGTCGCGCCGCCCCGGAATCTAGAATTCACTAAGTCTTACTGGTCTTACGGGCTGCAACGGATTATCATTCGTATCAGGTGCAGACCAGTTAACATCGTCCAGGCAAGGACTGGCGCAATGAGACTATGGCTCAAGTAAGTTACGTTCCGCAAGCAGAACAGGCAGCCGAGGCAGTGACCGCCGGTTTCGATTGGCGCGGGTTCATCAGCCAATGGCCTGTCCGCCTGTTGGCGCTTCTGCTGGGCCTTGAACTGTTCATGCCCATCCTGATCTGGCGCACGCCGCTGCCCGGCGCACTAGACTTTGCCCAGGAGTTTGTGGCCGCCTTCATCCTGTTGCTGACCGTGTTCTACATGATTGTCCGCAACAAGATACCGTTTGCCGTTCTGTTCATTCTGGCCGTCAGCCTGATCTGGATCATTGTGGCCGTCTTTGAAGGGCAGCCTGCGTTGGCAACGGCATGGGGCTGGTGGCGGTTCTTCAAGTACCCTCTCGTCGGCCTATTCGCCTATTTGACGGTGCGTTGGCCGGTCGGCTTTTCTAGCTGGTGGCTCAAGTTCCTCGTTGCTGTCATGGCGTTCGAGGTCGGCGTGCAGCTGATCCAGTTCGCAGCCGGTGCGCCCCCCAACGACGACCTGGCCGGCACGTTCGGCCGCAAGGGTGTCGGCCCGCAGACGATGTTCAATATGTTCGTTACCTGCCTGGCTTTTGGGCACTGGATTGTGAGTCGGCGTTGGCGACTGTTGGCGATTACGCTTTTGTTAGGATTCGTTTCCAGCACGCTCAACGTCACCAAATTCTACATTCCTGCAGTCGCAGCCATTGTCGTGGTTACTGTGGTCATCTACCTCGTTCGTGGTGGTCAGTTCCGTCAATTGTTTGTTGGCCTTGTCGTGTTTGCGGCGCTTGGCGCTGCCTTCGTACCCATATTCAATAGCTTCGTAGCTACGACGCGCGGTTTGCTGCCCACCGTTCCAGGAGTTCTTTGAGCCGCAGCGTCTGGAGCGGTATTACCTTTATACTGACGGCTCCGGCGATGAGGACGGCCGGTACAATCTCGGCCGGGCCTTGTCCGTCACCTACGCCCTGCAAATCATCCAGCGCGACGGCACCACCCAGCTATTTGGCATGGGGTTGGGAACGCGCAGCTCCAGCTCCGGATTGGGTATCACCGGCACAGGGCTGGAGACCGATCTCTATGGCGGCGCGGCAGGCACCGGCTTGCTGATCATGATTCAGGAGATGGGCATTGTTGGCCTGGCGGTGTTCAGCCTCTTCTGCCTATGGGTGTCGTGGCGGTTCTTCAAGGACTCTCGCCAACACAGCAATACCTCTCTGGCTGCGCTGCAAATCGGCATGGTCCTCTATACCCTGTTCTGGCCGGTCTGGTTGTGGTACCAGAAGCCGTGGGCGTTTGGGGTCATGATGATCCTGTATTGGGTCACGATGGGCTTCATCTTCAGCCGGATGCATATGCGCCAGCGGCGGGTAACCGGCCGCACGACGCGAGCCACACAGCGCAACACGCAGCGCGGCGAAGGACCGCCCATCAGCCCCGCTTACCCACGCCAATATATAAATGGCAATGGGCACGGGCCGGAAGAGCGCGTCGACCACCCCCCGCCATTACTCTAGCCATTCTCATCGCAGCCGACGTCGCCGCGTGTTCCCGGTATGCCTTCAGACACATCGTAAGTCGTGTAGGCTAGTATGGCGACGAATGAGCAGCTATCTTCTGGGAGCTTGGTCGCCTGTCACGGTTCGATAACAACCCAGGATGATTCCACGGCCGGGACCACCACCGGCCAGAGTGAGCAATTACGATCGGTTGATTGCCGCTCCAACGTATAACCGGAGGTTCTCGAATTCGCCTGCAACTAGGCCAAACATTTTACTTGTCGTCGTCGACTGCTTGCGCTCCGACCGCACCTTTGGGGCGGATCGCTCAGCCGTCACGCCCAATTTGCAAGCGCTCGCCGCCGAAGGGACGTTGTTCTCGTCGCTGGTCACAGCCAACTCGATGACCATTCCCTGCATGACCACCATGTTCAGCGGGATGTATCCCCACAACCATGGCGTCCGCGCGATGGTGGGGGCGCGTGTCTCCGACGACATCCCGTTGCTGGCTGAACTGCTGCGCGACAACGGTTACCATACCTATGGCGAGGCCACCGGCCCGCTCAGTCCGTTCTACCGGCTGAACCGTGGGTTTGATTCGTATGAGTCACGCGACGGCGTCAAGTCGTCGCTGCTGAACGAATGGGGCGACGACTTCATGGCTCGTTTCCGCGACGGCGCGTTCGAAGAGCCGTGGTTTGTTTACGTACACCTTTGGGGCGTCCATCGCCCGCGCCAGGTATTGCCGGAACACAACTCACCCGAATTTGGCCAGACGCAGTACGACCGCGCCATCTCCAGCTACGACGCGCGGCTGGGCGAGCTGTTCGACGCGGTGGACCATGACAACACGGTCATCATGGTCACCGGCGACCACGGCGAGAAGATTCCCGAAACCGGGTTGGAGAATCAGGTGGAGTTTCTGAAGAAGTCGCTGTCAGGCAGCGGCAAGCAGAACACGGCCTGGACCAAGCGCCGCCGCAAGGCAATCGCTGCCATTCGCGAGACGTGGTTTTCGACGACCAAGACGCTCCACCGGGTCGGTGTGCTCGACAGCCCCCTGGCGAGCGTCACCGGCCACGGCTACCATGTGTACGATTCGCTCGTGCGCGTGCCCCTGGTCATCAGCGGCTATGATGCCGCCCCAGCTAATCAGGTCATCGACCAGCAAGTACGGCAGATCGACATCATGCCCACCATTCTCGACATCGCTGGTCTGGGCGACACGCAGCCTGCCAACGTCGACGGCCGCAGTCTGACGTCACTCCGCAATGACCGGCGACCAACTCGACGACATTCCCGCATTCATCGAAACATGCCAGAACTCTCGCGAGCCTTCTTCTTTCTACGGTGTGCGGGCAGGCGGCTGGAAATACGCCTTCGATGCTGATGACGCCAAGGTGCCGGAAGAGCTTTATGATCTGGCCGCCGACCCCGGCGAGACCAACAATCTGGCTGCGAAACAGCCGCAGAAGGCGGCCGAAATGCGGGCGTTGATTGAGCAGCATTTGCAGCAGAGCAGCGCCGGTGGTGTCGCTCTGACCGACGACCTCAGCGACGACGAGATGGAAGGGCTGGCCGACCATCTGAAGAAACTGGGCTACGTGGAATAATCTGATGCGCAATCCATTTCGCCGCTCCACACCTGTGCCAGAAACGCCGCAGCCGGTCGTTGTTGTGTCCGGGTTGCCCCGCTCCGGCACGTCGATGATGATGAAGATGCTGGAAGCGGGCGGCATTCCGCCGCTGACCGACGCCATCCGGACGGCCGACACCGACAACCCTAAGGGCTATTACGAGTTCGAGCGCGTCAAGCAGCTGGACAAAGGCGATACGGACTGGTTGCCGATGGCCGAAGGCAAAGTGGTCAAGGTCATCTCTGCCCTCCTGCGCCATCTACCGGACGACCACACCTACCAGATCGTTTTCGTGCGGCGCAACATGGCTGAGATTCTGGCCTCGCAGCGCAAGATGCTGGTCAATCGGGGCGAAGATCCGGACGCGCTGGACGAGGTGCGCATGGCGGAACTGTTCGAGAAGCACATCGTGCAGACGGAAGCATGGATGAACGCCCAGCCGAACGTAAGCTGGCTGCCCATCCACTACACCGACATTCTGACCGACCCGGAGCAGGCGGCCCTCACGCTGGCCCATTTCGTTGACCGGGATCTGGCTGTGGAGGCCATGGCCGAAGTCGTCGACCCCGACCTTTACCGCAACCGCCAACGTGTGGCAGACGCTGCAGCCTGAGCCGTAGCCGGCGACAGGACGAAAGAGCTTATGAAAATCCTGATGGTCAACAGCTTCAACTATGCACGCGGCGGGGCGGAGCGATGCTTCCTCGACCTGTCCGCGCTGCTGACAGCGAACGGCCATGAGGTGATTCCGTTCTGTATGGACCACCCGAACAACTTGCCGTCGCCCTATAGTGACTACTTCGTCAGCTATATGGACTTTCCGACGGAAATGAGCCGGTCGGGTATACAGCCCAAGTTGAGCGTCACCGAGCGCATCCTCTACTCCCGCGAAGCAAAGCGCAAGATCGCCCAACTCGTGGCGGATACCCAACCCGATATCGCCCACATCCACGGCTTCATCCACGAGATGTCGACCTCCATCCTGCCCGCGCTCAAGGAAGCGGGGGTGCCGGTGGTGCAGACACTCCACGACTACAAGATCGTCTGTCCCAACACAACATTCGTCTCGAATGAGACGATCTGTGAAAGTTGTCAGGGGCATCGCTACTTTAACATCGCTCGCAAGCGTTGCAAGCGCGGATCGCTGCCTGCCAGCGTATTGGCTGGTGTTGAGATGTACGTTCACGAGGCGTTCGGTCTCTACGAGCCAAACATCGACCTGTTCATCTCGCCCAGCGAGTTCCTGGGCCAGAAGGTGCAGGAACACGGCATTAAGACGCCCATCGAAGTGATTCCAAACTTCATCAATCCGCACACGTTCAAGCCGCATTATGAAAAGGAAAACTACTTCATCTATGTTGGCCGTTTGGTCCGGGTGAAGGGCATCCTGACGCTGCTGGAGGCGATGCGTCATCTCGAAGGTGACGCCCAACTTCGCATAGCCGGCAGCGGCGAGCTGGAAGACGAGCTGCGGGCATTTGTGGTTGAGCACAACCTGAACGTCGAGTTCATGGGCCACTTGAATACCGAAGACCTGACCCATCTGATGCAGCACGCAGCCTTCACCGTTGTGCCGTCCGAATGGTATGAGAACTACTCGATGACTGTCATCGAATCGCTGGCCTGTGGCACGCCTGTCGTCGGAGCGACCATTGGCGGCATTCCGGAGCAAGTGCGCGACGGCTGGAACGGGATGCTGTTCCCGACGGGAGACGCCACCGCGCTGGCCGGCAAAATGCAGGCCATGCTGGCCAACCGGCAGTCCATCGTTCAAATGGGCCGGAACGGCCGCAGCCAGATTGACAGTATTAACGGCCCGGCTACCCACTACCGGCAGACGATGGCCGCCTACGAGCGTGTCCTGGGCGAAAGTTCGCCGAGCGCCGAGCGGGAGCCGACACGCGTCATTTCGGAGGCCGGCGCCGACTAGCGGCCAGGGCCCTGCGCCGGAGTAAGACATCATGAAAAAGAGCATTGCCTACATTGGCATCAAAGCCCTTCCAGCCAACGCCGGCGTTGATACGGTCGTCGAAAATATCGTTACCCGACTGGACCCGGAGCGCTTCTCGCCGGTGGTTTATGTCGACCGCAAGTTAGTGCCGGAAGAGACGCGCATTCCCGGCGTCCATTTGGTGCGCGTGCGCACCATTCCGGGCAAATACTTCGGGGCGACATCGCTCTATCTCTTCGCTGCGCTCCGATGCCCTGTTCATGGGCCATTACGATCTGGTCAATGTACACAGCGTCGAGACCTGCTTCATCCTGCCCCTGCTGCGGCTGCGCTACAAGGTCATCTCGACCGCCCACGGTCTGCTGAGCAAGGAACCGGACGACCTGAGCAAGTGGGGGAGGGCGAAGTCGCTGCTGCGCCTGACCGAACTGCCGTTCATGAACTTCTCCAATGTGCGCACCAGTGTCTCCAAGCCGGATCAACTCTATCTGGAATCGCGCTATAATAAGCCTGTCCACTATGTGCCGAACGGGATTGACGAGCCAGTGCCCGATTTGGAAAGCGCCAACGCCCTGCTGGCGGAGCATGGGTTGGAGCCGGGCAAGTACATGGTCTTCACGGCGGGCCGCGTTGTCCCCCGAAAGGGGTGCCATTTCGTGTTTGAGGCAATGCGCGAGATGGAGGAGGATGTCAAGTTGTTGGTCGTGGGCGACACATCCCAGGTCCCGGAGTATACTGAGCAGTTAAAAGCATTGGCCGACGACCGCGTTCCGTTCTGCCGGCTTCATCTCGGACAAGGCGCTGCTCTATGGCCTGATCAAGCAGTCGCAGCTCTTTCTATTTCCTACGACCTACGAAGCGATGGCTATTACCTTGCTGGAGGTGTCGGCGCTGCAGACGCCGCTCATCGCCAGCGATATTCCCGAGAACCGGGAAGTGCTACCGGACCAGGCGTTGTTCTTCAAGTCCGGCGATGCAGATGACCTGCGCGAGAAGATGCGTTGGGCGCTTGCCAATCCGGCCGAAATGGCTGAGTTGGCGACAGCGGCCTCGGCTTGGGTGGCCGAAAACTACCGCCTGGCCTACACTGATCGACGAGTATGAACAGTTGTATGACGCGCTGTTGAAGAACAGTCAATCGGTCCCGGCACAGCGCCCGGGCCAGGTAGCGCGAGGTGAACAGTAGCGCTGCCGTAACGCGCCGGTCTTGGGTCAGCGGTGCCAGACAAGAGGGTGCCACAAAGAATGAACAGGGTGTTTGCCTCGCGGAAGCTCCCAACAGTCGCAAGAAACTTTGTAACTGTGGGCTGTTACGCTAGTCGAACGCCAGACGGGTAAACCCAGGGGCTGGCAAGGAGCTAGGAGAGTATGGAGCTAGGAAGCTATCTATCAGTATTATGGCGGCGAAAATGGATCATCATCGCGACGATCCTGACGTCGACGGCGATTGCGGCAGGGATTACCCTGCTGTCGACGCCCACCTATTCAGCCGCGACGACGGTGCGCGTCCTGACGATCGGTTCGGGGTCGGTCACTCAGGCACGCCCTGACATTGGCTACACAGAACGGCTGTTGAATACCTATTCACGCATCCTGACCGGCAATACGGTTCGTCGCGAGTTGATGCAGGATCTGGGGTTGCCGGAGATGCCAGTCATCACCGTCCAGCTTATTCCCGGCACGGAGTTGATTCGTATTGTGGCAGAAGCTACCGATCCGGAAGACGCTCGCGACGTGGCCAACGCGGCCGCGGCAGAGCTGGTGGCCCAGAACCAGGAGTTCTACAGTGGTGGCGCCGGCCGAACGCTCCAAGGACATTCTTGGCGAGCAGGTGACCAATGCGGAGACAGAACTGAGCCGGGCCCGAACGGACCTGGAGACCATTCTACGAGACAACCCGGATGACGATGCGGCTGTGGCCGCCGCTAACCAGGCTCTCGACCTGCGCCAGCAAACGTACACCAACCTGCTGAACCAGTATGAAGCGGCACGGCTGGAGCAAGCCGTGCAGGCCAACGCTATCTCGATCGTTGAGGAAGCAAACGCCCCGCGCAACCCCTCCTCGCCTCGCCCGGCCATCAATCTGGCGCTTGGCGCGGCTATCGGGTTAATCGGCGGTATCGCCCTGGCCTTCCTGCTCGATAACCTGGACACGACGCTCTACACGCCAGAGCAGATCGAAGCGGCGACGCAGATGGCCACGGTCGGCCGCATCCCTGCCGCCAAGGACGATATGCAGATCGCGCGTCTTGGCAGCGGCCATTACCCACAACTTGAGTCGTTCCGTCGCTTGCGGACCAACATTCTGGCCGGCAGCGACCCGACGACCTCGCAGGTTGTCTTGCTGACCAGCGCCAAGCGCGGCGAAGGTAAGTCGACGGTCTCGGCCAATCTGGCTGTCACCATCGCCCACTCTGGCCGCAGTGTGGTCATTGTTGACTGCGACCTGCGCTTGCCGACTGTGCACAAGTTCTTCGACCTGCCGAACAAGCGTGGGCTGACGAACGTATTGACCGGCGAAGTGACCCACGACGAAGCGGTTCAGTACACATCGTACCCGCGCGTCCAGGTCATCACCAGCGGTCCGCTGCCGCCGAACCCGACCGAACTGCTCGGCTCGCAACAGATGGTTGATCTGATCAACGAGCTGCGCGAGGTCTTTGACTTCGTCATTCTGGACACGCCGGCTCTGTTGTCGGTGGCCGATGCCGCTGTGCTCGCGCCGACGGCCGACAATGTGCTGTTGGTCATCGCCCAGTCCCAGACCCAGCGTGGCGACGTTGAGACGGTACGCCAACAGTTGTCTAACGTGCGCGTCAAGTCGATGGAAGTGGTGGTCAACCGCGTCGAACCGAACGGGAGTTACGCTTACTACGAGGCAGATGGCCGCTAGCGCTCCGGCGCTGGCGTCTGCCCTGTCCCGCCTGTGGATGGGAACGCACGTATGCTAGTCGACTTCATGGTCATTGGTGCCCAGAAGGCGGGCACAACCAGTCTGGCCAGCCAACTGGCGGCCCATCCGCAGATCTGTTTCTGTCGCGAGAAGGAGCCTGCTTACTTCAACCAACCGGCCGACTGGCGGGCCGGGCTTGATGCGTACCATGCGCTGTATGACCCCCAACCCGGCCAGTTATGCGGCGAGGCGTCGACGTTCTACACCTTTCTGCCGGAGTTCCCCCAACACCCACAAGCGGCTGTTCGAGTACAACCCGGACCTGAAACTAATCTATGTGGTGCGCCAGCCGGTGGAGCGGATTATCTCCCACTACACCCACAATCTGGTGCGCACCCTGGACACCCTGCCGCCCGATGAGGCTGTCTTTGCCCATCCTGCCTATGTCAACCGCAGCCGGTATGGCGTGCAGGTCCGTCCCTATCTGGAGCTGTTCGAGCGCGACAACGTCTTGCTGCTCGTCTTTGAGGAGTATGTCCGCGACCAGATCGGCGCGTTGGAGCAAGTGGCTGCTTTTCTCGGTATCGAGGCCGCGCCGTTTGCTGAGGCGGAGACCGAAGCGCGGCATAAATCGGTGGGCGAACCGCAGCTGAAAAGCGACGCAGTGCGTTCGGTGGTCCGGTCCGGAGCGTTCCAGAAGCTGCGGGCGGTCGTCCCCGCTTCCATTCGCCAGCCCATGCGCCATCGTCTCTTCTCCAACACGCTGGAGGAGAAGCCGGAGTTTTCGGCGGTCACGCGCCAGAACTTGTGGCGGCTGGTCGAGGACGACGTGCGCGTTGTCGAGGACCTGCTTGGCCGCCGCCTGGACCAGTGGCGCGACGGGTACACCGACTAACTGTCTAACGGTACGCAAGCTATGTGTGCAATTCAAGTTTCTGACATCAACCGGCGCAACGTTTCGTTTGGTTTGCTGCGCGTCTACAAGGACCTCGTCCAGAAGACGGGTCTGGCGCGTTATGACGGGCCGACGACGGTTGTGCTGATTCAGGGCTGCCAGCGCTCTGGTACCAGCCTCACCTACTGGATCTTCGAGCGAGACTTCAACGCCAAGATTTACCGCGAGTCCAGTTCGTTGTCGTCCAACGATACGGCCGAACGGCTGCGGCTGAACCCGCTGGGTGATGTGAAAGCGGTTGTCGCCGCCCACAACGTGCCGCTGGTTGTGCTGAAGCCGCTGGTTGAGTCGCAGCGTGCACCGGAGCTGTTGGAGCAGTTCGACGGCGCGCGCGTGCTGTGGCTCTATCGCCACTATCAGGATGTGGCCTCGTCCAACCTGAAAGCATTTGGCATGGACAATGGTCTGAACGACATCCGTCCCTTCGTTACCGGCGAGCCGGGCAACTGGCGCTCCGAAAACAGCTCAGACGAAACGCGGGCCATCATCAGGCGCCACTTTGCTGAGGATATGAATCCATATGATGCGGCGGCCCTGTTCTGGTTTGCTCGCAACCAGCTCTTCTTCGAACAAGGGCTGGACGACGACCCACGGGCTATGCTGTGCCGCTATGAAGACCTTGTCACCCGGCCTTCCGAGGTGATGCGCCGGGTCTATGACTTCGTCGACATGCCCTATCCCGGCGACCATATTGTCCAGGACGTGCATCCGCAGTCGGTGGGCAAGGGCCGCACGTCGCGGCTCAGCCCCGAAGTCGACGCACTGTGCGCCGATCTGCTGGACCGGCTCGACGCGGTAAACAACGCACGGTTCTGGCCGGTGTTGGCGAATCGGATGCACCGACCCAGACATCCTGATCCCATCCGAAACCAGACTGACCAAAGCTTGTTGACAAAATCGACCATGATGAGCGAGACACCGACCGTATCACTCGGACTGCCCGTCCAGGGGAAGAGTATCGCCTCTGACCGAAACCGCTGGACTCCATTCTGAAGGACCGGGCAGTACGTGACTGCGAGTTGATTATCTCCGACAACGATGAGCCGCACAGGCTTGATATGCCGGAGTACGCCGCTCACGGCAATGCCATCACCATCCGCAACCTGAAAATGTGGGCGCGTCAGGAGAACTACAATCCAGACATTCCGTTTATGGCAGGGGCCGGAATTTCTTTGATGAAGGTGCGCTACGGCGATCTGCTGGCCCCCGACGTTCTGGCGGAATGCTGCGTCGGCGTCATGGATGCCCAGCCGGATGTGGTGCTTTGCTACACATTGGCCAGGGCAATCGACGCCCACGGCGACGTCATTAAAGATTATCCCGGCAAGCAGCGGCCGAACGACGAAGTAGCCCGCTTTCGGTTCTATGAGTTTGTGCTCGATCCACACCCGGTTGTGGCTGTTTTTGGCCTGATGCGCTCCGAGGTCTTGGGCCGAACCCGGCTTATCGGTAAATATTCCGGTTCCGACCGACCGCTGCAAAAGCGAGATGATCTGCTGGTGAATTCTGCAGGTTGATATCATTCATTATCGCCATCACGAGAAGCAGTCGTGGGGCGGCAACAAATCAGCCCAGGCCCAGCAGGCGTGGTACGATCCGCGCCGCAAGGGCCAGACCACCTTTCCCCAATGGCGTCTCATGTGGGAGCACATGCAGTCGATCAACCGGTCGCCGGTCGGCGTCCTGGTCGGGTTCCTGCTACGCTTACATGGGCTATTGGGCGAAAGGCGTCGCGGCGGCGTTGGCTGGCCGCGCTGCGTGACGTCGTCTGACGGCCGTCGCTCTCTTTTGCCAGCGACTTCGCCCGATTGGGCGCGAGGAGATTGAGCAATGATCATTGTACAAACCCCGCTGCGGGCCAGCCTCTTCGGCGGCGGCACCGACTTCGGCGACTACTACCGCAAAGAAGGCGGCTGCGTCGTCACCTCGGCCATCGACAAGTACATCTATGTGATCATCAAGCGCCGCTTTGATGACAAGCTGCGTCATTGCAAGACCGAACTGGTTGACTCTGTCGACGAGATTCAGCATGAACTGATCCGCGAAGCGTTCCGCATGACCGGGCTAACCCACGGCGTGGAGATTACGACGATGGGCGACATTCCATCACAAGGCTCCGGTTTGGGCTCATCCAGCACAGTGACGGTGGGTGCGCTCCATGCCATGTACGCGCTCCAGCGGGAGCTGGTTGTCTCCGAGCGACTGGCGGCCGAAGCGTGTAAGATTGAGCGAGAGGTTCTCAGCAAGCCAATCGGCATCCAGGACCAGTACATCGCCGCGTATGGTGGGCTGCGCTTCATGGAGTTTCTCCAGTCTGGCAAATTGATCCTCACCGCCTCGAACTGGACCCGGCTATCCAGCGTCCGTTAAACGGTAACCTTCTCGCTTTTCCACAGGCGTAACGCGAAAGGCCGACACCATCTGGCTGAGCAAAAAGATAACATCGTCGACCGGCATATCATTCTGGAAGAGATGAAACGGTTGTACGTCGCCTGCAGTGAGCTGCAGAACAACAACATCGACGCCATTGGCGACTTTTCTGGCAGGAAGCTGGCGGTGGAAGCGGCCTGGCCAGCCGCTTATCAGCAATGGTAGCCTGCGGACGATCTGTACGAGATGGCCCGTAAAGGTGGGGCCACTGGCGGCAAGATTTCGGGCGCGGGTGGCGGTGGCTTTCTGCTACTCTACTGTCCGCCGGAGAATCAGGAACGGCTGCGCACTGCGCTTGGCCAGCTCCAGGAGCTGCCCTTCAACCTGGGCCAGGACGGCAGCAAAGTCATTTTCGACTACCAACGTTAGAGGTAAACCATATGATGCAATCAATAGAGTTCGATCAACTCGCCAGCGTAGACGGGTACATCAACAACTTAAAGACCACGCTTGACAGCATGGATCGGGAGCCGATCAGCGAGACGATCACGGCGCTGCATCAGGCGCGCATCGACGGCCGCCAGATCTTCATCATGGGCAACGGCGGCAGCGCTTCCACCGCCACCCATTTCGTTTGCGACCTGGCCAAGAACACCCGCCGGGACGCATGGCCCCACTACAAAGTGATTGGGCTGGCCGACAGCATGGCCATCTTCTCCGCCTATGGCAACGATGATGGCTATGACAACGTCTTTGCGCTACAGTTGGCGAACCTCGTCCAGCCGGACGATATCGTCATCGCCATCTCCACCAGCGGCAACTCGCCCAATGTCCTGCGGGCAGTCGAACTGGCCAATGAACGCGGCGCGGTGACGGTCGGCTTCACCGGCTTCGGCGCGGGCAAGCTGGGGCCGATGGTGGACCTGCACATCCACGTGCCGAGCGACTGCATCGAGCACGTCGAGGACATCCATCTGGCGCTGGAGCACATGATCACCAAGGCGCTGCGGGACATGACGGCCTGATATGGCTGCTGACCTACAGCCCGCCCTGTTCCTCGACCGGGACGGGGTCATCATTGAGAATCGGGACAACTACGTCCTGTCCTGGGCTGACGTCGAGTTCCTTCCGGGCGCGCTGGAGGCGCTGGCTTCGTTGCGAGACGCACCGTATCGTATCGTCATCGTCACCAACCAGTCGCCCATCGGCCGCGGGTTGGTGGCCAGGAGACGATTGACGCGATCAGAGCGGGTCATCGCCCAGATTGAGGCCGCCGGTGGCCGTATCGACGCCGCCTACATTTGCCCCCACGCCCCGGAAGACGCCTGCCGCTGTCGCAAGCCGCAGCCTGGCATGCTGCGAAGGGCGGCCGCGGATCTCGATATTGACCTTAACCGATCCATCATGGTGGGTGATGCGCTGACTGATGTTGGTGCGGGTCAGGGAGCGGGGGTGGCCGAGGCGATTCTGGTACGCACCGGTCGCGGCCGTCGCCAGGAAACGCTGCCCGCCGCGGCAACCATGCCCCCCTTCCGAATCTATGAGTCTCTGGCTGCTGTGGTGGCGGCCCTGCCCGACCTGCAGCCAGTTTCATAGGGCAATCGCGTTTGGGCCGTAAGGACCTTTGTAATCTGACTCGTGTAATTTCGCAATGGTGTGCATCCGGGAGCCGGAACAGTCCGACAGACCGCAATCAACGTCCCCCGTGCAAACGGTCCGTAACGAGCCGCTGCGTGGCATGGCTGGACAAAGGCTGAAGAGGAATGAAAGTATTGGTGACCGGCGGAGCCGGCTACATTGGCAGTATTGCCGTCGAACGACTCGTCAAATCAGGCGCGTCGGTTGTTGTCTTTGATAATCTCTACCAGGGCCACGCCAACGCCGTCCATCCTGACGCCGCGTTTGTCAGGGTGATCTGGCTGACAAGGCGGCTATCGATGCTGTGCTGACCGAGCACAAAAGCCGGATGGCATCATGCACTTTGCCTCTTATACACTGGTGGGCGAGTCGTGGGAACAGCCATTTATGTACCTGCGGGACAATGTCGTCAATGGGCTGAATCTCATGCAGAGCGCGGTGGAGCATGGCGTCGGCCGCTTCATTCTGTCGTCTACAGCCAATCTGTTTGACGACCCGGAGCAAATGCCCATCCGTGAAACCGAGCGCATCGTGCCGGGCAGCCCGTATGGCGAATCCAAGAATCTGCTGGAGCGCAATTTGCTGTGGATGGACAAGGTCTACGGCATGCGCTACGCTTGCCTGCGCTACTTTAACGCCTGTGGGGCGACCGAAGAGCGGGGCGAAGACCACGACCCCGAAACGCATCTCATCCCGCTCGTGCTGGAAGTGGCACTGGGCCAACGCGACAAGATCACCATCTTTGGCGACGACTACGATACGCCGGACGGCACATGTGTTCGTGACTATATTCACGTCGTCGATCTGGCAGAGGCCCACATCCTGGCGCTCAATGCGCTGGGCGATGGCCCCAGCCGCAAGTACAACCTGGGCAACGGCCAGGGATTCAGTGTCCAGGAAGTGATCCAGACTGCCCGCGACGTGACCGGCCATCCGATTCCCGCGGAGATTGGCCCGCGTCGCCCCGGTGACCCGGACATCCTGATTGCTGACAGCACGACCATCAAGCGCGAGCTGGGCTGGAAACCGCAGTATACCGAGCTGCGCGCCATCATGGAGACGGCGTGGCGCTGGCACTGCGACCATCCGCACGGCTACGCAGCCTGATCGATGTCGGAGGACGGTCGCCGCCTGCGCGGCCGAACCATAACCAACCATGCGCATTCTCTACATCTGGTTCTACAGCCGTTCCTTCCCCGACTACCCCAAGGTATCGGCCGTTCTGCGCGGGCAGGGACACGACGCCTGGGTGGCCAACTACGACGAAGCGGGTGACATCGTCTGGCTGGAAGGTGACAGGAAGATGGCCACCGTCAAGGGGCCGTCCGCCATACCCGCATCGGTAGCCAAAGTGCCCGGCCTGCGGTCACTCTGGCGCAAGGCGTCCTACTTCAGCTTCATGAGGCGACTGCGGGCGTTCTTTCGGGCACAGGATGCCGACATCGTCCACGTCTGTCCCAACAATGCCAGCATGATCTGGACGCTGCCGATTATGATGCCCGGGTCGATGCGCTTTGTAATCGACTACCGGCAGATCGCGCAGCGTGACGGGCGTGGCTTCCTCGGCAAGATGAAAGCGGCCTGGTCGCATGGCTTGCGCTCGTTCTACTGCCGCACTGTCTACGACCGGGCTACGTTCCTGCACGAGGCGGGCGCGAAGAAAGTGCTGGGTGACGAGTGGCGGCGCTGGGCGGACGTGGTGCCGCTGGGCGTCGACGATCCGTTCCTGCTTTACAGCCCTAACGGGCAAGGGCCGGAGCACAAGAACCCGGCGAGCGGCGTGTCCTTCTTATACCTCGGTTCTATCGCTCGGGTGCGCAAGCTGGAACAGATTCTAACGGCCGTCGACCAGATGCGGGCGACCACGACTAACTTCCATCTCGACTTCATCGGCCCGGATGCAGCCGGCGGCTACTATCAGAAACTGGTTGCGGAGATGGGGCTGGATGATGTGGTCCGCTTCCTGCCGCCGGTTCCCTACGACACGGTGCCCAGGACGGTCGCCGGGTACGATGTGACGCTGACGATTGTGCCGGAAAGCCCGGCCGACTGGCAGTTCCAGCCCACCATCAAGGGCGTCGAGTACCGGGCGCTAGGGATGCCGGTTATTGCCACCGACTTCGTCCCCAACCGCGAGCTGGTCGAGGATGGAGTCAACGGATTGCTTGTGACCAACACCGCCGCTAGTATTGCGGAGGCGATGCTGCGCTTTGTCCAGGACCCGGCTTTCCTCAACGCAGTCCGGACCAATGCTCGCGCCATGCGCGAGGGACCGACCTGGGATAGGATCGCTGAGATGTATCTCCACGACGTCTACGAGCCGCTTGTGGCCGAGCGCCACAGCGCCTGACTTTCACATCCTACCGCAGACAGAGGCACCGTGAGCTTACGCGTTAAGACAGCACAAGGCAGTATTCTGATGGGGTTGGTGACGTTCGCGTCCCGGCCCATCACGATGGTGTTCTCGATCTTCCTCCTTCGTCTGCTTGACCCGGAAGATTTCGGTACGGTAGCGCTGGCAATGATTATCTTCAACACCGCCAACCTGTTTACCGATCTGGGTATGCGCCCGGCGGTGGTGCAAAGCAAGGACAACATCGACCAGGTGGCCTACATCGCCTTCCTGGTTGTCAACATCACCAGTCTGGTGTTCTATGCCGCAGTATTTATCTTTGCCGAGCCGATCGCTGTCTTGTTGGGCGGGGATGCCTCGCTGGTGCCGATCATGCGTTTGCTGGGACTGATCGTTGTTATTGATGCCTGGTGGATCATCCCTGAAGCGCTGCTCAAGCGCGACCTGATGTTCAAGCGGTTGGCCGTGACTCAGGTGCCCGGGGAGATTGCTTCCGGTGTTGTGGCTATTGTCCTCGCATTCATGGGGTATGGCGTGTATGCGCTGGTCTATGGGGCGTTGGCGTCAGAGTTGGTTCGTGCGGTCATCGTTTGGTATCTGTTGCCGAGCTATAGCTGGCTGAAACCAAAGCGGATCGATTGGGAGATTGCCCGCCACCTACTTCGCTTTGGCGCTCCGGCGATGGGCAGCGGTATTGCCCGTTACTTCAGCCAGCATTGGGATGACTGGGTCGTGGGACGCCAGTTGGGGACGGCGGCGCTTGGCTTCTACAGCAAGGCGTACGACATGACTTCGCGCATTACGTTCATGTTTAGCAACGTGCTGTTTGGCAATGTGCTCATGCCGTCTTACGCTAAAGTGCAGGATGACCCCAAACGGTTGGAGCGCGGCTATCTAAAGAGCACAAGCCTGGTGCTGCTGACGATGGTGCCCATGTCACTGGGTTTGTTGGTGCTGGCCCATACGATTGTGCT
>CALNZS010000010.1:0-17602 GCA_942491135.1 uncultured Gammaproteobacteria bacterium | reverse complement strand
TCATCGACGTAGCCCGGCAGAACGTCGGTCAACTCGAGGATCTGCATGCGCAGATTCAACGCCGGGTCGAAGGGCAACTCGCCTCCAGCGCCGACGCGCGACTGGCGGCGACCCGGCTGGCCCAGGGCCGGGCCCGGCTGGAACAGGCCGTCAGTGCCTGGGACATCGCCCGCGACGACCTGGCGGCGCTCACTCAGGTGGCGTTGAACGCCGATCAGCCCGTACCCTCCGGTCTGCTGGAGCTGCCGGAATCCGCGAACCTGGTGGAAACGGCGCTGGCCAACAGCGCCGAGATTCAGGTCAAGGAACGCCAGCTCAAGCAGGCGGAAGCCGAGATCGACCAGGCCCGGACCTACTACATGCCGACCATCTATCTGCAGGCCGACCGCTTCTACGATCAGCCCGGACTGCGCGACGACAGCCAGGTCAGCGTGGTCTTCGAGGGCGCGCTGGACGGGCTTGGGTTCGCGGCCCGGGGGCGCACCGGCGAGGCCGTGGCCAGTCGCGACGCGGCGACCCAGGATCTGGAAGCGGCCCGCATCGACCTGCGTCACGACATCGAGCGCCTGCAGCGCAGTCGCCAGCTCCAGGCGCAGCTCATGGAGCTTCAGGCCCAGTCACTGGCGGACCTCGAGGTGCTGCTGGCTTCCTATCAGCGCCAGTACGAATCCGGCACCAAAAGCTGGCTGGACCTCATGAACATTCAGCGGGAACTGTTCGAACAGAAAGGCCAGCTGGTGGAGGCCGAAAGCGGCTGGAACATCTACTCTCTGCAGATTCTGGCCAGAACCGGCGGTCTCGATGACCTGGCCGGCGTGACCGAGCAGGAAGGTGATGGCTGAGCAGAACAGTGCAGCGGGTGCCCGTCCGGACCCCGAACTGGTGCAGCGCCTGCTGGAGGCGCTGGGCGTTCCGTGCGAACCCGCCCGGCTGCGCGAGGCCGTGGACAGCATCGGGGTAACCCCTGAACTGGCGCTGACCCAGTGGCTACGGCAGGTTCTGGTGGCGGCCGAGGTCCGGGAGCTGATGCCCCTGGTGCTGCCGTGGCAACGTTTCGATCCCGGCCGCCTGCCGGCCCTGGTGCGCCACGACAACCACTGGTACCTGGCCCGCCTCGAGGCGGACGGCGCCCTGGTGCTGATGGACGCCGCCGGCGCCCGGCAACGGGCCGAGGCTCAGACCCTGGACGGCGCCCAGGTGTTGTGGATCCGGCAGCCGCCCCAGGACCGGGACCAGGCCGCGGCGCTGGCGGACAATCTGGCGGCGCGCCTGGTCTGGCAGGAACTGTTCCGCGAGCGGGGCTGGCTGTGGAAGATCGCCGTGGCCACCTGTCTGGTGAATCTGATCGGCGTCTCGACGTCGCTGTTCGCCATGCAGGTCTACGACAGGGTGGTTCCCACCATGGCTTACGCCACGCTGACCACTCTGGTCGCCGGCATGGTTCTGGTGATTGCGCTCGACTGGGTGTTGAAGACGGTGCGCGCACGTATCCTCGACAGCCTGGCCTGCGCGGTGGATCAGCGCGTCTCGCAACAGGTGTTCGAGCACCTGCTGCACGTCCGCCTGGACGCCCAGCCGAAGAGCCTGGGTACCCTGGCGGCTCAGGTTGCCAGCCTCGATGCGGTGCGCCAGTTCTTTTCCGCCACCGTGGTGTTCGCGCTGGTGGACCTGCCCTTTGCGCTCATGTTCCTGCTGTTCATCGGCATCATCGGCGGGCCCGTGGCCTGGGTTTACGTGCTGCTGCTGCCCGCCGCACTGGTCCTCGGGCTGGTGACCCAGTGGCGCATGCGCGACCTGCTGCATCGCCAGCTTTCCCGGAGCAACGAACGCCAGGGACTGCTGGTGGACAGCATCCGCGGGGCCGAGTCCATTCGCGCCAGCAACGCCAGCTGGCGCTTCGCCCGCCAATGGCAGGACATCACCGCCAGCATCGATGGCTTCGGCATCCGCCAACGCGCCATCAGCAGCCTGTCCACGGTCACCACCACCAGCCTGTCCACCACCGCCTACGTGGCGGCGGTGGTGGTCGGAGTGTGGCAGATCGAAGCGGGCCTTCTGACCATGGGCGGACTCATCGCCTGCAGTATTCTCGGTGGGCGGATCATCGCGCCGGTGGCCCAGAGCGTTCAGTACCTGGTGCAGTGGCAGCTCGTCAGCCAGGCCCTGGACCTGGTACACCGGGTGCTGGCCATCGGCACCGAGCGCCGTGCCGGCCAGCAGTTGCTGGTGCCGGACCGGGCGCCCACCACCATGGCATTGGATCATGTCCGCTTCGCCTATACCGAATCCCCGGTGCGCCAGCTCGACATCGAGTCCCTGCGCCTCGGCGCCGGCGACCGGGTGCTGCTGGTGGGCCCGGTCGGTTCCGGCAAATCGACCCTGCTCAAAGTCCTGGCCGGTCTGTACCGGCCCGGTGAGGGCCGGGTGCGCCTGGGAGACGCGGACCTGTGGGAAACGGACCCGCTGGTGGTGAGTCAGCAGATCGGCTACCTGCCCCAATCGGTGCATCTGTTCCGTGGCACGCTGCGCAGCAACGTGTGCCTGACCGGCACCGCCAGCGACGACCGGCTGCTGGCGGTCAGCCGGCAATTGGGCATCGACCGAATCGCCGCGGCTCATCCCCAGGGCATGGAAGCCCCGATCAGCGAAGGCGGCGAAGGCCTGTCCGGCGGCCAGCGTCAGCTCGTGGCGCTGGCGCGGGTGTTCGTCAACGGCCCGCGCATCTGGCTGCTGGACGAACCCACCGCATCCCTGGACCGGGAGATGGAAGAACGGGTCTGGCAGGCCCTGGAAGCTGCCGTCGGCGCCGACGACATACTGCTGGTCAGCACCCACCGGCCGCTGCTGGCGAGCCGCCTGGTCAATCGGGTGCTGGTCATGCAGCAGGGTGCGATCGTTCGCGACGGCACGCCGGAAACCGTCCTCCCTCAGATGGTCCGGCCCGGCAGCGCGCGACCCGTCGCCAGCACAGGCCAGGCCGATGCCCGCTGACCTCGGCGCCAGCGCTGCGCCGGTTGCGAGCAGCAGCCGCGACCAGCGCCGGGTGGCCCGGCTGCAGCAGGCGCACCGCGGGCATTACGGCGTGCTGCTCATGGTCCTCGGCAGCGCCGTGGCCGGCTTCGTGCTGTGGGCCAGCCTGTTTCAGATCGACGAGGTGGCCCGGGCCTCGGGGGAAGTCATCACCGGCAGCCGGGTTCAGGTCATTCAGTCGGTGGACGGCGGCGTGCTCAGCGAACTGCTGGTGCGGGAAGGCGACCGGGTCGAGCCCGGCCAGGTACTGGCCCGCCTGGACCAGACCCGGTTCGCCTCCACCGTGGGCGAGATTCAGGCCCGGCTGGACGCACTGCGGGCCAAGGTGGCCCGGTTGCGGGCCGAGGTGGTCGGGCTCGACGCGGTGACCTTCCCCGACGGTCTGGCCGACCGCGCTCCGGACATCACCCGGGTGGAGACCGCACTGTTCGAGCAGCGCCGGACCGGGTTGTCCGAGGAACTGCGCACCCTCAGGGTGGCCAAGGACCTGGCCGAGCGCGAACTGGCGCTGGTGCAGGACCTGCACGACGATGGCGACGCCAGCGGATCGGAACTGCTGCGGGCCGAACGGGGACTGAACGAGGCCGATGCCGGTCTGGTCAACCGCCGCAACCGCTTCCTCGAGGAGGCCCGGCTGGAACTCACCCGGGCCGAAGACGAGATCGCGCAGAACGATCAGCAGCTGATCCGGCGTCTGCAGGAACAGGAGAACAGCGTGTTCACTGCCCTGGTCCCCGGCATCGTCAAGAACATCCGGGTCACCACGGTGGGCGGCGTGCTCGGCCCCGGTGAGGAGCTCATGCAGATCGTGCCGGTGGACGACGAACTGCTGATCGAGTCCCGGGTCAGTCCCGCGGACATTGCCCGGGTCGAACCGGGCCTGGGCGCCAACGTCCGCTTCGATCCCTTCGACTACACCATCTACGGCGCCGCGCCCGGCACGGTCACCTACGTCAGTGCCGACACCTTGAAAGAAGAGACCGAACGCGGCACCGAGGTCTACTACCGGGTTCACATCAAGCTGGCAGGCCCGCCGTTCCAGACCACCACCGGGCGACTTCTCGAGATCGTGCCCGGCATGACCGCTCAGGTCGACATTCGAACCGGGCGGCGTTCCCTGATGAACGTGCTGCTCAAGCCGTTGCGCAAGACCCTCGATGAGTCCTTCGGCGAGCGCTGAGGCCCGCCCGACGAAAAAGGGCCCATCCCCGAAAGAATGGGCCAGAGCTACCGCAACCGTCGATCAGGCCCGTTCAGAACAGCCTGACGTTGATCCCCGCAAAGAAGTAGCGGCCGAGTGGACTCACCGGATAGGCGCGCTCGGTGACGAACGGCCGCTCGTTGGTGACGTTGTCGATTCCGCCATAGACGAGAATCGAGTCGGTGGCCTGATAGGAAGCGTGCATGTTGTGGATGAAGATATCGTCCGCGTACCCATCCGGTCCGTAGTTGTCGTCCACGGTTTCGATTTCACCGCCGTCCTCGTAACCGAGCACCTGTTTGCTCAGGTACTGGGTCTGCCAGGTCAGACTGATCGGTCCGGTCCACATGTTCAGCGCCACCTGGGAGGCCCACTCGGGACGGCGCATTTCACCCAGTTCGTCGTCCACCGTCGGCGGTTCGCCGGGGTTGGAGGGCTCGATGAAGTCCAGCTTGGTCTGCTTGGTGACCACCCCGTTGAACTGGAACCGGAAGTCCGAGATGAAAAAGTCGTAGATCAGGCTCATGTCCCAGCCGCTCGCTTCCGCCGCCCCAAAATTGAGCTGGGCCTGACGCAGGAAGGTCAGGCCTCCGGACTGGGCTGAGGTCGGATCCGGGTTGCGTTCGATGAGGTCGCAGAACGGGTTGGCCAGCGATGCCTGGTCATAACAGCTATCGACGATGTTCTGCGCCGAGATGCTGGCAATGGCCTGATCGATTTCGATGTCCCAGTAGTCCCAGGTCAGGGTCAGCCCTTCCAGGAAACGCGGCTGCAGCACAAATCCGTAGGTCACGGTTTTGGCCGTCTCCGGCTCCAGTTCCGGGTTACCACCGACCACCCCGGGGAAGCCGGCCGACAGCGGATCCTGGAACGCGTAGTTGCCCTGGGCGTCGAACAGATTGGCGTCTGCCACCCCGAGCGACTGGAGATCGCTGATGCAATTGGCCTGCCGTTGCGCCGGGTTGGTGGACAGCCCGATCTGGGTCGCGTCGCAGGGGTCCTGCGGCCGGAAGAAGGCGCCCTGGTCCGGTGAGTAGAGCTCGAAGATGTTGGGCACCCGAACGGCTTCGTTGTAGCTGCCGCGGAATCTCACGTCCTCGACCGGCGCGTACAGACCACCCACGCTCCAGGTGGTGTTGGTGCCGAACGTGGAGTAGTCGGCGCGCCGGATGGCGCCGTCCACGGTGAGTTCCCGGGCGCCCGGCACGTCGGCAAGCAGCGGCACCGAAACCTCGGCAAAGACGTCCCACACGTCGTAGCCGGCGGAGCCGCTCAGCAGCGCCAGGGACGGATCTTCGCCCAGACTCCCGGCAGCGCTGACGTCACCAACGTAATCGCCGGCTGAGAACGCCACGCCTTCCGAGGTGACGCCATCCACCTGGATGATGCCGCGATCGTACTGGTCATAGGTCTGAGCGGACTTCTCCTCACGCCATTCACCGCCGACCGCGAAGCTGATGGGGCCGGCAGGCAGCGAAAACAGCAGTTCGGTGTCGCCGCTGACATACCCGCTGAACACCGTCTGCTCGATCTTTTCCTTGACGTGGCGGGTGTAGGTCATGAAATCGATGGCTTCCTGACTCATGCCGCCGCGCCCGGCCCAGATGTTGGCCGGCTTGCACTGCCCGTCACCGGGGGTGAAGGTGAAGAACGAAGACGGCACCCCGCCGCCGACGAACGAGAAGATGTCGAATGGCGTGGTCTGCGGGTAGGCCGTCGGGTCCAGGTCGGAACGGCACACCGGCGCGCCGGTGGCGGGATCGGTAACCACGTCGATGGCCGCAAAGAAGCGGTCCGCAATCATGTCCTCCCGGTCGATCAGTTCACGTTCGAAGCGGCCGTAGTTAGCGGACACCTCGTAGCTGAGATTCATGGAATCGAAATCGCCGCGCAGACCGCCGACAAAACGATAGGTCTCCCGCTCGTTGGTCGATTCGTTGGGTCCCCAGTCATCGGAGTCCCGGGACATGTACAAGCCACCCGGTCCGACCCAGCTTATGCCGTCGTTCACCGCATACGGCGCCAGCGCCGCCGGCAGGAACGGGTTGTCCGGCGCCCCGTACAGCAGGTCGGTATAGTTGTGGCCCTCGCCGCCGAAGGTCACTTCCTGATAGACGTACTTGGTCTCGAAGAACGCCTCGGCCTGTTCGGTGAACTCGTAGCGGCCGTTGAAGTTGATCGCGTAGCGCTTCTCCTTGGGCACCACATAGGGGCGGTTCGGCGCGATGTAGCTCTGGGACGCGCCGAACTGATTGAAGTTGTCGGCCACCTGGCCATCAGCGTAGGGCTGGGGATTGCCGTTCTCATCGATGAACCAGCAGCCGCCCGCGGCGCCGAACGAGCCGGCGCCAGCCAGACTCGAGTTGTAGCCGGTGAAACTGTCCAGACAGTCCGGGACTCCGTTGCCATTCAGGTCGGGCTCGGAGCCGAGCGGGGTGGCGCCGACACCGAAGTCACCCAGGGCTACCACCCCATAGGGTGAGGTGATGTTGTAGGTGTGCCCCGGCAGGAAGGCCTGCGGGTAGGCGCTGGCCGCCCGTTGAATGAGCGCCTGTTCGGTCGCGGTCAGGTTGGGTGCGCTACCGAATGCACCTTCGTAGTCCACGGCAAAATCCTCGGCGCTGGGAATCCGCAATCCCACCGGAAACAGGCCGGTATTGTCGAAGTTGTAGTACTGCGAGAAGTTGGGCGTGTCCGCCGCGGTAATGTCGCCGTTCTGAAAACGCAGCTCGGGGTTGGTGTCGTTGTCGTACATCCCGTCGCCGCTCAGGTACGACCGGTCGCCGGCCCGAAGGCCCTTGTTGTAGTCGTACTGCAGAGCCAGGGTCACATTGCCGCGTCCGTCGTTGAAGTTCTGGCCGAACACCGCGGACATCGTGGCGGTCTCACCGTCCCCTTCACTCGAGATTCCCGGCTTGAAGTCGAGTTCCAGGCCCTCGAAGTCGTCTTTGAGAATGAAGTTCACCACCCCGGTCACGGCGTCGGCGCCATAAATGGCGGACGCTCCGCCGGTCAGCACTTCAACCTGCTCGATCAGCGCCGAGGGAATGGTGGTCACGTCCACCGACGAGGTGCCCTCGATTCCGGAGACGTGACGCCGCCCGTTGACCAGGGTCAGGGTGCGCTGATAACCCAGGCCCCTCAGGTCCAGCGCGCTGCCGCCGATGTTGTCGGCCTCGGCAACGTTGTTGGGTTCGAAGTCGAGCGAATTGGTGGCGGTCACCGACGACAGCATGGCCGGGTTGTCGTTGAGAATCTCGCCGAGGTCCTGGCGCCCGGTGCGGGCGATGTCCTCGCCGCTGATGGTGGAAATCGGCTGGTTCGAGGTGGCGTTCGAGCGCTCGATGCGGCTGCCGGTGACCACCACTTCTTCGATCGGCAGCGCCGACTCGGCAACCGCTCTGCCCGCCGGAATGGCGCCGACCAGTCCGGCACCGATCAGGATCGACCCGAGCCGCACCAGCGTGCGGCCGGAACGAGCCGAGTCAGAAACTCTAAAGGCAATCATGCGTACCCCCGGGGTATCGTTCGTTATCTTCTTCGTGCCGCCGGCCAAGCCGCCGCAACGGCATCGCGGCGCCGGGCATTCATGCCGGTCGCCTTCCTGAGGTGGGCTGCCCCTGTAACAGGGGTCATCTGTTCCCCGCCCGACCCGAACCCGCGCCCACTCGCTGCGCACCGTTGCGGGTCGGCCCCGCCCGGCACAACCCGGCGCAAGACGCGTGCCACTTTGGCCCGGCAGCGATGATCCGGCGTCTTGCTGGCACCGCGGCGCCTCCGGAGCCCGCCCCGGCGAACCGAATTCGTGCACGCGCACGATCTTCAGGCGCCGCACGCGCCAGGGTGGTGACTCACAAGCAGGAAAACGGACCCGGATGGTGCGACAGTGTTACAGGGCTGAGCCACGAGGCCCGCGCGGGCGCGGGTCGTGCACGGCCGATGCACTCATTTGCCGCGGTCCTGAATTGGATGGTGGACAGCTTCTACGATAGCCATGACGCGCCGGCGTACACGGCCTCAGAAGTCGGCGCCTGTCAGGTCAGCCCGCTACTCGATCCGTTGCAGCACCGTGCCGGCCTGACGGGCGGCCCGCCGGCTCCTTCACCCGGGGAGCCGGCCGCCCGGCCGCAACGGGTATCCCGCAGTCACCTGACGGCGACGGCGCTCGGTCATGCCCGTCAGGCAGGCATTGACCACCGATTCCGTGTGCATCAACGGCTGCGGTGCGTCGGCACCCGCTGGCGCCACGTTGGTGATCTCGACGCCAACGATCTCCGTGGCCGAACAGAGCTGATGCAAGGCCCGGATGAGATGCCCAAGCGGTACGCCAGCGCCGCGAAGCCGGCCGGGCATGGCCGGCTCGGTGGGTTCTATAACGCCAATGTCCAACGACACGAACAACCGTTGCGACCCGGTTCTGGCCTGGCCCAGAGCAACCCCCAACACGGCGGCGTAGCCGCGGCGGCGGATCTCGTCCATGGTGTGGTAGCGCACCCCCTGTTCACTCAGCCAGCGGAAGGTTTCCCGGCCCAGGGCCAGCCCGCGCAGCCCCACCTGAACGGCCGAAGAGCCGTCCACCACCGACTCGTCGACCAGGCGAAACAGCGCCCGCTCGTCGGAGAGCGTGAGCACGGCAATGCGGTCGTCGTCGGGATGGGTGCTCAGACGCAGCACGCCGAACTGACCGTCGCCGTATACCTGCGCAATGCCCCTTATCCCCGGGTACAGCAGGGAGGCGCTGGCGCCGGTGAGTACGGGCACCTGCCCGATGCCTGCGATGCGGGCGATGAGGTCGGTGATACGGCCCACCGTTCCCTCGTCACCAAGCTGCTGCGCGGCGGCGTCGCCATAGCCGGCGACGGTCACGAAGTGCATGGGGTCGAAACGCGGCGCCGCGCCCGGCCGGCCGGACCCGATCGACGCCGGCAAGGCGTGCGCCTCCTGCCGGGGCCTGCGGCTGTCGAGATAAACCGGCACATCGATGATGGCGACGTCGAGTCCGGTCGCATGAATGACGTATCCCGGCGTTTCGTACTGCGCCAGTTGGTCGGCGCCGGCTACGCCCCACCCCATCGACATGGCGACGGTTGCCGCCGCTACGGCGCGGCGTATGGACTGGATCCTGGCGTTCATGTGCTCCCCGGTCAGGATGGGTTCTGCCGGAACCGGGCAGGCACCGACGGTCGACTCGCCGAGTCGACTGGAGAAATCCGAACAAGAAACATGCCAGGGCCGTTAGGCGGCGTGTTTACGGGACCCAACGGCCCCATCGACGCCGCGCCGGGTGCACGACGCGCACCAGAAGCGCCGATCGGCGGCCGGAACGCACTGAATTGGGTCCCGGGAGGTGCCACATTCCGGCGGAACGGTTCGCTGCCCCGTTATGATGGATGAGCTACGCCGACCCTCGGCCGGCCATCAGTGCTGATGCCCGCCCGGTCCATGGGCGTGTCCGTGGGCCAATTCTTCGGCGCTGGCCTCACGCACTGACAGCACCTCCATGACGAAGGTCAGGGTCATCCCGGCATAGGGGTGATTGGTATCGACATCGATGACTTTGCCGCCGACCTTGAGCACCGTGACCGGCCGCGGGCCTTCCTCGGTCTGTATCCGCGTGCGGTCGCCGGCGCGCAGCCGCCGGGCATCCTGAAAGTACTTCTTGGACAGACGCCGGACCGCATCTTGCCGGCGCTCGCCGAACGCTTCTTCCGGCGGCACCGTGACGCTCACCTGATCGCCGGCGGCCTTGCCGCGCAGGGCATCCTGAACCGAGCGCAACAGGCCGCCCTGGCCGAACAGAATGGTCATGGGATCGCCACCGGCGCTGGTTTCCAGGGCCCGGTCCGAGGCGTCGTCACGCACGGTATAGTGCAGCGACAGCACTGTGCCCTCTCCCACCAGTGGGGCGCCTGCGTTCGTTTCCGTGCCATCGCTCATACCAGACTGCTCCGCCGGTTGCTTCTGCCGCCGGCGACATGATGGGGAAAGCACGGTGTGCGTCAAGCGGTTTGCTGCTGGGACAGCCCCAGGTCCCGGATCATCTGTTCACGGATCAGAAATTTCTGCACCTTGCCGGTCACCGTCATCGGGTAATCGTCGACGAAGCGGATATAGCGCGGCACTTTGTGGTGGGCGATCCGATCGCGGCAGAAGTCACGGATACCGGCTTCGTCCACCGTGGCGCCGGCGGCAAGGCGTATCCAGGCACAGAGTTCTTCACCAAAACGGTCGTCTGGAACCCCGACTACCTGAACATCGACAACGTCCGGATGGCCGAACAGAAACTCCTCGATCTCCCGCGGATACAGGTTCTCGCCACCGCGGATCACCATGTCCTTGATGCGGCCCACCACGTTGCCGTAACCCTCGTCGTCGATGACGCCGATGTCGCCGGTGTGCATCCAGCCGTCCCCATCGACGGCCTCGGCGGTCCGTTCCGCATCGTCCCAGTAGCCGATCATCACCGAATAGCCGCGGGTGCACAGTTCCCCAGGCACCCCGCGCGCGACAGTGGCGCCCTGTTCGTCGACTACCTTCACCTCGAGATGGGGTTGCACCCGGCCGATGGTGGACACCCGCTTTTCCAGCGGGTCGTCCGGCGAACTCTGGAAGCTGACCGGGCTGGTCTCGGTCATGCCGTAGGCGATGGTCACGTCCCGCATGTTGAGCCGGCCTACCACCTGCTTCATGACCTCCACCGGGCACGGCGAGCCGGCCATGCAGCCGGTACGCAGGCTGGATACGTCGAAGCGCTCGAACTCCGGGTCACCCAGCACACCGATGAACATGGTGGGCACTCCGTAAAGGCCGGTACAGGATTCCTGCTCGATGGCGTCCAGCACCGCCCGGGGTTCGAACACTTCCGACGGATACACCATGGCGGCCCCGTGGGTCAGGCAGCCGAGGTTACCCATGACCATGCCGAAGCAGTGGTACAGCGGCACCGGTATGCACAGCCGGTCGCCCGGACCGAGCCGGATGCTGCGCCCGACAAAATAGCCGTTGTTGAGGATGTTGCGATGGGACAGGGTCGCACCCTTCGGCGCGCCCGTGGTGCCGCTGGTGAACTGGATGTTGATGGGATCCTCGGCGCGCAGCCCAGCGCCAATGGCGGCTACCGTGTCGCGGGTTCCGGCGCCGTCCGCCACCACCGAGCCGAAATCCAGCCAGCCGGGCCGCGGCTCGCCGCCGATCTTGATCAGCACCCGAAGTTCCGGAAAACGTGCAGTGCCCAGGGCCCCGGCGTTGGCGCCGGGCACCTCGGGGGCCAGCGACTCGACCATACCCACGTAATCGCTGCTCTTGAACCGCTCCGCCGCCACCAGCGCCTTCACCCCGACCTTACGCAGGGTGTACTCCAACTCGGAGGTGCGATAGGCGGGGTTGATGGTGACCAGGATCAGGCCCAGGCGTGCGGCCGCGAACTGGGTGAGGGTCCATTCCAGGCAGTTCGGCGCCCAGATGCCGATGCGGTCGCCGCGCTGGAGCCCGAGCCCATGCAGCCCGGCCGCGAGCTGATCGGTGTAATCCAGCAGTTGCCGGTAGGTCAGGCGCAGCCCCTGGTGCCGGGACACCACCGCCAGTTCCTCCGGCCACTGCTGCGCCGCCCGCTGCAGGGCGGCGCCAATGGTGTCTTCCAGCAACGGTGGCGTGTCGGCGCCGGTGACGTGACTGCGCATGACGGCTTCCCCTGTTCCGCTCGAGCGGTGCCTCAGTTTACCGGCCCCGGCGTTAGATCACCTCCAGATAGTCCCGATCCGGCAGGGCCGGGAACGCGGCGGTCGGCAGCGCCTGATACCAGTAAGCCACGGACGCGATGTCGTCCTGGAGCGGCAGGTACTGGCGATCGCGGTGGGTGCGCCAGCCCAGTGCCTGGATGGTCACCCGCAGGTCCTGTTGGAAGCGGACCGGATCGGCGATGTGCCAGCGGTACATGCCGAACCGCTGCTGAGACAGGTACACCCCGTCGGGCCGGATGACCTGCGGCATGCCGGCGTAGGGTGTGTTGAATTCCTGGTATCCCGGCGGCCGCGCGCCGGGCTGGTTGCGCTCCATGGAGCCGGGATCAAAGTTGTAGGCGCCGCAGAAGTAGTCCTCGGTCCCGGTGCCGCAAATGGTGGGAAACTCGCCATCGCCATCCAGATAGAACTTGATTTCGCCTTCGCCCCACCAGCCGCCGTTGTTGACGCCCCAGGCCATGTAGGTTCCCACGTAGTGCCCGCGGCCGGAAACGCCGTCCAGGATCGTGTACACCTCCTTGTAGGGCAGCGGATTGGTACGGCGGAATTGCGCATGAAAGTACGCTACGTCCGCGGGCACCTCGGTCAGCGTGTAGTTGATCTGGTAGTAGACGTAAATCTGCTCGTCACTGCGGTTCTCCAGGGTCAGCCGCGCCCTCCGCCGGAACGGCATCTCCCAGTAACAGTTGAACGCACGGCCCGGGTTGACGCAGACCGCCAGCGAGGAAACCTGAGCGTAGCGTTCCCAGCCGCAGGCAAAAAAGTCGCCGGCCGGACACTCCACCGAGGGTACCGCCTGGTCGTCCCAGTAGGCGCGCAGGATGGTGTGGCGCCACTTGCCGCGGGCCAGCGTCATCCACATCTGCTGGACCGCGCCGGCGCCTTCGATGTCGGCGAGTTCGAAGGTGGCGCCCGGTTCGATGACCACATAGGGCGAAACCTTCCAGCCCTGGCCGAGCCCGCGGGCCGCGTTGGCGGCCGGACCATCGGTGGACATCCCGCCCTGGCCCCTGGCGCCGGTGAAGTTCTCCGGGCTGATCGACCGGGTCTGCGCCCGCGACAGCCGCGACAGATTGCCCAGGTGCATACCCAGGCCCGAGAACTCACGCATGGTTTCCTCCCCGCCAGACCGGAGTCGAACGTTACTGCGCTGACGCCGTGCTCACAAATCCCCCTCCGCAGGCGGGCGCAGTTCGTCCGCCGGCAGTACCGAGCGGCTCACGCCACTGCGGTTCTCCCAGCGCGCGCAGATCTCTTCGCCATTCGGATCCAGAGCCAGTTCCACACAGTGCAGCGGGCCGCTGTCGTAGAGCACCAGCCCCAGCAGCAGCCCCAGCACCGACAGCACAATGATGGCGCTGGCGACGATCAGCTTGCGCCGCGATCGGCGCTGGCGGCGCCGGGTGCGTACCCGCGGCGGCGCCGGTGCGGCCCCGGCGGCAGGCAGTTCGGTGGCCGTAGCGGCCCCCCGGATCTGCTCCACGAGGGCCGCGCACTCGCGCATCTGTGGCTCGTCGAAGCCCTCGATGACCTGCTCGGCAGCGCGCAGGACATCGCGCCGTTCCTGATCCAGGTGCGCCCGGCCGTCGAGGGAGGTGCAGAATACGTTCAGAACGTCCAGGTAGGCGGGACCATAATGCACCGGGTCCTGCTGCCACAGGATCCGCAACTGCTGCACCGACTCGCGCAGGGCCCGGCGGGCTTCCCCGTCACTGCGTCCGTCGTGCAAGCCGGCCACCACCTTCATGAGGCGAGCCAGATGGGCCCGCGCCATGGCGCCCGCCTCGTCGATCAGCGACCGGTACCCATCCGCCGCCGCCGTCAGGTAATCCAGGAAACCGTCCAGCCCCAGCCGGTACGCCGCCATTCCAACCGACTCGTTGGCCCGCGCCAGATCCAGCCGCCGGGGTGCGGCGTCCGGGTCCAGCGACTGCATTCGCCGTTCACTGCTCAGATGCGCTTGCGCCAGCCGGCTGAAGAGCGCACGCAGGTTCATGTCCTCGACCCGGCGCAACAGGATCTGCGCGGGTGGCCGGATGCGTTCCCGATTGGCAAGTTCAGCGGGGACGTCGCCAGCGGCGGAAGCAGCGTCGTTCCAACGCCGTCCCAGGATCTCCACGGCCTCAGCGGCCAGCAGTTCCGCATCCTCGTCGTTGCCCAGCCCGTGCAGGACGCCGGCACACTCGGCCAGCAGCAGAATCCGTTGCTCGCTGCGCTCGATCCCCGGGGGAATGGCCGCGTGCAACTCGTTGGCGTAATCGGCCGCTTCCAGCGCTTCGCCGAAACGTCCCAGCGCGCAACAGGAACGGATCTGCTGGCGAGCCAGCTCACAGAATCGGATTCTGGCGTGCATCTGGTGGGCCGCATCCGGCCGCTCGGCATGCTGCAGATCGGCCTCGAAGTCGGCGCGTACCGATTCGAACCGGGCCAGCATCAGCCGATGCTCTGCGGCGCCGTCGCTACCGAGGCAGGCGATACAGAGACTCTGGGCCTCCAGCCACAGATCGTTGCCGGCCAGGGTGCCCCGCTCGCACCCGGCCAGGACCTGCTCGAGGATGGCCACCGCGTCGGCGAAGCGGCCCGCCCGGCGCAGTGCCTGGGCCGCATCCAACTGCTCGATCAGGTCAGTTTCACTCGAATCGCTACATTCCGTCACACACAACTTCCCGCCATTCCCACTGGGCCGGGTCTCCGATTCCGGCAGCCTTACCCATTATTCCTGATTCGGTGCCCCGGAGCGTCGTGGGAGCGGCGCCGGATGCCTTGTAGACTGCACGGTCAGACATCCGCCGGAGCGATCCATGAACCGGGACGAGAACGGCGATACCCCCGTGCGCAACGCCGTAGTCATCCTGCTCGACAGCCTGAACCGGCACATGCTCGGCTGTTACGGCGGGCGCGAGTTCGACACCCCGAACATCGACCGTTTCGCCGCCGGCGCGGTACGTTTCGACAATCACTTCGTCGGCTCGCTGCCGTGTATGCCCGCCCGGCACGACATTCTGGTGGGCGCGCTGGATTTTCTGTGGCGTCCCTGGGGGTCCATCGAGCTGTGGGAGGCACCGTTGACCGCGGCCCTGCGCAGCGCCGGGGTCACCACCATGCTGATCAGCGATCATCCCCACCTGTTCGAAACCGGCGGAGAAAACTACCACACCGACTTCCGCGCCTGGGACTACGTGCGCGGACACGAGAACGATCCGTGGAAAACCCGGGCCGATCCTTCCTGGCTGGGCACGCCGGCGCTACCCGCCAGCGCCGGCAACGGCCAGTACTACAACGAGTCGCGTACCTGGTTCCGGTCCGAGGCCGACTTTCCCGGGCCGCGCACCATGCAGGCGGCCGCGGACTGGCTGAACCTGCACACCGGGGCCGGCAGCGGGGCCGGTAATGCCGGCCCGTTTCTGTTGTTCGTCGACGAGTTCGACCCCCACGAGCCGTTCGACACGCCCGAGCCCTGGGCCGGCCGCTATGATCCCGACTGGGACGATCCGCTGATGATCTGGCCGCCCTACTCGGTCCGCACGGTGGAACGCGGCGTGTTGACGGAACGCCAGGCCCGCCACGTTCGCGCCAACTACGGCGCCAAGCTGTCGATGATCGACCATTGGTTCGGCAAGGTTCTGAACGCGCTGGAGGCCAACGGCCTGTGGCGCGATACCGCCGTCATCCTGTGTACCGACCATGGCCACTACCTGGGCGAACGGGACATCTTCGGCAAGCCGGGGGTGCCCCACTACGAACCGCTCGGCCACACGCCGCTGATGATCCGCTGGCCCGGCCGCGACCCCGGCCGCGTCGGCGCGCTGACTACCAACGTCGACCTGCACGCCACCTTGTGTGATCTGTTCGGGGTGACGCCCGCTCATGTCACCCACGGGCACTCGCTGGTGCCGCTGCTCAACGGCACCCGCACGTCCATTCGTGACTGGGCCCTGGCCGGGGTATACGGCCGCTGGGTGCACGTCCTGGACGGCCGCTACAAATACGCCCGCTGTCCGACCAACGCCGACAACGTGCCCCTGTCCATGTGGTCGAATCGCTGGTCGACCATGCCGGTGCACCAGCATCCCGGCCTGAAACTGCCGCGGCCCGACCGCAACGCCTACCTGGACACCATGCCGGGTACCGACATACCGGTGATCCGTCAGCCGTTCCGGGCCGGCGATCCGCAGCCCTACTGGTGCCTGGGCCAGAAGCCGAACCAGCACTGCCTGTACGACCTGGGCAACGATCCCGAAGAAACCGAGAACCGGCACGGCAGCGCGGACGAGGCGCGAATGATCGATCTGCTGCGCAGCGCCCTGGGAGCCATCGAAGCGCCCGCGGAGCAACTGCAGCGCCTCGGCATCGGCTGAGCCCGGACGCCGTGTCACGGACGCCGTGTCACGGACGCCGTGTCACGGACGCCGTGTCAGCGCGACAGTTCGAAGCCAGCGTAACCGTCCGCCGCCACCTGGCGCAGCCACTGAGCGTATTTGGGCCCGCCGCCGTTGTAGATGTTGTAGCGGGTGTGGCCGTACTCGTGGCCTTCGACATTGGAGTTGTATCCGGTGATCCAGCTCCGGGCTTTGCGCAGCAGCAGGCCTTCGTACATTGCCTTGACGTGCTCGACCCACTCGTTCTCGGCCCGCGGGTCCACGTCGAAGCGGCGGTACCCATGGCGCCACAGATGCTCGAGGAACGGGGTGACCCAATCCACTGCCAGTTCCACGCCACGGGGAAAATTGGTGGCCGCGGTCTGCGGGCCGGCCAGCATGAGGAAATTCGGCAGGCCGCTGACCGCAACCCCCAGGTAGGTGACGGGGCCATCGGCCCACCGATCCCGCAGGCGAACGCCGTTGCTGCCGCGAACGTCGATGCGGTCGAAGGCGCCGGTGAACGAATCGAAGCCGGTGGCGTAGACGATCACGTCGAACTCGAAGGACCGGTCCGTGGTTTCGATTCCCGCCGGGGTCACGCGTTGTATCGGCGTTTCCTCGGCGTCCACCAGTTCCACGTTGTCGCGGTTGTAGGTCTCGAAGTAGCCGCTTTCCAGCGGTACCCGCTGAATCCCGAAACCGTGGTCACGGGGGATGAGCTTGTCGGCGATCGCCGGATCGTCGACCCGCTGCCGGATGCGCTCGGCAATGTAGTCGGAGAACTCGGCGTTGGCCGCCTCGTCCACGAAGATCTCGACGAAGTTGCGCAACCAGATGCCGAATCCAGGCTCGTCGTAGAGCCGATCCCAGAGCCGGCGCCGTTCCTCGCGGCTCACCTGATAAAAGCCGCGCCGATCGGGCTCGTGCTCGAATCCCCCCGGGGTTCGCGCACAGGTGGCGAAGATGTCGTCGTAGCGCGCGCGGATGTCCGCCATCTCGGTTTCGGAGATGGGCGCGTTGTTGAGCGGCGCAGCCCAGTTCGGCCGGCGTTGAAATACCGTCAGCCTTGCCGCGACCCGGGCCACTTCGGGAATGAGCTGGATGGCGGTCGCGCCGGTACCGATCACGGCCACCCGCTTGCCGGAGAGATCCAGTGGCTGGTGGGGCCAGTGAAAGGCATGAAACGACTCGCCCTGAAACGTGTCCGTGCCCTCGATGTTCGGCGGGGTCGGCGTGGACAGGACCCCGACGGCGGTGACCACGAAGCGGCT
>CALNZS010000009.1:0-11806 GCA_942491135.1 uncultured Gammaproteobacteria bacterium | reverse complement strand
ATTTCCACCGCATCGATGCTGACGCTGCCGCTGGTATAGACGACCCGTTCGGCGACCCCGTCGCGCACCCGGTACACGAATCGGCCCTGGCCGGCTTCCAGGAACGGACCCCGCTCCACCAGCAGCACGTCAGGCTTGCGGTCCAGTACGATGCGGGCATTGACCCGCTGGTTCTGGCGCAGCCCGGCGGGCGGCTCACCGTCGAAGCGCAGCCGGCCGACCACTTCGCCGCCGACTACCTGGGGGGACACCGAGCGTACCGTGCCCGGGTAGGTGGACCCGGCGACCCGGATTTCTGCCGCCATGCCGATCCCCAGGTCGCGCGCGTAGCTCTCGGGCACGCCGATCTCCACCTCGAAGGCGGTCAGGTCGACCACCTTCAGAACCGGTGCGTTGGCGGCCACGGTAGCCCGCTGCTCGACGTGCACCTGGCCCACCTGTCCCTGCACCGGCGAACGGATGGTCAGCCGGTCCACCTGGCGCTGGAGTTCGCGGACCAGGGCCTGCTGGCGGGCCACGCGGCGGCGCACCGTGTCCAGGTCGAAACCGAGACCTTCGCTCTGCAGCTCGGCGTCGCGCTGGGCATGCTGCAGGGCTATCTCGGTCTTGGTCAGGTTGTCGCCGGCTCGCAGCAGATCGATTTCGGATACGACCCCCAGATCGAATCCCTGCTGCAACCGCTGCAGTTCGCGCGCCGCCGTCTGCCGGTCCACCTCCGCCTGGTCGGCCTGCATGCGCGCTTCGGCACGACCCTGGCGGACGTCCAGTTCGGCCCGTCCGGCTTCGATCTCGAGCCCGTCCAGGGTGGCCTGCTCCTGAGCCAGGCGGCTTTCCAGTTCGGGACTCTCGAGGATGGCCAGAACCTGGCCCTGAGCCACGGCGTCGCCAGCCACGACCTGCAGGTCCACGGTGCCAGGGGCGATGGCGTAGAGGGTAGGGCTGTTGGCCGCCGTCACACGGCCATCGACGGCCACGTCGCGCAGCAGGGTGCCGCGCTGGACCGACGCAATACGCAGCCGGTCCGCATCCACTGAGCGTTCGGCGGAAAACCACGGCAGTGCGGCGTAGACGGCCAGGGCCAGGAGCAGGGCGCCAGCGGCGGGGACCCCCAGGCGGATCAGCGGCCCGCGGCGCCGGCGCTCGATCGGCCGGTCCTGGCCGCTGGTGTCGCGGATGGCGGCGGGGCCGCCCGCGGCGGCGGACCGGGGCCTGGTAGTCTGATGGATGACCTGCATATCGGGTTCCGCCCGGGAGGCGGGCCTGCAATTTCCTGCAGGTCGTGTAGCAGGCCTCGTGCCAACCGCTAACGCATTGAGATCAAAGGACTTCCGGCTGGGTTGCCGGCGTAAGGGGTGTCCGCCCGGTGTCCGTCAGGTGTCCGGGCGGACGGGTTTTTGCGGAGTGACGCCGCCTCAGGCGGCGAACCTCTCCAGATGAAAGTCGGCGTTGCCGAACTGGGCGTCGATCACCAGCAGGCGCTTGAAGTAGTGGCCGATCGCCAGTTCTTCGGTCATGCCCATGCCGCCGTGGAGCTGTACCGCGTTCTCGCCGATGAAGATGCCCGACTTGCCGATCAGGTGCTTCAACGCGTGGACCGTGCGCTGGGCCGTCTCCGGATCGCCCTGGGCGGTCTCCATGGTGGCCCGGTAGAGCAGCGACTTGCACTGCTCGTATTCCATGAACATGTCCACCATGCGATGTTGCAGAACCTGAAAGTCCGCCAGCGGATGATCGAACTGAACGCGCTCCTGGGTGTACGCCACGGTGTCCTTGTAGAGCACTTCCATGGCACCCACGGCTTCTGCCGCCAGCGCCAGGATGCCGTCGTTGGCGACCGCGTTGAGCACCGCGAAACCCCCGTCGAGTCGCCCAGGACCCGCGTCCGCTACGCGCGACGTCTTTCGAAGTCACTTCGGAGGCGCGCAGGCCATCCACCGTCGGGAAAGTCTGCACTTGACGCCCTCCGCATCGGCGTCGACGAGGAACAGGGTGATGCCGTTCGCATCGGTCTGGCCGCCACTGGTGCGCGCGGAGACCACGATCTGGGTGGCCGTGGCGGCGTGCAGCACCATGGACTTGTGTCCATTGAGGACATAGCCGTCACCCTGGGCTTTTGCAGTCGTCGTGACGTCGTGCAGGTCGAACCGGGATTGTGGTTCGGCATAGGCGAGCGTGAGCTGACGGCTGCCATCGACGACCCCGGGAAGAATTTCCGCCTGCAGGGCCTTGCCGCCGCGCTTTACCGCGCCGCCGCCCATCACCACGCTGGCCAGATAGGGCTCCAGCACCAGGCCTTTGCCGAACTGCTCCATCACCACCATGGTGTCGATCTGGTTGCCGCCGAAGCCGCCGTGCTCCTCCGCGAACGGCAACGCCAGCCAGCCGAGTTCGGCCATGGTGGACCAGTGGTCGCGGCTGAAGCCGGGGTCGGTGTCGGCCAGCTTGCGCCGGGTTTCCAGCTCGTAGTTGTCCTGCACGAAACGCTGCACGCTCTCGGCAATGAGTTTCTGTTCGTCGCTGAGCTCGAAATTCATCGTGATGACCTCTTGATCCCCAGGACGTTCTTGGCAATGACGTCCTTCTGTACTTCGCTGGCGCCACCGTAGATGGTGTAGGCGCGGCTCGCCAGGTATCCGGCCGTGCCGCCTTTGGCGAACTTCGGCCCCACGGTCCGGCCGCCCCATGCGGCGGAATAGAGGCCGCCGGCTTCCATGGTCAGCTTCTGGATGCGTTGCTGAATCTCGGTGCCTTTGAGCTTCAGGATCGAGGACTCCGGCCCCGGCGCCGCGCCGGCCGAGGCGCTGGCGAGGCTGCGCAGCTCGGTGTACTCGGCGGCCAGCAGGTCGATCTCCAGTTCGGCGATCTTGGCGCGGAAGCTGGGCTCGTCCATCAGCGAGCCGTTGCCGCGCGGGACGCTGCGGGCGTTCTCCTTGAGTCCCTCCAGGGCAACCAGCGACCGCGACAGGCCGGCGAGACCGGTGCGCTCGTGCTGCAGCAGGCCCTTGGCGTAGGTCCAGCCCTTGCCTTCCTCGCCGATCCGGTTTTCCACCGGCACTTTCACGTCGGTGAGGAAGACCGTGTTGACGGTGTGCGCTGCCGCCCAGGGTGATGATGGGCTTCACCTCGATGCCGGGATCTTTCATGGGGAACAGCAGGAACGTGATGCCTTCCTGTTTCTTGCCCGAATCGTCGGTGCGGGTCAGGCAGAATATCCAGTCGGCCATGTGCGCGGCGGTGGTCCAGATCTTCTGGCCGTTGACCAGGTAATGGCTGCCGTCTTCGGACAGCACCGCCTTGGTCTTGAGCGACGCAAGGTCAGAGCCGGCGCCCGGCTCGGAGTAACCCTGACACCAGTTGACCTTGCGGGCGCGGATATCCGGCAGGAAGCGGTCCTGCTGTTCGGCATGCCGTAGCCCATGAGCATCGGGTGCCAGCATGCCGACGCCGAAGGGCATGTCCCAGGGCAGCGTGGCGACGGCGGTTTCCTGCTCCCAGATGTAGTGCTGGGTGGGGGTCCAGCCCGGGCCGCCGAAGTCCTTCGGCCACTTGGGGACGTCCCAGCCGCCCTTCTCGCGGGCTTTCTTGAACCAGTCGAGGCGCCACTTTGCGTAGTCGTCGCCGGGTTTGTACTCGTTGTCCTTGAAGAAGGCGCGTACCTCGTCGCGGAACGCCAGATCTTCCGGGCTGAGTTCTATGTCCATGGGCAGGTCTCGCAGTTGCTTCGGAATACTCGAGTTCGAGGGAGCCGGAGCTTACTCAAAACTAGAATGTTTTACTAGAACCAGATTCTAGATAAGATCGGCGTTCAGAGAGAGGATCGAGATGCCCAGGAATCCCGCTGGCAGGAACGCAAGCGGCCGCAGCGCGCCCAGGAGCGAGCCGCGCGCGGCCACCGTGGAGCGGCGCGCCAGCGTCCTGAGCGCGGCCCTCGACTGCTTCACCCGATTAGGGATCGACGGCGCCACCATCGGCGACATTCAGCAGGCCGCGCGTTGCAGCGTGGGCAGCCTTTATCACCACTTCGGCAGCAAGGAAGGGATTGCCGAGGAACTGTTCATCGACGGCATATCCCGGTTCAACCGTGGCATGGTGCGCCGCCTCAAGCGCTGTGAGGGGGCGGAAGAGAGCGTCAAGGCGGTGGTCCGGTTCTACTGCGACTGGTCCACCCGCAACCGCGCCCTGGCCAGCTACCTGCACTCCCGCGACATCGATTTTTCGGCGCAGGCGCGAGCGCGGCTCGATGAGGTCTACCGCGCTTACATTACCGAAGTGTTCACCTGGTTCGCGCCGTTCGTGGCCGGCGGCGAGATGCGGGCGCTGCCCCGACATGCCTACGTGCCGCTGATCAGCGGCCCGATTCAGGAGTACGTGCGGCGCTGGCTGTCCGGCCAGTACGACCAGCCGCCCGGGGCCATGAAGGAACTGTTCGCCGACGCGGCCTGGAAATGCATGCGCGCCGAGGTGCGCGGCTGAGGGGGCTCAGCGCGCGCTGGTGTCTCCGGCCGGCTGAAAGACGTAGATCCCGAATCGAACGTAAGGGTGCATTACCCGGTCGCCGGGATTGGTGGCCGCGGGAATGTCCCGAGCCACCGGCGGGAGACTCTTCAGGTAGCCGGCGATGGCGTTCAGGTCGTCGCTGCGCAGCGCCTGATAGTTGGGCCAGGGCATCACCGGCAGGCGCTGATGGCCATCGGTTCCCACGCCGGTGGTCAACGCCCGGACGATGTCGCGCTCGCTCCAGGTGCCGAGCCCGGTGGCCATGTCGGGCGTGAGGTTGGATGCAAACACCAGGCCCGGGTCGGGTTCGTCGTCGCCGCCGCTGTAGGCTATGCCGATGCGTGAGCCTGCCAGGTACGGTCCTGTGGGGGCCACCCCCAGCAGATAACCTTCGGTGTGGCAGCGCCCGCAGCCAAGCAGATTCACCAGGTACTCGCCGCGTTCGACGGGGCTCTGTGGCCGGGAGTCGGGCGGGCTCGAAGACGTGGAGCAGGCGCCGGCCATCAGGGCGATTAGTCCGATAAGGCCACCGGTCAGGGTTCTGGCTGGCATGGACACGATCCTGGATAAAGTGACTCGAGGCTGCCCGCGCATGCGGACCAGGCGCCATTCTAAGCCCGGCCGCCCCCGGCCGCCATGCACCACCTCGGCCTGAACAATGGGCACGGGATCAGCTGGCCGCGCTGTCCCGTCTCGACACCATCAGGCCCACGATGATGACCGCCAGACCGGCCCAGGAGGTGGCGTGCACGTGCTCGCCGAGCACGGCGCCGATCAGCAGCAGCGACACCACCGGCGAAAGGAAAATCAGGGTGCCGATGCGCGCGGCGTGATGGGTCAGTCGCAGGGCCCGCTGCCAGAGCAGGAAGGTGAAGCCCATTTCCACCAGGCCGACCCAGGCGCCGAAGCCGAGATGGGGCCAGGTCAACGCCGGCAGGCCCGGACCGAAGTGGCAGATGATGGTCAGCGGCGGCGCTGCCAGCAGGAAACTCCAGGCCATCAGGGTCACCGGTTCCACCCGGGAACGGGCGGTCGCGAGCCAGTAGCCGGCCCAGAGCACCGTGGAGGCCAGGGCCAGCGCAACTCCGGTCCAGTCGACCTCGCGCCAGCCGTCCAGACGGCCCTGGGTGAGTACGATGACCACACCGAGATAACCCAGCAGCAGCCCGCCGAGGGTATACCGGGTCAGCCGCTGACCCAGCACCGGGACGGCCAGCAGTGACAACGTGATGGCCCAGGTGTAGTTGAGCGGCTGGGCAATCTGGGCCGGCAGGCGGTCGTAGGCTTCGAACAGTACCAGGTAATAGAGGATTGGATTGACCAGACCCAGCGCCGCCACGTTGACGCCGAAGCCGAGACCGCTGCGCACCGTACCGGGGGCCGGGCGCCAGGCGCCGCGGATCGTCGCCGCCACCGCGAACAGGGCCGCCGACAGCAGCGTTGCGAGCCACAGCAGCTGCAGCGGCTCAAGCGACCGCAGGGCGAGCTTGAACCCGGTGGCGACCGTCGACCAGGCCGCCACCGCGGCCAGCGCCGCCAGCAGCGCCGCGCGCTCCCGTTCCCGGTGGTCCGGTTCCGTGGCTGGCACTAGGTTCGCGGCCGTGTTTCCATGGAGTTCGATCCTACCTCATGGAGCCTGACCGGATGTCGGGAGACCCTGCGAGTACCTGCTGTGACGAGACGCTGCGGGAGCGGTTGCAGGCCAACCTGCTGGCGTTCGAACCCGAGGTTCAGCGCCAGGACGCGGCGGTCCGCCGGGCGGCCGTTGCGGTGCTTGTCACCGACGGCGGCCACGGCGCGGACCTGCCGGGACTGCCCACCCATTCTCACTGGAGCGACGAAGCTGCGCTGCTGCTGACCCGGCGCTCCGCTCAGTTGCGCAGTCATCCGGGGCAGTGGGCGTTTCCGGGCGGGCGGCTGGACCCCGGCGAGACCCCGGTGCAGGCGGCGCTCAGGGAAACCAGCGAGGAGATATCGGTACACCTGGATGCCGACGCGGTCCTCGGACGCCTGGATGACTTCGTCACCCGCTCCGGGTTCGTCATGACGCCGGTGGTGATATGGGGCGGCCCGCGTCTCGAGACCTGGCCGAATCCCCAGGAAGTGGCTTCCGTGCACCGTATCCCGGTGCGTGAATTCCTGCGCGAGGACGCGCCGAAGCTGGATGCCGGTGAGCCGGGCGGCGCGCCGGTGCTGCGCATGCCGGTAGGCGAGGACAGCATCGCCGCCCCCACGGCGGCCATCATCTACCAGTTCCGGGAGGTGTGTCTGCTGGGCCGGGCGACCCGGGTGGGGCACTTCGAACAGCCGCGATTCGCCTGGCGCTGACGGCGCCGGAGGCGCACCGCCGGACCGGCTTCAGTCGCCTTCTTCGTAGCCGGTCTGCAGACCTTCGTCGGCGTGGTCGATGTCTTCGTCGTCGGCGTACTCCATGGCCTGGCCCACGTCGGCTTCGATGCCGATGTGGAAGGTGGCGTAGCCGGGCATGACGAATTGATCCAGCGCCATGCCGATGACCCGGCCCTGGAAGGGCGACAGGATCGCGTTCTGTTCGTTGCTGATGGGGTCGATGACCGTTCCCAGCAGGTCACCGCGGCGGACCCGCCGCCCGAGGCGTACCTCGCCCGCCAGGATACCGCCGTGATCGGCCCGCACCCAGCGTGACTGGTAGTAGATGGGTTCCGGGTTGCCCCACAGGCTGCGGCGGTCGTACAACCCGATGGTGTCCAGCAGGGTGAAGATGCCTTTCACGCTGTGGTCCACGGCGTCCTCCTGGACCTGCATGGGCATGCCGGCTTCCAGGGTCACCGCGGGAATGCCGGCATCTGTTGCCGCCTGGCGCAGCGTGCCCTCGGCGCCGCCGCTGTGCAGAATCACCGTGGAGCCGAAACCCTGGGTCAGCTCCACCACCCGCTGGTCGTTCAGATCGGCGCGGAGCTGCGGCAGATTGGTACGGTGGAACGAACCGGTGTGCAGGTCCACCAGCCAGGTGCAGTGCCGGATCACGTTGTTGAACAGCGAATAGGCGATCCGCGACGCGGCACTGCCGGTGGGGTTGCCGGGAAAGAACCGGTTCAGGTCGCGCCGGTCGGGCAGGTAGCGCGAGTTCCGGTGAAACCCCTGCAGGTTCACGATGGGCACGCCGATCACCGTGCCGGACAGGCGCTCGGGCTGGACCTCGTGAAGAACCCGCCGCACCGTTTCGATGCCGTTCAGTTCGTCGCCGTGGACCGCGGCCGTCAGGCACAGGGTCGGCCCCGGCTGGGTGCCATGGGCGACCAGCACCGCGGACGGCGCGGTATTGCCGGTGAAGGTCTCGGTTGGCGTCCAGGTCAGCCGGGCGACGGTACCCGGCGCCACGCGTTCGCCCAGCATCTCGAAGTCCTTGGGCATTGGCGAATCGCCCGCTGCCGCCGATTCTTCGCTTACCGCGTCGGCGACCGCGTCGGCTACCGCGCCCTCGGACGAACCGCCGCTGGACGCCCCCACGTCCTGGCTCTGGCTGGATCGGGCCGGCGCCGTCGGATTGGCTTCTTCCGCTTCCAGTTCGGCGGCCGCCAGCAGCATGACGCTGGGGTGTATCACGGGCGCCGGCAGGGAGCCGGGTCCGGGGTATGGCAGCACCGTCAGGCTCGGCCGGATGCCTGGTGCGGTCATGACCAGCGGGGCGAACTGGGTCAGGCCGGCGGCCTGTGCGGTCTCGGCGGGGGGCTGGCACCCGGCCAGCGACAGGCAGGCGGCCGCGAGCAACGCGCTCCGTACTCTTCGCATCCCTGTGCCAGGGCACGCCGTCATGGCTGCAGGACTCAAAAACCGCATACTTTCAACATTATACGCAGGGAAATTCGATGGGGCGCAAGGAAAATCCGTGTTCCATGCCGGTTCTCAGCGGGGACAACCGGCCCGCAGGTACAATTTATAGCACCGACTGCCCGGATTGACTGCGACTTTGGCCTCATACCGCAGTGTGACTGCGTTGCCGGCGGATGGTTGCGCCGCCCGGCAGCGTTGACCGCCTGTGGGGTTTTCCCCAAACTGCGCTGCACTCGACCTACAGCACTCGAATCCACACTAAGGAGCGACGATGGCGATCAAAGAGGGTGACAAACTGCCGGACGCGACCATGCACGTCATGAAGGATGGCCGTCCCACCGCGGTAAGCACGAGCGATCTCTTCGGGGGCAAGAAAGTTGTCGTGTTCGCCGTCCCCGGCGCCTACACACCGACCTGTTCCCAGGCCCATCTGCCAGGCTTTGTCATCAACGCCGACACCATCAAGGGCAAGGGCGTCGACAGCATCGTCTGCATTTCCGTCAACGACGCCTTCGTCATGGACAGCTGGGGCAAGGACAAGAATGCGGAAGCCATCGTCATGGTGGGTGACGGCAATGGCGAGTTCACCGGCAAACTGGGGCTGGAGATGGACGGTTCCGGTTTCGGCCTGGGCACCCGCTCCCAGCGTTACGCGATGATCGTCGACGACGGGGTGGTCACCAAACTGGCGATCGAAGCCCCGGGCAAGTTCGAGGTCAGCAGCGCCGAGAGCATTCTCGAGGCGCTCTGAGACGGTTTCAGGAAGCGCCGCCGCGGGGCCGGATCAGGCACTCCTGCGCGGCGCTTGCCACCAGTTCCCCTCTGCGGTTGAAAAAGCGTCCGCGCACCAGGCCGCGGGCGCCGTTGGCATTGGGGGATTCTTTGGCGAACAGGAGCCAGTCGTCGGCGCGGAACGGCCGGTGAAACCACAGGGAGTGATCCAGGCTGGCGCCTTGTACCGCGTCGCGCATGCGCTGCCGTCCGTGGGGCAGCATCGACGTGCTCATGAAGTCCAGGTCCGACATGTAGGCGAGCACCGCCAGGTGCACCTCCGGGTCGTCCGGCAGGGCGTCCCGGGTCCGTAGCCAGGTGTGCTTGAACGGCGGATGGGTGGCGTCGTCGTCGTGGGTCAGCCGTTCCACCTGTTTGCTTTCGATGGCTTCGAACCGGAACGCGTAACGCTTCACGTCCGGCTGGCTGGCCGCCAGTTCGGCGAATACTTCGCGGTCTCCGCGCAGCGCTTCCGGCGGCGGCACGTCGGGCATGGGCAGGGCGTGCAGCAGGCCGTCTTCGGGGGACTGCCACGACGAGCCCATATTGAAGATGGCCCGGCCGTGCTGAATCGCCACTACCCGCCGGGTACTGAAGCTGCGGCCGTCGCGAATCCGGTCGACCTCGTACAGGATCGGCGCGTTCCAGTCCCCGGCGCGCAGGAAATAGGCGTGAATGGAGTGCAGAGCGTGGGCGGCGTTGACCGTCCGGAAGGCGGACGCGATGGCCTGGGCGAGCACCTGGCCGCCGAATACGTGCTCCGTCTGGTGGTTCTGGCCGCGGTACAGATTGCGCTCGATGGGTTCGACGTCGAGTAACTGCAGAATTTCCTGGAGCACCGGGTTCATAGCGGGGCAAAAACGTCCGTGGCCGAATGTCGGACTGGAATTCTACCCTGCCTTTCCCGGTGGATGGTCGTTGGATGGAGGCACATCATGTCCGCGCCGGATCCGAACATCGCCATGCGCATCGATCGCGGCGGCATCTGGTTTGCGCTGTGCGCCTACGGGTCCTGGGGTGTTGCGCCCGTCTACTTCAAACAGCTTGGATTCGCCGACCCGCTGGAGGTAGTGGCGTATCGGGTGGTCGCCTCAGTGGCGCTGCTCGGATTGCTGGTGGTGATGCTGGGCCAGTGGCGCGACGTCCGCGCACTGACCCGGCGCGAACTGATGGGCCTGACCGTGAGCGGGGTACTGATCTCCGCCAACTGGCTGCTGTTCGTGTGGGCCATCTTCAACGACCGTATGCTCGATGCCAGCCTCGGCTATTTCATCAACCCGCTGCTCAACGTGTTGCTGGGCGTGCTGTTCTTCCGCGAGGTGCTGCGTCCGGCTCAGACCGTTGCGCTGCTGCTGGCGGCCGCCGGGGTCGCCAACGAGATTCTGGCAGTCGGTCTGGTGCCCTGGGTGGGCTTGTGCCTGGCGGCCAGTTTTGGCCTCTACGGACTGGTGCGCAAGCGGCTCGCGGTGGGTTCGGTGGTGGGCCTGGGCCTCGAGACCACCCTGGTTCTGCCGCTGGCTCTGATCTACCTGGTATGGACCACGACCGCGGGACACGGCGCGCTGGCCCGCCTGGACACCGGACAACTGGGCTGGCTGGCCGCCGCCGGACCGGTGACGGTGTTGCCGCTGGTCTGTTTTGCCGCCGCCGCGGTGCGTATGCCGCTCAGCGTCCTTGGTTTTTTCCAGTACCTGGCACCGTCGCTCATGTTCGTGCTGGCCATCGGGTTGTACGGGGAGCCGCTGCGAGCCAGCCAGATCCTGACCTTCGGCCTGATCTGGCTGGCGCTGCTGATCTTTTCCGGGGAGGCTGTGTACTATCAGCGGCGCATCGCACGGAGAGTCCCGGCATGATCGTGTTGCATACCATGGAGCGCCGTTACCCCTGGGGCACGCTGCGCTCCACCTATTCCAGCAAGACCAAGGTGGTGCTGGAAGAAAAGTGCCTGAGCTACCGGGTGGAACGGGTCCGGATTGGAGACGTCTGGAAAAAGACTCCGGAGGTACTGGCCAAGAACCCGCTCGGCAAGGTGCCGTGGATAGACGACGGTGACACCCGCGTGTATGACTCCACGGTGATCAACGAATATCTGGACGAACGCTATCCCGAGCCGCGTCTGCTGCCCGACGATCCCCTGCAGCGGGCCAGGGTGCGGGCCCTGGAGAACTACGGCGACGAGATCGTGCTGTCCGAGCCGGTGCGCCTGATCTGGATGCCCTGGTGGTCGAAGCCGGAGCAACGCAACGTGGAAGACATGGAACGGGGCCGCGATCTGCTGCGGCGGCGGGTGCTGCCGTTCCTGGAACAGACCTTGACGGGGCGGGAGTTTCTGGCGGGGGACTTCTCGCTGGCCGATACCCCCTACATGTCCATGGCCATGGTGCTGCAGGTCGACGCCATGCCGCTGGACGGATTTCCCGGGGTTGCCGGCTATCTGGAACGGCTGCGCGCCCGGCCGAGTTATCGAGCCATCAACCCGGCCACCTCGCTGGAATCGTCCGCGGGCCGGGACTGAGCCGTCTCAGCCGCCGTCTGAGCCGCCCGCTGCCGGATCGGGCCGCAGTGGACCGACGGGCCGCACCCAGGGTTCGATGTCGCTCAATGCCTCGGGCATTGCGGCAGCCGCCTGGCGCGCGTCGGTCGGGGTGGGGTAGGTGCCCAGCAGCACGACGTAATAGTGGCGGCCGTCGCGGCTGACCGGAACGGCGAGCAGCCCGTCGACCTG